>CADBVZ010000080.1 GCA_902798285.1 uncultured Prevotella sp. | reverse complement strand
GGTGTGCCTGCCATCGGCCTGCATGAGATTCACCCGCATCAGCAGTTGCGTATTGGTGATCTGGACATCATGCCTTTTGAGGTGATGCATGGTAAGCTGCCTATTTTAGGCTATCGTATCGGACCACTGACTTATATCACGGATATGAAGACCATCCATGAGTCGGAGTATCCTTATCTGGAGGGTACGGAGTTACTGGTGGTGAATGCTTTGCGCTTTATCAAACCGCATCATTCACATCAGCTGGTGGATGATGCCATCGCCTTTGCGCGAAGGGTAGGGGCAAAGCGTACTTTGCTCATACATATGTGCCACGATGTGGGTCTTCATGAAAAGGTGAACCAACAACTTCCTACCGATATCCAATTCTTTTGTTTTTTCTTCTTATTCCCAAACAAGAATCCGTAACCCTTCATCAGCTTGCGGATGAGTATGATGGCATCGAAAGCCACAATACCATTGCTCACAATGCTGGCAATATAGTCGGTCTTGGTGTTGTTCTCTCGCTTCAGGAACACCTGATTCCACATGGTGGACATCTTGGTGTTGTCCTGCTGAAGTTCGTCGAGCAGTTCGTCCTTGCGCTCACGAATCTCATCTAGCGTGCGATATTCTCTTATGAGTTTCTTTACGGATGTCATAGGGAACGGATATTAAAGAACTATTTACTGAGGAGCAATTCAGCCAGGAAATGAACGATGGGCTTCTCAATCCAACTCTTGCGGAAGTGGATAACCATGAAGAAAGCCAGCAGATGGAGGACTGCAACGAGGATAAAACTCCATCCCATTCCGATATATTTCTCAAGCCAGAAGGCGAAGGCAAACGACGCGAACAGCACGATAATGACCAGGAGAAAACAAAAAACAATTGTCAAGGCGGCGGCCGTAATCAGGCGCACCACCTTGTCAATCACATCCTCTGTAGCGTCCTCGATGTCGTCAACGAGATCAACCACTTCCTTGCGGCTGAGCTTGATGTTGTGCTTCTTCAGGAAATCCTCCACAGCATCAGTGATTTTTACGCGAGTATCCTCTCCCTTTTCAGGAGCCATCAAAATACCAAGGGCTGCGCCTGCGATAGCACCGCCAAGGAATGCGCTTAAGTAACCTAAACTTTTCATAATCTGAAGTTATATTAAGTGAATAATAAAGTTCTCATGTGCAAATATACGCAATTTTTCGATAACGGTGCAAAAATATGCCAAAAAAATTATTAAAAAGTTGCGATTTTCTCAATTTAACAAACTTTATGTTGCTTTTTTGCACGGTTTTCCCTGATAATTTGTAATTTCGCACTCAAATTGGAATTAAGTCACTTTTAAATATTGAATAACAAAATGAAGAAAACGACTATTTTGTGCGTAGGTTTATGCGCAGCTATGGCTTTTACAAGCTGTAAGTCAAGTGAGAGTGCCTATAAGAAGGCATACGAGAAAGCAAAACAGTATGATACCGCTGCTCCTCAGCAGGCTCCAGAGACTGCGGCCACTCAGCAGGCTTCTGAAGAGGTGGCTGTAGTAGCTCCCGTAGAGGCAAAGCCAGCTAACGAGACCCGTGTAGTGGATAATCTCGATAACGTGTCTGTTCGTCAGGAGAGTGTTACCCTCGTTAACGGCTCTGGTCTGAAAGACTTCAGTGTGATTGTGGGTTCAAAATGCCGAGGGTCTGCAGCAGCGCCTGAAGGAAGCTGGCTATGACGCTCAGATTGTGAAGAACGAGGAAAAGAACATGTATCGTGTGGTAGCTTCTACTTTTGCTGGTAAGGCTGATGCTGTAAACAGCCGCGACCAGTTGCGTGCTACCTATCCCGACGCATGGTTACTCTATAACGTACGATAATTCTTCCGGCTTGGCGAGGATATTATCCATCGATTACGGCAAGAAACGTACCGGTGTTCGACTGGCTGAAGGCTTATCTGGCAAAAGAGTCCGTGGAACGTATCGTGATAGGAGAGCCTCGTCAGCCTAACGGTGAACCGAGTGAGAATCTGCAGCGTGTGCAGCAGTTTGTCAACCGTTGGCGGAAGGCTGTGCCCGAAGTGCCTATCGAGTATTACGATGAACGGTTCACCTCTGTGTTGGCCCATCAGGCGATGCTCAGTGGTGGTCTGAAGAAGAAGGCACGTCAGGACAAGGCTCTCGTAGATGAAATATCCGCTACAATCATCCTTGAAGATTATTTAAGAAGTAAGAAATGATATTACCTATTTATATATATGGTCAGCCTGTGCTTCGCAAGGAGGCTGAAGACATCACCCCTGACTATCCTCAGCTGAAGGATCTCATCGCAGACATGTGGGAGACACTTGCTGAGTCGGAAGGCATCGGACTGGCAGCTCCGCAGATTGGTAAACCTATCCGTCTTTCGGTGATCGATTTGGATGTGATTTCCGATGACCTGCCCGAGTATAAGGGATTCCGTCAGGTGTTTATCAATCCCCATATTCTGGAGTACGACGAGGAACATACTGACACCTCGGAAGAGGGCTGTCTCTCGTTACCCGCCATCCATGAGAAGGTGGTGCGCCCAATGCGTATCCATGTGGTGTGGGATGATGAGAATTTCCAGCACCACGATGAGTGGATAGAAGGTTATCTGGCCCGTGTGATGCAGCATGAGTT
>CADBVZ010000079.1 GCA_902798285.1 uncultured Prevotella sp. | reverse complement strand
AAAGAATTAAAGGAGATATTTGAAGGCTCAATCCCCTTTGATACACCTAAGCCAACTCTCTTAATTGACCGCATCCTCGACATTGCTGTTGAACCTGGTGACATTGTGATGGACTGCTTCGCAGGAAGTGGCACAACAGCCCATTCTGTTCTGAAGGCAAATGCCGCTGATGGTGGCGATAGAAAATTCATTCTTTTGGAGCAAGACGAAGAAATTGTTAAAACTACGCAAGAACGAGTTCAAAAAGCAATTAGTGGATATAATTATGTTGGCACAAAAACGGAGCGCCTTTATGAAAAGAAGCTAACTGCTCAGACTTTGAAACGAGTATCAGAGCATTATGATGATGCCAAGAAGGTTTATGAGGAGGCAAAAGCCTCAGGTAAATATACAGATGTTCATCAGCCAACAGTTAAGGACACCTTTATGATAGTGGAAGCAGATACCCATTACGATGGCCATCGTGATGGCTTGGGTGGTGCTTTCGACATGATGGAACTTAGCGTTCCCCTATTTGTTGAGGGAACACACTATCTGAACGAAGAAGTTGGAGAAACGGAGTTGCGACGCTATGTTTACTACACAGAGACCCATCTTCCTCTCACACAAATGCGCTCAGAAGATTACCCATACTGGCTCGATGACAATCAAGGAACTGGTTATTACTTCTATTACGAACCCAACAGCCTGACAACTTTTTCAAGAGAGTCGCTGTATATCCTAAAGGGTCGTATGCCAAATGGTATCGTTGTTTATGCAGACATCTGTGAATTCGCAGACGAAGAGCTTCAAGCAATGGGTATCACCTTCCGTCAAATACCCAGAGATATTCGTAAATTCTAAATTCCCCAATGATGGTTAGGCGACCTGAAGAACTATATGTATCAGCTCAAGGAGTCGGACAATCTTCGTAAGGCATTCCAGAACCATTGGCTTAGCAAGAATCTCGATCCTGATACCAAGACTGACAGATGGATGCATAAATACAACAATACGGCGGCACCAGGCATCCCCAACGTGACGCTTAAAGTTCCTACGGCAGGCGGCAAGACGTATATTGCTGCATTGTCTCTGCCTATTATCTTTGACTATCTGCCAGAAGAGCAGCCCAAGGTGGTTGCTTGGTTTGTACCCAGCGACTCCATTAGGGAGCAAACGCTTCGTAATCTTCAGACTCCAGGGCATCCCTATCATTTAGCACTCCAAAAGATGGGACGAACGGTGATGGTGGCAGATAAGGAGCAGGCTTTGATGGGGACAAACTTATCTCCAGCTGAGGTTGAAGAACAACTGACGGTACTCGTATTGTCAGCACAGAGTTTTGCTACCAAGAAGGGTGATGACCTTCGCTCATGGCGGCAGAATGCTGCATTTGCCCAATGGGATAACCACTATCATTATTCTACTGAGGAAAGAATTGAAGGTGCTGACGAGCTTAGCCTGATACAATGGCTGGCTTGGCAACATCCTGTTTGCATTGTGGATGAGAGTCACAACTTTGGCTCTGAGATGCGTACAGAAATGCTGCGTATGCTGAATCCATCCATTATCTTGAATCTTACTGCTACACCCAAGCCTGAGAGTAATATCATCAGCTTTGTAGATGCTGGAAAATTGAAGAAAGAATCGATGGTGAAACTGCCTGTGGTACTCTATAACATGGAGAGTACTGAGGATGTAATCATCAATGCCAAGCGTCTGCAAGAAAGTCTGGAACGTCACGCCAAGCAATATAGGAATCAGAGCGGCTATTACATAAGGCCTATCGTACTGCTGCAAGTAGAACCAAGAACAGGCAAGGAAGATGCGAACTTCCTGCTGGTAAAGCAAGCTCTACTAAAGATTGGCATACCAGAAGAGCAGGTGAAACTGAAACTTGCAGACCCACATAACGAATTAAAAGGAGTGGACTTAATGGCACCAGACTGTCCTGTCAGATATATCATCACGGTGAATGCCTTGAAGGAGGGCTGGGACTGTCCTTTTGCCTACATATTGGCGGCATTGTCGAAC
>CADBVZ010000078.1 GCA_902798285.1 uncultured Prevotella sp. | reverse complement strand
TATTTACTGCCAGAAGACACTTGGCATCCCGGAAGATCATATCAGATTCGCACCTGATGCCACATTGGGTGAAATGAATTTTTCCATCTTCTGGCTTGGAAACATGTTGAAGGCCTACGACGGTGAGGCAAAAGCCATCTTTTATTATTCTGGTCACGGCATGCCTGATGAGAACGGCAAGGAGGCTTATCTGCTACCTGTCGATGGATTCAGTCAATCCACAGAAGGCGCCTTGAGCACAAAGAATCTTTATAGCAAACTGGGAGAAATGCCTTCACGAAACATTGTTGTATTCCTCGATGCCTGTTTCAGTGGTGCCAAGCGCGATGGAAAGATGCTGGCTTCTTCACGAGGCGTAGCCATCAAGGTGAAGGATGATCCAGTCTCAGACAATACTGTGGTATTCTCTGCAGCGACAGGCGACGAGACAGCCTACCCTTACAAGAGCCAGAAGCATGGACTTTTCACTTATTATGTACTGGAAAAGATGCAGCAATCTGGTGGTTACACAACCCTTGGAGAACTCTCTGAATACGTTACCCAAAACGTCAAGCGCAAGGCTGTTATGGAGAATAACGGTAAAAGTCAGACGCCTACCGTCATCGCTGCATCAAGCAATAATGACTGGCGAGACTGGCGATTTGCAGACAAGGCAGCCATGCAAATTGAGGACAGGACAGTAGCCAGTGCCACACCCACTCAAACACAGCAGCAACAAGAGACTACACCTTTTCAGACACAGCAGCCAGTGGCTACACCAGCATTCACGCCTGCTATGTCTGTGACAGCAGCAGAAGACCTGGTGACACTGGGTAAGAAACAGATGCGAGCCATGAAATATGATAAGGCGAAATCCACTTTTTTAGAAGCCGCAGATCAGGGAAGTCTTGAAGCCGTCTATCAGTTGGGAATGCTCTACAGCAATAACAACTATGACGGATACAACAAGGAGACAGCCTTAGACTACTTCCTAAAAGCCGCCAACAATTATCATGTAGAAGCCATGTATCAGGCAGGTATCTCGGCACAGATAATTCCGCTGCAAAAAGTTGGCTTCAAAAAGCTGCCAGTAATGGTCATAGCCGTGCTCAGGCTCAACTTTCAAGGTTAAGATAACAAACTAAAAAAATCAGCATTATGAGAAAATATATAATGATTATGATGGCGATCTTCGCCTTTGGTATTCAGCATGTCAGCGCACAAGATGGTATTAAGATTGTGACTGGCCATCCTGATTTCAAGTTAAAAGTAACAAGATGTGCTGCAAGTGATAAGACCGTCATCATCGACTTAATCCTTTCTAACGAAGGGACTGACGATGTGGAGAATGTCATACTATGGGCATGCACTACAATGGAAGCCATCGTTACCTATGACAATGAAGGGAATATTTATGGATGTGGCTCCAATTTAGTCAAACTGGCAAATAATCCCGAATACTCTGATCATGATTCTGGAGTATTTACTATTCTCTCAGGCGTACCGATGCGCCTAAGCATCAGAATTGAGGGTGTATCCACTTCAGCAGAAAGTATTGCAAGGATAACCCTGCCTTTTGAATGTCAAGCTTGGGGACTGAACAGTCAAAAACCCGTGAAGATAACGAATATACCCATTACTCGGGATTAAGCATAAACAAATAGTCAAATAATAAACAATCATTATGAAAAAGATTCTATTAATTTTGATGGCGATGTTCGCCTTGGGTTTACAAAACGTCAGCGCACAAGATGCCCCTCTAAAGATTGTAACTAACCATCCTGATTTTAATATTAAAATTAGCCGTTGCGTGGCAAATGGCAAGACCGTTATCATAGACCTTCTCCTCATTAATGAAGGAACAAATGATGTAGAGGATTTGTATGTTGGCGGTGGGCATAACGGTTCCGAGGCTTATGATAATGAAGGGAATATCTATGTTAATGGGTTAAAGGTCAAAATCGCAAACAGGCCAGAGTATAGTCCCAGCCAGAGTAACTTCAACATCCCGACAGGTGTTCCCATGAAACTCAGCATTAGTATTGATGGAGTTCCTCAATCAGCAGAAAGCATTGCAAGGCTCAAAATAAATATCGTTTGTAAAGCCTGGGGAATAGACTCCAACAAACCTGTCAGAATTAGCAATATCCCTATCACTCGAGATTAAAGGATAAGGTTTAAATACCACATCCACAACATTATACTACCATGCCTGCTTATTATTACAGGCATGGTAGCATATGACTGAATATTAATAAATCAATCCTCCGCCAAGGTGAAGTCAAGCTGTTTGCGCTCGAGGTTGGCACGGGCCACCTGGATGCGGATGGGATCGCCCAACTGGTACTTCGTGTGAT
>CADBVZ010000077.1 GCA_902798285.1 uncultured Prevotella sp. | reverse complement strand
GGAAGTACATCCCACAATGCCTCTCCGAGGCCTACGATATATCTTTTCATAATGATTTTAGTTATTATTTGACGTTTTTAATGTAAGTGAATAAATAGAGGACACCAATTGCCATCACGATCACAGCACCAGCCTGTCCGATGGCATCGCTGGCAAAGCCCATAAGCAATGGGAAAATGGTACCCCCGAAGAGTCCCATAATCATCAGGCCACTGACCTCGTTCTGCTTTTCAGGCATCGAGGTGAGTGCCTGAGCAAAACAGATGGAGAAGATGTTTGAGTTGCCATAACCCACCAGTGCGATAGCTGTATAGAGCATCCATCTCTCCGTGCCCACAAAGAGACCGCACATTGAGAGTGCCATCATGATGACGCTAATCACAAAGAAGAGACGATTAGGCAGCACACGGAGGAAGAACGAACCTGTCAAACAGCCAATCGTACGGAAGATGAAATAAAGACTGGTGGCAAAGGCTGCATCATTCAGTGTCAGTCCCAGGCGCTCCATCAGGATCTTCGGAGCTGTGGTGTTCGTACCCACATCAATTCCCACATGACACATGATTCCAAAGAACGAGAGCAATACAATAGGTGTACCTAAGAGTTTGATGCACTCGGCGAAAGTGGAGGCCTTGCCCTCGATATGCTCCTCTTCAATGGGAGTAACAGCCAACAAGGCGGCAGCGATAATACCTACCACAAAGTAAATAGCAAAGAGCACACGCCAGTCGTAGCCAAACGAAGGAATCACCTGCGTAGCACCCCACATAGCCAGATAAGGTGCCAAGAACGAGGCAATGGCCTTGATAAACTGTCCGAAGGTAAGTGTTGAAGCCAGGTTTCCACCCCCCATCACCGTTGACACCAATGGATTAAGTGAAGTCTGCATCAGCGCATTACCAATACCTAATAGCGAGAAGGCTATTAACATCACAGGGAAGTTCTCACCAAACAGAGGCAGCAGCAGCGACACAATCGTCACCACAAGCGAGAGAAGCACAGTATTCTTACGTCCAATCTTGTTCATCAGCATACCCGTTGGCACACTGAAGATAAGGAACCAGAAGAATACAAGCGAAGGGAAGATGTTGGCGACAGAGTCAGTCAACTGCAGGTCTTCCTTCACATAGTTTGATGCAATGCCCACCAAATCGACAAAGCCCATGGCGAAGAAGCAGAACATCACAGGGATCAGGGCAAACTTTTTCATATTTCAAATTTTCAAATTATCAATCCTTCAATTCTTAATCGCATAGATCGTTGCCTTGCCGCCCTTTACGTTAATATTATTATAGGGCTCATTAGTCATCGCCATCTTGCCTTCAACGTCGAAGGCCTCAATGCTACAGCGGTCAACAAAGATGCGCAGTTGCTTCATTGAGCCATATGTAGGCGCTTTGGTCACACAGGGGAAAGCCTCACTGAAGCTGACATCACCACTCTTAGTACGATCCATCATAAACGTCTGCTTTGAAGCATCATATTTCATCGTGACCTGTTCGCCCTTGGCATTTGACAATACAATCTCTGCACCGCCTTTCACGTCAACCACAATCTCGCAGGCATCTGTAGGCTGCTTCAGTTTTGCGCCACGAGCGGCCAGCATTTCCTTCGAAGGCACCACGCTGACATAAGTTTCCTCACCGAATTCAAACAGGCCAAGGTCACGGGCGATAGAGTTGCCGCTACGGAACTGCTTGGTGGGAACTTGGTTAGCATACTGCCAGTTCGACATCCAGGCCATTACCACACGACGGTTCTCAGGTGCATTGTAGAACGACACTGTAGCATAGTGGTCTTTACCATAGTCAAGCCACTTAGTTACCTTTGGCATCGACTCACAGGTGAACTTGTGTCCGTCAAATTGTCCTACGAAATACTGGGTAGCACTTCCTCCAAAGGGGCCACCAGGGTTGATATTACAGATTAACACCCACTTATCATCGAGCTTAAACAGATCTGGGCACTCCCAAACACCACTATGATTGCCGTACTCCTGACCAAACGACGACTCATACTTCCAGTCCTTCAAATCAGCAGAAGAATAAATCTGCATCTCCTGTCCCACTGCCAGAATCATGATCCAGCGCTTGGTGCTCTCATACCAGACTTGGTGCTCTCATACCAGAAGACGTTGGGGTCGCGGAAATCAGGCTTATCCGACGTAATGACAGGATTGCCTTCATATTTTACAAATGTGAGACCATTGTCTTTTGAGACAGCCATCGACTGTGTCTGATGATGACCTGCTGAGGTGTAGAATGCCACCACATCACTACCGTTTGTAATACATGAACCGCTGAAGATACTTCCCAGCCAGTCGGGCTCGAAAGTCAGGGGCTGCGCCTCCCAATGTACCAGATCCTTCGATATAGAATGTCCCCAGTGCATATTCTCCCACTGTGACCCATAAGGATTATATTGATAATAAAGGTGCCATACCCCGTCTTTGTAGAACATACCGTTAGGGTCATTCATCCAGCCATATTGAGGCGTATGGTGATAGGCAGGACGGAAGTGTTCGCGGTTGGCAGTATCAAATTTATCAGTGAACGTAATCTCCTTCCAGCAAGTGAACTCGCTTAGTGCTCCCTTTTGACGACGGTCACCATGAAACTCGATATCAAACAGCTTGGCTCCTTTCAACTCGTAGGGTACAAAATAGTCAACACGATCAACAGCCAGTTTAACATTGATACGCTGCACCATGTTGTTACTGCCATCAAGCACGGCTATTGCCGCGATTTCCTCCGTCTCTTGTACAGGCAGTAGAATATACTTACTTTTTTCGCCC
>CADBVZ010000076.1 GCA_902798285.1 uncultured Prevotella sp. | reverse complement strand
TTAATTATTATCGTATGAACAAAACTAAAAACTATTATCTCAACTTATTTCCTATTCATGGTTCTCTCGCTCACAGCAAGGCGTGATTCCACAATCCTTTGTGAGCAACAGCCAGAGAAAGAAGAATCCCTTATAAGTCCATTGGTTCTCTACCTTTCCGTCAAGTCCTGTCTTGACTCTGGTAAAGTCATTACCTCTAAGACCTTCTACCAACTCCCATGAGCCTTTGCATGATTCGTCCTCATCGCCAACCATCGTCAGAATCCCATTCTGCTTCAAGATACACAGCAGTCCTTCTTCTGGCATACCAAAGGCTTCGGCAATATCTGTGGTTCTCCACGTAAAGCCTGACTTCTGCAGAAATCTGTCAAAGCATATCTTGGCCACGATGTCACCATTGGCCTCCATAAAACCACTATATCGGGGATCCTGTACCTTGGGCTGGTAGCCGTTGACCGGCACCTGGACAATCTTCAGCCGTCCCCCATCATCCTGAACACGGGTATCATAACGCATCGGGATGTCGAAGGTGTTCACCAGCAACTTGTACGTGTTATTACAGAAGCAGGCAATCAGCTTCAGCGATTTGTCCTTCATCAGCACATGATGGGTGAAGCCCTGCATACAGAGCTGGTAATCGTCATCATTCAGGCTCTTCTGATAGGAAAATCCCTCCACGCCATACTGCCTCTTCCCAAGAGTTGAATGCAAGTCTATATGTTTCCTTCAAACTGTATGGAAACAAGTCACCTTGCAAGAAAAGATCAAAAGTGCGAAGACAATAGTCCTCGAAGCCTTTACATGTCGTAATACTTAATGATTCCATAAAACTCAAAAATGATTTTTTGTTAATATTATGTTGCGATTTCTCGCAGCTGATTAATTTCTATATTCTCTTATGCTGCCTCCTTATGCGGCTTTGTCAAAAAGTTAGCAGTCACGTGCACACTCACCATCCTGGCTATCTCGTCAAGATATTCACGCTTCACACGGTAGGTCTTGGGTATAAAACCGTCGATATACTCCTTCGGCCATGATTTCAGTGACAGTCGCCAACAAGCATACTCTTCATTAAACGGCAGACTGCACCGCAGGCTTTGTATATAACCTATGAGGATGTTCTTCAGCACGTCCTCAAACGACTTGTTTTCCACTCTTATGGGCGTTCGCTCGTTCTCTGCCTGACGTACCAGCATCATTCGCCGATTGTCGCTCAACTCCCCCAACAGGAAAGCCGCATTCAGGTTAGTACCCTTCACCTTCCGTACTCTGTGGGTGTTGCCAATCTCCACATCGTAGGTAAACTGCTCCAGTTCTTCCAGACGCAGTTTTTTCTCTTCACTCATCTGCTTCATAGCATTTTCTCTATTTCATTGTTTACTCTTCACTATTCGCTCTTCATTTCGGAATGGTTCAAGAACCATAGCCGTTTCCGAAAGTCCTCATTCTCAAAATGGATGTAAAACGCCATCTCGTTCATCCTCGACACAATCCTGAGTCCCAGGTGTTCTCTCATCTGCTCACTGTCAAGATTGGTACTCACCACCATCGGCAGGCGTTGCTCATATCTCGTAGTCAGCACTTCCCTGATGGGATAAAGAGGATTGCCCCATCTCAGTATCTCTGCCGGTTCGCAGCCCAAATCTTCGATACCAAGGAACGATGGCCAGTTCATCAGCTCATACCAGTCTCTTGTCGAGTCCCTGAGATTACAGAGGGCTACGGCATCGCAGATCTTCAAATCCATATCGTCTGGCACCAGTTTGTTTTCTGTCAGCCACCACAGCGTCTGCCGCATAGCCTGCATCAGCGTGGTCTTACCCGTAGCTGTACTGCCATCCAGCACAATCATGAAACGGTTATCCTTACTGTCAGTCAGGAAATGGGCCAGTTTTTTAATGGCTCCACTGGTCAGTGCATTGGGCGCATACGCTATCCTGCGTCTGGCCACCTGTCTGCGATAGGCCATCTCTAACAGCGATGCAAGTCCTTGCTCATCGACCGTCAGCTTAGAGCGGTCGGTCATACCCGGCAGCGTAATTCGTCCCTGTTGCTTCAACTCCTCTACGAGGGTCGCTATATCCATTGGT
>CADBVZ010000075.1 GCA_902798285.1 uncultured Prevotella sp. | reverse complement strand
TTGAGATTTGACTTTTCCCCAGTTTGTATGACGCAAGAGGCTATCTGCTTTCTCTATCATTTCTGAAAGTTCTTCAGTAGGTTTCTCTTCTTTGCGTGCAAGAGCGAGAAAACGTTCATAGTATTCCTTGGCTTGTCTGCCGTCTTGTGAGCAGTAGAGATAGGCATTAGCTAAATTGTAATAGGTAGCTATGGATGTAGGATTATACGCCAAATGTTCTTTCCAAGCTGTGATGGCTTCCTGATAGTGTTCTGTCATATAATAGCCTTCGCCTTCGGAGAGGGTGATGGCTTTCATCACAGTGGTGTCAGGACGGAGCAGTTCCCTGGCCAGACTCAGGTAAGCCAGTCCCTCTTCATAACGCTTGGTGTCGACACAGACCACGCCAAGGCGCCAAGCAGCACCAGCGTGTTGCATCTGGGAAAGGGTTAAGGCTGCTGACAGGTGTGTATAGGCACGCTCAAGGTCTTTGATTTTTGAATAGCATAGGCCGGCAGAGTAAAGAGTTTTGAAGGTGGAGTCGCCCTGCTCGAGTAGATGACTATATATCATGATTGCTGCCGTGAAGTCGCCATTCATAACCCATGCATCAGCCAACGCCCTGTGCACAGGGATATTCGTGGAGTCCCTAAGACTGTATTTCAATCCACAGATAATACCATTTTGCGGCTGATTGTTCTTGGTGAATGCGAGTATCAGATTAGCGACTACCTCGCCATCCATAGGATAACGATTTACCAGCTGACTTGCCCAGTAGATAAACGAGTCGTTGTCGCCTTGTTTCTGATAACTGAAAGCTAACTGCCGGAATGATTCGTGGCTTAGACTGTCCTCTGGGACGAGTTTTAGAATATCTGATGCCTGGCGATAGTTGGCACGCTTGTAATAACAATCGGCTAACCTTCTTGCAATTGAACAAGGAACAGCTGCACTCCTTTCTGCACCATCCTTAATCTTCTGGATAATCTCCTCTGCTTTTTCTGGGGGTAAAGAATCGAATTGTTCAAGTAGGTCAAGCGGTATCTTCGTTTCTTCTGCTGTTTTAACGGATACCATTCCCTTCCCGATATCGTATGCCTTCTGATAATAGTTTAGAGCTGACTCATACAACTATCACCCTTAAATATAAGGATGGCAAGAGAATCCTTATCAGACTCTGTTATTCTCTTTTCTGGTAGCCTCTCGCCTTTGGCAGAGAAAGAGGCTGCCAGAGCGAAGAGCGTGACAATGATGGTTTTCTTGTTCATAATCTTTTCGTTTTTATCCTTGCAAAGTTATGTCTATTATTTGGTACGTACAAGGAAAAGGCGGAAAATCACACAATAGGGGTGTTACAGCATTTTTAGACTTAAAATGCTGATAATGAACAATGTAGGGGAATGGCTACTTCAAAAAAAGTGTCAGATTGTAACGCTTATTTAGCTGCAATCAGTTTATAAAGCTGCAACATCTGGGATTTTAGAAGATCAGCATCGAGGACTTTCGTTAGTGAATCCCTATAGGCACGACCATAAAAAAGAGTACTGAATGTCTGAGCTAACAACTCAACATCAATTCCAGACTGAACTTCTCTCCGTTCTATGGCCTGGGTAATGACCTGTTGCCACACTTGCTGCTCTCTATCCATACACTGCTGGTAACTCATAAACAAATCCGGAAGAATGGATGCTACCTGCTGGATAATATTGAGATAGGCACGGCTGCACACCGCCGTCGAAACATCATCGCCAATAAGCTGCTTCACTTCTTTCATGGTTCGCTTAACACCTTTCACATAGGCATCAATGAAGTCATGAAGCGAGGGGTCTTTGCCATACTTAATTTTCATGTCAATACTCTGCTTGTCAATGACAAACATCTTGATAACCTGACGGAACAGGTCTTGTTTGGTATCAACATAGTGGAAGATGGCTCCCCGACTCATACCCGTGGCCTTCTCTATATCGCTAAAGCTGACACCGTCATATCCGTGAAGAATGAACAGTCGGAATGTCGTAGCGAACAGCTCCTCTTTGTGGCTTTTTCTCATAATCTTTCTCTTTCTGCCTGCAAAGTTACATTATTTATTTTATATATGTATCATTATTCTTAAAAACTTTGAATTATTCTTTAAAAATACCAATCGGTCGGTTTTGTCTCGAAGATAATGCTTACCTTTGCGTGCAAAACGAAAAGAGCATGAAGAAAATCGCTTGGATACTGGTAGTCATCGCTATGATAACAGGGTGCAGTGAGGCACGGCATCCTTTGTTGAAGGAGGCGGCAGACATCGTCCATCAGCGTCCGGACTCTGCACTCGCGCTGATAAGTCGGGTGGATACGGCATCGCTGTCGGAGACTGAGAGAATGGAATACTGTCTGCTGAAGGTGATGACGGATTATATCGTGCTGCACCATGCTGACGGCGACTCGCTCGTATCAGCCTGTGTGGACTACTACGACAAACATGGCGATGCCTGGCATCGAGGCAGGGCATACTATTACAGGGGTGGCATCAGAAGGCATTTACTTGGTAGGACGTTTGATGCAATAAAGGACTATAAGGTGGCTGAGACGATTGCTGAGGATGCGGATGACGAACTGCTGAAGAACATGGTGTATGATAATCTGGCC
>CADBVZ010000074.1:2408-3494 GCA_902798285.1 uncultured Prevotella sp. | reverse complement strand
ATATACGGTGGTCAAAAGTCCTTCTGATGGTGTGCTCAGCATGATTGAATACCGAGTTGGGGAACTGGTTGACCCTTCGATGGAAATGGAGTTGACCAATGTTACTGACCCTCAACGTCTTTTAGTTTATATCTCTATGTCGGAGAAGACACTTCACGAGTTGGCGGACATCTATAAATGCCGTGTGAGTGATCTGCCCTCACTCTTGCCTGCTGTATCACTCGTTACTTATTGGGGGAAAGAACTCCAACATAAAGGACATATCGATGCCATCAGCGGCAATGTAGAGGAGTCAACAGGCTCTCTGATTCTCAGGGCTTCGTTTGATAATTCAGAAGACCTGTTCCGTAACGGCAGCAATGGATCAATTATCATACCCTACGAACTGAAGAATGCCATCGTCATCCCACAAGAGGCAACTTACGATATCTTGAATAAACAGTTTGTATATAAAGTGGTTGATGGAATTGCCAAGGCCTGCGAAATCAAGGTCTTTCCTTATGATAACGGAAAGGACTATGTTGTGACCGAGGGTTTGAAGCCTGGTGATGTCATCATCGCTGAAGGAGCTGGACTGATAAAAGATGGAATGCAGGTTAAGGTTAAAAATTGAAAGGTAAGATAGTGAAAAGCAAATTTTTTATAGACCGTCCGATATTGTCGATTGCCCTTGCTGTGATGATGGCACTGGTGGGCATCGTAGGCTACGTCAATCTGCCTGTAGAACAGTTCCCCGACGTGGCACCGCCCATCGTAGAGGTAAGTGCAGAATATCCAGGTGCCAGTGCCGAAGCTGTCCAGAAAAGTGTGATTGTACCTATTGAGCAGGCTATCAACGGTGCCAACGGCATAGAATATATCAGTTCATCATCAACGAGCAATGGGGCTGCCTACCTCCAAGTGGTATTCAAGAATGGTACTGACCCTGAAATGGCAGTAGTGATGGTAAAGAACAAAATATCGCAGGTAGAGAGCAGGCTGCCTCGTGAGGTACTCAAAACAGGTGTTCTTGTGGAACCATCACAAGAGACATACCTGAAAGCCATCGCCTTAGAATGCTCTGACGACCGCTTCGAGAGTGACTTC
>CADBVZ010000074.1:0-2375 GCA_902798285.1 uncultured Prevotella sp. | reverse complement strand
ATGTAACCTCAAGCCTCAAGACATAGAGGAGGTACTGACGGGACAGAACAATGAAGCCCCCATCGGTACATTGGGAGAAAATTCAAAACATACCTTTCAGTACACGATGGTCTATCGGGGACGACTGATCAGCGAAGAGGAGTTCGGGAACATTGTCGTCAAGTCACTTCCTGATGGTGACGACTTACGCTTGCGCGACGTAGCTCGCTGTGAATTGGGGTCGGAGACTTATTCTTACGACAGCTGGATTAACGGGCACAAAGGCACGGTGGCCTTTATCACACAGATGCCTGGAACCAATGCGCGACAGGTGAACCTGGAGATTGACAAACTATTAGAAGAGATGAAACCGCAACTGCCGCCAGGAGTGGAAATTAAGATGCTGTTAGACAGTAATGAATTTCTTGATGCATCTATGTCGGAAGTATATAAAACACTTTTTGAGGCTATCATTTTAGTGGTGTTAGTGGTGTTGCTGTTCCTTCAGAATAGTCGCGCCACACTGATACCGACCTTTGCCATCATCGTCTCACTACTCGCCACATTCGCCTTTATGTATATGGTAGGCTTCACGCTCAACCTCATCACCCTGTTTGCCTTGGTGCTGGTTATCGGCACTGTAGTAGATGATGCGATTGTGGTAGTAGAGGGGCAATATCGGTACGGCTGTCGTTACGACAACAGTGGTCTTTATGTGTGTATTTATTCCGGCTTCATTCCCAGGCGGTCTGAGCGGCACATACTATAAAGAGTTCGGACTGACAATGGCTGCTGCTGTGGCCTTCTCTACACTGAATGCACTCACGCTCTCCCCTGCACTATGTGCATTGTTTCTTAGAAATGAAGAGGGCTCAACATTCGGTAACCGATTCAGTAACGCCTTTAATGCGTCGCTGGCGGTTTTGACAGAGAAATATCAGATAGGGCTGTCAATGTTCATCCGCCACAAATGGCTCGTGGGTGTACTGCTCGTTGGGGCCATCGTCATGCTAATATGGCTTTTACGGGTGACACCCACCGGATTGGTGCCAAATGAAGATACTGGCGAAATAATGGTTGACATCACAACGCCACCGGGTTCTACTCTTGAACAAACGAAAAAAACAGTCCTTAGAGTAGCTGAAGCCGTGAAGGATATTGAGGAAATAGAAACAAGTGCATCTATGGTGGGATGGAACGTTCTCGGCGGAGAGGGAGCACACTTGGGCATGTTGGACATGAAACTCAAGCCTTGGGATGAGCGAGAAGGTAGCGACCATACCATCGACGCTGTGATGGAGAAGATAAAAAAACTCACCAGTCACATTAAGTCGGGCACCATGTACGTCTATGCCACACCTACCGTATCGGGCTATGGATTTAGTGATGGTATTGATATGTTTATACAAGACTATGAAGGGCGTTCTATATCCAAGCTGAAAGAAGTGACAGACCGCTTTACCAAAGCTTTGGAAGAGCGTAAGGAGGTCAATACGGCATACAGTTCCTACGAAGTAAACTTCCCCCAATTTACCGTATCAGTCAATGCAGCCATCTGCAAGCGCTATGGCATAGAGCCTACTGAGGTTCTCGGAATTCTGAATGGTTATATTGGTGGCGATTATGCCTCGCAATTCAATGCCTTCGGTAGGTTATATCACGTTATTCTACAGGCTGATCCGGAGTTGAGGGCTGATGTAGACGACCTAAACAATATCCTGATCCGCACTGAGAATAACTCCTATATTCCCATCACCGAACTGGTGGCACTCAAGAAAACCTATGGTGTAGAGTCGTTAGGGCGCTTCAACCTGTTCTCCAGTATCAGCATCGAGGTATCTCCAGAGGATGGCTATAGTACAGGTGATGTCATCCAAGCCATTGCAGAGGTAGCCAGCCAGTCGCTGCCACAGGGCTATGGTTACGATTTCACAGGAACGACCCGCGAAGAGGTTTCTTCCACCGCTAACATGATCTGGGTATTCCTGCTCGTTATAATCTTTGTCTATCTCGTACTATGCTCACTATATGAGAGCATGCTCATCCCAATGGCCGTTTTGCTGAGTGTTCCTTTTGGCATTGCAGGCAGTTTCGCTACCGTCTATCTGACAGGATTGGAGAACAATATCTTCATGCAGGTGGGTATCATCATGCTGATTGGTCTGCTGGCCAAGACGGCTATTCTGCTGACGGAATATGCCAGTGACCGTCGCCGTGAGGGCATGAGCATCCGCGATGCAGCCCTTGAGGCAGCCAAAGTCCGTCTGCGCCCTATCCTGATGACTGCCATGACGCTTATTATCGGTCTGTTACCGCTGGTCTTTGCCACAGGTGCAGGAGCCATCAGTAACATATCATTGGGTGCCTGTGTCATCGCAGGCATGACAATTGGCACC
>CADBVZ010000073.1 GCA_902798285.1 uncultured Prevotella sp. | reverse complement strand
ATTGGCAAGGGCACGACGAACATTATTAGAAGAAATAAAACGGAGAAATCAGATATGATACGTTATACAAAGACATATATCAAAGATCTGCTCGACAAATATATGGACGGCACATCGACGTTGGAAGAAGAGGATATCCTCGCCAACTACTTCCGAAGAAAGGACATACCTCAGGAGTGGGAGGACTATCGCCTGCTGTTTCAGGAGATCGAGGCGATGAAACCTCAGACAAAGATTAGCAAGCGATGGATTGGTTGGAGTGTGGCTGCTGCTATCGTGGCCGGAATTTTATACCTTGCTGTCCCCAGTCAGCAAACCATACATCAGCAAGCGGATCCTTTGATTGCACAGTCAGACACCATTGTGCAGTCATCAGAACAAGCTCCCATAGAGTCGGCACCAGATACGATGTCTAAGCAGAAAGAACAGGTTCAGCCGATTCAATCCAAAAAACGGAGCATCCGCAAGCTGAAGCCTACGATGCACGACTACGATAAGGCTTATGTCCTGATGGCCCAAGCAGAACAAGAGCAGAGAGAAGTAGAACGACAGTTAGAACAGGCTCAGCAGGAGATCATTGAGGCCCAGTTGGCAGCTTATGGTTTCATTCCTGTGAAACAAGAAGATGGTACCATAGTATATATTAACGAACAAACAAATGACATTGCATATGAAGAGTAAAAACTTAATCCTATCGGCCATTTTGATGGCAGTGTCCTCATCAGTGATGGCACAAGAGAATATTCAGAAGGCTTTCGATGCCCTCAAACAAAGTAAGGGACAAGAGGAGACTTATACGAATCATTTCATGGAAAGAGACCCGGACACGGGGTTGATGGAGGGAATGAGTGATGAGTATGAGTTTAAGATTGCCGAAAAGGCAAACAAGCACTTGATTACTGCTATTCGCCAAGCCTTTAATAAAGATGAACAAGCTGCCTATAGTGTCAGTACGGGTTCTCATGGTGGTGTCGAGAACTATACATCACTCGCTGTAGGAAATGGCAACAAAGGCGTTGGTATAGGAGAGATGAAAGATTCAAAGTGGATTTACGCCTGTTTTCTGGATCCTGAGGATACACTCAGAGCTCATCGATATGCCTACGCAATGGAGTGGGTGGAGAAGAAGGATGGCTCTATCACAGGGCGCATCATCAAGACTTACGCTACTACGCAGAAGTTCAGACAGAAAAAGACGAGTACCAGTCTTATGATCAATGGTCAGAGAATAGATTTTTCAGGTGCTGCTGGAACGCTGCATAGTTCGTTGGGTGGAAACGAAGCGGAGACATGGATTAGCAAATTCAATAATCTGCGAACCCTCTTCCAGAAGAAACCAGAGGGCCCTGCTGCCAATACTTGGGCTACACAAATCTATAAGCTCTGCAAAGACAAAGACGCCCAGTCGCTTGATGATGCAGAGAAGAATCTGGTTGTAGCAGAAATCAAGAAACTGAAGGCCAAAACAACAGACGAATTCATACAAAAACTGTTCGACATGAGCATCGAACAACTCAAGAAATAAACCGATGAAACATATTGGAATCATGTTGCTCTCGCTGCTTCTGGCAGCGGGAGCAGGGGAAGCTGCGGCCCAAACACAGGCAGACTCAACGAGAGTAAAGAACGACTCTATCACTTGGAACAAGGAATTGGAAGGTGTAGAGATTAAAGCCCAGCGCCAGCTTATCAAGCAGGAGATAGACCGTATAGGCTATGATGTGCAGGCTGATGAGGAATCAAAGACGCAGACAGTGATGGATATGTTGCGCAAGGTGCCGATGGTGACGGTAGATGGACAGGATAACATCCTCGTGAAGGGCAATAGCAGTTTCAAGATCTATAAGAACGGACATTACGATCCCAGCTTGTCGAAGAATGTCAAAGAGGTATTCAAGTCGATGCCAGCCTCGATGGTGAAGCGCATTGAGGTGATCACTGATCCTGGTGCCCGTGAGGATGCTGAAGGGGTAGATGCCATTCTGAACATCGTGATGGTTAATGGTTCAAAGATGCAGGGTATCACAGGAGTCGTTTCTGCCGCTTATACCTCACTCAATCACCCCAACCTCTATGCCTC
>CADBVZ010000072.1 GCA_902798285.1 uncultured Prevotella sp. | reverse complement strand
GGGAGGGAAACCCTTCGACATCCTGAAGTTCAGAAGTATGACAGTGGATGGCAACCGCGATGAATATGCCCTCTTCAAACATGAAAAGAACGAGAATCTGACACGTATAGGCAGATTCCTGAGAGACCACCATCTCGATGAACTGCCCCAGCTATGGAACGTAGTAAAGGGCGACATGTCCTTCGTCGGACCACGTCCTGAAAGAAAATACTATATCGACCTGATTATGGAGAAGGATCCCCGATACGAACGGCTTTACCAACTGCGCCCTGGGGTAACCAGTTACGCCACCCTGCACAACGGCTACACAGACACGATGGAAAAGATGCTCACCCGTCTGGAGATGGATCTTTACTATCTGGAGCACCAGTCGCTGATGCTCGATGCCAAGATCCTGGCACAGACCTTTCTCTACATCGTCTTCGGCAAGAAATTCTAAGCTTACTGTTTTCTAAACTGCAATTGCAAGGTGGATGACTTCAGAATCATCTCATCCTTATTCAGAAGCAAAACATCGAAGTGTTCCATCAGCGCATTGATGCCATAGGGACGAATCTCGTCAAGATGCTCTTCTGTAACGATAGGATCGCCCGCCTCACGGTTTTTCTCGTGGGGATTGAAAAGCGTCAGCTGGTTCTGCTCCAGTTTGAACTGTTCATAATATTCGCGACCATCCCCTCCTTCATCTTTGCGATCGGCACCTCTCAACTGAATTAGATGCAGCTGGACTGCCCAGAAAATACGCTTCTGTGAAAGATCCTGATGCTGGGCATTAGCCAGCGTATCGACACTAACCAAATGCCAGAAGCCATCAAAATCACCATTATCTGAAGTCTCCAGCTCACACGATGTAAGGAGCGGAAGCAGAGTTATAAGAAGATAGAATAACTTTTTCATTTTGCGAAGATTCCTGATTTAACAATCGACAATTGGACACCATAGTTGTCACCCAGCAATTTTCCCTGATCCATACCAAAGGCCCCACGAAGGCTCCAACCCTGACACAACTGCCAAGCCATCTCTGCCAAAAGACTGAAATTATACTGCGGTGAAACGAATGGATCGTCATAGGTACCAAGGCCAGTCTGATAGGTTGCCAGCACACGATAATGAAGTGACGGTAGAGGATCTCCACTCAGTCCTAAGTGCCATGCCACCATACGGTTATTGGCCACACGAATAGTACCATCCTCATTATAGAGCGGCGAGCGATAGAGAGGGTTACCCATAACCTGCCCCCAGTGTTGCCAGCCTGTATATACATAATTATTATAGTAGTTATCGTCACCTCCGATATGATCGCTATAGGCTGGTGTACGATCATGATAGATAGGACCACTCTGATATTTCGAATAGAGATACTCCACAACCATGTCATTCAACCAACAAAAACGCTTCAACTTCAACTCTACCCCCAAGAGCATGTCCTTGAAATCATAGAGAACGAAGCGGTTGTCTTTTTTCGAATTCCATTCGTCGCCTTTGCCATAGCCATCGTAATCGAGTTGAAACATCGCTGACTCATCTTCGAAATAATGGTCGAGATAGGTACCAAGCGCAAAAGCATCAGCCTCATAGTTCAGACGTATTACCCATGAACCCAAATGATTACCACCAGCATTGCCATACAAACCTTCGCCCACCTCAGATCCACCAGGTACTAAAGCATGCCAGAAGGCTTTGAAACCCTTCTCATTATCAGTCCATTGCCAGTTGCCGCTTTCTATTTCACGATAGGAGCGACCACCAAACTGATTAGCCATCTCTAATCCCAATTCTGCGGTGAATCTACGTGGACCTATCTTCAAATAACCTGCCTTACTATGATAGAGGACGTTCTCCGTACGTTTGGTATAGGGAGCAGCAAAGTCTTTCTGCCAACCATCATCGGTAGTCTTGCCAAAGGCAATATGACCTTTCAGGGCAAGCCAATTGCGAGTGCCGGGAATCGCCCAGTAGTCAGGTAGGGCAATCCTGATCTGAGGTACAGGACGGGCATTGATGCCAAGCGTCTGTGAACCAGAACTCAACTCCTGATTCTTCAACTCCATTGGCTGTTCCTTGGCGCCTACGGTGAGGACACCCTTGAGCCATCGTGCCTCGATATAAGCCTGCTGCAAGATGAACGTACTGGTGAAACCTGCCGCCAAA
>CADBVZ010000071.1 GCA_902798285.1 uncultured Prevotella sp. | reverse complement strand
CCTACTAATCCTGAGGTGCTTGGTGCGGCAGCCCGCGAAGTGGAGCCTGACATCAAGCAGATTTTTGTGACTGGTATATCGGACGAGGATGTACCAGTGTTCGAGCGCATATTATATAAGGTACGCAAGCGTATCGAGAATCGTATCGATAACGACGACTTCTATATCTGCTCGCTGTCGAACAAGAATATTATCTATAAGGGAATGCTGACCAGCGGACAGTTGCGACGCTACTTCCCTGACCTGTCGAACGACTACTTCACGAGCGGATTGGCACTGGTACACTCTCGCTTTAGCACTAACACATTCCCAAAGTGGAAGTTGGCCCAGCCATTCCGTCTGCTGGCCCACAATGGTGAGATCAATACCATTCGTGGTAACCGCGGCTGGATGAAGGCTCGCGAGAGCGTGCTTAACAGCGAGGCTCTTGGCGACATCAAGGACCTGCGCCCAATAGTACAGGATGGCATGAGTGATTCGGCCAGCCTAGACAACGTGTTCGAGTTCCTGATGCTGAGTGGACTCTCATTGCCACAGGCTATGGCCATCCTGGTACCTGAGAGCTTTAACGACAAGAACCCAATTTCGGAAGACTTGAAGGCGTTCTACGAGTACCATTCTATCTTGATGGAACCATGGGACGGTCCTGCAGCACTGCTATTTAGCGATGGTCGCTATGCAGGAGGTATGCTCGACAGAAACGGTCTACGCCCAAGCCGTTATACCATTACAAAGAGCGGCATGATGGTGGTAGCCAGTGAGGTTGGCGTGATGGACTTCGAGCCAAGCGATGTAGTATCGAAGGGCCGACTGCAGCCAGGAAAGATTCTGCTGATTGATACCCAAGAGGGGAAGATATACTACGATGGCGAGATTAAGGAGAAGTTGGCCAAGGCCCATCCTTACCGCGAGTGGCTGAACGAGAACCGCGTGCAGCTGGAGAAGTTGAAGAGCGGCCGTCATGTGGACAACGGCGTGAGCGATCTCAACGCTAAGTTGGTGACCTTCGGATTCGGTCAGGAGGATATTGACAAGACTATCGTGCCAATGGCCACAGCAGGACAGGAGCCTGTTGCTGCTATGGGTAATGATACACCACTAGCTGTCATTTCAGACCGTCCACAGGTGCTATTCAACTACTTCCGTCAGCAGTTTGCACAGGTGACGAACCCTGCCATCGACCCTATTCGCGAAGAGTTGGTGATGTCGTTGACAGAGTATATCGGCGCCGTAGGAACCAACATCCTGACGCCCGATGCATCGAACTGTAAGATGGTACGTTTGCCACAACCAGTTTTGACCAACACACAACTTGATATATTATGTAACATCCGCTACAAGGGCTTCAACACCAAGAAACTGCCCATTCTCTTCGAGATGGAGAAAGGTGAGGAAGGTCTGCGCCAGGCGCTTGACGACCTGTGCCATCAGGCTGAAGCCAGTGTAGATGAGGGTGTTAATTACATTATTCTGAGCGACCGCGACCTGGACGATACCCATGCTGCCATCCCATCGCTATTGGCTG
This sequence comes from uncultured Prevotella sp., assembly GCA_902798285.1. GTDB lineage: Bacteria > Bacteroidota > Bacteroidia > Bacteroidales > Bacteroidaceae > Prevotella. The sequence continues at coordinate 752 of CADBVZ010000071.1, read as the reverse complement.
TCTCAGCTGTTCACCACTACCTGATTAGCGTAGGTAAGCGTGTGCAGACAGCCTTGATTGTTGAGAGCGGCGAAATTCGTGAGGTGATGCATGCAGCCCTGCTGCTGGGTTACGGTGCCAGCGCCCTGTGCCCATACATGACATTTGCCGTGCTGGATGACCTGGTGAAGAAACATAAGATTCAGGAGGAGTACGCCACTGCCGAGAAGAACTACATCAAGGCCGTGGACAAGGGCTTGAAGAAGATTATGTCGAAGATGGGTATCTCGACCATCCGCTCGTATCGCGGTGCGAAGATTTTTGAGAGCATCGGACTGAGCGAAGACCTGTTGCGCCGCTACTTCGGTACCGAGGTAAGCACCATTGGAGGCGTGGGCCTGAAAGAGATTGCCCGCGATGCCATCGCCTTGCATGAGGCAGCTAAGGAACAGACGCTGCTGCAGAACCAAGGACAGTTTGCATGGCGTAAGGATGGTATTAAGCACGCCTGGAACCCAGAAACCATCGCTAAGCTGCAGTTGGCTACCCGTCAGGGTAACTACGAAAAGTTCAAGCAGTGGTCGAAGCTGGTGGATGAGAAGGAGAGCCCCATCTTTATCCGCGACTTCTTCGGATTCAAGAAGGCCGCTAAGCCAACCCCAATCGACGAGGTTGAAAGCGTTGAGAGCATTGTGAAGCATTTTGTTACAGGTGCCATGAGTTTCGGTGCCCTGAGCATCGAGGCCCACGAGGCACTGGCACTGGCCATGAAC
>CADBVZ010000070.1 GCA_902798285.1 uncultured Prevotella sp. | reverse complement strand
GACCAGCAATCTTCTCTTCGTGGTCTGTCACAATCTCTGCCTTGCCTACGGCGGTTGCAGATTTGTATTGTAGCGTAAAACTTCCATCTTTAGGGCCAACCGTAGGCGCACATTTAGTAACTGCCGAGAGGAATACAGTCGGACAGTGACGAATGCAGTCCAACTTGTCACCCTCCAAGGCACAATGGAAATAGAAGGTTTTCTCGTCTGTGCGTACCAACGACAGAGGTAATCCGTATGGACTCCCATCTGATTTAATCATGCTGACTGTAACGTATGGTGCCTTATCTAACACCTCCAAAGCGAAGGCGGCATCCATCTCTCTACTTGCTTTTCTCATAGTTGTTTATTCACTAATGCTATAAGTATGTACACTTGAACCTTGGGCTGATGGCAGGTAATTGATACCCCACCAACACATTTGTAAGAGTACGAACGATATGATGATTATCCAAAGGGCCAGCCGCTCACGATGGAGTTGTAACTGGCGGTAGTGGACGTAGATGAGGTAGGCTAGCCAAGTGATGGCAGCCCACGTTTCTTTAGGATCCCACGACCAGTAGTGGCCCCATGCCTCCTTGGCCCATAGGGCACCAAAAAGCATGCCTATGGTGAGGAAGGCAAGACCGACATAAACGAGGTTGTCCGTGATGTCAAACTCTTGGTCAGCGATGTCACTCTTTTTGATAAAGAGCAGATAGATAGCCATCACTGCCGCCGCACCGAGTACGGCGTAGGCGAACATATAGACGATAACATGTGGCGCAAACCAAGGACTCTGAAGGGCGGGCATCAGCGTCTTGTCGTGTATCTCCGGTTTGAACAGATTTACACAGATAAATACCAGGGCGAGAATGGTCGAGAACGACAGGATCCACTTGTACTTCCAGCGCGAATAGACGATGAGACCCGCCAACGGCAGGAAGAACGAATACCAGAGTCGCGTTTCGCCCATCGTGCGCAGTGGCGGTCGCTCCAGCGAGATCCACATAGAGAGGATGAACGAGAAGAAAAAGAGCAAGCCCAAGACAGTTGTCGCGTAGGCCATACCAGTTTTACTCTTCCACGCAGCCCATGCACCCACGGCCCAAAGCAGTACCGCTGCAATTGCGAAATATATAAAATGCTCCCAACTCATACGCGTTTCCTCCCACCAATAACAAACATACAAACCGCTCCTGCCAGCATCATATAAATACCTGTATAGACAAATGGCAGCCACGGGTCGCTCACCAGTTCGAGTATTGATATCTGGCTCTGAGCCCCCATCTGCGTGTCGTAGCCGTACTGATAGATTTTCCAGCCGTCCACCTCGTAGGGCATGTTCACATCAATGGTAGTCTCGATATTCTTGCCCGTCTTCGTCAGTATCTGTATCTCCGAAGCAAAGCGCTTGGGCGAGCCGTCGTCGTAGGTTTCCATGATGAACTTCTTCAGTTCGATGGCCAGATCCATTTCTTTGATAGCACCTCCTTGCTCCATTGCGCGCCATTCAGGTTCGCCAACGCTACAAATCATTTTTACGCGCTGTATGTCGGCATTGCCAAGCGTGGCAGTGGTCAATGCTATGAAAAGGCCGAGATGGTTCAATAAGAAAGGTACATCGCGCTTCATCGACCACTCACCTCTGAATATTTGACGTAATCTGCGATGGATGGTGAGTCCCAGAATCACCGTGATATACACATAAATAAGTACGAACGGCCAGAACGACAGCATATTGTTCAGCCACGTGCCGTTTGCTTGCTGTCGTGTCAGTCCCATGATAATGGTCAGCGCAACAGCATATACCATAGCTGGGATGGCTGCTTGATACGTTGTCATCCATTGGAAGGCATATATTTTTTTACGCAAGTACGCCATCGCTGTCAACATCACAAAGAATCCTGCCAGCACAATGGCGTTAGCTGGCCACGCAAATGCATCCCACATTACAGGACCCACGCTCAGTTCCAGCATCAGTCCTGCAAAGATAAGGCCTCCTCCAATGAGGAAGCCTTCCTTAAATGTCCAGGGTTTCGTCCACATCAGATTTCAATCAGTTTTCCGTTCTTTTTCGCCTCTTCAATCCACTTGGGCTCGATTTCCTGCAGGAAGCGTTGCTTGTTCTCGTTCAGCTTCTGCATGTTGAGACCGATGGCAGCCTGAGCCTTTGCCTTGGTGCTATAATCAGGCACAGGGATGGCTTCGGTATGTCCGTGCTTGGCGGCTACGCGGGCGATGAGCAAACGGGCCTGCTGGGCATAGTCGACAGAATGGGAGAGCAGACGGGTAACTTCCTGAGGCGCATGGAAAGTAGCACCATGAGAGGCGATGGCATAGTCCCAACGCCACTGGCTCTTGCGCAACAAAGCCTGGATAGGAGCCATCTCAGCCTCTGTAGCTCCCTTGTCGATGATGAACTTAGCCTCGAAATGGGCACGGGCCAGTTCCTGCTCGGCACGGTTGCGCACCTCGTTGCACTTCTCCTGACGGTCGTACACATTCTGGCGCAGCACCTCGGCATCCTGACGGTGACAGGTCTGACAAGTGCGGTCAATCTTGGCCAATGGCGACTGAATCTGGTGGTCAGAGAACTTCACGCCACCTTCCTGCTTATAGGGCATGTGACAGTCGGCACACGATACGCCGCGCTGAGCATGGATACCGTGCTGCGACATCTCCCAACCCGGATGCTGAGCCTTCAGAATCTTCGTGCCAGATAGCGGATGGATATAGTCGTAGAAACCAATCTCGTCGTAGTATTCCTCGGCAGCCTCGCAGGTTAATCCCTTGTCGTGCGGGAATACCAGCGAACGCATTTCCTGATGGGTAGCATTCTTCACATCCAGACCACGACGGGCAAAGGCCTCGTAGAGGGCAGGACGGGCAGGGCGCAAATCCATGGTGCGGGCATCGTGACAGTCTGAGCAGCCGATGGTATTCACCTCTTCAGCTCCTAACTCACTCCACTTCTTAGCATAGAAGTTAGCAGGATCAAATTGATCCTTACCATTACCCAGTTCGCGCATCATGCGAGGCACATCGGGTCCCTTACACGTCCAGCAGGTGGCGGGCTGCATATCTACGGCGATAGAATCGCTTCCATCGGCAGTCTTTACCATAATGCCTGGATTACCCGTACGCAGAATCTTGCGCATATCCTCAAGGGCGTGCTTATGTCCACGAGGGGTATTGTAGTGGCGCGAGAAGGCATAGCCAGCCCACAGCACCACCATCTCAGGACGCTGCTCAAGCACATCTACCTCCTGCGACGAGTTGTACTTTGATTTGAACGTGGTGTCCTCTGTCATCGCCCACGTCTCGTACTCACGCGGATAGTCAGCCTTGAACTTCTCGTTCTGAGCGATTATTTCATCCTCAAACACAGTACGCTTGTTGTTGAACACACTGGCCACCTCGGCCCTGCGCTCCATCAGCGACGACACAAGCAGTCCCAGGATAAAGAC
>CADBVZ010000069.1 GCA_902798285.1 uncultured Prevotella sp. | reverse complement strand
CATGTCCTCTGACTGAATGTTCTTACTGGCAAAGAGCCACCCGATGCTCTCGGGTGTTATTAAGACAAACAGGGTGAGGACTAACAGACTCAGGCAGATGTATTTCATTACCTTGTTTGTGAGCAGACGCAGACCTACAATGTCTTTTTCGCCTATCAACAGTCCGCCAATGGAATAGATCGAGGTCGCAATGCCGCTCAACACCATCTGTAAGATGATAAACAACTGGAAGCAGATGGCCCATGCAAAGATACCGTCGGTACCCAGGTTGCTGAGGATAATATTATTGATGGCATAAATGCTGATACCTAACAGCAGGGTGTTGATACCCATCGGGAATCCCATCATGACACCCTTCAGGATATACTGGTGGCACTGTTTGAACTCCAGTTGCCAATGATAGGAATTGTTGGCACTCCGGAAATGACGGGAACAGAGCAATAAGGCCGTCACGCTACCGATAATAGATGCCCAGGCTGAACCTTCGATGCCAGTCTTCAGGACAGCAATGAAAAGAATGTCGAGAATCAGGTTGACGACACTACTGACCAGCACAGCTTTCATGACCAGCTGAGGATTGCCATCAGTCTTGATGAAGTTCGTGATAGTCATGAAGAGAATCGTGGTGGTGGTACCCAGCAGCATGATACGCAGATAACGGAGCGACAACGTATAGACGACAGGCGTATCGTTGGTAATGAAACTGGCCACCTGGGGACTGAAGATCAGTAGTAGCGCAGAGAAGAACACACCAACGATAATAAGGCCAATCAGTGTAGAAGAGAAAATCTTGTTAGTAGTCTGCGCATCACGCTCACCAAGTGACCTGGCCACCAGCACGGAGCCGCCCATACCGAAGAGCATCATCAAGAAATTGAAGAAGATAACGACCGGCATCGTCAGATTGACGGCAGAGATGGCCTCAGGACCTATGAACTGGCTGACCACAATGGCATCAGTAGTTATTGCTATCTGAGAAGCTACCGACGCCAGGATCGATGCCCACATAAACTGATGGAGGGCCTTGGCAATGAGGTAGTCTTTCTTCTTACCCTCTTCTTGACCTTTCATGTTATTTTAAAGCTTGAAGGAGACGGTTGCCATCAGAGTGCGTCCCTGTGCCCGATAGGGTACGTAGAACGAACCTCCGATGTAATAGAATCTGTCAAATACATTATCACAATCAAGCGACAGCTGGATGGCATTACGATAGGAATATTTGAGACCCAAGTCAACGAGGGCATTACCACTGAGTTCAAAATCTTCACTGCCTTTTACACGGCTATTAGCTTTGTTCAGGGTCTTAGAGGTGAACTTCAAGCCAGCTGATAACCACAGCAGATGATTCTTGCTGTTCACGAGGCGCTTGCTGCAGGTCAGGTTGGCGGTGAATGCCGGAATGCTGTAGATCTGGTGGTCGGTGTAGTAGTACTCTTCTGCTTCCAAAGGGTGCAAATAAGTCATGTTGGCATCAACCCTGAAGGATGGAATACTGAAACCCAGTTCGGCCTCCGCACCAGCCACTTTCAGGCTACCCGAGTTGATATACTTAGGCGCCTCTGGATCTGGACTCGGGTTATTGACGACGATGTCCGACAAATGGTTGTAGAAAAGGTTAACGTCGTAAATGAGATGCCAGTTGTCTATCCTTCCCATGAAGTCAAGCTGGATAGCGTTCATCGTGTATAATACGGTGCATCGACAAAGGCGCGTGAATAAGACAGTTTCGTACTGAATTTCTCATTGGGGAAGTAGATCAGAGCCACACGGGGTGATAAAGCGGAGACATTTTTTCCGTTGGCACGACTCTTATTGTCAAATCGCAGGCCGGCATTGAGAATGAATTGTGACGTAAAATAGTGCTTACCCTGAATAAAAGCAGAATAAATTTCCTCGCTACCTATGCGTATATAGTTCTTTTCTTCAGGTAAAGTATATACAATCTTAGTATAGTCCTCGCCCATAGTGTAGTCATTGTTTGACAGTTTGAAGTATTCGAATTGCGCGCCCACAAGTAGATTACCTTTCATGCTTCCAAGCGTATAGTTGGCATCGGCCTTAGTCATAGCGCCAATCGTGTATTCTTGATAATCAATAAATTGCATCAAGCCTTTATACAATTTCGTCTGGGGCTTGCCATCAATATAGATGACGTCACCATCATTGTTATATTGGTTAAGTATTATCGAGTCGGAAACTGGTTGGTAGTTTTGTACGCTATACCAGTCGCCATAAGCAGAAACGTTCAGATTGACTTTACCAAGTTGCTTGGTATAGCCTAACTCCAGATGCTTTTCATTGACGGTATATCCAGGCTTAACTCCAGCCATCGTACGAAAAGCGTCATAGTCGTAAGTTTGTGCATACCAGGAATACTGTGGCACCTGTTTGCCATTTTTCATATTGAACATGAAGTTGAAGTCCTTCAATTTCAAGGTGCAGCCAATGTCATAGGATGGCTTCTCTTTATAGCCATAAGCATAGCCGTCGTGCTGGGTCATAGAATAGTCGGACTCTCTTGGAATATCAACTTTCTTGCCTTGAGACGTATAGATAGAGGCCCATGCCATGACGTCGGCATCCAGTAGGGTCGTACCTGCAATAAAGTCGGCACGGTGAGTACCATACGAACCATAACCATACTTACCCTTGACGCCATTCACATCGCGACCGTTTTTGGTGATGATATTCACCACAGCGGTCAATGCCACGTTACCATACAGTGATGAGGCGGGTCCGCGCAGCACCTCGATGTGATCGATTTTTTCGGTACTGATGGCGTAGTCGGGCTTGCTATTATTGGTTGTTCGCAAATTCAGACGATGACCATTCTCCATGATCAGAATCTTTTCTTGACTGGACGTATAGACACCATGCATGGCTATGTTTGAAATGGGCCAGGCAGAGACTTCGTTCAGACCAGGCACATAGGTAGCCAGGATCTGTCCTAAACTCTTGTTGTTACTGAGCTGGTCAATCATCTCACGGGTAATGACGGTGACTGGTACAGGCGCCTCGTTGATACTCTCAGCCTGGCTTGAAGCCGTCGTCACAGTCGAGCTTCGACCCGACTTGAGCAAGGCAATCATATCCTCGAAGCGGATGGGATCCTGTACAGATGTATAATACGGATTGATGCTCAGCAGCAAACGAGCATATTTCTCAGAAGTTTCTTTGTCATCTTGCGCAAGATAACAGATAGAAACCAATCGAAGTGCGCTTTGACGCAGATTGCCGGAAAAATCATTGAGATGATCCTCCAATAACTCTATGGCCTGGTCAAGTTGTCCAATGTGATAGGCTTCTTCTGCCTTTTCATAGACTTGACGTTGGTTTTGCTTCTCTTGGGCTGATACCATGACTGGCATCCACATCATGCATACTGCTAATATAATATTCCAATACCTTTTCATATTCAATCAGGAATTAGGGGTCATACAATATTGTCGATTTTTGATAGATAGTCGTTACAGAACTGTTTATCCAGCATAGTCAGATGACCAGCTGCGACGGGATAGATGCTAATGTGAGGAGCCAGCGTGCTCAAACTGTTCAAATCCGCCTGTTTCTTCTGGGCCAACGCTTGCACATCAATTTGAATGGTCTTCAGTTGCATGGACAAATCTTCTGCCTTGAAATAGAGGACATCGCCCTCATAGGTAGGCAGGTCGCGATCGTCTTTCAACGCCTGCATTTGTCGCAAATGACGATTCCATTCTTTGATTTCTTCGATGTCGGCAGCTTCATCAGGTGTCGGGCTTTCTATTACAGGTATAGGCATCTCTTTGGCGATGTTAGCGACATGGGCAAACGAGTCAAGCATACAGACTTTAGGCATAGCGCCTGTCTTCTTGTGCCAGCGTACGGCACAACGGTAGGCCAATTCACCACCAAAGCTATGACCGATGAACATCTCCACACTAACGTTGGAAGGCAAGCAGGCATCGAGATAGTCGATATAGAACTTCACCACGTGGCGGCTACTTAGTTTTTCTTCGTTGAATATCGCCTCATAGTGGTCGTCGAAGGGTTCAATGACAAAGACAGAGTAGTGCTTGCACAGTTTGCTGATGAGCGGTTCCAACTTTTTATAATAGGTAAAACCTTGTATCAACACGATGACAGGCTTACTGGCATCATACCCATTCTCCCACTTGCCGATGGACTGCTCATTGATCAATATCTCCCTGATGGACTTACATCTCAGAATATCATTGACCTTGATATTAAGACCTTCACGATTTGCCAACTCGGCCAGCTTGATGGCAGAGAGTGAGGTCAAACCCAATAATGACAAATCGTCAGTGACACCGAAATCCTTTCTTTCAAGAAACTCCTTGACGATCTTAAACAACTTTTTCTCATTCTCGTTGGCTGGAAGTATATGTTCGCCTATGTTGAATCCACTCATCAATTCATCAGACAATAAGGCTTTCTTATCTATTTTCCCGTTTGGCGTTAATGGCATCTCGTCTATTCTTATCAATTGACTGGGCACCATATAATTCGGCAACTCTGCTATCAGTGTTTCTTGAATAGCTGGCAGCTCTTTGTTGTCTTCTGACGTATAATAGCCAACTATAAACTCGATGTTTCCCTGTTTGACTACATCAACGGCAGCGGAAACCACACCGGGACAATGACTCATCTTGCTCTCTATTTCCGCCAATTCTATCCGGTAACCATGTAATTTAACCTGATTATCAATACGACCAATATATTCAAGTAAGTTTTCCTCGTTCCAACGGACCAAATCGCCCGTGCGATACATCTTCTGGCCGTTTAGGAAATAACAGTCAACAAAAAAATCCTTTGTTAATTCATCTTGTTTCCAATAGCCGCGGGACATCTGACGGCCTATGAGACAGAGTTCACCAACTGTCCCACGGGGTACAAGGCGACCTACATTGTCAACAATGACAGATAATGTATTAGGCGCAGGTCGTCCGATAGGGATATTGTTATATTGTCTTTGACTGTCTATTTGATAGAAAGTCGAGCATACGGAGAACTCTGTAGGACCATAACAATTATAAAGTTTCATTGCCGACGGAACCCGGAAAGTGGTCAGTTTTTCACCACCAACCATGATGATCTTTAAAATAGCGATACATGCTATGAAGATCCATCCGTAAGGAGGATGACAAGACATGCAGGGTGGCACCTGAGATCAGCGGGGGATAAAGGTCGAACAAAGAACCGTCGAAGACGAAGTTGGTATGTATAGCACATTGCTCACCCGCTTTCAGTTTTTCTGTTTTTTTCAGCCAGATAATGAAATTCATCATGGCCTCATGTGTGATGGTCACCCCTTTGGGCTTACCTGTCGTTCCAGACGTATAAATCATGTAAGCAAGTCCTGATGGCTGCGCATAATTAATGGGATGGTTCTGGATAATATTGCTCTGTCTGACAATCTTTCAACAAGGTACTGGTGGTGATTAATATGTGTGCCTCAGAATCGTCCAGCATATAGGCGAGACGTTCTTTCGGTAAGTCACTGTCAAGCGGGATATATGCTCCACCTGCTTTAAATACAGCGAATACCGCGATGAGGAACTCTTTGCGCCTGGGCAGCATGATGGCTACAAAGGTATCCGTGCTGACACCGGCCTTTCTGAGTGCTGTGGCCAATAAGTCTGACCTGCGGTCGAGTTCGGCATAAGTTATTTCTGATACTTCGTCAACAACGGCAATGTTGTCTGGTCTCAGTGTTGCCTGACGATGGAATAGATCTACGATCGTCTCGGAACGGTCATAGTCTAACTGATCGCCTGTTCCTAATGCCAAGATGGCCTGCTGTTCATCATCCGTCAGGATTGGTAGCTCGCGGAGATGTATGTCTTCGGATTCAGAATGGAGGAAACCCTCAAGAATCGCATTATAACACTGCATCAGTCTTCGGATGAAGGACTGGGTGTATTGGTTGCTATGGTATTCTGTATGTAAGATCAGTTTTGTATTGCTGCGCAAGATCTCAAAAGCCAATTCCTCTCCTGTGGCATTCTCCATCAGGGGCTGATAGGTGAACAGATCATTGTCACTTGACATCAAATCGCCTTGGTAAGCAAACAGGATATGGCTGTTGATCGCATTGTTCATGGCCTTGACTTCCGCAAAAGAGAATAGACTGTTACTCATACTGCCCATTAACTGTTGCTTGGTGGTCTGGAGCAACTCTCTGACAGTCGTATTCTGATCCCATTTGGTATAGACTGGCAATGTCTTAACGAGCATGGCTACAGTCCGTTGGGTTTTCAAATTCTGTCGCCCTGAAAAGATCGTTGCAAATAGCGACTCCTGAGCATGTGTGTTTACACCTAGCAGATAACCGAATACTGTTGTCGTCAGTACGTTGGGAGTGACTCCAAAATACTCGGCTGCATCTTGCAATTGATTGTAGTCAACAGAAAGTTCAAGATACTCTTGTCCATAGGTGATATGTGAATCCTGTTTTTCTGGCATAGGAAGAGAAGAAACCTTTATGGTTTCAAATTGCTCCTTGTACCACTTCTGGGCAGAAGTGTATGCATCAGTCTTACGTAGTGCCCCTTCTTCTAAAGCAACTTCAAAACCAGTGAATTCTTCTTTTTTGACGGGTAGTTGCTCGTAAGCATCCTTTAAGTCTTGAAGGAAAATGTTGAAAGACATTCCATCAAATATGATATGGTGGAAATCAATGAACAAATAGAGTACTTCTGGGGTCTTCAGAATACGGAAGCGGAAGAGGCGGTCGTTGAGCAAATCGAAAGGACGAATCAGTTCAGGCTTCAGCTTTTCGAATGCCTGTTGAGTCAAAGTTTCCACGCTTTGATGGTAAATTTCATCGTCATTTCTCAATTGTCGTGGATTCCCTTGGCTATCGACAAACAATCGAGTCTTGATGTAGGGATGGGCTTCCACTACTGTCTCGCATGCCCTAGAAAGCTGGTCTTCATCAACGGCCGGATTAATTCGGAACAACATACCGTTGTTGTAAACCACTTCACCCTGACGTGACATACACTCCACGTAAATGCCTAATTGGGTCTGACTAAGTGGATAGTCCTTCTGCAGAGCGTAGCTGACCTGTTCTGTATGTGCGCAGGCATTGGCAATTTTCTTTGGCGTGCGATTCGTATAGATCATTTGGGAAGAAAGCGTCAGTTCCGGACATAGCGTCTGCACTTCCATCACCCTGATACTGTCGCCACCAAGTTCAAAGAAATCATCATCAATACCAACATGGTCTAAGGATAGTGCCTTTTCAAAGGCTTCACAAAGTTGACACTCAACTGTATTTGTTGGTTCTGCGTATGGCGGCCAAACGATACCTTTTGTCTTACCGGAAGGCGCAAGCAGTGCTTTACGGTCAGTCTTCCCACTTGGAAGGAGAGGAAAACTATCCATCTTCACATAATAGGCAGGAACCATATAAGCTGGCAGCTTGGAGTGCAAATACTCACGGATCGTTTCTTCCGAAATGTTGTCGTTAGCGATGTAATAGGCACACAAAAATTGTCTGTCTTTAGTTGAAAAGCCTTTGACGATAGCATTCTTGACACCGTTAACCTGTTTTATAATCGTTTCAACTTCACCTGGTTCAACACGTTGGCCGTTGATTTTTACCATTAAGTCTTTACGCTCAACATATACAAGATTCCCGTCTGGTAATTCGCGGACGATGTCCCCTGTATGAAGCCATCCGTACTTGTAAAGTTTCTCTGTGCTTATTGGATCCTTATAGTAGCCTACAGTCAGATTTCCTTTCAGACAGAATTCGCCTTCTTCGCCCTGTGGCACTTCGTTACCATCCTCGTCCATGATACAGTATTTTACGTGATATCCAGGCTTTCCGATTGGCGTAATATCATATGGCTTATCTACTACGAAAGATGCACCTGCACCGCAGGTCTCCGTCTGACCGTAATGGTTTATCAGTTTGAAATCCTTGAAATAGATGTTAGATAGACGTTCGGCAGCAGACATTACCAGTTTGAGGTCGGAAGACTTACTTTGGAAGTTGGCTAGTACAGATGGTGTCAGGAATGTAAACTCTATGTGGTGTAATGCCAGATAGTTTTCCAATAGATGGATGTCCTTGACAATTTCTGGTTCAACGAGATAGACATGTCCCCCACGGAAAAAGATGCAGAAAATGGTACGGCTTGCAATAAAAAAGAATGGCATAGTCGCTCCCATGACATGAAGGTCTTGCTCCGCCAGAAACTTTTCCAAAGGGATAGGAAGACTCAGTGAACGGAAATTATGGATCACACCTTTGGGGGCTCCTGTACTACCTGATGTATAGAAAAGCGCATTGATATCTTCCTCATTCGGAAGTACATAACTTTTTGCAGGTTCTGTCTTCATTATTGCCTGAATGACATCTTCATTAATCAATAATGGAGATTCGCAATGATGCATGATATAGTCAATGCGGTCTTTGGGATATTTGTCGCCCATCGGGACGATGGCATGTCCTGCTAACCAAATACCGATTTGTGAA
>CADBVZ010000068.1 GCA_902798285.1 uncultured Prevotella sp. | reverse complement strand
CATTGCCGGAGCTTTCGGTGGTGGTATGGGAAACATGGAAGGAACGTGTGGAGCACTCGTTGGATCAGGTCTCGTTTTGGGACTGGTCAACAAAGACAAGGTGAAGTCCATGAAACAGATGCGCCAGATAATGACCAAGTTCCAAGAGAGAAACGGAGCCACACAATGCAAACTACTGAAAGGTGTCGGTACAAAGGTAGTATTGCGTGAGTGTCCTGACTGTGTAGCCGATGCAGCAGAGTTCCTTGAAGAACAACTTGAAAATGGAGTGTAAATTATGTTAGAACATATCGCAGATTTCACCACATGGCCGATCCTGACAGGCATTCTTGTCGGATATATAGCTAACCGCATTATGAGTGGAGAAGGCAAAGGATGCTGTATGAACCTCATTATGGGCATCATCGGCAGTTACGTTGGTACTTTCATAAGCCACCTGCTAAACATAGAACTATTGGGGAAAGGTTATCTCACCAATTTTGTGTTCTGTGTAGTAGGAGCGATTACGGTATTGTGGATTTGGAAAAAGCTTTTTGATTAGTTAATATGAGTAGGATTATCAGAGAAGCCCAACCGTCGGATATGGCTGATATTATGACAGTCATGGATGCTGCAAAAGGAATTATGCGGCAGTCTGGGAATATGTACCAGTGGGGAGAAGGCTACCCGTCCGAAGCTGTCATTACTGCTGATATGGAGAAAAAGGGAGGCTTTGTTATTGAAGATGACGGTAAGGTTGTTGGCTACTTTGCTTTCCTACCATCCCCCGAACCCACTTATGCCAGGATCTATGAAGGGAAGTGGCTTGACGATACTATGCCATATCATGTAGTCCATAGGATAGCCAGTTATCCAGAAGTTCACAGTATATTCAGCAGCATCATGGACTTTTGTTTCTCCCATAATCCAAACATCCGCATTGACACCCATAGAGACAATAAAATCATGCAACACAACATATCAAAGCATGGTTTCTCCTATTGTGGCATTATCTATTTGGCAAATGGTGATGAACGGTTAGCATATCAGAAGTATGGAAAAGGTTAAGTGTACCATAGAACGAATTACTTTCCAGAACCCAGAGAACGGTTACGCTGTCCTCCAGGCAACCATCAAGGGTTATAGGGAAGAACAGACACTTGTGGGAACATTCCATGAGGTTACTGTTGGTGCAGTTCTGACCGTTGAGGGAAATTGGAGAGTTGATAAGAGATATGGCCGTCAGTTCGCTGTAGAGAAGTGGACTGAGGAACTACCAGCCGATATTATAGGCATAGAGAAGTACCTGGGAAGTGGACTGGTAAAGGGAATCGGGCCAAAATTCGCCAAGCTCATAGTCGCTAAATTCGGGTTAGAGACCTTTGATATAATAGAGAATGATGCCGATAAACTACTTGAAGTGTATGGTATCGGTAAAGGCCGGGTAGAAAAGATCCGTGCCTCATGGGAGAAACAGAAGGACGTAAAGGACATTATGGTATTCCTTCAGGGGCATGGTGTCAGTTCTACCTATGCAGCCAAGATATACAAGGAATATGGCAAAGAGTCCATTGAGAAAGTACAGGAGAACCCATATTGCCTCGCTGATGACATCTGGGGTTTAGGTTTCAAAACAGCTGATGGAATAGCGGAAAAGCTAGGTTATGAGAAAAACGACCTGCGCCGTTGCCGTAGCGGTATCTTCTATACCCTCAACCGTCTTTCAGAGGATGGGCATTGCTATTCGGAGCGTGAACAGTTATTGAAGTCAGCCAAAGAACTACTCCAGGCAGACGAGGAACCAATTACCCAAGCCCTCGATCAGATGATTGAGGCAGAGGACTTGATACTTGATGAAGAGGCAATCTTCCTGCCACCGTTCTACTATTCTGAGGTGGGTGTGGCAAACAAGATAAAGAGACTTCTGGAGGATTCAAGCGGAACTCTCTTTGATGGCACACTAGATATAGAGGCAATTGTCAAGCAAACCAGCATCCAGTACGATGACGTTCAGGTTGCAGCAATTAAACAAGCCGTCCAGTCGAAAGTCATGGTGCTAACTGGTGGCCCAGGCACAGGTAAGACAACGACTACCTTGGGCATCATAGCGGCCTTGGAGTCTTTGGGGCAAAGCATCCTCTTAGCAGCACCCACTGGTAGAGCTGCCAAAAGAATGAGTGAGGCCACTGGTAAAGAGGCTAAGACCATACACCGTTTGCTAGAATTCAATCCCGCTGAAGGATATGGCCGTAACGACGAGAACCCATTACAAGGGGGTGTGTTGATAGTAGATGAAGCCTCCATGATAGACGTTATCCTGATGAACTCTCTCTTAAAGGCCGTCCCTCCCTACATGAGGGTTATCATCGTAGGAGATATAGACCAGTTGCCAAGTGTAGGGGCAGGAAACGTTTTGAGGGATATTATAGATTCTGGTGTAGTACCTGTAGTAAGACTCACAAGAATATTCAGGCAGGCACAGTCGAGCAGGATTATCACTAATGCCCACAAGATAAACCAGGGCATCTTCCCAGACATAAGCAATGGTAAGGATGCAGATTTCTTCTTTATCAAACTGGAGGATCCAGAGCTTGCGGCTAACGAGATAGTGAACATCGTCAAGAATCGCATCCCCAAAGCCTACCATTACAGTACGAATGACATTCAGGTACTGGCCCCGATGCAGCGCAGTGTGGTGGGAGCCACAAACCTGAACATCGCCCTTCAGGAGGCTATCAACCCCGTGGGTGACAGCCTTTCGCGCGGCGGATTCAAGTATCGTCGGGGTGACCGCGTGATGCAGATACGCAACAACTATGACAAGGACGTGTTCAACGGCGACATCGGTATGGTGGAACACGTTGACATGGAGGAGAGGACGCTGACTGTTTCGTTCGACGGCCACAGCATCGAGTACGAAGACTCGGAACTCGACGAGCTGACGCTGGCATACGCAACCACTATCCATAAGTCGCAAGGCTCGGAATACCCCGTCGTGGTCATGCCCCTGCTGATGACCCATTTCGTGATGCTCCAGCGCAATCTCGTTTATACCGGCATCACCCGTGCGAAGAAACTCTGTATTATCGTCGGCACCACGAAGGCTCTGGCCTACGCCATCCATAATATGGTGGTGCTGAAGCGTAAC
>CADBVZ010000067.1 GCA_902798285.1 uncultured Prevotella sp. | reverse complement strand
AAAAAATACGAGAGCCATCCTGCTGGAAAAATCTATGCTGGACATGGTTCGTTGATCATCCTGACAAACGAGTACTTCAAGCGATGCGGCAAGATTGATTATCCTGTTTTTCTATTTTGTGAGGAAATCTATCTGGCAGAGATGTGTCAGAAAACAGGTTTGAGTGTTGAATATGTCCCCACAATCAAGGTCACAGATTCAGAACATGCTTCAACAAGCAGAATGAAGCACAGCTTCTACTGCCGATGCAACTACGAGGCAATGCAGTATATCATCAAGACATTTTATTGAATCCTCATCACACAGAGACTGCGCTGGCCAGTATGGGTGGAATCGAAAGAAACCAAACTGCCATCCGCACTCACTCGTGGATGGAGGTCGCACTTCCAGTTATGGTTATCATCTGGATTCACGAAACGCTTCAGACTCTTCACATCAGCCAATAGTTTGACCTCATCCGTATTCACATTCACCTGCCATAGCTTCATATGGCGATACTTGTCAGGATAGGTGTCTACCACAAAGTTTTCATCATCAATGAAATGATGATGTCCGTCAGAATTCAACAGGGGGTAGCCACAACGTTTCCACTCACACATCGTGGGATCGGAGAAAAACACATGGGAATCGATATCCTCTATGCGGCAATAGGCCACAAGGGCATTTCTAGAATTCCACACGTAATGAGAAACCATACCTGTAGTTGGGGAGATATGAATATGGTCGGTCTGCAAATCATAAACCACCAGCCGTGTACGTTGGAATATCCCCTTATACCAACGATGAAGGAAAGCTACATATCGGCCATCAGGCGAGAACTCGGTATGGGTGATAAAGTGGTATTTGTCTGTCATATCCTCTTCAGGCTGAAGGGTAGCCAACTGTCTGAGACTCATTAGCATACAACGAGTATTAGCCTGGAGGTCTATAAGGTATAGACCCGTCTCTTCTGGCGCATAAGCCTCAGCAAAAGTCTCATTATCGCCCACCACATAACCATAGCCAGGCATCAATATCTCCAGACGGCCATAGCTGAAGGATGTAGCCCAGCGGCCATCACTGCTCACATGATCAATAGGCCATCCGACCTGTCGGGTATCGTCTGAATTAATATCGCAGATAGCAGCCTTTAACGTATCGTCCTCACATATATTATAAATCATATGGTTATCGTCACCACACCATTGCAGACGACAGCCCTTATGATAGTTCCAGGCATAAGTTTCTCCCAAGGGATGCCACTCAGCATAATTCTCACCTGAGTAATAACCTACTTGAAGGGCATCATCTTTTTGAGGCATGCGGAGAGGAATCATCAGACGGTTGGCCAGCAGCATGCTGTTATTATGGCTGAAAGGCTTCAAATCGTGGAAGCCGAAGAAACTATCGCTAAGGACGATGGGTGTTTGGAGAAATCGTGACTCATAGTTAGGCAGCAAATCATAAAAGCCCTGATAAAGATTCCTCAAAAAATCCTTCAGAACATAGTTATTTTTGACACGTTGGTAAACAAATTGCTCGATTTTATTCATTTCTTGCGATTTTGGTGCAAAAATACAAAAAAAAGTCGTACCTTTGCGCACTAATTACGAAAAAAGTACGTTTAAGTATATAGAATGAACGTTCGAAAGGTGTCAGTCATTTGTCCTGTTTTCAATGAAGAAAAATTCATTGAAGAGTGCATTATGTCTATCATCGAACAAGATTATCCGCAGGATATGATGGAGGTTTTATTCGTCGATGGGCGCAGTACTGACAAGACACGCGAGATTATCGAACGCTATATGAGGCAATATCCGTTTATCAAACTGCTTGATAACCCAGAGCGTATCGTTCCCTATGCACTGAACAGGGGACTGGAGGCTGCAAAAGGAGAGGTGATTATGCGACTCGACGGACACTGCACTTACCCCACGAATTACATCTCGGAACTCGTGAGATACCTCTACCAGTTGAATGCTGATAACGTGGGCGGTGTGTGGAACACCCAACCCGCAAAGGACACGCCCATCTGTCAGGCCATTGCCCAAGCTTCGAGCCATCCTTTCGGTGTAGGCGGTTCAATGCATAAGATTGGTGCCTCGAAGATCATAGAGACGGATACGGTGCCTTTCGGCTGCTATAAGCGTGAGATATTTGAGAAGACAGGCCCCTTCGATATTGATCTGGTAAGAAACCAGGACGATGAGTTCAACGGACGCCTACATAACTTGGGTGGCAAAATCTACCTGATTCCACAAGTCATCATCAACTATACGGCACGTGACACTCTCTGCAAGATGCGGAAAATGTATTACCAATATGGTCTCTACAAACCACTGGTGAACAAGAAACTGGGGGCGCCAGCAACCGTTAGGCAGTTCTTTCCACTGGTATTCCTTTTGTTACTAATCATTGGAGGAACTGCCAGCATATTCTCGCCATTTATCCTACATGCCTACACGACGTTCCTGGTGCTCTATCTTTTTATCGGCATCGTGGTGGGCAGCATGAGTGCTATCCGCATGCATCAGCCCCTACTGGTATTGCTGATGCCTTACGTATTCTTCAATATTCACATGAGCTACGGCATTGGTTATCTCGTTGGTATCTTCAACGTGCTATGCAACAGTTCGAGTAAGGTCACCCCCAACAGATAACGCGATGAAAATACCCTTCTCCCCCCCAGATATCACAGAACAGGAAGCTCAGGAAGTGACGGCAGCCCTGTTATCAGGATGGATCACAACAGGTCCACGCACAAAGCAGCTTGAGAAGAACATCGCATCACTCTGCGGTGTGGAGAAAGCCGTATGTCTTAATTCGGCTACGGCCTCTCTGGAATCAATCCTACAAATGTTAGGTATCGGTCCTGGCGACGAAGTGATCACGACCGCCTATACTTATACGGCTACTGCCAGCGTGGTGTATCATATTGGGGCTACCCTGAGGTTCGTGGATACACAGAAGGATTCGCTGGAGATGGACTACGACCAGATGGCTGATACCATTAACGAGAGGACGAAAGCCGTCATACCAGTAGATTTGGCAGGTATTCCCTGCAATTATGAGAAGGTGTTTGAGGCTGTAGAGAGCAAAAGACATTTGTTCCGTCCCAACAACGACTTGCAGAAGAGTTTCGGAAGGGTGATCGTGGTAGCTGACGACAGATGGTGGGTGCAATAGCAGACTTCACCTCGTTCAGCTTCCATGCTGTGAAGAATTTCACCACAGGCGAAGGCGGAGCCCTCACTTGGCGCAACCTTCAATGCATAGACAACGAGAAGATGTATAAGGAATTCCAACTGCTGACTTTGCACGGACAGAGCAAGGACGCTCTAGAGAAGAGTACCCTGAACTCATGGGAATACGACATCATCTATCCTGGCTATAAACGTAACATGACAGACGTGATTGCTGCCATCGGGCTAGTACAGATGAAGCGTTTCCCTGCACTGTTGGCGCGACGTAAACAACTCATAGAACGTTATAACGAGACACTGAAGGACGAGAACGTCAGTCTGCTGTCCCACTATACGGACGACTACACCTCGTCAGGACATCTCTATCTCGTCAGACTCACTGGTCGAGACAGCAACGATCGTAATCAGGTGATCAACAAGATGGCAGAACGAGGCATCGCTACTAACGTGCATTATAAACCGCTGCCCATGATGACTGCTTACAGGAAGTTGGGATTCGACATCAAAAACTTCCCTA
>CADBVZ010000066.1 GCA_902798285.1 uncultured Prevotella sp. | reverse complement strand
CTGAACTACTTCGACCGATACCATAGATATAGGTCAATGCGATTTCGCCACGCTTATTCTGGGGCAAATCTACTCCAACAATTCTTATTGCCATTTGTTTAAAAAAAAGATAAAATAAATAACCTTAAATTTCGAAATTCTGCTAAAAAGCATGCAAAGGTACGAAGATTTTCTCAAACCTCCGCACATTTTATGCTTTTTTAACATTAACCCTGACGCATTTTATACTTAGGGTTCTTCTTGTTGATAACGAACAGGCGGCCCTTACGACGTACAATCTTGCAGTCTGGGGTACGCTTCTTCAATGATGCTCTTGTCTTCATATTTGTTCCTATTGTTTATTTGTATCTGAATACAATTCGTCCCTTTGTCAGGTCATACGGACTCATTTCCACCTTAACCTTGTCGCCGGGAAGTATCTTGATATAGTGCATTCTCATCTTACCAGAGATATGCGCAATTATCTGGACACCATTTTCAAGTTCTACACGGAACATCGCGTTTGACAGCGACTCTACGATTGTTCCGTCCTGCTCAATAGCGGATTGCTTTGCCATACTTATTGTTTAATATAACGTTCCTTCTACTTTCTCTGCCTCTTCAAACGAAGATAAAATTTCGGCCTTACCCTTACGGATAGCTATCGTATGCTCGAAATGAGCGGCGGGCTTACCGTCGAGAGTGCGGATGGTCCAGCGATCCTGATCCAGCCCGATGGCGCGATTGCCCATAGTGATCATGGGCTCGATTGCGATACACATACCGGCTTTCAGCATGATGCCGTTACCTCTCCTACCATAGTTGGGCACCTGCGGATCCTCGTGCATCTCACGACCGATGCCATGACCGGTCAACTCGCGTACGATACCGTACTTCTGTGCCTCACAATGCTCCTGCACCGCACTACTGATATCACCAAGGTGCTTACCCGCTACGGCATTCTCGATGCCTAAGTAGAGCGACTCCTTAGTCGTCTTCAACAGTTTCTTGATTTCTTCCGACACCTCACCCACACAGAACGTATAGGCAGAGTCGCCGTTAAAACCATTCAGTAAAGTGCCACAGTCAACGGAGATGATATCGCCCTCTTTCAGAACTGTCTCTGCATTGGGCACTCCGTGCACGACTACGTCATTTACCGACGTGCAGATGCTGGCAGGAAACGGCCCTCCATATGGATTGGGATAACCCTTGAAAGTAGGGATGGCACCATTATCTCTAATGAACTCATCCGCAATCTTATCCAACTGGAGGGTCGTTACTCCAGGCTTGATATGTTTTGCTAATTCGCCAAGCGTACGACCAACGAGTTGGTTCGCCTGACGCATCAGCTCAATTTCATCCTCAGTCTTCAGATATATCTTCATAGAAGAAGATTAGTATGCAGCCATTCCACGGCCGTGGATACGACCAGAACTGAGCAGACCGTCGTAGTGACGCATCAGCAGGTGGCTCTCAATCTGAGCGAGCGTGTCGAGCACGACGCCGACGAGAATCAGCAGTGATGTACCACCAAAGAACTGAGAGAACGCATCCTGTACATTCAGCAGACCAGCGAGAGCCGGCATGATGGCGATGAATGCGATGAACAACGAACCGGGCAGAGTGATACGCGACATCACGGTGTCGATATACTCAGCAGTCTCCTTACCGGGCTTAACGCCAGGGATGAAGCCGTTGTTACGTTTCATGTCCTCAGCCATCTGCGTGGGGTTCAGCGTGATAGCTGTATAGAAGTAGGTGAATGCAATGATCAGTATAGCGAAAATGATGTTGTAGGTCCAGCTGTGATGATCGAGCATCGTGCGAACGAACCAACTTGCATTCTCAGGAGCAGAATACTGTACGATAGTCAACGGAATGAACATCAGTGCCTGTGCAAAGATGATAGGCATTACGTTAGCAGCGAACAGCTTCAGGGGGATATACTGACGGGCACCGCCCACCTGCTTGTTACCCACAAGACGCTTTGCATACTGTACGGGAACCTTGCGGACACCCTGTACCAGAACAATAGATGCGCAAACAACTGCATAGAGAATGATGATCTCAACGAGGAACATCACCAGTCCACCACCAGTGATAGCGGTGAAACGTGAGCTTACCTCCTGGATGAAAGCCTGAGGCAGGCGGGCGATGATACCGATCATAATGATCAGTGAGATACCATTTCCTATACCCTTATCCGTAATGCGCTCACCCAACCACAGGATGAACATACTTCCTGCGGAAAGGATGATCACAGCGGGAACCATGAAGACCGACCAGGAGATACCTGTTGCCAGGGCTGCTCCTGAGGTCATCTTCAGGTTCATCAGGTAACCCGGTGCCTGGAACAGCAGGATAGCCACTGTCAGCCAACGGGTATACATACTGATTTTCTTACGGCCGCTCTCGCCCTCACGCTGCATCTTCTGCACGTAAGGAACGGCGACAGCGAGAAGCTGCATTACGATAGAAGCAGAGATGTAAGGCATGATTCCAAGCGCAAAGATTGACGCATTGGAGAATGCACCACCGGAGAACATGTCAAGCAGCGACATCAGACCGCCGGCAGTCTGCGACTGCAACTGGCTCAACATGGCAGGGTTGATACCGGGAAGTACCACGAACGAGCCAAAACGATAAATCGCTACAAACAGGAGCGTAATGAGGATGCGCTGGCGCAGGTCCTCGATCTTCCAAATGTTCTTCAGTGTCTCTATTAACTTCTTCATATTACAGTTTAGATTTTTGTTGCGTTACCACCTACTGCCTTGATAGCCTCCTCGGCAGTCTTTGAGAAAGCGTTAGCCTCTACGTCAACCTTGGCCTTCAGCTCACCATTGCCAAGCACCTTTACCAGCTCCTTACCATTGGTAAGTCCAGCTGCAACGAGCTCTGCAACGCCGATCTTGGTGAGGTTCTTCTCCTCAGCAAGCTTCTGAAGTGTAGAGAGGTTAACTGCAAAGTACTCCTTGTGGTTGATGTTCTTGAAACCAGCCTTCGGAACACGACGCTGGAGAGGCATCTGACCACCTTCGAAACCAATCTTTCTCTTATAACCGGAACGAGCCTTGGCACCCTTGTGACCACGGGTAGAAGTACCACCCAGACCTGAACCAGGTCCGCGACCGATACGACGACGTGAGTGGGTTGAGCCCTCAGCTGGCGTTAAATTATTCAGTTTCATAATCGAATCTACTTTTAATTGTTAATTACTCAACGACGGTCACCAGGTGGTGTACCTTGCGAATCATACCACGGATTGAAGGAGTATCCTCTACCTCAACAACCTGAGAG
>CADBVZ010000065.1 GCA_902798285.1 uncultured Prevotella sp. | reverse complement strand
CAGCGACATCTTTGAGGGATTGCTCCGTGGGCGGATGATGCTGATGCCCGACACAGAGGAACGCTACCTGCTGACGAGCGTTCGCAACCAGTGTCTGAAACGTATCCGCCATCAGGAAACGAGGCTCCACTTGCAGACTGCATCTGTAGAGCAGCCGTCTAATGCAGAGGATGAAGACGAGCGCATGACCGATATCGTCGAGTTTGTCGTCAGCCATCTGACAGAACAAGAGCAGCGCATCTTCCGCCTCCGTTTCACCGAAGGGTATAGCTATGAGGAAATAGCTTCTAGCGAAGGTATCAGCCGCGTGGCCGTATGGAAACATCTTTCTCACGCCTTGAAAGAAATCAGAAACCGTTTTAATCCGAAAGGCTTATGAAAACAAACGACCACAACAAACAGCTTTACCGCGATATGCAGGAAGAGCCCTACAAGTATTCCGACCAGGAGATAGAGGCCATGATGGACGACCTTGACCAAGTGCCCGATGTGGATGAAGCATGGCAGCAGTTCGCTCAGCAGCATATATCCTCGGTGCGCCTCATGCATACGTGGCGTAAGGTGGCTGCCATGATTTTTGGCATATTAACGCTATCAGGTATTGCCTTTGCGGCAGTTCACATCGTGCGCCAGGCGCAGCATGAGGAGCGCCCAGTAACGGAAGTAGAAAAGCCCCAATCAGCAGTCACCGTATCTCAAGCTCTTCCAACTGATACCATCGTCAAGTCTAGACCTGTCGTTTTCGACAATGTTACACTCGATAGCATTGCCAAGGACATAGCTGCCTATCATCACCTTGATATGGATTTTCAGAATAATCAGGCCTATCAACTCCGTTTCTATTTCGTATGGAATCAGGAAGATAGTCTGCAAGAGGTCATAGAGAAGTTGAACATGTTCGAGCAGGTCAATCTGGCTGTAGAGGACGGTAAACTGATGGTCAGATGATGAAACAATTTATTATTTCTCTTGTTACTCGCAACTATGATAACGTTACGATGTCTGAGGCTTTGCGCGACCTCAACGAACTATCACCTGATTATACCATCAGTTTCATGTACAATGAGTTGGAAGACTTCCGCGTGACTACCAACATCAAGCACAAGTCTGTCACAGATGCTATCATGCAGGTCATTGGCTTCTATCCCGTCCGGGCCGTCAAGCGTGGAGAGCATGAGTTATATGTGGAATGTACCCATAAGACAGACCGCCATCTGACGGGTACTGTCATCGACGAACAGGGCCAGCCCGTGGCATACGCTAATATTGCCGTTCTCAACCCTGCTGACAGCACCCTCCTTTGTGGTGGTGTCTCCAACAATAGTGGCGTTTTTGTGATTCCCATTGAACAAACAAATATCCTCGCCCGAATCTCCTATATCGGCTACAAGACAATTTACAAGCAATGCAACACCACCGACCTTGGCACTATACGGATGCAGCCAGAAACAACGGCATTGAAAGGTATTACTGTGAAAGGTGAGCGTATTGTATCAGGGACAGAGAATGGCCACCTTATATATAATTTGCCCATGCTGCTGCAAATTTATCCAGCTGATGATGCCTACGAAGCATTGACTCGCATCCCTGGCGTGATTGAGTCGGAGGGAAATCTTACATTCAGCGGGAGACCAGTAACGCTCATTATTAATGGCAAAGCGACAACACTTGATGCAGATAAAGTGATAGAACGATTAAAAACTATGCCCTCAGCCATGTTGGCTAAGGCAGAGGTGATGCCATCGGCTCCTGCGAAATACCATGTCCGAGGCATGGCCATCAATATTGTAACAAAAGATTTTGCAGGAACGAACCAACTGTCTGGGCAGTTACAAGGTACTTGGCGACAACACAAGTACGGCATGGGGAAAATAGGTGGCAGTTTCATCTACAATCATGATAAGTTTGGTATGGATGTATCATACACCTTCACCGATGGTATAAGTTATGGAAAAGTAGAGCATGAAGCTAACCATCTTCTCAATAATAAACGTATCCCTTATAACGACGAAACATGTTTTAAGAGTGAGGGCCCAACCCATGAATATCGTATTGGTATAGACTATGCCTTTGCAGAAAACAACCGTCTGAATATCGCTTATACAGGCGAGTGGGACAAGAGCAGCTCAACTAACACCACTACGGGCACGGCAAACACTATTCAACATTCTCATGAGCACGAGTATCTGCATAATGTAGATGCCAGCTATATAACTCCATTTGGATTGCAACTATCTGCATCTTATACGAACTATCAGAAGCCAAGGACTCAGGATCTTGACGGCACAATGTACGACCAGACACGTAATCTCTTTGTCGATAGTCGTCAGAAAGTAGGGAAATGGCTCTTCACTGCCGACCAGACCCATCAACTTCCTAATGACTGGGAATTGATGTACGGTGTAAAAGCACAGTTTACTAATAATAACAGCTTTCAGATAACACTTGATGAACAACGCCAACCGATAGACGATGCCACATCATACGTAGATTACAACGAGCGCATATTGAATGCTTACGCAGGTTTCAGCAAACAAATAGGTCAGTCTTTTAGTCTTGATGCCTCGTTGACCGCCGAACAGTATCATGCCACCAAGTGGAATGAATGGCGTTTCTATCCGCAGTTCAACGCAATGTGGAACATCAACCCTCAGAATATGCTCAATCTCTCATTCAGTAGCGAGACCATCTATCCCACCTATTGGAGTACGATGAGTAGCATCTATTACTCCTCGGCATATAGTGAAATATGGGGCAATCCCGATTTGAAGACTGCTTCGAGTTACAATCTCGACTTGATGTGGCAATTAAATCGCAAGTATACTTTAACCGCCTTTGCACAATTTGAGCCCGACTATTTCGTCCAACTTGCTTACCAACCCTCCGACCGTATGGCAGTAATTATGAAGGAAACTAACTTTGACTATTCCAACAACTTTGGTCTGCAAGCCTCTGCACAGTTCCATATTGGCAGATGGCTTAACGGAATAGTCAACGCTACGGGTATCTATCGGCATGACAAGAGCAATGATTTTTTCGACCTTCCATTCAACCGAACTCAACTCTCATCTATTTTAAGTGGTACGGTTGTAGTTAAACTTTCTCAGCTTCACAATATCCAATTCATCATAAATCCCTTCTTCCAGTCAAAAGCCATTCAGGGTGTTTATGACATCGACCCGATGTTCCGTCTTCATGCAACGCTCCGTTGGACATCCGACAATGGTAAGTGGAGCCTTATAGCCAAGGGCACCAATATTCTCAATGGTCATTCTACCGTACATTCCACGCTTGCTAATCAAGATTACACTATGCGCGTCTGGAATACTAACACGCCTAATGTTATGCTCACCGCCATCTACCGCATCGGTAACTTCAAGGAGAAAAAGAAAAAAGAGGTAGATACCTCACGAATGGGATACTAATGAAGAATACCGCTCTGCTATTTGTCGCAGCCATTGCAATCATGACAAGCATCGACTTCATCTGGCCTTTCACCACAAAAAGGACAGATGGAGACGTGTTTGAGCAAGGTTTGAATACAGCTGAGATGTTGACATACCAAGACCCTGATTTAGGCTTCACGGTCAGATACCCGTCGTTTTTCATTGTGCAACCCGACTCACTGGATGAATATACGGGCCATGTCAGACTCAGTTACGACAACGAGTGGGCAACCATCGTGCTCGAATGTTATGCCTTACGCAATAATGGTCTGTCTCTTAAAAACGGGATGGATTCGCTAGCACAGGTTCTTCATGCGACAGATCGCAAACTTGGCAGTAACTATTTCATCCTCTCTGGCCCACAATATGAAAATGGCAGTCGCATGGATGACTATAGCTATTATTCGCGTTTTGTCAATTGGGGTAAACTCTGGTTTGTCTATACGATGGTTTTTCCAGACCGCTATCACGACCACCTCGGCAGGCTCTTTAGGGAAATCAACGAATGGCAAGTGTTCGAGGATCAGCGCATATGCATCAGCCGTGCCGACAGCTTCATGCTCGACGCCATACACAAAGGTTACAAAAAGAAAAGAACGGTTTTCAATGATACTTCGAATGTAAAATCAAAAAGATAAAGTAATAGGCTCGCCCTTATTTCTTTTTTGCTATGTTTCCTTGCAAGTTTAAAATATTAGTTGTATCTTTGCCTCAAAATGAGGCGAAGATAGGCTGCATCTCTTTTACCTTTGCACTATCTTTGCCGCCAGAAATAAACAAAAAATAGGATTATGACGGCATTAGAATTGAATGCGGAGATATACCGCGCCATGGGCGAAATAGCTAA
>CADBVZ010000064.1 GCA_902798285.1 uncultured Prevotella sp. | reverse complement strand
TGGAAGGAGGATTGCTATGAATAGGGTCACTATAAGAACAAAGAAAAAGAGCAAAGGGACCATGTTGTCCGTGTTCTTAGAGTATAATCCTGCCTTTGTTAATCCCAAGGGCGAGGAGGTCAGGTATGAATTCCTGAATCTGGAGAAATACGTGAATCCTATTAGCGACATTGAGAAACGGCACAATGAAATGATCGGCGAGATTGCAGAAGCGATCCGTTGCGACAGGTATATGAGAATGGTGAAGAATGAGTATTCCTTCATACTGAAAGACCAGCTCAACGGTAGTTTTTTGGATTATTTCCACGACTGCTGCCAATACTATGGTATCAAATACATCTGTAGTTACAAACACTTCAAAAGATTCTGTAACAACGAATGCTCTTTCAAGGATCTGTCCGTAAGCCTTTGCGAGAAGTTCTCCAAGTTCCTCTTCAAGGAAAGATGTTGGAAAAGAACGGGTAAACTTAAACATAATACAGCGGTGGCATATCTGAATGCCTTCCTGTCAGTCGTTGCGCTGTCAGTCGTTGCGCTTGCATATAAAGACGGAATTCTCCAAAATGACATTACAGCTGACGTTAAGAGAATCCACTGGAACCATGACACCAAGAAGGAGTATCTTGAAGAAAGCGAGATACAGCGGTTGGAGAAGGTTGACTATTCAGCAAATCCGATGGTAAAACAGGCTGCACTCCTGTCTGTTTACACGGGTCTTAGGAGGGCAGATATTATCAATCTTGAATGGAAGGACATAAACCTCCGATACAAGAACAAGTCAAATATATGTCTGACTATCCGTAAGACGAAAACGGTTGTCAGTCTGCCATTGTCAGCATCGGCAACAAGACTGCTTCGTTCTATAAGCAGGGATGGTCCTCGCGTATTTCCTGGTCTTACAGAATTCATGCTGAACAAGGAGGTTCCGTTGCTGATGGAGAAGGCAAAGATTGACAAGCACATAACCTTCCACTGCTTCAGGCATAGCTTTGCGATGGCCTTGCTAAACAAAGGTACGGACATCTATACCATTGCCAAACTGATGGGACATAGATCTGTTACTAGTACTCAGGTTTATGCCAAACTATCAGATGAACAATTGCGCAAGGCTATTCATAGATTATAGTATGTAACAACTCTTTCTTGGAGAGAGTTGTTAAAATGAAATGAACCCCAGATGTTAGACAAGAACTATTGGGGTTCATATTGTGAAAGCATTAGACAGTAGTAGAAATGAGTCCCATCACTAATGAACATTACCACTCATCACATATTTGTGCAGTTTATCCCAGATTTTTTGTAAATCTCGCATCTATCCGTACCTTTGCATCGTCAAACGATAAAAAGAAGATGGAAACAGAAAGGATTCTATTACGCTCTTGGCAGGATAGCGATGCCGAGGCCTTGTTTAAATACGCCAGTGACCCTGAAGTTGGGCCTCGCGCCGGATGGCCACCACATAAGTCGGTTGAGGATAGTCTGGAGATTATTCGAACTGTCTTCACCGCAGAAGAGATGTGGGCAGTGATATGGAAAGAGTCAGGAGAGGCAATTGGTTGTGTAGGCTACCTTCCGGCATCCGCATCAAACCTGAAGATTGCAGAAGATCATGCGGAGGTGGGGTATTGGATAGCCCGTCCGTATTGGGGCAAAGGCATCTGTACTGAAGCACTGCTGATGGTCATCGACTATTGTTTTAATGAAAAGGGATTCACTACACTCTGGGGTGACTACTTTCCTTCAAACCCGGCTTCTGGTCGCGTGATGGAGAAGTGTGGATTCGTGGACACTGGCGAGGAAACTTTATGTCCCAATCTGGAAGTGGGCTCAGACTGCCCAGTAAGAGTAATGAAATTAGAGAAGAAAAGATGAAACAAGTACTTTTATATTTGTTATTCGCCCTGTTGCTGGTAAGCTGTGGAAACCAGCCGCAGACGCTCAGCGAATTGAAGTCAGAATACGCCACTATCGACGATAGTATCCGCGTACATTATAAATTATGGAATGAGTCGGTTGGCTCTGATGCAAAAACTGTCTGTTTCGTTCACGGCTTCGGCTGTGACATGAATACGTGGGAGAAGCAGTTCGAGGCTTTCCGAGACGGCAAAGACTTGCAACTCGTATTCATCGACCTGCCTGGCTATGGGCTGAGTGATAAGCCACATGTGGAATACACACTTGATTTCTTTGCCCATGCCATCGATGAAGTGTTGAATGTCAACAGCATCAAAGATGCTGTCTTTGTAGGTCACAGTCTTGGAACGCCCGTATGCCGTCAGACGCTGATGACGACAGGCCACAAAGGCGCTTTAGTAGACGTTGACGGTGTATATTGTTTCTACGATGGTACTGAGACTCCAGAATATGTAGAGGCTGTTAATCAGTTTGGTCACGCCTTTGATGGCGATAACTGTCGTGAGGTGATTACTGGTTTTGTGTCGTCATTGGCTGGTAAGGAAACACCTCAGGAGATCAACGACTATGCCATGTCAGTAATGCCCGAAACACCCCAATATGTGGCTTCGAGCACAATGCAACACCTTATTGAAAAGAAATGGTGGCCGAATCACCAGATTACTCAGCCAGTAATGGTCATCTGTACGCAGAACAGCGGTCTTGATCCTGACAATAAGCAGAAGATGGGGCGCCTCTATCCCAACCTCGACTATACGGAACTGACCACTTGCGGACACTTCATCCACATGGAGCAGCCTGAGATGTTCAACGACAAGCTGAAGGCCTTCATTGCTACGCAGATGAACAACAAACAGGCTGGCGAAGTTAAGATTCTATTTGAGATCCGCCCTGAGGTAAACTACGTAACCCATCTCTATACACTAGCTGGACTAGGATTCTCTGACGAAGAATACACTGCGAAATATGGTCATACGCTCCCCAAAGCAGCTGTCGATACCTTGCAGAAATACAAGGACTATCTTACGTTCGGACAAGGTGAGGGCGGTATGTTATCAGGTACGTTCTTCTTTATGGTCTCAGCAGAGACATTCGCCAATGCGGATAGTCTTCAGAAAGTGATGGACAAATATCAGGAGATGGCCAAAAACCATAACTCGCCTGATGAGATCATGAATATAGCCAGTACCATTGCCAAAGTGTATGTCGATAACTACGACAACTATCTCAAGAATGTCTATCCTCAGGCGAAGAAGGATATGGAGGAACGGATGAATCAGCTGAGCCAACACATGAAGACCCATTCTTTCGTTAAGGATTGGGAGCGCGTAACAGGTTATACTTGGAACAGAGGCGATTATCATTGGCTATTGTATCGTGCAGGCGCAAAAGGCCCATCGTACAACAATCTGAATGAGAATACCAATACCGTCTATTACAATCAGTATTTGGACTATCAACTGGCCATGTTCAGCCATGAGTTCGGTATCTTTCTGATGCAGGATAGAATCGACCCAATCGTGGAGGAAATGAAGGAGTACACTCGTTCACTTGGCTCTAAGAAGGATCTAACCTACATGCCTTGGAGTGCCTTCGAGAGTCTAGCCTGCTGGTATAATTGCAAGATAGCTGGGATGGAAACTGAGGATTACCGCAACTTTGGCAATGCCGACGTGAAGACGTTCTACCAGATCTTTGATCGTCTCTCTGAGACAGGCATCACAGACCCTGCTGCGTTGTATCGCAAAGGTATCATGGAGTATTTGAAAGAACAATAAGGTGTGAATGAAGCCATCCTTGTTGAAGGCCGCATTCCGCACTCTTGCTGGAACAACATCGAAGGAGTAACGAAAATGATAGGTATTACCGTTGTCTGAATAACGATGAACATACTGATTATATCCGGAAGCCCTCGTAAGGGTGGCAATACAGAACTGTTGGCTGAAGCTTTCGCCAAAGGAGCATCAGCGCACCATCATGTGGAGATAGTATCTGTGC
>CADBVZ010000063.1 GCA_902798285.1 uncultured Prevotella sp. | reverse complement strand
ACGTGCGCGCCGGCTATCAGGCTACCGACAATACCGTCACCGCTGCCTCCACCCTACTCTGGGGCAACAATATGGCACCCTCTACTACCGACCCACAGCGCATCGCCCAACTCTTGGCATGGGACATCAGTGAGCGTTGCCAGTTCGCCCTGGGTAGCGGTCGGCAATACACGTTCCGTACCATTCTTATGACGGAACCCGTAGCTGCCACACTCGCCAAGGCCTATCAAACACCTGATGCGCTGGAGGCTTATCTTATTGAAGCCTCGCGCCGACCGTTGAAGGAGCGTGCCTTTGCCAACTACTACGCCAACCCGGGCGGAGCTAAGGACGGTGGCGAGCACAACCTGCGCCAATACACCGGTCACCTGCGCCGCACTGAGGGGGCTGCCCAGACCGCCACGCCCGAATGGTACGACACTCCTGATGCTACCATTGAGACCATCCACACTATGCGTCAAGGCATGACCCTGTTTCTTGTTACTGGCGATGCCGCCCGCAACAAACTACAGACCATGCCTGGTGGTGGCTATTCGACGGTGAAGATTGAGTTGCCGAGAAACTGGGACACTCTTATGGCAGAGCGTGGCTATCGTCCACTAAACCAACTCGACCATCCTGATACCTGCGTAAAGTAGTTCACGGATGAACGTATTGGCTGGGGATTCGGATATAAGTAAAACCAAGGATGCCATTCGACATATACTTAAAAAATGAATTGAAAAAAATAATCCTCTATCATACAAATTAATCAAAGCTCCGACCTGCAGAATAGCAAGGCCGGAGCTTTTCGGATTATATATGGAATGACAATTATGCCATGAAGTGCTTGATATTCAAGTTTTATTATTACCTTTGCACTGTGAATAAAGAATTCAAGATGAAGTTAATTTATAAGAATATTCATATTGGAGCAATAGCAACGTTCTACATTATTGCTCTAATCCTACGTCTGATAACCTTGTTTATCGGCAACAAGTATCCAGAACTTAGGGGAGATTATGCTTTTCAACTTTCCACTGGCCTTGGCCCTATCATTGGTGCTTTCGTTGCAATGGCTATTTTCAAGCGTAAAACGGAATATACACTTTTCGGCAAGTCTGTTTGGAAATCTGTTGCAACCATTGCCATACCATGTGCTGTGTTCGGCATCATCGGAGGATTAGACACCGGCATATTATGTTTGCTGGCATTCGTCTACGGACTATTGGAGGAATATGGATGGCGCGGATATCTGCAGTACGAACTACGGGAGTTACCCGTATGGCAATATGTCCTCATCATTACAGTGATGTGGCTTCTATGGCATCTGGATTTGGATCAACGAAACCTATTGGGATTCTTCCCACTCTTACTGTTCGCCTCATGGGGAATTGGTAAAGTAGCATCGGATACCCATTCACTACTCTTCTGCGCAGCATTTCATGGCATCGTAAACTTCTCAAAGCGTGGACTACTTTCAGACACGACCTTCCTTGTGGCCTTTATAAGTGTTATCATATTTTGGATTGTATTATGGTACTTTATTAAAGTGTCTAGCCGGTGATTTTAGATTCTGCATAGGTTGCCTACTGCAATAGAGTTCGAAGGAATATCTTTCGCTACGTGAAAACTTGCCATATTAGTCGTTAATATACGACTTGGTAGTCATGTCATAATACAGGGCCTCTAATTCGGCCAGAGTCAGTCTCTCAACGCTGTGCTCGATGATTCTTATTAGTTCATCACGCCGTCCTTCGTCGGACTGATTAAAACGATTCATATATGCCATAACTGTCTGAAATCATTAAAGTATTGTAATATTGGGCACAAAGGTAGCAAATATTCATTTATTTTCCGTATCTTTACCCGCAGATTTAATATGTTTTGTGATATGATAGACCAGATTATTGAATTCAACATTATGAGTCCCCTGCTGGGGGACGGCTATAAAGCAGGGGGCATTGAAACCATCAAGACCCATCCACTTGTTCCCAAGGACATCGTTGTTCGTGGGTTTATCATTGACTCTGAGACAGGAGCATTAGAAGAAATACAATAACTACTAAACAAATTCGAATTATGAAGTACCCATGTGAGAACTGCAAGCTACGTGCTGCGTATGACAAGAACCCGAAGTCTTTAATCGGGCGCTTCTGGCGCTGGCAGATCAATTTCTGTCCCAGCTGGCGAGGCTACTTTAAGTCGCTGCCACCTGAGAAACAGGAAGAGATTCGCAAGAAGTATGACTTTTGGAAGTATCAATGATTTAATTTGATAGGAATATGAGTTACGTCAAGACATGAAAGAATAGCGACAATGTCTAACGAAATCTTAAACAATACAGATATGAAACAACAAGAGAAACCTATCGTAGCGATGATCTACGACTTTGACGGGACACTGGCACCCGGTAACATGCAAGAATACGATTTCCTGAAGGAGATTGGTATTGAGGACAAGGACGATTTCTGGCGCGAAGTGGTGGAGATGCAAAAAGAGCAGGACGCACCTGAAGTCATCACCTATATGCGCATGATGATAGAGAAATCGAATAACCCTGAGAACCCGCGCCCCATCACGAAGAATGCGTTTAAAAAGTATGGTGCCACCATTCCTCTGTTCAAAGGTGTACGCGAATGGTTTGCGCTAACCCGTAAGTTGGGCGAAGCGATGGGTATCCAGATTGAGCACTACATTAACTCGTCGGGCTTGCAGGAGATGGTGGAAGGTTCGCCCATTGGTCATGAGTTCAAGCACATCTATGCCAGCCGTTTTATGTACGATAAAGACGGTCGTGCTGTATGGCCTGCTGCCGCCATTGACTTCACGGCAAAGATGCAGATTCTGTACATGATTAACAAAGGCGTTGAACGCATCTGCGACAATAAGGAAATCAACAACTTCATGGCTATGAGTGAGCGTCGCATCCCGTTTGACCACATGATTTACTTTGGCGACGGATTGACAGATATCCCCAGCATGAAACTGTTGCAGGAACAGGGCGGATTTACCATCGCTATCTACACGCCTGAACACGAGAAGCAGACACTGGATTTGGTAAAGCGCAACATCATCAATTTTGCCTGCAAGGCCGACTACAGCAAAGGTGAGTCGCTCTACCAGACTGTCGAAGCCATCCTGCAACACATAAAGGCGTTGGATAACTTCAATACGCTGGAGAATCGCAACATCGAGGCTGCTAAGACCGACATGCTGGCTGGCGAGGATACGTCGAAATTCAGTTATTAATTTATGGTTGTCATATAGGCCGTTAAATAGACATTGATTATGAATACACTCACCACTGTTTTGGCAATCTTGGTAGCCTTGGAACATCTGTACATCATGTTCCTCGAAACCATCGCGACGAGTTCAGAAAACACGTCAAGAGTGTTTGGCATCAGCATTGACCAACTGAAAAGCAAGACCATTTCGACACTGCTGAAGAATCAAGGCGTATATAACGGCCTGATTGCCGTTTTGCTGTTGGTTGCTGTCTGGCAGCAGGATTTGCTGTGGACACGGTTGTTGCTGGGCTATATCGTGTTAGTGGCACTATATGGTAGTATGACCAGCAAGCCAAGCATCATCCTGAAGCAAGGTGGTCTGGCAATCATAGGGTTAATCTGTAGTTTTATCTGAGTGCATGGAAACAAAGATACGGTTATTACCACTCAGGGCGGCAAAGACCATCGCTTTCAAGGAAGAAATGCAAGAGGCATTCCAGCATGG
>CADBVZ010000062.1 GCA_902798285.1 uncultured Prevotella sp. | reverse complement strand
GATCATCGATGGGGTGACAGCCGACCTGGCTATCCTCTCCACCATCTATCCCGCCGACATTGAGAGCTTCACGATTCTGAAAGACGCTTCAGA
This sequence comes from uncultured Prevotella sp., assembly GCA_902798285.1. Lineage (GTDB taxonomy): Bacteria > Bacteroidota > Bacteroidia > Bacteroidales > Bacteroidaceae > Prevotella. The sequence goes on along the minus strand of CADBVZ010000062.1, from coordinate 4,066 downwards.
AACGGCTCAATATGGCTCACGCGGTGCTGCCGGCGTTATTGAGGTTGCAACAAAGAGGGGAAAGAACCAGAAGTTCCATATTTCCTACGATGGCAGTTTCGGCTTTGAATCAGTCTATAAACGCATGGAGATGCTTGATGCCAATGAGTTCAGGCAGACAGCCGAAAGACTGGGGCGCAGTTACATCGACATGGGGTACAACACAAATTTCAATAAAGCCATTGAACGGACAGGCTTTGTACAGAACCACCACATTGCCTTTGGTGGTGGTACAGAGACTGCCAATTACCGTGCATCAGTGGGTATGATGGAACATAACACGGTGATTAAGAGCAAGGGCAACCGAAACTATATCGCTAAGCTCGACATCACGCAGCTGTCCTTTGACAACCGTCTGACAGTAGAACTCGGTATGGTAGGATCACTGCAGAAGGTCAGCTATATACCCTTCCAGCAGAAGCTTCTCTATTCTGCCGCTACCTTCAACCCCACCTTCCCTGACACGAAGAATGCCGAGGGCAAATATGACCAGATACCTGAAGCGCTCTGGATCAGTAATCCCTTGGCGTTGCTGGAGATGAAGCAAGATGAGGACAACGGTCATTTTAACATCCACATGAAAGCGAAGGTGACACTCTCCAAGAATCTGACCCTTCGTGCTTTTGGGTCCTATTCCTACAACTCCATTGCCAACTCCCACTACTATCCCATGAGTGTATGGAACCGGGGAGAGGCTTATCGTAAGCATGAGAAGAACGAGACCGTTCGTGGTAATGCATCACTTACTTATACCTTAAAGACCACAAACTCCGACTTGAACGTGATGGCCCTGGCTGAGGCTGAGAGTCAGAATTCTACAGGGTTCTTTACAACTGTCACTGGTTTCTCTACTGATGAGTTTGGTTTCGACAGACTCTCTGCTGGCGCAAACCGTCCCTGGGATGGGACTGATTCCTATTACAGAGACTCACACATGGAGTCGTTTCTCCTTCGTGCGCAATATACCCTCTTCGACCGCTATACCCTGACTGCCAATGCGCGCGGTGATGCCTCATCAAAGTTTGGTAAGAATCATCGATGGGGTTTCTTCCCCTCCATCAGTGGTGCCTGGGTAATCAGCAAGGAACCTTGGATGAAGTCCATAAAGGTCATCAACAATGCCAAGTTACGTGTTGGTTATGGACTCTCCGGCAGTCAGGCTGGTATAGATGCCTACAACTCCATACAGCTTGTCCAGCCTAACGGTATCACCCCGTATAACAGCTCTATCGCCACCACACTCGGTATCCTCCGCAATGCCAACCCCGACTTGAAATGGGAGGTAAAGAAGACATTCAACATCGGACTTGATGTGACGTTATGGGACAACCGTATCGCTATGACCGTTGACTATTACCAGTCGAAGACCACCGACATGCTCTATCTCTATACCATGCCAGTGCCACCCTACCCCTATAATAAGCTGTTGGCCAATCTCGGATCCATGAAGAACAGTGGACTGGAGATCGGCTTCGGCATTACTCCTCTCCGTACCAAAGACATGGAACTGACAGTGAACATGAACTGGACATTTGAGAAGAACAAACTGCTATCATTGAATGGCTATTACAATGGTCAATATCTCACAGCCCCCCAGTCAAGCACTATCTCTTCACTCTGGGGAGCAGGATTCCACGGACCCAGCGATATTGTGAAACAGATCGTAGGCGAGCAGATTGGCATATTCGAGCTTCCCCACTTTAAGGGTTTTATCACCCTGGAGGATGGCACCAAATATTACGATGTGACAGATGAGAGTTACAACTGTGGACAGGCCATGCCAAAGGCTATGATGGGTTCAAACATCGCCTTCAGATACAAGCATTTCGACGTGACCATGCAGTTCAACGGAGCATTCGGACATAAGATCTACAATGGTACCGCCCTGAGCTATTCGAACCTGCTTTCTATGCCGAACTACAATTTGATGAAGGGCGCACCGGAAAAGAACTTAGTCACCCAGATTATCAGTGACTATTATCTTGAGAATGGCGATTACGTGAATATCGACTACGTGACCTTTGGCTGGAATGTACCCCTGCATTCCAAATATGTACAAGGCCTACGCATATCACTGTCCGTAAACAACTTAGCTACTATCACCGGCTATAGTGGACTGACACCGATGATCAACTCCAGTCTCATCAATGGCACACTGGGTATCGACGATAAGAACATGCTGCCCGTCTATCGTTCCTACACGATGGGTATCAGTATCAAGTTTTAATTAAAACGATTAGAGTTATGAGCACCAAGATATCATCCTTTCCCTGTATCTCACTTCTCTCTGTTCTCCTTTCACTGTCATTGGTGAGCTGTTCGCTTGATGAGAATCCCCAGGATCAGGTTCCTGAGGAAAAGGCTTACACCTCTGCCACCCAACTCTACCTGAATACCGTTGCCACCTTATATAATTATATAGGTGGTTCGAAAGAGGGAGAGGGTCTTCAAGGCACTGGCCGTGGTGTGTATGACCTTCAGACCTTCGGCTCCGACGAAGCAATGCTACCCACACGCGGTGGTGACTGGTTCGATGGAGGCATCTGGGAAGATATGTATATGCACTCCTGGAATGCCGGACACGAGCTACTCAACAACTCCTGGCTCTATCTCTACAAGGTCATCACCCTCTGCAATCACTCTTTAGAACAGCTGGATGCTCATCAGTCGCTTTTAAGCAAAGATAAATATGTAGAATATAAAGCAGAGGTACGTGCCCTGCGTGCCATCTACTACTGGTACCTGCTCGATCTCTTTGCACGAGTGCCCATCATCACCTCTACCGCCGAATCGATGAATGAAATACGTCAGTCAGATCGCAGCGAAGTGTTCGAATTTGTAGTTGCCGAACTTCAGGAAACGCTCACTGATCTACACTATTCCAACAGCGTATCTCCTGGCGATTATTATGGTCGGGTTACGCATCCAGTGGCCCTTTTCGTACTTGCCAAGTTAATGCTCAATGCCGAAATCTATGCCGATGACAACTGGACAGACGACACTCATCTTGATGGCAAGAACCTCCTGTTTAAAATCGACAATAAGACATTGAATGCCTGGGAGGCCACCATTTACTATTGTAATCTATTGGAGCTGTCTGGCTTTACTCTTGAGGAACTTTATATTACCAACTTCTTAGTACGCAATGAGTATTCCAAAGAGAACATATGGGTCATTCCTATGGACAAGGACCTCTACAGGACACAGCAACAGAATATGTTCCGTTCATACCACTATCGTCATGCTGCAGCCTATGGCTTCGTAGGTGAGAACGGCACATGTGCCACAACACACGTTCTTGAAATCTTCAAATATATGACGCCCGCCGAAGACAACCGTTTTGAGTGGTGTTACTGGGCTGGTCAAGTTCGTGATCTGAATAACACTATTATAACCGACCGTACCGGCCAGCCTCTCATCTATTATCCATGGGAAGTGAAAAAAGACCTCAGTGGCGGTCAGTATGTAGAGACCGCAGGAGCCCGTATGAAGAAATACGAAATTGACAAGAATGCCACGCTGGATGGGAAACTGATGGATAATGACATCGTGCTCTTCCGCTATGCCGACGTGCTACTGATGCGTGCCGAAGCGAAGTTGCGAAACGGTGAAGACGGGCACGCAGATTTCTTACAGGTACGTCATCGTGTCGGAATGCCTGACAGGGAACTGACACTTCAGAACCTGTACGACGAACGTCTGTTGGAACTCTGTTGGGAAGGTTGGCGACGCCAGGATATGATTCGTTTCCGACAATACAAAAGTCTCTATGCCGGCGATGACATCGACCCTGTAGTGGATGAAAGCGATGGACATACCACCGTTTATCCTATTCCTAACGACGTTCTCATCTTTAACGACAACTTGAAACAAAACCCAGGTTATTAATGAAACAACTTGCCTATATCATCATGGTATTCTTGATGTGCGGATGCGCTCAGCAGGAGCCAAAGACCTTCACCCATGAGGTACTGAACCGCATGACCCCTATCAAGAACCAAGGTGAGAGTCAGACCTGCTGGATCTA
>CADBVZ010000061.1 GCA_902798285.1 uncultured Prevotella sp. | reverse complement strand
TTCTTCATTATTGGCGATTTTTTGCGATGAGTTTCTTGATCGTTTCCACACTTGCTGCAGTAATATAACCGTCCTCAGGTGTATTCATACAATAGTCAACCAGCTTGTCAACAGTCGAGGTTGCCACGTGCCGTCTTTAAGCTCAATGGTCTTCTTGGTATCCTGATACATCTCTGGACCAGCAGCATAGTCTATGATGACATCATTGACAAGTGTGCCCGAGCGGCGTACTTCCACCGTGAACCTGGCCGTCTCACCTACACAATAATTCCAGTCTTGGTGATCGGGCTCCACAGTTACAACAATACTATTGCCCCTGATTTGCGCCCCTATGGGCAACATGGCCAGAATGGCCAATAAAAGGAAAACTTGTCTTTTCATTTTTACTATTGTTTATTTAACCCCTGCAAAAATAGTCAGAACTCCCATTTTCAGCCCATCGGCGGTGGCGGTCAGTTGGAGGGTCGTTGCGGTGTGACTGCTCTGGATAATGACCTGTGCCAAACCGTTGAAGGCTGGGATGGTGAACTCACTGCAATTGGATGTCTTAGGATGGTCTTCTCCCAAATACGACGGATCACCATTGCCAACACCAAGAATGCGGCCATTGCCCTCGAGTTTGAATCTGAGCACAGGACAGGCATCGGGCACGATGCGACCTTTGCTATCTTGGACCTCAACAGTTACCACACTCACATCACACCCATCGGCAGTAATCTGCTGGCGGTCGGCCTTCAGCATGATCTTCGATGCAGGCTTGGTGGTCTCGATGGTCTCCGTGATGACATGCTTACCTTTCTTATAGCCAGTGGCAACTACTTTGCCGGGGTTGTATGTAGCCTTCCATTTTAAATGGCCGTTCTTGGGCATCGTTTGACGACCCAGTTTTTTACCGTTGACAGTCAGCTCTACCTCGTCGCAGTTACTATAGGCCCAGATTTCCACTTCCTCGCCTTCGTGACCCTGTAGATTCCAATGGGGGAAGATGTGGAGAACGGGGTCATCCATCCACCATGCCCGCAGATACCAAGCCTCGTCTTTAGGGAAACCACAATAATCGAAGATACCGAATTCGGAGTCGTGGGCAGGATAACTGAGCGGATTGGGCTCGCCGCGATAGTCGAAACCTGTCCAGTAAAACAGTCCTGCAGCCCAAGGACGTTCAGCGTAGAACTTCCAGCCGCGCTCTATGATGTTTTCGTAGTTTTGCTCAAAGGTACGGTTCAGACTTACCATCCGACCAGAATGCTTCTCGTCTTTAAAGTACCAGCCACGAGTACCGCAGCCAGTGGTCTCTTCCGTTCCAACAATTTTCCATGTGTGGTTCTGTTTCTTACGATTGTCTACATCGTTCTGAACGATATAGTTGAATCCAACCACATCGAGACCCTTGATCATCTCCCCTCCACCAGCATTGGCCATAGTAGAGTGGCGTGTAGGGTCAAGCAGGCGGGTATATTCACACATGGCAGCAGCAATACGTGTACCCTGAACAGTGTTCTCCATACCCCACTCCTCGTTGCCATTGCTCCAAAGGATAATTGACGGATGGTTGCGGTCTCGCTTAATCATATTTTCTAAAAGACGTAGATGCTCTGTATTTATGCCCGACAGACGATTCTCATCGATAACCAGTATGCCTTCACGGTCGCAAATATCAAGCAGGGCTGGTGTCATTGGATTATGAGAAGCCCGATAAGCATTGCAGCCGATAGCTTTCAACTGTTTGATACGCCATGCCTGAAGAGCATCAGGAATGGCTGTACCTACACCTGCATGATCCTGATGCATATTTACGCCTTTTAACTTCAGTTGCTGTCCATTGAGCAGGAAGCCTCGTTCAGCATCGAAAACAATATCGCGTATGCCCATGGTGGTCTCAAAGATATCTGTTATACAGCCATCCACCTTGATAGTCGTTTCTACCTTATATAAATAGGGATCGGTGGTACTCCATAGATGGGGATGATTGAGCGTCAGCGTCTGCTTACTGCCTAATGTCTGCTTGGCCTGTAAGTTAAGTGATGTAGCATCGGCTTTACCCACCTCGTTGCCATCAGCATCCAGCAGCCGTTGCTCCACTGTACAGGTCTTTGTCTTCAAAGCATGATTGCTCACCTCAGTCTCTATGGTGATAGCAGCCTTGTCGTAAGGTGCTTTAAGATCAGCATATACGAATGTGCCGAAAGAAGCTACACTGACGGCAGCCGATTTCAGCAGCCACACATCACGATAAATACCAGCGCCCTCATAGAACCATCCTTCTTCCAGAGTAGCATCCGCCCGTACACAGATAAGATTATCGCCACCATAGTTCACGTACTCAGTCACGTCATACACTTGCGTGGCATAGCCGCTGGGCTCTGTACCCATGTAGAAACCATTGAACCAGACTCGGGCATTGCGGAAGATGCCGTCGAACCGTAGGGCGATATGCTTGCCGAAGTCCTCAGCAGGTATATTGATCACCTTGCGATACCATCCCACACTTGTCTCTGGGTATTTATAGCCCACGGTCTTGTAGCCATGTGAATGGCTTGCAGGCTGGGCGTATGGCAGTGTAGTAACCCAGTCGTGAGGGATGTTCACCTCCTGCCACATAGAATCATCGAACTTCGCGGCATACGGTCCCTCATTGTGTATTGAATTTGCTTTCGTCAGATAATTAAAATACTCTGTTCCACAACCGAAGTCCTTAGTAGGGTCAGCAGCATTACCAAGTGTAAATCTCCATCCTTCGTCAAGCCTCGTTACTTCGCGCACATTCTGTGCATTCATACAGGCAGTGGCTATCCAAACCAAAACAACCGTCCATTTCCTAATTTCCATAACTACTTACTTTAATAAACGAAAACTCATCACAGTCAGGTCTATGGTTATCATCTCTCGCTTTGACCAGCGTTTTATCTATCTTGTCTCAGCTCGAAAACACGAGAGGCATAATCCCAATCGAGGGGAATCTCCAAGCCGACTTCCATTAAGAACTGACCTGTAAACCGCTTACCACTGAGGTCGCAAGGGTTCTGCCAAGCTTTCACATCCTTCTCTGTCACCGTATAGGTGGCATCGGCAGAAAGACCTTTCAGACGGATGCAGGGGATGGGCATGCTGTAGTAGTTATCCACCTTATAGGCAAAGACCACCGCCTGACTCTTAGACTCGTTGACATACATCAGTGAGGCTATACCTTTTCTATTATAAGGGTTCTGCAGACGGTAGAGATCACCCGTCTGTATGGTCTGGCGCAGTTCCTTATAGTCGGCAAAGCAGGTTGTACATTGTAACTTCTCCTCTTCGTTCATATGCTTGGGCTGGAGCTCGATACCCAGACGTCCGCTCATCGCCACATCGCAACGGAACTTAATGGGGGTGATACGTCCGCCCGTATTCCAGTAAGGTACGCCGCCGATGTGCTGCGCCATCGCATTAGCAGGGAAGAAAAGGCTGGTGCCCCACTGGATATAGACACGCTGCAAGGCGTCGGTATTGTCGCTGACCCAGAACTCATCGAAGTAAGGTAGCAACCCGTAGTTGGCACGACCACCACCAGAAGCACAGTCCTGAATCACCACATCAGGATACTTCTGGCGGATACGCTCCAGCACCTTCAACAGTCCCAGGTGGTAGTCGATATACAGATTATTCTGCTTATTTTTGGGCAGATAAAGTGAACCATAGTTCTGAATTGAAGCATTGGCATCCCACTTCAGATAGCTGATCTCAGGATACTGGGTGAGCAGGTCATCCACAATCTTAAAGGCAAAGTCCTGCACCTTGGGATTAGTCATATCGAGTACCAACTGCGTACCGCCACGCCCTAACTTTAGTTCACGCCCTTTCGTCTGGAGTGCCCATTCTGGATGCTGTTCGAAAAGCTCACTCTTGGTGTTCACAGCCTCAGGCTCAATCCAGATGCCGAACTTGATCTTACGCTGACGGGCTGCATCGGTGAGGGACTTGATGCCACCAGGCAACTTCTTCAGGTCCGTCACCCAGTCGCCTAAAGTTGAAGAATCGTCGTTACGCTGGTACTTAGACCCAAACCAGCCATCATCCATCACAAACAGTTCACCACCAAACTGGGCGATGTCATCCATCATGTCGATAATCTTCTGCTCCGTGATATCAAAGTAGATACCTTCCCAAGAGTTGAGCAGGATATCACCTGTATTCATTCCTCTGTGGAGCATACCCTCCGTACGTGCCCAACGATGGAAGTTACGGCTCACCTCTCCCATGCCCTTGTCAGAATAAGTGAGAGCCAGATGGGGTGTCACAAAACTCCTGCCTGCCTCCAACACATATTCAGAGGACTGCGGATCGATACCGGCATAGAGCTGATGGGTTTTGCTGTTGTTCGTATTCACACGGATTTCGTAATTACCACTCCAACAGAGAGCAGCGCCGATGGTACGACCTTCGTCCTCACGGGGCTCGCCGGCATTACGGGCACCGTCTGAATTACGGATCACTTTAAGTCCACGTGTCAGGGGCTCTTGTGTCAATTGGGCTTCAGCACACCAGTCACCATGCAGATGGGTGATCCATACGTCACTACGTCGTACGGTGAGACTGCCAGAGTCGAAGCGCTTCAAGATGATATTCCCCTTTTCACGATGGGAGATCTCCGTCCAGGTCTCAATAATATCCACCTTTTTGTATGCCTTATAGAACACCTTCACGGTGACTGGTAGTAGCTTGTCCGCCATCGTAAATACATGTGTCTTGGCGTTATTCTCATCTTTCAACTCATAATTCTCAACTCTTAACTCTAAGTTTAGGTCGCCATCACTATGTTGTATCTGCAGGGCAGGCAGATGAATCATGTCAATAGTACCAAAGGTGGGCAGGGCAGCGAAATTGAAATCGCTGCCCCCCTCCTTTAGTTGATTAATTCCAGCGATGAGGCCACCATAGTAGTCTTGTCTCAGATCCTCGCCCTCGTTGGCATGTAGCACTAATGAGGTGTTAGGTGTTGAGATGACGACTTGACCTTCCCAGGCGCTTACCTGTGATGTCCCAAGGAGCAACGCCGCTCCTAATACAATCTGAAATCTTTTCATACCAATTTAGAAAATACTTAATGATAATTATTCAACTATACTTATTAACTTAACCGCTGCAAAATTAGATATAATTGCATGAATAGTCTTGAACTTTTTTAGCAAAATCTGCTACTTTTTCAATCATGCAAAGAACTAAAATAATTGTATTACAGGAAAGTGTCGGTTTTTGATAAAAAAGAGTTGTGTCCTTTCGTTAAACTGATTTAATTTTGCAGCAAAATATACGGATAATTACCATTGTATGAATTAATAAAGACTAAAACTTATGAATAAAAACAATTCTTCTTAAATTATGAGGAGTCGCGCGTACCTTAATATTATATATAAGGCAAGCGACCCGGGGAATAGGTTGATCCTAAAGCCAACAAAAATAGATACTAATCATTTAATCTATAGTAACATAAAGTATGAATCAAAAAATTAGAAAGACAGCGCTGCTGATGGGTGCCTTGGTCTTCTTGGGACTCGGTTACTCGTCAAATGCCAATGCCTCAGGATCTCTACAGGAGGTTCAGCAGGCAACGAAAAAGATTACAGGTACTGTAGTCGATGCTCAGGGCCCGGTCATCGGAGCCAGTGTAATGGAAAAAGGTACCACCAATGGTACAGTTACCGACTTTGACGGTAACTTCTCTTTCAACGTGAATCCCGGTGCAACGATTGTTATTTCGTACATCGGCTATGAGACTCAGGAAATCAAGATTGGTAACCAAAGTACTTACAAGATCACCCTGAAGGAAGACAACGCTCTGCTCGAAGAAGTGGTTGTCGTAGGTTACGGTGTCCAGAAGAAGAAACTGGTTACTGGTGCTACTGTTGAGGTGAAGGGTGAGGACATCGCCAAGATGAATACCACTCAGGTACTTGGTGCCCTGCAGAGCCAAAGTCCTGGTGTAAACATTCAGGCAGTATCTGGTCAGCCTGGCGATGGTTTTAAGGTGTCTATCCGTGGTGCTGGTACCAATGGTGACACCAAGCCTCTGTACGTTATCGACGGTGTGGCTGGTGGTGACATCAACAACCTGAACCCTGCCGACATCGAGCGTATCGACGTGTTAAAGGATGCTGCTTCCTGCGCCATCTACGGTTCTGCCGCTGCAAACGGTGTAATCCTCGTGACCACCAAGCAGGGCAAAGAAGGCAAGATCAGCATACAGTATGACGGTAACATCGGTTGGTCAAACATCTACCGTCTGCCCCAGCTGCTGACAGCAAAAGAGTACATGCAGGTAATGGACCTGGTTCGCTATAACAGTGGTGAGTCTCCTCGTAACTGGGCTGACTATTTCCAAGGACGCGAGCAGTTACTGGCCGACTACCAGAGTGGGGCAAACCCCGGAACGGACTGGATAGAGGCCCTGAGGAACAAGAACGCCGTGACGACCAGCCACTCTATTAACGTGGCCGGTGGTGGCGATCTCTCCAAGTTCTCTATCGGTGCTGGTTATCAGTATCAAGACGGTGGCTTCGGCGGCAAGTATGCCAAGTCTGACTATCGTCGTTTAACTCTGCGTGTCAATTCCGACCATGTGATACGAATCAGGGTATCCAGATTGGCAATCAGTATTCAAACGTATTGTCTACTGCTTTGCGTGCCAACCCGCTGATTCCCATCTATGACACTGACGGCACATATTTCGGCTATGATGACCTGAAGAGCATGGGCATGTTCAATTATACCTCTTATGCCAGCAATCCGATCATCAGTCTGGTGAACAGTCAAAGTGCAAACAACAAGAGCACCAGTTATGGCCTGAACGTGACCGGTTTCTTGGAGATTCAGCCTATCAAGGGACTGACCTATCGCGGACAGATCAACTATAATCAGAGTAGTTGGACATGGCGTAGCTATTTGCCCGTCTATACAGACCAAGCAACCAACCAGGTTGGTACAGGTTGGGGATGGGGAACCACCAATACCCTGACCTATAAGTTTGACGTTCAGGACCATCACTTCGACATTCTTGCTGGTGCAGAGTACAGTGAGAGCCGTCCAGATAACGGATTTACTTTAAGTGCTACAGCTTCTGACGCTATCACACCTGACTTGAAGCATGCCTATATGAGTCTGATGAAGAATAATACGCAGGCTACCGTCAGTGGTAATCCTTACGGGGACTCTCGTGGAATGTCTTATTTCGGCCGTCTGAACTACGACTACGCTGAGAAGTATATGTTTACTGCTATTTTCCGTGCCGATGGTAGCTCAGTGTTTGCTCCCGG
>CADBVZ010000060.1 GCA_902798285.1 uncultured Prevotella sp. | reverse complement strand
GCCAACGGTGTGGTAATCATCACGACGAAGAGCGGTAAGAAAGATCAGCCCCTGAAGGTGGACTATAAGGGATATTTTGGCGTTGACTGGATTCCCAGTGGTGTTTATGATGTCATGAATGCCGACCAGTACAGCACTTACCTCGGTCAGGCTTGCGCTAATTCTGGCACTCCTCTCGCAGGCGGTTATTCCAAGATAGAAGGTACTAATCAGTACCATTTCATGGATAATACCAATACCGACTGGTTTAAAGAGGTTTTCAAAACAGGTACTCGTCAGAATCACAATGTCAACTTGAGTGGTGGTGGTGCTCACAATACTTATAATATAGGTTTGGACTACTTCCAGCAGAAAGGTACCCTGGAAGGTGCCGGACCTAACTATCAGCGTTTCACCGCCCGTGTGAACAACACGATGGAGACCAAGTTCATTCAGTTCCGTACATCGCTGGTTTATTCACACTCAGATCAGGACGGTATGGGTCTGTCGAATGCCTCTGAGTACGTACAAGGTCTGTATGGCGACGTGACCAACGTGCTGCGTGGTACATTGTTGATGCAGCCCACCATCAAGGCATACGATCCTTCTACCTGGGTGCTGGATGACAAGGTTGGTTCTGCCAGCAGCTACAACTACGATGCATACGGCTATGGTGTTTACTACGACACTATTCATGGTGATATCTCAGCTTCCAACCCCTTGCTGATTAACAATCTGCTGACCCGCAATACACTGGTAGATCGCGTTGTGGCTACAGGTTCTGCAGATGTAGATATCCTCAAGATGATTGGCTTGGAGTCGAAAAAGCATAAGTTCAACTACAAGTTGAATCTGTCATATAGCAAGACTCACGCAACAGACAAGACATGGGTATCGGCTTGGATACAGAGCAACCGTGTTTATCTGGATAAGACCAACGAAAAACTGACAAAGAACAATCGTCAATACAGCGATTTCCTCGTGGAGAACACACTGACTTGGGATGGTAACATCGGTCTGCACCACATCAACCTCGTAGCTGGTCAGACTTATCAGGAGGAGAATACCAATCTCCTTAATGGATGGGGTGTAAACTTCTCCGAGCCTTACTTCCTGCAGCTCCAGAATGGTGCCAACACCTATTCAGAGTCTTTTGAATACAAACATGCGTTGACTTCATTCATCGGACGTCTGAATTATGATTACGATGGCAAGTATCTGTTCTCGTTTGTCATTCGTCGTGACGGTAGCTCACGTCTTACGAAGGATATCCGCTGGGGTACTTTCCCGTCAGTATCTGTAGGTTGGCGTTTTGATAAGGAAAAGTTCTTCCCTATCGATCGTAACATTGTTAATCTGTTTAAGGTTCGCGCCAGCTATGGTGAACTGGGTAACGAGGCTGCTGTAGGCGACTATGCCAACCTGGCAACCTTGGCTCGTAACAATATGACATATTCATTCGGTAACGTGCCTGTTACGGGTTCTGCCATCTCTACCTTCGTGAATGAGAACATCGCATGGGAGAAGAAAAAGACCTTCAACGTGGGTATCGATATCGCTATGTGGAACAACCGCTTGGAGTTCACAGCCGAGTGGTATAAGAACAAGTCTGAAGACCTGCACTACGGTGTTCCTGTGCCCGCCAACGCTGGTGTGGCTAACACCTCAGTAACCATGAATGCTGCCTCGATGGAGAACAGCGGTTTCGAATTCTCTGCAACCTATCGTAACAATGACCACCCCTTGAAGTGGCAGGTGGCTGCTAACTTGAGCACCCTGAAGAACAAGGTTACCTCACTTGGTTTCGGCACAGAGAGTTTCATCACAGGTGCTTACATCACCAAGGTGGGTGAGGAAGTCGGTCAGTTTTATGGCTGGCAGTATGGTGGCATTATCCGCAATCAGGATCAGCTGAATGCCTTGAACGAGGCAGGACGTGTGACCCACAATAACAATGAGATAGCCAAGCAGAATGCCGATCCCTCATACGTTCCCGACCTCGTAGCAAAGGGTGCTTGGACTTATCAAGGGGGTGCTAATGTTGGTGATTGCTGGTACTATGACATCAACAACGATGGTAAGATTGACGCAGACGACCAGACTACTTTAGGTAGCGGTCTGCCCAAGGTTAACTTCGGTATCAGCACTCGCTTGGAATATAAGGGCTTCGACCTGGCCATCTCTACCTTCGGTGCTCTCAACTACCACGTTTCAGACGATATCTATAACAGCTTGAATTCAGCCTATGGACCTGGTAACAAGGCCGTAGCTGTGGCTGGTGCTAATAGCTGGACTTATGATGCAAAGGGTAATCCCGTAGAGTACCTTTCAAGTGTTCCCCGTACCTATTATTCAAATAATGCTGTTTTGGCTTGGAACGATTTGTTCAGCAAGCGCAAGATTCAGAATGCTGCTTACTGGAAGATTGCCAACATCGAGTTTGGCTACAACTTCCCCGATAAGTGGTTCAAGGGTGTTGTATCAGGTGTACGTGCTTACGTTTCCGCACAGAACCTTCTCACCATCACAGCCTATAATGGCTACAATGTTGACTATGCAGGTGGTACATTCACTCCGGGTTATAACTTCTGCTCTTACCCAAGTGCTCGTTCCTTCATGGGCGGTATTCTCTTATCGTTCTAAATAAGGGTAAAGTAAATAATGAGAATTGAAAAATTTGCTACCGCAATTAAAAAAGTAAGAAATATGAAACTATATAAATTATCATTTGCCTTGCTGCTGGGACTCGGAACGATGACATCGTGCAGCGACAAATTGGATGTCAGAGATCCTAACCGCCAGACATCCGAGACATTCGGCAACACAGCTGACGACCTTGAAGAGTGCATCATTGCGTGCTACAACCATATCCGCATGGAGGGAACTTATGCCCGTGTTGGATACAATATTGATGTAACCCGTGGTGATGAGGTCTGGAACTCCTCACAGGTCTGGTATATGCCTTTTGATGATACGAACGATGCCGTGACTGACGAAATTAACCAGTGGTCATGGCGTGACTGGTATTATACTATTAATGTATGCAATTTCGTCCTCTCTCGCGTTACTGGTGAGAATGATGCCCTGACAGAGCGTTACAAGCAGATTAAGGGACAGGCTCTGTTCATTCGCGGTCTGGCCTATTACAACCTTGCTGGTTATTACCAGAACCCTGCTCTGGTTACTGACTATAGCCAGTATTCTTCACTGGATGGTCTCTATGTCTCTAATGTGGAAGCAGGCGATGCCGATGGCAATGCCCAGTATGACCGTGTGCTGGACCAGGTAGAGAAAGACTTTTTGGAAGCAATGGCGCTTCTTCCCTCAAAGACGCTTGGTGGCCAGTGGGCCAAAGGACGTGCTACTGCTGGTGCCGCTGCTGGCTATTATGCCCGTACTTTGATGGTTCGACACAAGTATAGCGAAGCTCTGGCCGTACTGAAGGATATTATGAGTACTGCTGACGGAGGCTCTCAGAAGTATGGTGAGTACAAGTTGATGGAAAATTATGGCGACAATTTCCAGGAGGGTCCCAATTTCGAGAATAACGATGAGAGTATCTTCGAGGTACAATTCCTCGATTTGGATTCACAGGGTACTGATGATGAGTGGACACCCGTCAACACCAGTCCGAATGCTACACAGGGTCATGCCATTGAGAGTAACTATGGTCCTGGCGACTTTGGTGGTTGGGCTGACCTCTCTGTTTCACCTTGGCTCTACAATTTGTTCAAGGCAGAGCGTACGACCAATGGTACGCTGGATCCGCGTCTCTATTGGACTGTCGGCACTTATGAGTCAGACTGGGATGGTTATGCCTACGGAAATGTCTGCTATACAACCTCAATGACAGCTGCTAACTTTGTGGTTACCAACAATGGTTATGGTGGTCTGCCTATTGCTAAGAACACTAATTTCCGCACAGGTCTTTATGACAAGGTAATCGTAGGTTTGCATTGTGGTATCAATCTGCGACTGATGCGCTATAGCGACGTGCTGCTGCGTGCTGCCGAGTGCGAGAACGAGGTGAACAAAGGTCCGACGGATCAAGCCATTGAGTGGGTAAATATGGTGCGCCGTCGTGCTGGTTTGGCAGACTTGAAGAAGGCAGATTTTAATTTCGACAAGTTCTTTGAGCAGATTGCCAACGTAGAGCGCCCAAAGGAGTTCGGTTGCGAGTTCGGACGCGGTTTCGACCTCATCCGTTGGGGATTCTATTATAGAGCTGATCGTTTGCAGCAGTTGAAAGAGCATGCAGCCGTCAACTTCTGGACGAAGGCCGACTATGAGAAGGGTTTATACCAATATACTCCGAAAGATGCTGTTGACTACACTAGTTGCAGCAAGAGCTCTATGGATTCTTATGTTCAGGGACACGAGTTCCTGCCTATCTTCCAGGGAACGCTGAATGCAAACCCCAACCTGGTAGGTAATTCTGCTAACAAGAGTTCCAGCAATGCCTCTTACTTCTCGAGCAAGGGTTGGACTGTACACCCCGTTGTCAAGTAAATCAGTAACATTTTAAATTCAAAACGATATGAAATATCTCAATAAAATAGCAGCTTTAGCTTGTTTCTTTGCTCTTGGCTTGACAGCACTGACAAGTTGTGAAGGCGGCGATTTATATAGTGTGGGTGCTCCTGGCTGGATTTCAGACAAGGTTGACTCCATCAGAAATGCAAA
>CADBVZ010000059.1 GCA_902798285.1 uncultured Prevotella sp. | reverse complement strand
GTAGTAACCATCACCGTCAACAAGACCAAGCATCTCAAAATAGTAGGTATTACCCTCCTGCTTCGTGAAGCAATAGTCGGGAACATACTGCTCTACCCAGCAGAACGTGTACTGGTCAGCTTCAGCCACGACACCACCAGAAGCGACAAGGCTGATAGCACCATCTGAACCTACTGTAAACTGGAAGCCTGTATCTGAAGCAAAACCGTCAGGAGCAGGGCCGTAAACAGCTATCCAAGGCTTGATGACACGGTAGAGGTTGGTAGCCTCAGCGTGCTCAACGGCTACGTTCTGGGCTGTTGCACCATTCTCTGCGAAGGTATAATCGGTGAAGGTACATGTACCTGCACTTACCCATGAATAAGCCTTGTTGATTTTAACATTTACCTTGTTCGTACCAGTATGATACGTCGGTGAGAGGTTTATTATGTCGTTATACTCTAATGTCAAGTCAAGTACCTTACCCATGGGCAGGAGGGTGACATCGACACTGATTTCTGCTTGGTTGACACCATTGGCAAAAGTGAAGTCACTCACATTGCAAACACTCTGATAGTCAACTGTATCGCCGTCAACAACAGCTGTAATCTTCCCTACTTTTCCCGTGAAATCACCATTAGAGTTGCCACGGGTGATACCAATCTTATAGACAGGGCTGTTAACAGGAACCTCTACACTACCCAGCGAAGTATTGGTAAATGCGACACACTGTCCGTTACCTATAGAGTACCTTTCACCCTCATTATCAACATTACACGAAGTGAAGAGAGCCATCGCAGCAATCGTCAGTCCAAAGAATATCTTATTAATCTTCATAATTCTTGATGATTTAATGATGAATAAACTTGCTGTTTCTTACTTTTTGTAGTCACCAGTAGGGTTCTGATCCTTGTCGCCGTCCATATTCTCATTTCCGTCGAACTCAGCCTGAGGAATGGTCAGTACATTGCAGTATGCTTCAGGATCCTCTGTGTGAACATTAGGAATGAGAGCACCACTGGGCCAGCCCATAGCCTCTGTACGCTTGAAGCCCTGCTTCAGACGCTTCAGGTCATACATACGACCAAACTCACCCCAGAGTTCAATACGACGCTGGATGAGGATTTCCTCCAACAGAGAACCAGTTTCATTAGCTTTCTCAGAAGTCTTACCCAGTCCCGTACCAGTCTTGATAGTACTGTAGTTTGGATCACGCTGTTTCATCAAAGCATAAAGATCTTCCTTAGCAGCGGCATCGTCACCCAGACGGCACTCAGCCTCAGCAGCGGTCAGGTACATTTCCTCAACACGCATGAAGATGTAGTCACCCATCCAAGTAGAAACATCGCTGAAGCGGAACTTCTGCTGAACCTTACCGACTTCATCTACGTCGAACCACCATCCACGGCGAGCATCGTTGGCACTCATCTTAGCATACAACTCTAAGTTGATACATTTCGGAGCCTTCAGAGCATAAGAAACTTTTGACAGATAGTCCATGTGAGAAAAGAAACTGGCGTACATACCAACCTGGTCACTGATAATCTCAGCACCCCACATCACGTTGTCAGCACCAACATTATTCATACCTATGAACGAAGCAACAGGCAGGATTTTACAACCGCTGGTGTTAATTGCCTCATGGGCAGCAGCCTTAGCCTCAGCCCACTTATTCTCTACCATACAGATACGAGCCTTAAGAGCCTGAGCAACAGCATAGTTGATATGACTCTTGTTATCCTTGTAACGCTCAATACCCTTCAGCAATTCGCAAGCCTTGTCAATGTCCTTATCAATTTGGGCATAAACCTCAGCATTGGTAGCACGAGGCTGACCAGTGGTCTGAGGAGTTGTGGGATCATTATAAATAGGTACACAAGGATCACTCTCATGACCAACCAACGTACGTGCAAAATACTGAGACAGCATGAAATAGCTGTAGGCACGGATGGCATAAGCCTGACCGATAGCATAGTTCCTTTCCTCAGTAGATCCTCCCATCGTCTCCTCTGCAGCAATAATGTAGTTGGCATTAGAAATCCAAGTATAGAAGGCAAACCAGAGATCGTAGCTACGCCATGCACTGTTTGCAAAACGACCCTTTACATTATAAATTGCATCAAACCAGAACCAGCCCGAGCCCTGAGCAGCCATCACATGGTCTTCACCCATGACATCAGCGCAAAGGTTGTAGGCTGTAATACCGAAGCACTGGTGTGTGTTACCTGTTGTAGACCAACCGGAAGTGTACATCTCACGGTAAATACCGTTCAGAGGAACAAGGGCAGCCTTACCATTGGCAAGCAATCCCTGACCTGACATGGACTGTGTAGGAACGGTTACGATGCTATCTTCGCTACATGAAGCAAGCATCATGCCACCCAGCAGAGCCATGAATGTATATTTAAATATTGCTTTCATATTATTTCTTATTTATTATTTTATCAAAACCATTGTCAATTAGAACTTAACCTCTAAACCGATACTCCAAGTCTTGTTGGGTACATAGTCGTAGTCTGTACCACCAGTGAAACTGTACTGAGGATCCATACCATTGAGGTGGCTCCAAAGCTTCAGGTTGTCAACAGAGGTGAACACACGTACGTTCTGCAGACCAGCCTTGCTGACAATCTGGCGAGGCAGGTTGTAACCCAGTGTAATGTTCTTGATAGCAAAATAAGAAGCGTCAATCAGGAATCGGTCATTAGTGGCATACGACTGACCAATCTCAATACGTGGAACGTCAGTCACATCACCAGGCTTCTGCCAACGACGCAGTGCGTGTGAATGCCATGTGCTGCTCAGATAGGTCACCTCCATAGCTCCTCTATAAATGCCGTCATATACCTTACCACCAATACTGTAAGTGGTGAGGAGAGAGAAATCGAAGCCCTTATAGTTCAGGTTCGTGCTAATGCTACCATAGAGATCAGGAATACGGCTGCCCAGATAGTACTTGCTGTTAACAGCTGTAGAATAGTCATCAGTGATATACTCAGTACCAGGAATCATATCACCATTATCATCCTTCTCGTAAGCCCAGTAAAGCTGTGCACCCGTTGCAGGGTCAACACCAGCCGACTTAGACATGTAGAAGGTGTTCAAAGGATAGCCCTCCTTGATAACACGTATGCCATTTACGATTTCAGGGCTCTGCTGGGTCAGTTTCGTCACCTTGTTGCTGACGGTAGAACCCATCAAAGTAATATCCCAGTGGAGATCCTTAGACTTGATCGGAGATACGGTCAACTCCATCTCAACACCCGTATTACGCAGATTACCTACGTTAGCATTGTAACCAGTGAAACCAGTAGACAAAGGCAACGGATAGTTCAGCAACATATCGGTAGTCTTCTTATAGTAGTACTCAACACTGAAATGCAGCATGTGGTCGAACAAAGTACCTTCCAAACCAATGTTGAAGTTGCTGTTTTTCTCCCAAGACACATCCTTGGTCTCCAGCGTCTTGATGACAGCACCGATATTATTGGCGTTGTTCCATCCCAACTCATACAAGCTCTGCCAAGCATAGTAGATAGTATAATCATCCTGATCGTGCAGGTCATCGTTACCCTGCTGACCATAGCTGGCCTTAAACGACAGATTGTTAATCCAATTGATGTCCTTCATGAAGTTCTCCTGAGAGATACGCCAGTTGGCACCCAATGACCAGAACGTACCAGTCCAGTTATCCTTATAGAAACGCGACGACTGGTCAGCACGCAGAGAAGCGGAGAAATAATATTTGTCAGCGTAGTTGTAATTAATACGACCCATGAATGAGTTGATTCGATAATCAATAGAGTAAGAATCTGCCTCATACATGTTTGCTGCAGGTGCCAGTTCGTAGATACCATCTACCAGATTGGTACGACCAGCGGTCAGATACTTGTAGTTGTAAGCATAGAACTCATGACCAAGCATGACATCGAAGTTATGACGATCGAAGGAACGATTCCAAGTGAGCAACTGGTTGAAGGTATAGCTCTGAGTACGATAGTTGTACTTCTGAATCAAACCACCAGACTTAGCTTGGTTTCCATGATACATGTTCATGTAGCGCATACGGTTCCGAGTCTGATAGTCCAGACCGAAATTAACTGCAAATTTCACGCCCTGCAGGATGCCAGCAGAAGCGTCATCTGTACCCAGTACGAAACCAGTACGCAGACCAGCAATATCGCGCAGATTCTCACCGGCATCATCAACAAGACCACCCAGAGCGTTAAAGTCACTGACATTACCATAACGCAGACCGAGTTCCTCGTTGTCACCATAGTCCAACTGACGGTTTCCGTCACCATCGAGCAGGTCGTTACCCTCCAAATCCTTCATATAGGTAGGGAACAAAGGAGAAATGAACTGTGCGGTATACCATACGTTTGAGGTAGAAGTACCATCGTAGTCGTTCTGGTTGGTCTTCGAGTGAGCCAGTGAAACATTGGCATTCATCTTGAACCAATTGGTCACCTGAGTCTCCACATTGGCACGGGCATTGTAACGCTGGAAATTGGTAGTCTTCAGAATACCATCCTCATTTACATAGCCCAATGAAAGCAAATACTTAGTACGGTCCGTACCACCGTTTACTGACAACTGGTGCTCATGACGGAAAGCATTATTGTTCTTGATAGACTCCATCCAGTTCTCGTCCCATGCAGACTGAGCGTCAGCACGAACCTGACCAGTAGCGGGATCAATAATTGTATCCCACGTGTAGTTCTTGAACGGATTGTAGTGCTCACCACCCAGATTACTACCTAATGCAGCACGGGCAGCAGCCTCAGCGTCAGCCCACGACATACCGTTGTCATAGATAAAACCGTTGCGCAGTCCCTCGTAGGTCAGCTGGACATATTCCCGCTGATTTACCAAATCGTACTCAGGGATTGCACGGTTAGACCAACCGACAGTAGAACGCCAAGTCACTTGAGGTCTACCTTCCTTACCTCTTTTGGTAGTAATCATGATAACACCATTAGCACCACGGGCACCATACAGAGCACCTGCAGAAGCATCCTTCAGGACGGTCATCGACTCAATATCAGAAGGATTCAATGAACTAATATCACCATCATAAGGAACACCATCAACCACGTACAGAGGAGCTGACGAAGCGTTCACAGATCCATAACCACGAATGCGGATGCTGGGAGACGAACCAGGCTGACCACTGGCAGAGGTCATCTGCACACCACTTACCTGACCTTCAAGTCCCTTAGCTACGTTGGTGATAGGACGAAGCTCCAATTTGTCGCTACCTACGCTCTCGGCAGAACCGGTGAACGACGACTTCTTGGCTGTACCATAAGCCACCACGAGCACCTCGTCGAGGGCTGTCTGATCGTTAGTCAGCACGATACGCATGTTAGGACGGGCACTTACCTCGATAGGCTCCATACCTATATAGGTAATACGCAGCACGTTCTTGCCGGCTGGGCAAGTC
>CADBVZ010000058.1 GCA_902798285.1 uncultured Prevotella sp. | reverse complement strand
TTCATTCATGCTGCAAAAGTAATGTATTTCTTCCATTAATCCAAATAAATGGAAGAAAATTATTCATTTTGTATGTATTTTAATGCTTTTTCAGAGTTTTGCTATTGCTAGGCGATTTTAACGTATCATCATCTCACGCGAGATGGATGCACGCTCATCTATACTGAGAGATAAGCAATCTGGGAACATATAATGAGGGCAGTCAATGGCTGTAACACTTGGTTCTCCTGCCCTGACTTTCATGATAAACACACTGGGCCCTGAAGTGATAGTACCTCTGAAAGCTCTGCTACGAAGCAGAATATCGACAGAGGTCAGGAGCCTGATGATTGATTCCTTTTTCTCTTGAGGTGTCAGGTGGTTAAACGCCTGATGATAATAGCCACTCTCATGGGGTTGGCAGAGCGACAAGATATGCAAATGAGGGAACTCACTGCGGACGATATCTAATTGGAGGTAATTATCGGCAAGGGCGAAGATACAATCACCGTCTTGAGGAAGCAGTGCCTCGATAAGTCGTTTGCCTGTAATCAGCCGTGCTTCCTGAGCCTTATCCCCTCCCCTAATCTGTATGCCGGAGTATACTTGCGGCAGTGACAGGGAGAGTTTAGCTTCTGCTATCTGCTGTTTCACTTCCGGCTGTGGCTGCCAAATCATTCTAGCCAGCATGGCGTATGCCTCGGTGTAGGTACAATTGATTCCGACAGATGGAATGTGGTAATGCTTATAGGAATTATAAGCCACGTCCTGACTTAACCTAACGTATTCTCCATATGCCTGATATGCCAACCAATGGCCCATGAGAGACTTCTGCATAAACTTCAGTTTCCAGAAGACAAACGACAAGGACCTGGTTCTTATTACATTCTTTATAATACGCTTCCACTGGGGTGGACGGTGCAAGTTGTACTTATGATGGAACGACTCATGTACCTCCTCACAGAATGGTATAAAGTATTCCGTCCATCCTTTGCCCGTTCCGTAGTTGGCATCTTCGGAATAGAGTTGGAACCGATACCCTTTTGCAAGGCAATAGAGCATAGCGTTGATCATATAGTTCATCTCAACGAAGAAGCCACAATCAACGCCCGAATGATATATCAACCGCTTCCGGAAAGAATTGTTGATCTTTTGATAAGTAGAAATATCCAAATTCATATTATAATCTGTTCTTTTCGGCATTACCAGCGCCAGTACCCTTATACTTCGACGGGGTGACATTGAAACGGTAACGCAGGGAGAACTGGATGCAACGGGAGTCGTTGTCTTCCATCTTGCGGAACATCATGCGGTTGCTGTAGAGCATGACATGGTTAATGCCGCCGTTTAAAAGGTCATTGCCACTCAACTTAACATTGAGACGGTGTTGAAAAAAGTCTTTACTGACACTAAGAGTGAGCATAGGGTTGGTGCAGTCAACCCAAATATTTGAGCCAGTATTGCCGTGAGTGTGCATATTAAAGTCGACCTGCAGCAACCAATCGTGAGTCAGTGACACGATATTGCCTAATTGCAGGGATAGCATAGGATGGTTAAAATTTTTCTTTTGGCCTAAGAACATCCCTTCAAGCCATGGTTTCATCAACGATATATTATATTGTGGCGTCCATGTTATTCCACCGCTCAACTTGATATTCTTCTGTGCGCCGAGGGTGACAGTCAGCCAGTCGGCATGGTCATAGTTCTTGTAGGTGACGAAATTGATCTTACTGTCATTCTCCACACTTTCTGCCGTATAAAGGATAGGATCTACGCAATGGCTGAAGTTTGTAGCCAGATATAACCACTTCCACATGATCATCGCATTCAGGTTATGATACTTGATTGGTTTCAGATAGGGATTGCCTGTCTGCAAGTTCAAACGGTTTTCATAAATGACATCGCTGCTCAACTGCCAGTAGGATGGTCGTGTGGTTCGCTTGGCATAACTGATGGATAATTGCCAGTTCTTCACTGACGTTGATAAGGCAAGTGATGGAAACAGGTCATCGTAGGTGCGACATTGTTCGTCGCGACGTATTCCGCCATCATAGTATTCCGATTCAACATGTTCATAGCGCAAACCTGCCGACAACCGGATTCTGCCTATTTGTTGGCGCAGTTCCACGAATGGTGCAATAGCCTGTTCATGCTGTTCGTTATTACTATTGGCTATATATCCTTCAGGATTATTAAAGTTGCTTTCCCATCGGGTATTCGTATATTCTTCGCCCACCTCTATCTGCCCTTTAAACAACGGATAGCTGACGATGAGTTTCTCGGCAAACAGATTGCTACGTGTGAGGTTTTCGGTATTCACGTCGCGGTCTAAATCCTTTTCGCTCAATTCCAGTTGCCGGTTGCTGTTGCGCTGTTTCCGGAAAGTGTAATCTGCATTGAAATCAATACCGAATTTACTAACTTTACCAGTATAGTATAGATTCACTTGGTGATTTGGCATACCCTCGGCTCTTCTTATACCACTGTTTTGCAAATGGTCATAAATATGGCCATCATAATGTATGTCATCATCATATTCACTCCTTGTTTTTACATAATCGTAAGTATTCTGATAGAATCCACCAAAAGAGTTGTTATCATTCAACTGGTAGTTAAAGCCTATTCTTCCTTCAAGGTAGGGATTGCGACTATTATTATTCTGTCGATTGGTAATGACCCAAAGCGTATCAGCAAAGATTGTTTGTTCGAACTCGCCACTACTACATCTTTTATTATATGCTCCGAAAAGATTAGCAAACAGTTCCAGCCCGCCTTTACGATAGGTCAGATTAATACGTTCATTGTTGGCATAGCCACACCCCTTGCGACTCCATGATGTAAGTTCTACACCCAAGCCTTCACCTGCTGAGCGCTTGGTGCGAATAATGATAACTGCATTAACTGTAGCATCATAGCGTGCACCAGGATTTTGTATTACCTCCACGTTCTTGATGTTGTCTGACTGGATGTTCTTCAATTCTTGCAGGTCGGTCAACTTGCGATTATTCAGGTATATCTGCGGTACGCCCTTGCCTAATATCTCAAAGGCCTCGCCTTTCTTTGAAATCATCGGCACACGTGAAAGCACATCCTCTGCCGTACCCATGCGTTCCATCACCGTACCTTCCACATTCATAATAAGAGAATTGCCTTGTAATTGTACTTTGGGACGTTCTCCAGTCACCAATATACCTTTAATGGTCTGTGCTTCTGGCTTGATCTGAATGAAGCCAACTTGTTCCTTGCTGCACAAGCGATATGTTGTCCGATAACCCACAAAGGATACGCGAGCCAAAACTGTAGGCAATTCGTATGGAATTACAAAAACGCCAGCCTCGTTACTCACGCCTCCACCGATTACTGTTGAGTCTGATGGATGAAGCAGGTAAATATTGGCGTAGGGTACGGGCTGGCGATTCTCGTCGATAATGGTGCCTGTAAGATGATGCTCAGTCTTGTGAGTACACTCTACATAAATTTCATTCTCTCCACGCTTTACCACACGGATGGGATAAAAGCCAATTACCTGCATAATGGCATCTGTGACAGACTTGTGCTTGATATTGGTAGTCACGCGGTAGTCTTCCAACTCATTGTATAGGAAGCTGATGTTGTATTCGCGAGACTGCTCGTTAAGATCACGCAGAACCTCCGACATTGATACATTGTCGTAACTGCGCGTAATCTTCTGCGCCTGAACGTTTGTGAAACAGAACAGGGCAATAAGGGTTATCATGAAGTTCTTTATCATTGGATAATCAGTTTACCGTCCTCAATAATCAGATTGACCTGTTCGAACATGTTCAACTTCTCAATTACTTCCTGCAAACTGTCGTTCTGTTTCCAAACGAAATAGAAACGAAGATGTCGTACGTCATCGTTTTGCAACGATACTTCCACATGATAGTAATTGGCAATCTCTGTGAGAATCTTCTCTAGTGGTACATTGTCGAAAACGATAGACTCCATGGTAACTGTACTGTCATTCTCGACTGTATCTTCCCGCAAAGATGCAGATGGTTTGGAAGATACAGGCTGTTCCTTCTGGACTGTTTGTGGCTTTGGGCTGTTAGCCATCTTAATCATATGAATAGTAGCGAATGAGACACCTATAGCTAAGATGGCACCAATAAACGTGGCAGCAATCTTACTGAATCTCATCATGCCAAAAAGGGAGTGGTTGTGGGTTGACTTTCCGCCACTATAGTGTTTAGATGCAAAAGCCTTCCATTCTGCTTCAGCATTGGGTAATTCAGATTGTAGTTCCTGATACTTAAGGGTACGCTTAGTGAAAGCCATCTGCTCCAGCAATTCATGCATATCTGGGTCGTTAAGAGCCTGCTGTGACTGTTCGTCGGTCATTTGCTCTGCGTGTTCCTGTAATTCCAAGAACTGTTCAATTAGCTGTCGATCTGTC
Source organism: uncultured Prevotella sp. (assembly GCA_902798285.1). GTDB lineage: Bacteria > Bacteroidota > Bacteroidia > Bacteroidales > Bacteroidaceae > Prevotella. The sequence goes on along the minus strand of CADBVZ010000058.1, from coordinate 2,072 downwards.
ATCATATTGCTTACTGTTTTGATTTGAAATAAACTCTTACTTTCTCTATTGACTCCCGCAGATGACTGTGGACCGTCATACGACTGATACCCAATTCATCGGCTACTTCTTGGCAGGTCATCTCACGCAAATAGCGTAACCGGAAGATCTTTTGGTTCAGCGGCGAAAGATGTTCTTCAATGAATTGCATCAATTCTGACATGCGCAACTGTTCGCCATCGGCAATCGTAGGTTCAGCCGCCTCGTCAGACATCAATCGTGTAAAACGATCTCTCACGTGTTTATGTTCCATGACGTTACGGCACTGGTTTCGCACACCCATCAGCAGATATGCTTCAGCTGTTTGGGGATGCAGGGTGATACCACTAGCTATCAGGCGCGAAAACACTTCGCTAACCACGTCCTTGCCTTCATCCTCATCGTAGAGAATAGAAACTGCTAGACGGTACATCCGCACATAGTACGTCTTGAAGAGATTTTCAATTTCTTGCTCTGTCATACATTAATAATACAGCTCAGAGCATGAAAGTGTAAAGCAAAAGAGTGACTTTTCATTCGGCAAAGATAAAGAAAACGGCACAAAAAAGCCCTCGGCAATGCCCGAAAAGTGCCTGCCGAGGGTAAAAGTCTGAAAGTAGTTTCAGAGTTATATTCGATTATACCGTTGAAAGTGATGCCTATGATTCAAATAGCGTATTATAGCCATAGCGGTTCGTTCTCCCATCCGCGAGGGAAGCCCATGGCGGTGATGTCGATGGACGGGTAAGTGGAGAGCAGGGTGTCGACTTTCGCCTTCATATCGTTGTTGGGCGAAATAATGTTGAGGAAATGCTTGATGATGCAAAGGCTGAAATAGACTTTCCGCTGGTTGACGGGAGTGGTAATCCAAGGGTGGGTCATGCGCCGCTGGGTCAGCACTTGCAATGCAAATTCCTTTGGTGTGGTTAGGAGGGGATAGAGGTATGCACTGAATCTGTAGTAGCCGATGTGGCGGAGGTAGTTCTCCGTCCGTGTGACGTTCTCGACGTGGAGACCACGCGACTGTAACAATGCCGTCAACTGGGCGGGCGAGGTGTAGGTTTTTGGATAATGTGCCATAAGAAAAAAACGACCCGCCGATTTAAGCATTGTGAAGAGGCTTGGCGGGTTCTCGTGGGTGCAAAGGTAATGCTTTTTATTGAATCAACCAAACTTTTTGATGGGAAATTGTTTTTTTAGCGCCCGATTTTATTGCTTTTCTATCTCATATGAAAGGGCTGTGTTTTCATTTGCGGGCTCTTAGCATGCAGTACACGCCGAGGATGATACTTGTATCTCCTTGGTGTACTCGATGAAGAAACGGAAGGTGAAGATATACGTCAGACAGAAGCCGAAATACCAGCCGGTACCTATCTTCTCTGGCATCCGTTTGTGTAGTGTCCACATGATGAAGAAGAGCACGGCATAAGCTATGGCTTCGTAGAGCTGGCCAGGATGACGGGGCATCATGTCAACCTTCTCGAAGATAAAAGCCCAGGGCACATCGGAGATTTTTCCGATAATCTCTGAGTTTATCAGGTTACCCAAACGGATAAAGCAGGCTGTGGTACCTGTAGCGATGGCGATATTGTCGAGCACCATCCAGACACTCAGCTTTTGTCTTGCGGACATAGAGCCACAGGGCTATCATGAGTCCCAGCGTTCCGCCATGCGAGGCTAGTCCGGCATAGCCTGTCAGCTTCCAGCCTCCGTCAGCCATAAAGTGTATCGGCAGCAGCATCTCTATGATGCCTTTCCCTGAAGTCAGGAAGTTCTGAGGCTGATAGAAGATGCAGTGCCCCAGTCGGGCACCGATCAGGATACCGAAGAAACAGTAGATGTAGAGCGGAGCGAAGAGTTCGTCCTTGATCTTCTGCTCTTTATACAGGCGTTTCACCACGAGAAAGGCCAGTACGATTCCGATGCTCCACATCAGCCCGTACCATCGCACTGATAGCGGACCCAGTCTGAATGCCACGAGGTCTGGATTCCAGACGATATATAGCAATTGGTTCATAAAACCTCCAAAACGCAAGAAGATTGTTTTATACGAA
>CADBVZ010000057.1 GCA_902798285.1 uncultured Prevotella sp. | reverse complement strand
GCATATTGACGTCCCATGTTTCTGTCCTCTATACGTGGACAGATGATGGCGATATCGTCCAGATTAGTATAACGTGCAAACTCGCTGAGTGTGCCAGACTGCATGACAGAGTCCTGATCCAGTGTTACCACCCATTCATAACCCAAGTCTAATGCTTGTTGACAAATCTTGTTCAGACCACCGGCCATCCCCAGATTCTCGCCTTTGTCGTTGTCGGCTATCAGAATAGCGCCAGCCTCGGGTTGTGCCTTGGCAGCTGCGATGTTCTCTTTCAGCCGTTGTTCATCAGGCTGATAGGTAACGATACCGATAGCGAATGTCTTATGCATGGTCTGATGTCTTGAATATAACGTTAAAGATAGCCTTGATGATACCTGTCTGATAGACTTTTGTCTCAAGTACTGATGCATAAGTAACAAACAGGGGAATACAAAGGAGAATCCTGATGACGGGCTGATGGGTTATCATGAGCACCAGCCAACCTATTAACAAATAGGGTATGGCAAAGCCGACAGACAGGAACAGCTGACGGAAGGGGAAGCATATTTCTAAAGAGCGGTTGGTCTCGATGGTGGCGATGATGAGTACCGTTGTCTCTGCTGCCACCCAGACAATCGCCGTACCCATGCTAGAGAATTTGGGAACGAGCAATATAGTGAGCAATGTCCATACGATTACACCGGCGAAGCCTGCCTTTACTATCGTAATGTCTTTCCTGAGTGGTATCAACAGTTGCAGAACGATGATCTTTTCTGCACCAATAACAATTAGCTGTAGCATAATAATTCGCATGGGCATAATGGCACCTTCGAAGCCTGTTCCTGCAAACAATCGGATGATATCTGGTGAAAAGAGCTCTACGAAGCAGATAATGGGGAATGAGAACAGAAACAACAGTTTGAAAGCTATATCTGTGTATTTCCTGACCTTGTCGATTTTATTCTCCTTCATCAGGACACTCATTCTTGGAATCATGACTGCCGTCAAGGTGCTGATCAGCGCAATCACGACCTGATAGACGCGAGTGGCTGTTGCATAGTTACCTGCCTCCTGATTATTAGTGATGAAACTGAGTACAGGCAATGACAACTTGAAGTAGATTGCTGACAACATGGCAAATATGCCCAGCATAAAAAAAGACTTGAGATAGCGTTTGATATTGGCGCGTCGAAGATTCCAGTGGAGATAGCTGCGCTTATGATACCAGTTACAGACAGCATTGCCAACGGTGATTCCTGTGAAGAGTGTGTAAAAGACCGTTACATCGGTTTCACAATGTACCAGCAGGAACACTGCCAGAACGAAAATCGTGCGAAGGATGATAGATCGTAAAGTAATATACCTGAATTCTTCGAGCCCTGTATAAAACCATTCAATCCAGAAAAGGTTGGCAGTCAGTTTGAGGATGCCGATGGGAATGAGCATACCATAGCCCTGTAATGTGGGAGAGAGTGCTACGATCAGGACAAACACTAATGCGATGAATGCTGTCGAACACAGGTTGAGTGCAAACAGATCTGTAAAAGTCTGACTCAATGCCTCTGGGTTATCCTTGTTCTTGGCGATCTCCCTTACGCCGACAGAGGTCAGTCCCATCATTGAAAACAGAATACAGTAGTCGATCATGTTGTCTATCGTATCCACGATGCCAATACCTCCAACTCCCAAAGTCCTGCTAATATATGGGAAAACAATCAATGGTACGAGATACGTACTCATCGTGAGCAAGGTGCTGTATGCAAGATTTTGCTTAACGCTGGCCAAGGGCTACCTCCTTTCTTGATATCCAGGCATAGAATAATACTAAAATTGGAATCTCTATGAAAGAGAGATGGAAGAAATAGAATTCAAACCACCCCATCGCCAGAAGCCCACAATAATAGAATAGGATGGTATGGATATACACATTCCTGAACAGCACTGCTAGCACCTTCCACGTATAGACCACAGAACTGATGATGAGGGTATAGGTGACAAATTCGATAGCGTTGGTATAGACGCAGATCGTGCCGAAGAATGTGCGTACGTTGGTGTATGAGATTCCTGTGTTCCAGTAGATATGGTTCACAGGTGATATCAGTTCATTGCCTGCAAGTACGTTGTAGATATTTACAAATGGTGCAAAGATGTAGGATATGTCATTACGGTCAGGTATACCCTGGTCCAGGTCATAACTCCATCCCAGTGTGCCGCTGGTGAAATAGTGTACGAAATGTCGGGCTATGAATTCTACCAGATTCATATTCGCCTCACCATCGTTGCCCAAAAGAGGAATCACCAAATAGATCATGTAGAACACCAAGACTGCACCTATGATGACGCCAAGCACCAATGTAATGTTCATGTGGGTCTTGCCTGTATAAAGCCGTATGAGCAGGGCCGACACAACCGCGATAATAATGGTTCCCTTTACCATATAGCTGAACAGGATAACCAGCATGAGGACAATGAGTATCCAGAGCAGATAATCTTTCTTTCTGACATAGTAGAGCGAGAGGATCAGTAGGGGCATTATCATCTCCCTGAGATGTGCCCAGACGCCTTTGCCGCTGAACTCTTCAGTAAACTCTTCTGTTCCGAAAAGGTTAAAACCATGTGAGATAGTTTGATAGAGTCTGAAGAGTAACGCAGCAACCAATATGGCTCCTAAGGCCATGAGGATAGGCGACAATTTCTCCCTATCGTCGTCGATAGTTGTCTTTACTGGCAAGTCGTAATGCTGCAGCAGGGCAGAGGCCATATAACTGGGCAGTGCAAAGAGCGGTAGTCCAAAGATCCATACATAGATGCTGTCGTAGTTGAAGTTCACAAACCCGAAATTGCCAGCTATTGAAATCGTTATTAGCAATACGGCGACATAAGGTAACATCAAAGCACATAATGGCGTGTAGAACGTTTGCCATGCCCGATACTCAAGGTATGTCAGACACGACACCTCCATCAGGAGAATCATGACGATAGATAACTGGCTCAGATCAACCACTTATTCTCTTTTGAAGTGAGCGCGGAAAACGATAGAACAGGCAGGGATAAAGAGCCCCAGCAGAAATGCACAGAGGATAATGATCTTCTTGTTGGGCGAACTTTGTTCCTTAACGCCGAGTGGGGGAGTCAGGACACGGATGTCAGTTTTCAGTGCCTTGGTCATTTGTGCCTCCTCACGCTTCTGTAACAGGAAAACACGTACCAGACTGAGCACCTTCAGGTCTTCTTCGTCAGTTAGACCTTCGATATACTTCTTGGGTGCTGAGGATATCAGTTGTTTGCCTTCACTCTCTTTAGCTGTCACACTCTTCAACTGCAGCTTCAGCTGGGTGATGGCATTCTCGGCAGAGGCCAATACGGCTGCGTGCATCGATGCGAGTTGCTGGTCGATATCTTTCACCAGCGGGTTCTCCTTACTCGAGCTGGCCACAATCTTCTGACGTTGTAGCTGCAACTTGTTGTAATTGCCTACTTGATCACCCAGTCCTCCATCCTTTTCCGATATCAGAAGTGCTGGCAGCAGCTCATTTTTTTTCGATTCGTCCTTCAGATAGTCGCGGATGGCTTCCACAGCGTAGAGCTTGTTGTTCAGTTCCAGCAGTGTTCCCGAAATATCCTTGGCACTCTCAGCATACACTTTGGCCATCACTTCGATATCAGGCATCATAGTCTTGCCTTTATAGTCGGCTACGCGCTGACCGATGGCCTTCAGTTCATTCTCTAGCGAGGCTAGTCGCTCGATAACATAGCGCTCCGACACCTGTGCTTCAGCCTCTTTGTCCTCTTTATCCTCCTTGCGGTATTCTGCTATAATGGCATTAATGACATCAGTGGCACGACGTCTTGACACATCCTTATACTGAATGTCGATAATCGAAGCCTCACGATTGCTGACAGCCACGGTCAGCTTCTCTTTTTTCAGGTGATCCACCATCGCCATAGGCTCAGTGCGTTTGATGGTGATGGTCACCTCGTCATCTTTCATGTTCGAGAGATATGGAGTCGCCTTGATTTCCACTTGGCCAATCGAGGTCTTAAATGTCTGACCTACTTTACCTGTTAAGTCATCATCATATTTATCATCATTCTTCTTGAATTTGTAGATCCTGACGTTTCCGTTTTTACTCAGATCTACTTTCATCCTCACATCATCTTCCTCTGTAATGTCCTTGAAATCCACGATGATGGGCTGTGCCTCAGCATAGAGATCTTTGTTACGAATCCCCTTGATAGTATAGCTCATGTCAAGATGCAATTGGTGTACGACATTAAGCAGCAACCAAGGTGATTGCATAACATAGAGTTCATTATAGACATTGGTAGAACCCAAGTTTAATCCAACGAGTCCTCCTAATTCTGCCAGTCCCCCTAGCTGGCTCATCATTGCTCCCATTCCACTTCCTTCCTTGATGAGTACTTGGGCTTTCTTCGTATATTTGGGAGGTGTTACCACAAGATAGATGATGGCCAGTAGCATGAAAACTACGACTGAATAGCAGAACCATTTCCACTTTGAAAGGCATTCTTTACAGAATTCGCCTATCGTTAATGTGTTATTTTGAGCCATTTTGCAGCTTTTACTTTAAGATGAGTACCAAAACAGATGTTAGAACGGATATGGCAGAAAGCCAGAAAGAACCAGTTGTTATTTCACTCGCAATAGCCGATTGACGTTTGCGATAGTTATTGGGTTGAATATATACCACATCATTCTGTTGTAGGATATATGCTGGTGATTTCATAATAGATTCTGCATCCTGCATGTTGATAACGTATGCCTCTTGTCCTCCATGATCAGTTTGTCTGATAACCTTTACAAAATTCCTGTCACCATAAATCGTCATGTCACCAGCTTTACTGAGAGCTTGTAATATTGTAAGTTTATCGCTGTCAAATAAGTAGAAACCAGGATTCTTGACCTCTCCAAGTATGGAAAAACCGAGGTTGATGTATTCGATGGTTACAACAGCGTCTGTTGCGACATTTTTTTCCGCCATCGTGCGTTTAAGTAATTCTGCTAATCCAGAACGGGTCATACCTGCCGCTTTCACTTTACCGATCAAAGGGAAATCTATATAACCATCTTGATCTATCGTATAACCGGAGGTACCCCTACTTTGATATATTGACTGTTGCTCCGTATAACCGATAATTTGCGATGTTACAGGTAGGTTCAATACGTTATTCAGTTCTACCGATTTTGTATTTACTATAATTGAAATCTTATCGGCAGGCTTTAGTAATATTCCTTTGCTCTCCTTGACTATCATCTTGTCGCCATCAGATAGATTTGGGAAATATGTTACTGTTTTCGGTGTTGCACATGAGGTAAGAATAATCGCGCCCCATAACACAATAATGACATTCCTTAATTTCATTCTTATTGTTTTTTATACTTTAAAACGCATTTCCCACCTTAATATTATGGGTTGCGGCTGCAAAAATACAACTTTTTGCTGAAATATCATCGTGCTTTGAGATTTTTTGCGTATATTTGCCACAGATAATTAATTATCCTATAAATGACAATGAAGAAAATACTGATCTCAATGCTCGTCCTGTTGCTTGCAGGATGGAGTTCAGCTACCGCTCAATGTGAGGACGGTAGTCGCTTGTGGTTGCGCCTTGACACCACCAATGCCGCAAAGGCGGTTACTGGTGTGAAGGGCACCGCTATGACAGAGTTGCAAACCTATTGGAAGGGTGGTCCCGTGGTACTGAAACGCCAGAAAGGTATGGCTGCCGACGGCTATACCATCAAGACTCAGGGCGGAAAGACCGTCATCTCTGCTGCCAGCGATGCAGGTCTGCTCTATGGCGCCTATCATCTGTTGCGCCTGCAGCAGACGGATGCCTCAACAGCCTCTCTGAACATCAGCGAGCAGCCCATGTACGGTCTGCGCATCCTGAACCACTGGGACAATCCCAACGGCACCGTGGAGCGTGGCTTTGCAGGAAAGAGTATCTTCCTCGATCCCGATCCAGCCCGTATGAAGATGTATGCACGTGCCTGTGCCTCCGTCGGTATCAACGGTTCGGTACTCAACAATGTGAATGCCAAGCCAGAGGCCCTTGCCACGGAG
>CADBVZ010000056.1 GCA_902798285.1 uncultured Prevotella sp. | reverse complement strand
ATTGTAAATGAAATATTCTTTGCCATAATTTCAAATCCTTACTTAGTTCTTATAGTTACGTGTCTGTACCTTGATTGCCTCGTACTCCAGCGGCTCCTTAATGAGCTCAGGCTCAACGCCCTTGCCTTTGTACTCCCAGCATCCTACGTAGAAGTAGTTCTCATCGTCGCGCTTAGCCTCACCTTCCTCGGTCTGATACTCCTCGCGGAAGTGACCACCGCAAGACTCATTACGAGAGAGAGCGTCAAAAGCAACGAGCTGACCCATTGTGAAGAAGTCACGCAGGTGGATAGCCTTGTCGAGCTCCACGTTGAGACCTTCCTTAGTGCCAGGAACGAAGAGGTTAGAGTCGAACTCCTTCTCGAGCTCGTGCATCTTCTTCAGACCTTCCTTCAGACCCTCAGCGGTGCGACCCATACCTACATACTCCCACATGATGTGACCCAGCTCCTTGTGGATAGAGTCAACAGAACGCTTACCCTGAATCTTTAGCAGGCGATCCATCTCAGCGTCAACAGCCTTCTCAGCCTCAGCGAACTCAGGCAGATCGGTAGAAACCTTTGGCCATACAGCCTGATCAGCCAAATAGTTCTGGATGGTGTAAGGCAGTACGAAGTAACCATCGGCGAGACCCTGCATCAGAGCAGAAGCACCCAGACGGTTAGCACCGTGGTCAGAGAAGTTACACTCACCGATAGCGAACAAACCAGGAATAGTGGTCTGCAGCTCGTAGTCTACCCAGATACCACCCATGGTGTAGTGGATAGCGGGATAGATCATCATGGGCTTGTAGTACTTCACGCCGTTGATCTCGTTGGCTACATCGCCAGGGAATACGTCGGTAATCTCCTCGTACATTTCGAAGAGGTTACCATAACGCTGCATGATTACATCGATACCCAGACGGTTGATAGACTCTGAGAAATCCAAGAATACAGCGAGACCAGTATTGTTAACACCGAAGCCCTTGTCGCAACGCTCCTTAGCAGCACGAGAGGCTACGTCACGAGGAACGAGGTTTCCGAATGCAGGATAACGACGCTCCAGATAGTAGTCGCGATCCCCAGATACGACCATCGTTACGCAGTGACTCAGACATCAGCGTCAGCTTAGACTGCTTGTCGCCATGAACGGGGATACAGGTGGGGTGAATCTGAACGTATGAGGGGTTAGCGAACATGGCACCCTTGCGATAGCACTGAACAGCAGCGGTACAGTTACAACCCATAGCGTTGGTAGAGAGGAAGTAAGTGTTACCATAACCACCAGTAGCGATTACCACAGCATTAGCGCTGAAGCGAACCAGCTTACCTGTGCACAGGTCCTTGGCGATGATACCACGAGCGCGGCCGTCAACAATTACCACATCCTCCATCTCATAACGGGTGTAGAGCTTTACTTTACCAGCATTAACCTGGCAGCTCAGTGAGCTGTAAGCACCAAGCAAAAGCTGCTGACCAGTCTGACCCTTAGCATAGAACGTACGGCTTACCTGAGCACCACCGAATGAACGGTTAGCCAGCATACCACCATACTCACGAGCGAAGGGAACACCCTGAGCCACACACTGGTCGATAATATTGTTAGAAACCTCAGCCAGACGATAAACGTTAGCCTCGCGAGCACGATAGTCACCACCCTTTACGGTATCATAGAACAGACGGTAAACAGAGTCACCATCGTTCTGATAGCACTTTGCAGCGTTGATACCACCCTGAGCAGCGATAGAGTGAGCACGACGTGGAGAGTCCTGAATACACAGGTTAATTACATTGAAGCCCATCTCACCGAGTGAAGCAGCTGCAGAAGCACCAGCCAGACCAGTACCAACTACGATCACATCGAGCTTCAGCTTATTTTTGGGGTTAACCAGACGCTGATGAGCCTTATATTCCTTCCATTTCTCAGGTACTGGACCTGCGGGAATCTTAGAATCTAATACTTTTGCCATAATCTTTTTCGAATTAAAGGTGGAAAATTAGCAGCTACCGCTACAGAGTGAGGGAGCGCAACCGAACCAGAAGGCCAGCACAACTACGAGGAAGCAGAGCATAAGCAGAGTCACATAGATGTTGCCAATGCACATCCAGCGCTTCAGCCAAACCTTTCCGCTCCAGCCGAAGGTCTGCATAGCTGACCAGAAACCATGAGAAAGATGGAACCAGATGGCAACGAGCCATACGATGTAAAGTACGCTGAATACAGGATTCGAGAATGTTGCCTTAATCCATCCGAAACCGTCGGTGGGGTCGATGGCGGGCATCACACCAACGAGCTCAGCGAACATCATGTTGTACCAGAAGTTGTACAGGTGGAGCAGCAGACCGAGGCAGATGATAATGCCAAGAACCAGCATGTTCTTAGAAGCCCACTCTACCTTGCCTGCATTCACCTGTGTAGCCACTTCATAGCGGTTGTCACCGCGAGCGGTACGGTTCTGCGCTGTCAGAATGAATGCGTAGACAATGTGAATCACTGCCAGGGCAGCCAGACCGAGTGTAGCCACAACGGCATACCAGTTGGCACCCAGGAATTCGCAAATCATGTTGTAACCCTCTTCCGAGAATAGCGCCACTACATTCATGCAACCATGGAAGGTCAAGAACAGAATGAGCGCAACGCCCGTAACAGACATTACAACTTTTCTACCAATTGATGAATTGATTAACCACATAAGTTGTTGAGTTTTAATGAATTATTGAATGTTATATACTTACTTGTTAGTACTGCTTATACGATTAGGGGACAAAGATAATCAAAAATTGTGATATTTGCAAACGTTTGCGGAAAAAAATATAGTATTTTAATATTCTCAGTGCAAGTTTTCTCTTTTTCGTGTAGTTTTTTGTAACTTTGCTGCGTCAAATGGGCGTAAGATTCAAAAAACAGAAACGACAATGAATGCATTAGAGAAACAGTTTGCGCAAACCGTAGCTGAACACAAGAGCACCATCTACACAGTGTGCTACATGTTCTCGCAAGATGCCGACGAGGTAAACGACCTATTCCAAGAAGTACTAGTGAATCTATGGAAAGGCTTCGCGAGCTTCGAGCATCGAAGCGACATCAAGACGTGGATTTATCGCGTTGCCCTCAACACCTGTATATCTATCGACAGGAAGAAGCGACGCCAAGCCACAGACCGACTCTCTATGGACATCAACCTTTTTGAGGATCGCGACGAGGACACGCGCCAGGTGGACATGCTCCACAAGCGCATCTCCAAACTCCAACCCTTCGATCGTGCGATTGTCCTGCTCTGGCTCGAGAACCTCCCCTATGAGGAAATCGGACAGATAGTCGGCATCAGCACTAAGAACGTCAGCGTACGTCTGTTTAGAATCAGAGAGCAATTAAAGAATATGTCAAACGATTAAAACTCACCCATTATGAACACCGAATTTGAAAACAACACCAACGATGCTCAGCTTCAGGATATGCGCCAGCAGATGGACACTCTGAAGAAGAAGCTGGACAAGCAGACAATTGTCAGCGATCGTTACATTCGTCAGTCGATGAACAGAACCGCAGGTAAGATCAGCCGCCGTTATCGCTTCATTATGACTTTGTGCATAATCATGATTCCCTACACTTACTTCGTGTTTGTCTCAAACTTGGGCCTCTCGTTCCTCTTCTGGATTGGTACCTGCATCCTGATGCTCGCATGCTTTGGCGCCACCTATTATAATTGGCGTAATGTGAAAGACCCCAATTTGATGAGCAACAACCTCGTGGAGGTAAGTCAGAAAATGGCTAACGCCAAGAAGTTCGACGCCAACTGGCTCTTCTTCGGCATCCCTGCTGTTATCGTATGGTTGGCCTGGCTTACCTGGGAGATGTATCAGCAGGACTCAGAGGTTGCCCACGCCATGTTGATAGGCACCATCTGCGGAGCCACCATAGGTGCTATTTGGGGCTTTAGCATGCACTTCCAGACTCAGCGACAGTATCAGAAGATCATCGATACGATCGAAGATATTACGGCTGATGAATAGAAATGATCACTCGGCGATACGATACCAGATGGAAAGGTCCATCGTCGTGTACTTCGCAAATCATGTGAATCGTGTCGCCTGAGGCATCAATGGGAATATGTATGGTGGCTATTGACTGATCAGCTTGGTCGATAGCCACTTTTGTTTTGCATATCTCAGGCTGCTGCCACCATAGGAAGTTAAGGCTGTCGCCATCTGCATCATTCGACTTTGAGGCATCAATGCGAATCGTCTCGTCTGCTTTCACTTGAATGTGAATAGGCAGGAGACCATCACAGCCATTGATGATTAATTGCGGATTATGATTGCCTTTCCCTTCATCGGCCCATTGCATACGAGCGCAGAAATCTGCGATTTCATCGGGATAGAAGCGTGTTTTATAACCTATACTAATGCTGCGGACGGGGTCCTGCCAACTGGTCCAGGCTGTGGTGAGTGAGTCAGCACAGATGCCACGTTCGTGATAACCAGCCCAACCAGCCTGATGCGGATCCTCAGGATCGTTAAGTCCATGGGGCATCACATAGAGGAAACTGGGTGTGTCGCCTTCTACGCCCCATTTGTACGTGGGATATTCTTTGCCAAGCGCACCCTTGCCTTGAATATTTTCTTTGTGTAGTTGCCAATTGCGTTTGCCTAGTTCGCATTGCTCCTGCCAGGTGCCTTCATCCCAAACAAATTGCAGATCGTCCTTAAACTCCTGTCTCAGCCACATGTGAGAACTATAGGCACGATCCATTCGCATGTTATACTGCATATCCTGATCGGTGATGGTATAGATGCGGAATTTACGTACAAATCGCTTCAACTCTTCTGCCGATCGTGTCTGTTTCACTCGCCAGATGGCCTGAGCCAGCGTGTTGGCTCCTCCCCATGCTGCTACATAGATAGGTCGTGGATCGTCTTCATCAGCTAGTTGGATGATGAGTTCGCTGCCTGGTGAATCGTTACCTTCGCCAATTACTTTGATACCACCTCGCTCGCTTCCCATTACAGCACGACTCTTCAGATAGTCAGCGCTGGGCCAATAGCCGATGGATTGGCACTTTTTCTCCTCTTCTATAGATAAGAACGAGTCCTGATTAGAGCGTTTCATCAGCTTTGGAACGTCCTTGCGATAAGCCTCTATCACGCGTTGCAGATATTGCGCCCATTCCTTAGGGTAGGGATCGCAGTTCCAGCCCACGGAGGTGATCAATGCCTCAATCTCAAACAGGTCGGCATAGGCCATCAGTCGAACCATCGACTCCATATCATCGGGTTCTACGTCGGCTGGAGCGATGTCTGTACATACCACCAGTCTCGGCTTCAGGTTCTTTTCTGCTGCCCATCCTGCTATTCCACAAGACAATAGCAATATCAATGCAATCTTTCTCATGGGCTGAATTAATATCCGAAGTCTTCGCCGACCAGCACTACCACATGCTTGCCACGAGGCGAATTGCGCAGGAAGTGTACATAGTTGCAGATGCTCTCAGGTGAGTTGCAGTTGTGGCATACGCCATCTGTCTGACAAGGCGTCTTGATGTCGAAACGGGCAGAGTTGATGGGGGCAGCTGTAGAGCGAGCGCGAGCCAGAGCTGCCTCTACCGTCTGAGCCACCTTGTTCATACCTATTATAAATATAACCTTCTTGGGGCCCCAGGTGATGGCTGCCACACGATTGCCGTTGCCATCGATATTCACGATGACACCATCCTCGCTGATAGCGTTGGCACTCGACAGATACACATCGGCTGTAAAAGCCTTTTCGTAGATCTTTACCACTTCCTCGCGATCAGTCACCTCGTCGCGATCCAAAACCTCCAGAGTGCCTCGCTCTTTCAGGGCCTTGGGTATTCCCATGTCGCGGATGGTCATTGATCCGCCCCAAGTTACGCTGCTTCCGTCAGCTATCAGTTCAGATACCTTCTTTACGGCCTCCTCAGCTGTAGGGCAATAGAATGCCTCCATGTTGCGACGCTTCAGGTTCTTAATCATCCGCACAGCCAGTCGCCCGTTTCTCTGTTCTTTTGGTGTCATAAGTCTATGTGCAGTTTAATGTTTATATCTTTATTGTTCTTTATGCCTTTTTCTTCGGTTTCTTAGGCTTGGGCTCAGGGAGCGCTTTGCACGTTTCGCTGACAAGTTGGGAGAGATAGTCGTGATCATCCACATCGGCAATGTAGAAATAATCCTTCGCGCCTTTATAAGGCGGACGGAGTTCAAGCGTACGAAGCAATGGACGTACTGCCTCCGTTGGTTTCAGATAGAAGCGATCGTCGCAGATAAGCCCGAATATTTTGCCATTGCAGTAGATGCCATAGTCGCCAAACATCTTTTTGGTAACTATCTCGCCAGCTCCAGCACACTGGTCAGCGATGTATTGAACAAAATCAGAATTGCTTGCCATAAGGCCTTTTTTAGTCTATCAGTTTGATGGTGTATCTCTCGTTCGAGTTATATTCGCGATCTTTGTCCTTGCCGAAGTACTCCAAAAGGAACTTCTTGTTCTTCAGACGGGTTACACGAATCAGCACCTCGCGATAAGTCTCGCTGCCGTTCTGCATATAACTCTCGAAGGCGTTAAAGGTAGCGGTTTTCTTGCCATTACTCTTCTTAACCAGTTTGAATGCAGAGACATTGCGATGGCTCTGGGCGATGTCAACATATAGGCTGTCGCCCTTGAATCTGAACAACAATTCGCCACTCTGGGACAGATAGTTCCCATCTAATTCAACTGCTTTGGCCTCAAAACAGCCACATGTCAATAGTAATAATAAAAGAAGTTTTCTCATAAAGATTGTTTTAATTATTCTGTTATTGGGTGCAAAGATACGAATTAGCGAGGAGAAAACCAAATTTTATTTGAGTTTTCTCGAGTGTGAGTATCTTCGAGCCGTTAGGCTCAAAGGTAGTGCAAACCCCTTTATGCCTTTTAAACTCGAGGTTTGAACTATGTATCGAATAAGGGTGCTACGTAGGGCCTGATAAATTCTCTAGAGAATTCAGGACTTTCCTCCGTCTAAAGTCTGAGTTTCCTCCGTCTAAACCTCCAAATTCTCTAGAGAATTTAAGAAGGGGTAACTCGCTCCCTCAGAGTTTGCCCCATATTTCCTTGTACTTTAGACTATCTATCGATGGTCGAAGGATCATCTTTTGCAGTAGGTTTAGTATAGGATACAAAAAAAGTTCCAACCTTTCGATTGGAACTTGGGCGCTTCAGGATGGGCTTGAACCAACGACCCCCTGATTAACAGTCAGGTGCTCTAACCAACTGAGCTACTGAAGCAGGTATTGCTGTTAAGCGGGTGCA
>CADBVZ010000055.1 GCA_902798285.1 uncultured Prevotella sp. | reverse complement strand
GTTTGAGAGTCAGGAGCGCCGTATCAACCAGGTTCTTGCTGCTCTGAAGGAGAATGGCATCAACTCTATCGAGGAGGCCAATGAGATTTGTGAAAAGGCTGGTATCGACCCATATCAGATGTGTGAGGACACACAGCTGATCTGCTTCGAGAACGCTAAGTGGGCATATGTTTGTGGTGCTGCTATCGCCATCAAGAAGGGTGTTAAGACAGCTGCTGAGGCTGCTGAGGCCATCGGTATCGGTCTGCAGAGCTTCTGTATCCCCGGATCAGTAGCCGACGATCGTAAGGTAGGTATCGGTCATGGTAACCTGGCTGCTCGTCTGCTCCGCGAGGAGACTGAGTGCTTCGCTTTCCTGGCAGGTCACGAGAGCTTCGCTGCTGCCGAAGGTGCTATCAAGATTGCCGAGATGGCCAACAAGGTTCGTAAGAAGCCTCTCCGTGTCATCCTGAACGGTCTTGGTAAGGACGCTGCCCAGATCATCAGCCGTATCAACGGTTTCACATACGTACAGACCAAGTTCGACTACTTCACTGGCGAGCTCGCTGTTGTTAAGGAGGTTCCTTATGGCAACAACCCCAGCCGTCTGAAGGTAAAGTGCTATGGTGCTGACGATGTTCGCGAGGGTGTAGCTATCCTGTGGAAGGAGAACGTAGATGTATCAATCACTGGTAACTCTACCAACCCAACCCGTTTCCAGCACCCCGTAGCCGGTACTTACAAGAAGGAGCGCGTGCTCGCTGGCAAACCTTACTTCTCTGTAGCTTCTGGTGGTGGTACAGGTCGTACACTGCACCCAGATAACATGGCCGCAGGTCCTGCTTCTTATGGTATGACTGATACCCTGGGACGTATGCACTCTGACGCTCAGTTCGCAGGTTCTTCTTCAGTTCCTGCTCACGTAGAGATGATGGGCTTCCTGGGTATGGGTAATAACCCGATGGTAGGTGCTACTGTATCTGTAGCCGTTGCTATCGACCTTGCTATCAACAAGAAGTAAATAGCCGCTTGTTTTTCCGCTATGATGCGGAAATACTATACGAATAATCCCCGCCAATCGGCGGGGATTTTCTATTAGATCTCGAAATCAAGACAGCTGCGCTGCACGGTATAGGGCCTTACCTTTCCGTTAGCCACAGCTACATGCTCCGGATGAACAGCATAGCCCTTCAGAGCCTCTTCGCTTTCGAGTGTGCTGTCGAGCATCACGTCGGCATTCGATGAAGCCAGACGTCCGTCTATATGAACCTTCACATCAAGGAGTCCAGGCACCTTGCCCACAAGTCCTTCGAGTCCAGCCTTGATACCAGCCTTCACTTTCTGCTTCTCTTCTTCTGAGAGTTCTGGATTAAGTGTCCAGATAATAATGTGCTTAACCATAATCTTTATCGTTTTTAGGAGTGATTGTGGTGCAAAAATACAGAAAATAATCGGTATGACAAAGATTTTTCTGCAAAAATAGTGACTATTTCGGTAATTTTGCTTATTTTTGCAGCATTAACCCCAAACCAATAAAATTATGGCAACAACTCCAACTCCCCACATAGGGGCAAAGTTCGGCGAAATAGCCGAGACGGTGATTATGGCAGGCGATCCGCTGAGAGCCAAGTTCATGGCAGAGAAATTCCTCGAGAACCCTGTACAGTTTAATCAGGTTCGTAGTATGCTTGGATTTACTGGCACCTACAAAGGTAAGCGTGTTAGTGTGATGGGTCATGGCATGGGAATGCCCTCCATAGGTATTTATACCTATGAGCTTTATAATTTCTATGGTGTGAAGACGATTATCCGCGTAGGCTCTGCTGGATCTATCAATATGGATTTGCACATTGGCGATATTGCGATCGCTATGGGTGCTTGCACCAACTCCAATTACGTTCATCAGTACGAATTGCCTGGCACATATGCTCCTATAGCCGACTTTAGTCTGGTACGTGCTGCCGCTGAGGCTTGCGAGCGCTTTGGATATAACTATAAGGTAGGCAATGTATTCTCTTCTGATACGTTCTATTCAGATAATCCCCAGAACGATAAATGGATAAAGATGGGCGTGCTGGCAGTTGAGATGGAGATTGCAGCTCTCTATATGAATGCTGCTCGTTCTGGCAATAAGGCTTTGGGTATCTGCACCATTTCTGATCATATTCTGACGGGTGAGGCTACTACTGCCGAGGAGCGCCAGACTACCTTTACCCACATGATGGATGTGGCATTCTCACTGATCTGATTTATGAAGAAAAAGATTGTCGCAGTTGTCGCTGGATGTTTGCTGCTGTCAGCATGCGGAGGCGGAAGAGGCGAACTATCAGAGGCCGAGCTTTCGGCTTTCGGTACGTATGTCGACAGTCTCGACCATAGTTTGCAGGGCAAGTGGTTTACTCGCATGGGTGTGTCTGAGGATGCCGACTCGCTGTTGACCTTCCTCAGAAACCAACTACCCAAAGACGGCCTCGATACTACCGCTTTTTTCGTGCCGCAGATTGCTGAGGATCTGACGGTGGTGCATAAGCTGGCCTTCGACTCCGTTGGTCAGAGTATCAACGATGTGCTGAAGCGACTCGATGGCCATCTCACTAAAGCTTATGTTGATTACACCACAGGCCAGCGCTACGGCTTCTTCCGACCCGACAAAGTGCTGAATCGCTTGGATTATAAGGTAGGCGGTACTGGCTATGCCCAACTGTTCGATTACGAGATTAAGGCCCCCGATTCCTCTGAGGCCCAAGCAAAAGTAAGCAGCGATGATCGTATGAGTTATCTGGAAGCATCGCAGCCAGGCACTTATGTGTATCGTGCACTGAAGGATCTTTTGGCAAAGACCAAAGATAAAGCCGAGCGCGCTAAGATTGCTGTCAATATGGAACGCTGCCGTTGGCAGATTAAGCATCCAGGACAGCAGGAGAAGCGCGTGCTGGTGAATATCGCAGCCCAGCATCTGTGGGCCGTCGGAGGCGATTCAGCTCTCGATATGCGTATCTGCTGTGGTGCTTATCCCACGAAGACACCTTTACTTTGCAGCACGATTAATTACATGCAGGTGAATCCTGAGTGGAATATCCCCTTCAACATCATTAAGACCGATGTGGCTCGTCATGGTGGCGATTCTGCCTATTTTGCCCGCAATAGGTATGATATTGTCGATCGCGAGACGGGCGATACCTTGCAAGCTTCCGAGGTTGGTAAGGAGCGCTTGCTCTCAGGCAAGATGAAGGTGGTTCAGAAGGGCGGCTCTGGCAATTCGCTGGGGCGCATCGTGTTCCGTTTCCCCAATAACTTCTCAGTGTATCTGCATGATACCAACAATCGCGGCGCCTTTAATCGCGAACGCCGTACGTTGTCACATGGTTGCGTGCGCGTACAAAAGCCCTTCGAACTGGCTTGCTTCCTGTTGCAGGGAGCCGATGAATGGACGAAGGATCAGATTCGTATCTCAATGGATATGCGCCCAGTCACAGAGCGGGGTAGGGAGTACGTCAGGAATCATGCTGATGCACCACGTCCTTTCCGACTCATCTCTTATCGCGATATAACGCCCCACATGCCACTTTATATTGTGTATTTCACGGCTTATCCTAATCCCACAACGGGCAAGGTAGAATTATGGCCCGACCTCTATGATTTCGATAAGGTGATAACCAAAGAGATTGGGCCATTCCTCCTAAAGGAGTAAGTACTCTTTCCGAGTGTTAGTTATTGAGTTTATTCAGGTAGTACTCTCTGAGTTCCGACCATTTGTAATAGGGGAAGTTATCAGTGCTTGCAGGCATGGTGACTTCTCTTTCATTTAAGAGAGCCTTCACCAGAATGTCGCCCTTCTTTCCCTTCACCGGACGATAGAAAATCAGCTGTACGTTTCCTGCATAAGGAATAATCTCGTAGTTGCGGAAGTAAGTATCCAGCTCGTCTAGATTGTCAATCGAGGCATTGCTGTTGCCAAGTTCCAACAGACAGGCTATTGGGAGCACGATGGTATCGTGGCCGAAACGAAGTGTGGCCTGTTTGGTGGTTACAGTGTCAGCTGTCTCAATGATGTTCTTCAGCAAATTCTTGTGTGTGAAAGGCATCACGTGCTCCGTCTGAGGTGCATTGGCATAAGCCAGATACCAGTAGTGGTTGTTGCCCTTCCACAGATCGTAAAGCTCCTGAGCGGTGAAGAGGTCAATCAGATAGGTATCTTCGTTATGGCTCGTCATGTTTACGGCCAGATCATACAGCTGACCCATCAGTGAGCTGGCGTCCACATATTTATATACCCAATCTTTGTCGTTGAAGAGTACCTGCATCAAGCGCTCCGGCTGACGAATCTTGTAGGTCAGCTCCGTCTGAATGGGCCACACCTTCATATCATTGGCTCTCTGTTTGCCTTCCTTCGATGGATTCATGTAGTATTTCAGCGACTCACTCACGTCGTTATGGAACTGGGCTGTGGGATTGGCAGCAGCCAACTCTTCACACTCAGCCACCATCGATATGATACTGCGGATTACAGTGGTACTGCGGGCGTCGATGGGCAGATAAGGTGTCTTGAACAACTCGGGGAAGTTCTGCGCCATACGCTTGCCGATGCCGTGATGCTCACGCTCGCCAACGGGCGTTAGATCGCCCAGTCGTCCTCTCGACTGGCGCTGCAGCACTTGCAGTCTTTCCAACACCTGCTCGCCTTCTGGTGTCAACTTACCGTTCTTCTTGGCAGCACTGAGTGTCATCACTGGCCCTGAGTAGTCGCGTTCACCCAACAGGAAACGGGCTCCGTGTCTGCCGTAATGACTCAGATAATAGGGTTCATAGCCTTTGGGAGTAGGTGTGAGCACAGCCTGACGCGGAATACGGTCGTAATCGGTCAGGTTTCCACCAGCAAGAAACTTGTTGGCCTGAATCTCCTCAAAAGCAGTTTTCTCATAGGGTTTGATGGTCTGAGCATTCACGCTGATAGTGAAAGCAAGACCAATGACTGTAATGATAGTTTTCTTCATCTTGGTAGTGGTTTACGTTTAAAAATACGCTGCAAAAATACAACTTTTTTGCGAAATGCTGATGGTTGTTTCATTTTTTTTGTACATTTGCACCAAAATAAATCATTCATTCAACTATCCATAAACTCAAAGTATGAAGAAACTATTGTTTTTTGGTCTGATGCTGCTCGCCACATCGATGCAGGCACAGACAGCGAGAAAGTTTACGCTCAACCTCACTGACGATGGTAAGGCGGAGATGGTGTGTTTCCTTCCAGAGACTTCCTCTGGTAAAGCTATTGTGGGTGTGCCCGGTGGTGGCTACTCCGTGTTGTCAAACAATCATGAGGGTACGATGGCCTCTGGTTGGCTCAACCAGCAGGGTATTGCCTATTTCGTGGTGAACTATCGTTTGCCCGAGGGCGATCGCACCAAACCCATGAACGATGTGATGAAAGGTATGCGCATCGTACGCGATTCTGCTGAAGTGTGGGGCATCAATCCTCACGATGTAGGTATCATGGGCTTCTCGGCTGGTGGTCATCTGGCTTCCGTCATATCTACCCATGCACCTTTCGATGCTCGCCCCGATTTCTCCATCCTGTTCTATCCTGTTATCTCGATGGATGAGCGCGTGTCCCACAAGTGGTCGTGCGTCAATTTCCTGGGCGAGGAAGGCCAGAAGAATCCGGATCTGGTGCGCGATTTCTCAACGATGAATGTGGTTCGCAGCCATCTCACACCTCCTGCTGTTATCATTACTGCCAGCGACGACCGCCTGGTGCCATTCGTTACCAACGGCCTCGAGTATTACAAGGCCATGCGTAATGCAGGCAACGATTGCGCTATGTTCGTTTATCCTACTGGCGATCACGGCTTCGGCTTCGGTCCTTGGTTCAAGTATCACGACCAGCTGCTCACCGATCTTGGCAACTGGCTCCAGGCTCGTCAGACTCCACAGCCTGGTGCCATCCGCGTGGCTTGTATTGGCAACAGTATTACCGATGGCTATTGTGTTGATATGCGCACCGCTTACGGCTATCCTGCACAACTGCAGAAGAAGCTGGGCAACGACTACTGGGTGAAGAACTTCGGTGTTAGCGCGCGTACCATGTTGAATAAGGGCGACTTCCCCTATATGAACGAAATGGCTTGGCAGGATGCTTTGGCTTTTAAGCCCGATGTGGTAGTGATTAAGTTGGGCACCAACGATTCTAAGCCCGAGAACTGGCAGTATGGTTCAGAGTTCCGTCAGGACCTTGAGCAGATGATTACCACCTTGCGTCCAGATCTGGCTCAGCCCGCTAAGAAGAAGGGCAAGAAGAGTAAGACCCCAGTTGCTGAGCCGAAACCCCGTATTCTGCTCTGCACACCTATTCCTGCTTTCAAGCCTTCTTGGAACATCAGCGATGCTGTGATTACCAATGAGATTATCCCCATCCAGCAGGAAGTGGCCAAGAAGTATGGCTTGCAGGTAGTCGATTTGCACACGCTCTTTGCCAACGATGGTGATAAGGTGGCCGAAGATGGTATCCATCCAGATGCCAAAGGCGCTGACCGTCTGGCACAGATCATCTTCGAAGCTATTAAGCAGTAAGAGAGCTTGGGGGATTATTTTCCCACGCAG
>CADBVZ010000054.1 GCA_902798285.1 uncultured Prevotella sp. | reverse complement strand
GAAGAACCACCACGGCAAGAACTCTGTATTGGTAGTTCGTCCTGCCGATGCTGAGGAGACAACCGTTTGCTGGCGCATGGCTATGGAGAACGTTGATACCCCAACAGCTCTGATCTTCTCTCGTCAGAACATCGAGATGCTGCCCGAGGGCAACGACTACAACCAGGCTACCAAGGGTGCTTACGTAGTAGCTGGCTCTGATGAGAACTACGATGTCATTCTGTTGGCTTCTGGTTCTGAGGTATCTACTCTGGAGGCTGGTGCTAAGCTGCTCCGCGAGGACGGTGTTAAGGTTCGCATCGTGAGCGTACCTTCTGAGGGTCTGTTCCGCAGCCAGAGCAAGGAGTATCAGCAGAGCGTACTGCCCGCTGGTAAGAAGAAGTTCGGTCTCACCGCTGGTCTGCCTGTAAACCTCGAGGGTCTGGTAGGTGCCGACGGTACCGTATGGGGTCTGGAGAGCTTCGGTTTCTCTGCTCCTTACAAGGTGCTCGATGAGAAGCTCGGCTTCACTGGTGAGAATGTCTACAAGCAGGTTAAGGCCTTGCTGGCATAAATAATCAACACAGAGATACAGAGTCGCAGAGGATTATAATAAACTCTGTACCTTTGTGTCTCTGTGTTTTAATTTTATATAACTATGGAAGTAAAGACTGTAGGAGTAGCTTGCGATCACGCAGGCTTCGCTTTAAAGAAGTTCGTGCTCGAGTACCTAGAAGAGAAGGGTTATCCCTATAAGGACTATGGTACATGGAGCGACGCCAGTGTTGACTATCCCGACTTCGGACACGCACTGGCTGAGGGCATCGAGAGTGGTGAGGTTTATCCTGGTATTGCCATCTGTGGCAGTGGCGAGGGTATCTCTATCACACTGAACAAGCACCAGCAGGTGCGTGCCGGACTGTGCTGGATTCCTGAGATTGCACATCTCATCCGTCAGCACAACGATGCCAACGTTCTGGTAATGCCAGGTCGATTCATCGACAATAATATGGCTCGCAAGATTATGGACGAGTTCTTCACCGCAACATTCGAAGGTGGTCGTCACCAGAAGCGCGTGGATAAGATCCCTTGCAAATAAGATTAACCCCTCGGCAATGCCGAGGGGTTAATTGTTTATTTCAACTCAAACTGTTGCACCCACTCTCGTAGAGGATCAACAGCCTCCTCGTGATTGGGATTATAGCGCAACATCACCGTCACGGTACGTATCGTATCATCATCGATCACCTTGCCGTAGTAATCCCAATTCTCATCGGCGCCGGTCAAGATACTATAGTTATCACCCACATCCACCAGATCGGCACCCATACCCATCATCTGCTGACCAGCACTGTAGTTCATACCAGTAAGTGAATCCACGATAACAGAGATGGATATATCGTCTTTGATAAAGATCTCCTGACTAGTCTCGCCGGGCAACTCCTGATGATAGAGGAACGACGGATAGTTAATGTCGATACCCAGCTTATCACTGTGATACTTGATCAGGTTCCACTGGCCCATGCTGATAAGCACACTATCATCACTTGTCAGTTCCGAAACATACGATTTCGGCTGCTGGCTTCCGCAACTGCCCAACAGACATGCTATCAGACAAAAGCCTACCAATATCCAACTACTTTTCCTCATCATATATCGTACTTTTTCTTACGTTGATCAGCCTTGCGCGGTTGCGAGGGATGGAAGCCCATATGGGGCGACTTCACCCCTTGATAACTGGCATGACGCTGACGAATACGATTCACGTAATCGACGGTCTCAGAACCACGCATATAACCATATTTCACAATAGGATCGTTATAATATTTGGGTGTAGCCAATTTCAGGACATAGGCCGACACATCGCTCCAACGGTGAGGGTTCTTGCCATCGCGCTTGGCCAGAGCCATGGCATCACGAATGTGGTGAGCACCACCATTATAACTGGCAAGTACGAAGTTGGTGCGCTCATATTGATCGCGGATATCAGAGAAAGTGTGCTGCAACTCACCAATATACTTAGCCGCGGCAGCAATATTGGCCTCAGGCTCATAAAGTTTACTACGAGCCACTCCCAGATGATCAGCCGTACCTGGCATAATCTGCATCAGACCCTTGGCACCGGCAAAGGATACTGCCTTCGGGTCGAAGGTAGACTCCTGATAACACTGAGCTGCCATCAATCGCCAGTCCCAACGGATATCACGACTATAGGTCATGAAGTACTGATCGTAATGCGAGATGATACCACCCTTGGCATCAAGCATAGGCGCGAAGATGCGGCGTCGTACCTTCTTGGTAGTGAGCAGAGCCGTCTCTTCCTTCTTGACATCATCAATGAACGAGGGATGATACCAAGACTTGAGCTCAGCCACAAGATCGGGCTTACTACGATCAGCCTCGATATGACCAGGCGTAGGCCATGCAATGAGATCTGCCTCGCAAGAATCAAGTTTATGAACCAGTTCGATACTGTCGCGACACACATCGACACGCAAGCGACAGCCCAGTGAATCGGCAAAGCGCTGACAGAGCAGATACTGCGTACCGAGCGACTTACCATGATAGTCATAGTAAGTTTCAGGACCGGTAACAGTAGCCATGATAAGTTCACCACTGGTCTGGATATCATGCAAATCAAAGTCCTCGGCTACAGTCACCGTATCATCGATAACGCCCCAAGGCGCCACCAACGGTTCCTGTTTCTTCTCAAAACAAGAGACAAGCAGCAGCACGACAGCCACCAAAGCCGCATATTTATTCACGTTCAGCATCAATCTGCAGTAAATAATATCCAAAATCGGTGCAAAGATACTAATTTTTATGCGCGGATGCACAGATTACGCAGATTTTTTGTAATTTTGCACCCGAATTATAAGTAAAATGATAGACTTTAACGTTATGTTACGTATTGCAGTACAATCAAAAGGACGTCTTTTCGACGATACCATGAATCTCCTCGCAGAGGCAGACATCAAGGTAAGTGCGTCGAAGCGTACCCTGTTAGTTCAGTCGTCTAACTTCCCGCTCGAGGTGCTTTATCTTCGTGATGACGATATTCCCCAGAGCGTGGCCAGTGGTGTAGCCGACATCGGTGTGGTTGGTGAGAACGAGTTCGTGGAGCGCGGCGAGGATGCCGACATCATTTCACGTCTGGGTTTCTCTAAGTGCCGCCTGTCGCTGGCTATCCCCAAAGAGATCGACTACAAGGGCGTAGAGTGGTTTAACGGCAAGAAGATTGCCACCAGCTACCCTGGTATTCTGAAGCATTTCCTCGACGAGAAAGGCATCCATGCCGAGATACATGTCATCACCGGTTCTGTGGAGATCAGTCCGGGCATCGGTCTGGCCGATGGTATCTTCGATATCGTTTCTTCAGGTTCTACCCTCGTGAGCAATAACCTCCGTGAGGTAGAGGTTGTGATGAAGAGCGAGGCACTGCTCATTGGCAATAAGCAACTCTCTGAGGAGAAGCGCCAGATCCTGGAGCAGATGCTGTTCCGTTTCAAGGCTGTGAAGGATGCCGAGGATAAGAAATATGTACGTATGAATGCCCCGAAGGCTCGTTTGCAGGAGATCATCGATGTGTTGCCTGGACTGAAGAGTCCCACCATCATCCCCCTCGCTGACGAGGAGTGGTGCTCTGTACACACCGTACTCGACCAGAAGCAGTTCTGGGAGATCATCGGTAAACTGAAGGAGATGGGTGCACAGGGTATCCTCGTGACACCTATTGAGAAGATGATCCTGTAAAGGTAAAAAGGTAAAAAAGAAAAAAGGTAAATGAACATTATCAGATATCCTGAGAGAAGCGAATGGGCTGATATCGTAGAGCGTCCGCACCTCGACACCTCACAGCTGAATGAGACAGTAGCTTCGGTACTGGCTGATGTCAAGAAGCGTGGCGACGACGCCGTGAAGGGCTATGAACTGAAGTTCGACCATGTGGATCTGACTTCACTCGCAGTGACTGAGGCTGAGATGAACGAAGCCGAGCAGTTGGTAAGTCCAGAACTGAAGGCTGCCATCCAGGTGGCCCACTACAATATCCAGGCCTTCCATGAGTCGCAGAAGTTCAAGGGAAAGAAGGTGGAGACACAGCCTGGTGTCACCTGCTGGCAGAAGAGCGTAGCCATCGAGAAGGTAGGACTCTATATTCCCGGAGGTACTGCCCCACTCTTCTCTACTGTACTGATGCTGGCTACACCTGCCAAGATTGCCGGATGCAGTGAGATTGTGCTCTGCACCCCTCCAGGACGCGACGGCAAGGTGAATCCTGCCATCCTCGTAGCTGCCCGCATCGCTGGTGTCAGCAAGATCTTCAAGGCTGGGGGTGTACAGGCCATCGGCGCCATGGCTTATGGCACAGAAAGCGTACCTAAGGTTTATAAGATATTCGGTCCAGGCAACCAGTATGTGATGGCGGCCAAGCAACAGGTAAGTCTGCACGATGTAGCCATCGACATGCCTGCTGGTCCTTCGGAGGTTTGCGTGATTGCCGACGATAAAGCCAATATCGAGTTCATTGCTGCCGACCTCCTTTCACAGGCTGAGCATGGTATCGACTCACAGGTTTTCCTGATTACAACCAGCGAACAGGTAATCCTCGATGTTCAGGCTGAGGTAAACCGTCAGTTGGAGCTTCTGCCTCGTAAGGAGATTGCACAGAAGGCATTGGAGAACAGTCGACTGGTACTTGTTCACGACAAGCAGGAGGCTATCGATCTCTCGAACGCTTATGCACCCGAGCACCTGATTATCCAGACCTCTGACTTTGAGAAACTGGCCAAGAAGGTGATCAATGCCGGTAGTGTATTCCTAGGCGAATATGCTTGTGAGAGTGCTGGCGACTATGCCAGTGGTACCAATCACACTCTGCCTACGCACGGCTATGCCACTGCCTACAGCGGTGTAAACCTGGACAGCTACTGCCGTAAGGTAACCTTCCAGCATCTCACTGCTGATGGTATCCGTAGCATCGGACATGCCGTTGAACTCATGGCAGAAGCCGAACAACTGGATGCCCACAAGAACGCCATGACAGTACGAATAAACAGTTTAAAATGAAGTCATTAGAAGAATTAACTCGTCCCAATATATGGTCGCTGGCACCTTACAGCAGCGCTCGTAATGAGTATGCTGGTAGGGAGGCTCGCGTGTTTCTCGATGCGAATGAGAATCCTTATAACCAGCCATTCAACCGCTACCCCGACCCACTGCAGTTGGAACTGAAGGCTGCACTTTCGAAGGTAAAGGGTGTTCCCGCTGAGAATATATTCCTGGGCAATGGTAGCGACGAGGCCATCGACCTACCCTACCGATGTTTCTGCAACCCGGGTGTAGATAACGTGGTGGCCATCGAACCCACCTACGGCATGTATAAGGTGTGTGCCGATATCAACGACACCGAATATCGCACCGTTTTGCTCGACGAGAATTACCAGACAACAGCTGAGAAACTGATGGCTGCTACCGATGATCATACCAAGATTATCTGGCTCTGCACACCCAACAACCCCACGGGTAACTGTCTGAATCGCGACGAGGTGATCAAGGTGATTGAGAGTTTTCAGGGCATCGTGATTGTCGACGAGGCTTACAGCGACTTCTCATCACAAAAGACCCTTCGCTCAGAGTTGGCAAAGTATCCTAACCTCATTGTACTCAACACCATGTCAAAGGCATGGGGCTGTGCTGCCATCCGCTTGGGTATGGCCTTTGCATCCGAGGATATCATCAATATATTTAATAAGGTGAAGTATCCCTACAACGTGAACCAGCTCACGCAGCAGCAGGCGCTCGAGGCTTTGAAGGATCCTTATGAGGTTGATAACTGGGTGAAGATCCTGTTGCAGGAGCGCACCCGTATGATGGATGCTTTCGAGATGTTGCCCATCTGTGAGAAGGTTTATCCTACGGAGGCCAATTTCTTCCTCGCCAAGATGACCGATGCCACGAAGATTTACAACTATCTGGTAGATCAGGGTATCATCGTTCGCAATCGTCATCGTGTGCAACTCTGTCAGAACTGCCTCCGCATTACCATCGGAACGAAATCCGAAAACGCTGAACTCATTGCAGCGCTTAGAAAATATTAGGCACAGATTTACACGGCCTTATTCCAAGGACACGGCTTTTTCAAGAAGAAGGCCGTGTCTTTTTTTATAAAAAGCCGTGTCATCCGTGCCTAAAAATTATGAGCATGTACTGCACATTCTGCATCCGTTTACTTCTGTGGTATAGAAAGAGAACTCGCCTAAATGTAAGTTTTCTGCAAATCGACGGAGTTTTTTTTAAATTTTCGCAAAACAACTATGAAAGTCATTTCGGCAGTAAATATTTAATTAACTGGATAAAATTCGACAAACTCCATTATGTCCGAAGAGAGATACCTCGTTTCTCATTTTCGTAGAAACTCGCTGGAAGTGAGACCGAAGTGTTTTTTGAATACACGAGTAAAATGTTGCGGATATTCAAAGCCGAGGAGTTCAGAAGTTTCTGAGATGGTTTTTCCGTCGTGCAGATAGGCGGTGGCTCGTTGCATCACGAAGTTGCGGATGATGGCTGTGGCTGTATCGCCTGTAGCCTGACGGATAAGGTCGCCGAAGTAGTTAGGCGAAAGGGACAACTCCTGAGCACAATAGCGGACGGTGGGCAGGCCGAGCTTGCGCTGCCGTCCTTCGCTGTAATAGTGTTTCAGTAAATCATCGAAGCGTTTCAGAAGGTC
>CADBVZ010000053.1:7110-9929 GCA_902798285.1 uncultured Prevotella sp. | reverse complement strand
ATCATCAAGGCCTTCAATATCGCAACCGCCACCGACCTCGTACAGACATCGGTCTACGACGGACTGGTGGACGCCTTCCTCTTCGACACGAAAGGGAGGTCGGTGGGCGGCAACGGCGAGAAATTCGACTGGAGTGTGCTCTGCCACTATACCGACGATACGCCGTTTCTGCTGAGCGGAGGTATCGGACCCGACGATGCCGAGCGGGTGAGCGCGTTCCGTCATCCGAAGTGTATCGGTATCGATGTGAACTCACGCTTCGAGTGCTCGCCGGGCAAGAAGGACGTGGAGGCTCTCAGCGCATTCCTCCAAAAGGTCAGACGTTGAGACCATTCCTTTATCAAGAAGTCATGCGATATGTCGACCCAACAAAACGATTAAAATGACAAGAATATGAATAGAATCAATCAACTTTTTGCAAACCGGAAGGACGAGAAACTCCTTTCACTTTATTTCTGTGCCGGTTGCCCTACGCTTGAGGGCACGGCCGACGTGATTCTCACTATGCAGCGCCGCGGCATTTGTATGATCGAGGTAGGCATCCCCTTCAGCGATCCGTTGGCCGACGGTCCGGTGATTCAGAGTGCCGCCACACAGGCCCTGAAAAACGGCATGACGCTGCGCAAGCTCTTCTCGCAGTTGGAAGCCATCAAGGACCAGGTGCATATCCCCCTGATACTCATGGGCTACCTGAACCCCATCCTCCATTATGGCATCGAAGCCGTCTGCGAGTCGTGTGTCAAGGCGGGCGTCAGCGGACTCATCATCCCCGACCTGCCCTTCGATGACTATCTGAAAATCGTGAAGCCCGTAGCCGACCGCTACGACCTGCGCATCATCATGCTCATCACGCCTGAGACAAGCGAGGAGCGCATCCGACTGATTGACGACCACACCGATGGGTTCGTCTACATGGTCAGCTCCGCTTCGATCACGGGTACACAGAAACATTTCGACGACGAGAAACAGGCTTATTTCCATCGTATCCATGCAATGAACCTCCGCAATCCGCGGATGATCGGCTTCGGTATCTCGAATGCCCAGACGCTCAAAGCCGCACAGGACAATGCCGCCGGTGCCATCATCGGCTCTAAGTTCGTGACGCTGCTCAATGAGAATGAGGGAAACACCGACGCTGCGCTCGACCAGCTCTTCGAAGCCTTGTCACGATAAGCCTGACGATGGGCATTCGCCTTATGTGTTGAGGCTGTCCTCAAGCAGGATGAAACGATCGTCAAACAAAAAAGGTTGTCAGCGACGACAACCTTTTTTATATTTATAGAGTTTAACTTACTTCTTCGCAAGTTTCAACTTACTTTCCAGTAGCTTTCAACTTACTTTTTATCAGTAATCAGCTTACTTATTCTTCAGCAGGTCGCGAATCTCAGCCAGCAGTTCCTCCTGTGTCGGACCCTTTGGAGCCTCGGGCTCTGGAGCGGGCTCTTCCTTCTTGCGGTTCAGCTTGTTGATACCCTTTAGCATCATGAAGATACAGAACGCAACGATGATGAAGTCGACAGTGTTCTGAATGAAATTGCCATACTTCAGCACGGCAGCCTCCTCACCTTCGCCAATCTTGTAAGCCAGTGTGGTGAAGTCGATGTTGCCAGTAATCATACCAACCAGCGGCATGAGTACGTCGTCAACAAGACTAGACACGATTTTTCCAAAAGCACCACCGATGATTACACCGACTGCCATGTCCATCACGTTACCTTTTACGGCAAACTCTTTGAATTCTTTAATCAATCCCATAATTTTAAGTTTTTAATGAAACATATTGTTTGATAATCTCTTCTTTTCAATTCTATTCTGTCATCTCTATGTGGCAATCTGTTTTAAAATACGTAAATCTATGTCAAGAAACACAGAACTTTGCCTAAGAACATTCATTTTTTATTTTGAAATCTGATGCAAATATAAAGTTTTTTTTGTAATTTTGCATCCGTAACAGGAAAAAAATGAAATAAAAATTCGATTTTATTGAATTTAGGATTTTTGGCCGTATCGGTCGCCTCGCTTTCCGTCAGATGTTCGAGGCTGAAGGTTATGAAGTAGTAGCTATCAACGACTTGACAAGTCCTAAGATGCTCGCACACCTGCTGAAGTATGACACCGCTCAGGGTGGTTTCTGTGGCAAGTTCGGTGAGAACAAGCACACAGTTGAGGCTGGTGAGGACTACATCGTAGTTGATGGTAAGAAGATCACTATCTACGCTATTCCTAACGCTGCTGAGCTCCCTTGGGGTAAGCTCGATGTAGACGTTGTTCTCGAGTGCACAGGTTTCTATACATCTAAGGAGAAGGCTTCTGCTCACCTGACAGCTGGCGCTAAGAAGGTTGTGATCTCTGCTCCTGCTGGCAACGACCTGCCTACTATCGTTTACAATGTTAACCACAAGACTCTGACACCTGCTGATAAGGTGATCTCTGCAGCTTCTTGTACCACCAACTGCTTGGCTCCTATGACCAAGGCTCTGAACGATTTCGCTCCTATCCAGAGCGGTATCATGACCACTGTACACGCTTACACAGGTGACCAGATGATTCTCGACGGTCCTCAGCGCAAGGGTGATGTTCAGCGCGCTCGTGCTGGTGCTCAGAACATCGTTCCTAACTCTACTGGTGCTGCTAAGGCTATCGGTCTCGTTATTCCTGAGCTGAACGGTAAGCTGATCGGTGCTGCTCAGCGCGTTCCAACTCCTACAGGTTCTACCACCATCCTGCACGCTGTTGTTAAGGGTGAGGTAACTGTTGAGGGTATCAACGCTGCCATGAAGGCTGCTACCAACGAGAGCTTCGGTTACACTGAGGAGAAG
>CADBVZ010000053.1:0-7100 GCA_902798285.1 uncultured Prevotella sp. | reverse complement strand
GAAGCTGGTTTCTAGCGACATCATCGGTATGAAGTTCGGTTCTCTGTTCGACGCTAACCAGACCATGGTAAGCAAGATGGAGGATGGTAACTCTCTCGTACAGGTTGTTTCTTGGTACGACAATGAGAACTCTTACACTTCTCAGATGGTTCGCACCATTAAGTACCTTGCTGAGCTGAAATAAGATCATTCTTACTTAGACTCATATTTAAAGCCACTCGATTTTCTTCGAGTGGCTTTTTTTATGTTTTTCTTTTGGTATTCTGCTTATTTATGTATATCTTTGCAGCCGAAATGTTACGAATAACTAAGGAATCAGTCATAATAGCGCTTTTGTTGCTGGTGCCTTTGCGAGGACTGGCCGTAGGCGATACCAAGGGAGAGATGCTTGCTAATGAGGCCGATAGCTTATATGGTCTCCAGCAATATGGCGAGGCTCAGCGAGTGGCAGAGCAGGCGCTGGCCCAGTCGCGTAGTGAGGCTAATACCCAGTGCGAGGCCGACTGCCTGAACCTCCTAGCAATCATCCATATTCGTCAGGGACAGTTTAGCGAGGCTGTCAAATATACCAAGCAGTGCTATGCACTCGATGAGAAATCGGGCGACCCAGATGCCATGTCGTCGAGTCTTAACACGCTGGCAGGCATCTATATGTCCATGCGCCAGCCTCAAGAAGCCGAGAAATATGTGCTTAAGGGTATTCAATACGCCTCAAAGGTTGACAATCCCCAGCGTCTGGCCGTTCTTCATGGCATGGCCTCCGAGGTATATCATATTCTTAAGCAGGATGAGCGCTCTCTCGATTATGCTACTAAGGCCTATGAGATGGAGCGGCGTTTGGGTCGTAAGGACAAGATGGCCATTCGTCAGGCTATGCGTGCCAATGCCCTTATCGCACTGCAGCGCGATGCCGAGGCTCGTCAGGCCCTCGATGAAGCCATCCCCGGACTGCGTATCAGTGGTAATACCCACTCTCTAGGTATTGCTTGCAATCAGATGGGCTTGCTTATGCATCAGGTCCAAAACGATTCTGCCGCAGTACGCTATTATAACGAAGCCCTGAAGATTTTCCTATCCCAGCACGATCTCTTCAATGAGAGCAAGAGCCGTCATGGTCTTTACGAGGCCCTGCGCCATAGCAACCCCGATCTGGCCATGGAGCATAACGACCGTTATAACGAATTGCGCGATTCCCTCTATGATGAGAAGACGGGGCAGTTGCTCTCTAAGTATGCTGTAGAGTATGGTTACGATGAGCTTCAGGCCGAGACCACCGAGATGCAGCGTTCCTATCGCCTATATATTATAATAGGTGTCATATTGTTGTTGGCGGTATTATCCTATGGCTTATGGCGCGTGCGCCATGATCGTCGTCGTATGCAGGAACTTATCCGTCAGGTCGAGGCCATGCGTATCGCTGCCCTTGCCGAGCCCACTACCGTTGTCGATGAATCTGCTGAAACAGAAACGATAGCGGAGTCCGCATCGGAATCAACTCAGGATGAGATTGCTACCGAGGATCGTCTCTTTATTATGCGCCTCGTGCAGGTTGTCAACGATAACCTCTCTTCAGGTCAGTATGGTGTTGAGACTATTGCCTCTGAGATGAATATGAGCGTGCAGACCTTCCGTCGTCGCCTGATGAGTGTCACGGGCGAATCGCCCAAGGCTTTCATCTCTGCCATTCAAATGGAGCGTGCTGCCAAACTCCTTACTGATAATCCCGATATGCCCATCTCTCGTGTGGCTAATCTGTGTGGTTATGATGAGACCAATAGCTTCGGGCGAGTCTTTAAGCGCGCTTATGGTGTTACCCCTTCACAATATCGCGAGAGTTTGAATGTAACATAAAACTCTGTGACTTTGTATCTCTGTGTTGTATTATAAAAACTTAAAAACAAATTAACAATGAAGAAATCCATCTTTTTGCGTCTTGCCATGGCAGCCCTTTTGCTGCTGGCAGTTAATGTGAATGTTCAGGCCGACACCCTTCGCAAGGGCGGTAGTATCGTAGGTAAGATCGAGAACAATGGCGATGTACGCCTCAATGGCTCTATCGTGGGCCGTTTCGAGAGCAATGGCGACATCCGCGTGAATGGCTCCATCGAAGGCCGTATCGAGAATAATGGCGATATCCGCAAGCGCGGCTCCATTATTGGTAGGGTAGAGAACAATGGCGACATCCGCCTCAATGGATCTATCATCGGCAAAGTTGAGAACAATGGTGATATCCGTTACAAAGGCTCCATCATCGGTAAGGCTGAACAGATGACCGATCGCCGTCGAGTTGCTGTCATGTACTTCTTCGGCTTTTTCAAGCTGTAACCCTCTTTATTCGAGTGTTATAAATAAATCGCTATTCCACCTTAGGGATAGCGATTTTTGTATGCTATTGTTGTTACTTGCCCCTACACAAGGCTTTTTTGCGCAAGAAACGACTAACAATTTGCATTTTGGAAGATTTTGCAGGGTACCACTTGAAATTTGTAAGAAATTGTTCACGCATCATAGGGGTTTTCTTCGTATCTTTGCACCCAGAATAACAAAGAATTAATAAGATCATAAACATAATATTATTATTTAAAACTTAAACAAGATGAAAAAGAATTCATTTCTGAGATTGACACTGGCTGCTGCCATGTTGTTTACAGTTAGTATGAACGCCGATGCGCAGTTCGGTAAGTTGAAGGGTATTGCTGACAAGGCTAAGAGCACCAGTAAGAAAGTTGAGAATGCCGAGAATGGCAAGGCTGCCAATACGGTATCGAAGGCTGCTAAGGCTACCATGTCGCCGGAACAGGCTGAGAAACTGTTGGCAGAGAAAGAGAATTACTGGCTCGATGAGCAGGGACAGACCCTGAAAGACATGCGCCAGCAGCAGAAACAGCAGGAGAACTTCACCAAGATCAAGTCGAAGGTTCAGAAGGACCTCAAGCCCTCGAAGATTCTCAAGGTAATCCAGATGAATCTGCGTAGCAGAAAGACCTCTTTAGACTATGGAACCTGGAATCGTCAGAACTATCCTGATATGCCAGAGCCTTATCGCAGCAACGACGAACTGGATGATCTGTGGCGCGATATCTATCTCGTATTCTTTGAGAAGGGTGGCAAGTACTTCGTGGTTCGTCCTGAGTTCCGTACCATTCACTATAGCCCAGCGGCTAATGCCAAGTACAAGAAGGACTTCACACCTGATGACACCTTCTATCCTGGTCTGAATCCTGCAGTAGAGATCCCAGCAGACAAAGCCGAGAAGTATTTCAAGTAAACTAATCACCTTATTTATAATAGAAAGATGAAGACTTTTATCAAATTATCAATGGTAGTAGCCATGTTGTTTGTAGTAAACATGAACGCCAACGCTCAGTTTGGCAAGTTAAAGAAACTCGCTGATAAGGCCAAGCAGACTGTTACCACGGGCGAAGTGTCTGGTACTGAGGACGTAACGAATGTGGCTAGTCCTACAACATCTACATCTAGCGAAGGCTCATTCATGTCGCCTGTCGTGGTAGAGAACAATGGCGCCAAGGCTTCTGGAGGCCTCGACAAGTATATCGGTATGACAGAGGCTGACGAGGCGCTCGTTTATTCCTACTACCAGCCTGGAACCAGCGATTTTACTACTGGTGGCAAATACGACTGTGGTAAGACCTATGGCAACATGATTGCCCAGAGAATCGTTGATATGTATCGTATGATCAAGAGCAATGGAAAGATGGATCTGGCCAGCTGTACACCAGAGAATCTGCGTGATTTCTATTATGGTAAGCCCAAAGGTTCTGCTGTAGTAACCGGCCGCCCCGACTTGAACGACTGGTTGGAGCATGCCATGAACCCCCGTTCTAAGTACAACAGTATGCGTAAGGGCGAACAGAATGTGCTGATGTCGAAGGCTGATGCCGATGCATTCAAGCGCGCTGCCGATAAGGCCAAGAAGGCTTACGAGGCCAAGTTTGGCGCCATTCCCAAGGCTTAATCAATAACATTGTTATAAACCCATTAAAATTTTAAAAGAGATGAAGAAACTATTTCTTAGTATCGCCATTCTGACAACATCTGTTTGTATGATGGCATCATGCGGTAATAAGGCTGCAAACACAGGTTCTGAAAGTGCTGAGGCTGCCGTAGAGGCTGCCGATGACGATAGTCCAGCCATGCAACTGCTCAACAGTGTCGACTTTACCGAAGAAGGCTTGAAGAGCATGATCAAGACCCCCGAGAAGGAACCCCTGACAGCCGATGAGTTCGAGGCCCTTTACCTCGCTTACTCGAAGGTTGACCTCAAGGACAACCTCGAACTGGGCCAGAACTTTGTGGGTAATGTGAAGAATGCAGTACTCAGCAATCATAAGCGCCCTGCGAATGCCAGTGAAATATTCCAGAAGTTGCTCTCTAACGCTTCTCCTCAGGTAAGAGGTGTGGCTGTGCAGCAGTTTAAGACTATTTTCGGTGTGAACGATGGTGATATTAGCAAACTGGTTCAGATACTGAACAATGAGAAGGCTCCTTACGTGATCAAGGAGGGCATCAAGACCTTGTCTAACGAGATGAAGAAGCCCGAAGTTGCCAAGTTCATTCTCTCACAGATCAGTAGCGACAACAAGTATATCCGCAAGGCCGTGGCTCTCTCTGTAGGAAACTACTGGAGCAAAGGTGTCGACGGTATGGCAGACGCAGCCAAGAAACTGATGGCTGATAGCGACGAGGATGTTCAGAAGACTATCCTGAGTCATGTAGGAGAACTGAGCGACGACTCACTCGTTCCCGAACTCGAAAAGGTGCTCAATGATCCCGCCCAGGCTAAGTTGCACGGTGATGCTATGCGTAGCCTTTATACCATGTGGTATGGCTATCCCAAACACGAGAATACCAGCAAGGCCGCTTACACAGTTGCCCTCAACTACCTGAAGAAGCCCCCTCGTACGAATGATATTCCCGCCTGGACCTCTATTGGTGCTCTGGAGACACAGAATGCCAAGGAAATCAATGGTTGGAAGGCACGTGCAACCTATTATAAGGATGCAGAGTGGGTGAAGGTAATGATGGATATCGCTACCGATGCCAATGCCAACTGGATCGGTCGTACATCGGCTGTGAAGGTGATTGCCAAGATTGGTTCGAAATCTGACCTCGAGAAGGTGAAGTCTGCTGTAGCAGGTAACAGCAGCGACAAGAGTCAGAAACAAGTTCTCGACGCTGTAAATAAAGCAATCGATAAGTTGTAAATGAAATTTTTGTGTATTCTGATGTTGTGCGTGGGCCTGGGGCAACAGGCCTACGCACAACGCGTGGTTGATGACGGATCCTATAGAGGCATCGAGTGGCGGCTTACCAGTGATGGCACGTTAACCTTCAGTGGTAATGGTGCCATCGGAGACTTCAATAAGTATAATGACGCGAGTCCCAACACAAGTGACCGTCCTTGGCAACGACAGCGCCAGAAGGTGAAGCGGGTGGTGGTAGAGAACGGCATTACCCGCGTAGGAAACCGTGCCCTGCAGGGATTCTCCCGACTGGAGAGCGCTGTGCTAGCGGAGAGTGTAAAGAGTGTGGGCATGTGGGCCTTCCAAAACTGTGAACAGTTGGAGGAGGTGTCGCTGCCTAAGGGTATCAAACTGGAGACGGGTGCCTTCAGAAACGTGCCTGCTGAGGAGGATATTAACGCTGTGGAGAGTGATGGATATAGCAAAAGCGTCTATTTCTATCGCCTCTGTGGCACTCGTCCGACGGGGCGTATGCGCGATGACATGATTTACATCGCCAAGTCGCAAATAGGCTACCACGAAGGTAATAGTGAGGCTGACTATGGTGGCAGCAACAAACGAGGCAACGGCGATGTCTCCGAATATGGACGTTATTTGCAGAGTTCAGGTAACGCATGGTGTTCAGAGTTTGGCTCATGGTGTGTCAGGATGTCAGGGCTGCCTAAACAGATCCTGAATAGTAGTCGAGGAGCCAATGCTGCTACGTTCACAGACGATACACCGTCAAAGTATTACCGCTGGAGTGAGATGAGTTATGCAGGTGGTAGCTATACACCACGATCTGGCGATCTCATCTTATGGGTGTGGGACAGAGACAGTCATCGGTACGATGAATCGCTAGGCCACACATCGATCTTCAATCGTGCGGTGGATAATGGCAATACAATCACTATCTACACTATCGACGGCAATAATGGCGGTAGTGTCACTGAGGATACGTATACCGTGAGGAAGTCGGATGGAACATTGGAAAAAGGCAAAGGACGACTCTATTATTTGGTGGCACCCGACTATGAAAATGGCAGTATTGAAACTCATAAAGTAACATTCATACCTCGTGGTGGTATGATAGACTATCACCAGAAAAAGGTGGCCACTGGCGGACTTTACGGGCCGATGCCAGTTGCAGAGAAACAGGGGGTAAAGTTCGCGGGATGGTTTACGAAGCCCGAAGGGGGTAAACGTGTGAACATCTACACGCCCGTGAGGCGCAAAACTGATGAAACGCTCTTTGCACACTATGAGTAATCTCTTTACTTTTCTTGTAGTGTATAAAAGTTTTACCATCAAGTTTTGCGTCGTAAGAATGCCTTGAATAAAGGAGGTTTAAACCTCTGGACTTTAGACGGACTAAAGTCTGACTTTACTCCGAGTAAACCCCTGCTTTACTCGGAGTAAAACTTTACATTACTCCGAGTCTGTTGTTTGGCTGGTTTGTTGAGTGGAGAATTTGTAAAAAAAACAATAGCAAAATGCAATTCAACTTACTCAGTTACTCACTTAGGACATTTACTTTCCGCACTTTCCACTTTCCACTTTGGACATTTATATTTTTAGTTCTGACAATTATCTAATCATAGAATTATATTAATCTATTCTCTCTTAAATGCAAAAACGAAATACCTAAATGTCCAAAGTGGAAAGTGTGGAAAGTGGAAACTTCAATGTGTAGCATAAGTCAAACCCTAAATGTCCTAAGTGAGTAACTGAGTAAGTGAGTAACTTCAAGCCACTGACTACTCTGCGTAATCGGAAAGATTAGAGGATTCTTCGGGGGCAGGTTCGGGATTGTTGTTATTTTCGACGTAGCCTCGCATGTTCTCCAATATGTCGAAG
>CADBVZ010000052.1 GCA_902798285.1 uncultured Prevotella sp. | reverse complement strand
CAGCGTGTTACGGCCTTTCTTCAGATACTTTGTAATATTGTACTCGGCAGGCTCCTGAGCTCCCTCGTTGTAGCCCACTTCCTGACCGTTGATCCACAGAAACGATGCCGATGCCACCTTCTCAAAACGCAAAAAGATCTCCTCTCCATTCCAGTCGGAGGGAATAGTGAAGGTGGTGCGGTAGGCACCTGTTGGGTTGTAGTCGCGTGGTGTCTTGGGTGGGTCGGCCTTGAATGGCGCCGACACGTTGCGGAACAGTGGGTCGCCGTAACCCCTCATCTCCCAGTTTGAAGGCACATCGATGGTGCCCCACTTGGCATCTGGGAATTTCTCCTCGAAGAAGTTGCCTGGTATCTCCTGAGGTGTATTGCCGTAAAAGAACTTCCACTTGCCGTTGAGCAGAACGTGATGTCCCGGGATGTAATAGGCACGCGACTCTTCCTGCCCGTATTCAAATACATCGAGGTTTTCGATGAAATGATACAGGTCATCAAACCGTGATGCCTTCTCTGTCATTCCCGAGCCAAGCTCGCCTACCCGTTGCCTTTGTGCCGATGTCGCCACCATAGCCAGTATCATCAGCAGTGTCGTGAATAACTTTCTCATAAGTTGATACGATTATATGTCTTTAATGTTTATGTTTGATTTGCGGTAGCCCATGCCGGTGACATGACAGATCAAGGTGCCTGTCTGATTGGTTACACGAACCTCTACTGATGGTATCTTATGATGATTAGCCACAAAAATGGCTTCGGCACGCAGATGGTCGCCCTCTTTGGCACTGGCTACAAACATGATATTGTTTGAGATACCGAAGGTTAGTTGGCCACTCTGGTTCATCAATGCGGCTATGGCAAGATCGGCCAGAGTGAAAAGTGCCCCACCCTGACACACACGACCACCATTCAAATGTTCTGCCGTGACGTTCATCTCTGCTATAGCGTGATGCTCGTCAACTACGACAAGCCTGCACCCTGCATTAGCCGCAAAGCGGTCTGTCTGATTAAGTAATTCTTTAATATTCATGTATTTGTAACACTTTTGCCTGCAAAGATACAAAAAAACTATTAATTCGAACTCATATATGATTATTTTTGTATCTTTGCAGGCGAAGAAGATACTGTTTCTACATCAGTTTTATGCCAGAGCGACGGACATTTATAGCCATCGACCTGAAGTCGTTTTATGCTTCAGTGGAGTGTGTGGACAGAGGGTTTGACCCGCTGACCACCAATCTCGTGGTGGCTGATGTAAGCCGCACAGAGAAAACAATATGTCTGGCTGTATCTCCATCGCTGAAAGCATATGGCATTGGCGGAAGGGCGCGGCTCTTCGAGGTGGTACAAAGGTTGCGGGAGGTCAATTACGAACGACAGAGCAAGGTGCCAAGCCATCGTCTGACGGGCAAATCCACATCCGACATAGAATTGAAAAAGCATCCGGACTGGGCTGTTGACTATATTGCCGCACCACCACAGATGGCACACTATATTGAAGTCAGCACTGAGATCTACAAGACTTATCTGAAGTATGTTGCGCCAGAAGACATCCACGTCTATTCCATCGACGAGGTAATTATGGATGTAACGGCTTATCTTGGCAGTTATAAACTGACGGCTCATGAGTTGGCTATGAAGATGATTCGCGACGTACTGAGTCAGACGGGTATTACTGCCACGGCTGGCATCGGAACGAATATGTATCTCTGTAAGGTGGCAATGGATATTGTTGCGAAGAAGATGCCTGCCGACAAGGATGGCGTACGAATAGCCGAACTGGATGAGATGTCGTATCGTCGTGAACTCTGGGACTATCGTCCGCTGACGAAGTTCTGGCGAGTAGGACGCGGTATTGCGGAGAAGTTGGCGATATATGGTATTGACACCATGGGTAAACTGGCGCGAATGTCCATGCAAAATGAAGAAATGCTTTATCGGCTATTCGGTGTGAATGCGGAGCTGCTGATAGACCATGCCTGGGGATGGGAGCCCTGTACGATGGAGGCTGTGAAGGCATATCGGCCAGAAACCAACTCCTTCAGTAGCGGACAGGTATTGCAAGAGCCTTACGACGCGAAGAAAGCCCGTGTGGTGATACAAGAGATGGCAGAAGGAATGGCTCTTGACTTGGTATCAAAGCGACTGGTGACTGACCAGCTGGTATTAACCGTAGGCTATGATGCAGAGAACCTGACACGCCCTGAAATCCGTGATAAATATCATGGTGAGATTACCAACAATTACTACGGCAAGGCTGTGCCAAAACATGCTCATGGCACGTTCAACTTCGAAAAGCCTACATCATCATCAAGACAAATAATGGATGGTGCAGCAGAACTCTTTGACCGTTGTGTGAATCCTGACTTGCTGATTCGTAGACTTAATTTGACCACGAACCATGTGGTATCGGAGGCATCTATCGCTGCAAAGGAAAATGCGCCCCAGCAGCTCGACCTCTTTACCGACTACGAGGCTTTGGAAAAGCAAAAGCAGGAGGAGAAGGCAAAACTCGACAAGGAGCGTCGAATGCAGGAAGCACAGTTAAAAATCAAACAGCGTTTCGGTAAGAACGCCATCCTCAGAGGTCTGAACTTCGAAGAGGGTGCCACCGCAAAGGAACGCAATAAACAAATAGGAGGACATAAAGCGTAGTACATTAAACATTAAAGATTAAACATTGTAAATGGGAAATTACGACGATATCATCAATCTGCCACATTACGAGCCAAAGCATCATCCGAGGATGTCGATGTGGAACCGTGCAGCCCAGTTTGCACCTTTTGCCGCATTGACTGGCTACGATGATGCCATCCGCTCGGCTTTGCCGCCTGACGAATAAAGAGATTTTTGCAGATGTTCGTTATAGTGAAGCAAGTGAAAGCAGGAAGGCGGTGTGACAACCGGAATAGGGAGAGTCGGCAAGGTCGAGCATGCCACCTTGCTGTATCATCATCCTGCGACTGAGGGAAAGTCCGATACCACTGCCTGTGCGCTTCGTGGTAAAGAAAGGCACGAAGAGCGACTGACGATTCTCGGCTGGTATGGGCTGTCCGTCATTGCCGATATACAGGACAACTTGTGAATGCTGCGACAGATCCTCCCTGTCATGATCCATCACATTTACAACCATCTTCTTAGCATCGGCCTCCAAGGCATTCTTCGCTAAGTTCATCAGCACCTGGCGCAGCATACCCACATCGGCACTCACATTCAAGCCAGCCAGCACATGGATCTCCCACGACAGTTGGGGATAGGTACGACTCACATCATCGATGACAGAGCGCAGGTCCACA
The DNA here is from genome assembly GCA_902798285.1 of uncultured Prevotella sp. Taxonomy (GTDB): domain Bacteria; phylum Bacteroidota; class Bacteroidia; order Bacteroidales; family Bacteroidaceae; genus Prevotella. The sequence continues at coordinate 3,943 of CADBVZ010000052.1, read as the reverse complement.
GGGCGTAACACGGGTTTCTCCAATTCCGACATCTTACGATAGCTGGTAACGAAGTCGCTCAGATGGCGCGAGGTGTCGTAGATGGCCTGAATGCCATTCTCAAGTGGCGTGTCCTTCACGTCAGCACGACCCAGCAATGACTGGCTGATACTGGTGATGGGTGCTGTGGCGTTCATCATCTCATGAGTGAGCACACGGGTGAGTCGCTCCCACGATTCCACCTCGTTCTGGCTCACCTGCTGGCGGATGGTCTCGCCCAACTGGTTCAGCGTCTCCTGCATGGCCCTTTCGCCTGAGAGCAAGCCATGAGTAGGCAGACGGAAGGTGAAGTCGTGATTGCGGATGGCCTCCTGCATCAAATGCGCACGAAGGCGCAACTTCCGCTGATGGGCCACAAACCACACCACGAAAGCCACCACGATTACACCTATTATTATATAGAACCAGATCATAATCTCTTCATCTTGTTATAGAGCGTCTGTCGAGTGATACCTAGAAGCTGTGCTGCTTGAGTCAGATTGCCATGACAGTGATCGATGGTACGACGGATATGATCCTTCTCCATCTCGTCGAGACTCACTATCTCGCTCTGCATGTCGAGCACATCCTTCAGTTTGTGCACCAGTTCATCATTGTCCCATGGCTTCGTGATGAAGTCGGCAGCACCGTTCTTCAGTCCCTTCACAGCCAGATTCACGTCAGCGTAAGCCGTCAGCAATACCACTGGCGTCTGCGGATGCTGTTTGCGGATGGCGCGAAGCCAAAACAGACCCTCATTACCACTATTCACCCCAAGGGTAAAGTTCATGTCGAGCAATACGATGTCTATGGTTTGTTGTGCCATCAGTTTCAGGATATCCTCTGGCTGGGTGGTGGTCAGCACCTGCTCGAAAGTGCCGTCCAGCAAATACTGCATTGCCGTCAATATGGCGGCATTGTCATCAACGATTAATATAGTTCCGTAAGTGTTCATGCTGCAAAGATACGACTTTCTGTCTAAAAGTCATACAAAGAGGTGTATAAATTTTAGACAATCAGCCTCTGGGAGGATCAAAAAGCTTGGAACTTATGTAATAATCATATAATTTTGCATCAGAAAAATTAAGATTATCGCTATATGAAAAGGTTATTTACATCAAACACAGAGTCACAGAGTTACAGAGTTTTTATCTGTAGGTCAATCATCCTCTGTTTCTCTGTATCTCTGTGTTTGGATTCAGTTCATGCTCAGACTGATTGGACCATGCAACAGTGCATGCAATATGCTGTGGAGCATAACCACGAAGTGAAGCGTGCCGAGCTGGAACTCGACAACTACAAGGCCAGCAAGACTGGAGCCATTGGCAGGTTCCTGCCATCGCTGGATGCCAGCATTGGTGCACAGTATAACTTCGGACGAGCCATCGACCCTGAGACCAATGGCTATACCGACGTCAGCACCTTTTATAATGGCTATTCCCTGTCGGCATCACTGCCTGTGTTCGATGGATTCAGTCGCGTACATGCCCTCAAGGCTGCCAAGGCCAGCGTGCTGATGGGACAATCAGCCCTTCGACAGCAACAGGACCAGACGGCCCTCAACGTACTCCAGACTTACACTGAAGTGATGTTCCACCAAGGACTGGTCAAGATGGCTGAGGAGAAGCTGCAGGAGACAACGCTGCTGTTGGAGCAGACCCGACTGTTTGAAGAGGTGGGACGCAAGAGTGCTGCCGATGTGGCTCAGGTGGAATCGCAGCAGGCAGAAGCCGATTACGAGCTGACTCGCCAGCAGAATCTCTACGCCACTGCCATGCTGGAAATGAAGAAAGCCATGGGTTTTCCCCTCACCGATAGTCTTAGTCTCGTATTTGTTCCCACGGAGGAAACTGCTGGTTTCCACGGAGGAAACCCGGAGTTTCCTCGGAGGGAACACATCTTGAATAGCGAGCTATCTTCTGAACTCCAGCAGGCCCGCTACCAGGTACAAACGTCGAAACACGAGTGGCATCAGGCCCGCGCATCCCTTCTCCCTGCTTTGTCGTTGAGCACGGGTCTGAGCACCACTTACTATAAGACCTTGGGCAACGATGCTGCAGAGTCATTCCGCAATCAGATGAAGAACAACATGGGTGAATACATCGGCGCCACGCTGAGCATTCCGCTCTTCAACCGCTTGCAGACCATCACTAGCATCCGCCGTGCGAAGAACAACTACCAGATAGCCCGCGAGGCCTACGAGCAGAAGCAACTGGAGCTCGACAAGTTGAGCAGAGAGGCTTGGCAAGACTGGCAGGGTTATCTGAAGCAGACCGTTCAGATGGAGAAGAAGGTAGAGGCCGACTCGATAGCCTATCAGCTGACACGCCGTCAGTTTGAGGAAGGTCTCTCAACAGCTATCGACCTGCACACCACCTCTTCGCAGCTACTCAACTCGAAAGCCACCCTGCTGCAATGTCAGCTCATGGCAATGGTAAAGGAACAATTAGTTAGATATTATAACGGAGAAACGATATGGACAGAGTAATTGAAAAGACTAAGACGCAACGTCTGATAAAGCATTGGCCCTACGTGGCTGGTGGCATCGTGATATTGATTATCATTGCCTGGCTGGTGTTTGGCAATCACGCCTCAACGCTGAGAGTCGACAAGGATGAACTCACCATCAGCGAGGTGAAGAGCGCAGAGTTCAAGGACTATGTACGCACCAACGGACAGGTGCTGCCCATCCAGGTGGTGCAGATATCGCCAGAGGAAGGCGGCATTGTGATGGAGAAGGTGGTTGAGGAAGGTTCTCACGTGAAGAAGGGCGATGTAATAGTACGCCTTTCGAACTCGAACCTCGACCTGCAAATCCTGAATGCCGAAGCCGAACTGGCTGAGAAGCAGAACCTGCTTCGCAACACCCAGGTAGCCATGCAACAGGATCGACTGAACAACCAGACAGAGCAGGCCCAGCTGGATATGGACACCCAGCGCAAGCAGCGTACCTACAATCAGAACAAGCGACTCTATCAGGAGAAGCTCATCAGCAAGGAGGATTACCTGCAGTCGCAGGAGGATTATCAGCTCTCTGCCAAGAAGCGTTCGCTCGTTTCGAAGCGCCTGAAGCAGGACTCCATCTATCGCTCAGTGCAGATGGACCAGATGGAGGACAACCTCCAGAACATGCGTAAGAATGTGGTGCTGGTGCGTCAGCGTAAGGACAAGCTCGAGGTGCGCTCTGCCATCGATGGTGAGTTAGGTCTGCTCGATGTGGAGCTGGGTCAGAGCATCCAGCCAGGCCAGAAGATCGGACAGCTCAATGACCTCAGCGACTATAAGGTTCAGGCACAGATCGATGAGCATTATATCGATCGTGTTCGCCAGGGACTTACTGCCACCTTCACCCGTGGCGACAAGCAGTATCAGTTGCAGGTTCGTAAGGTGTATCCAGAGGTGCGAGATGGTAAGTTCCGCTGCGATTTCATCTTCAAAGGTGCGCGTCCTGAGAACATCCGTTCTGGTCAGACCTATTATATCGACCTTGAACTGGGTCAGCCCGAGCAGGCCATCATCATTCCTCGTGGCACCTTCTTCCAGACCACAGGCGGACAGTGGATATTTGTACTCGACAAGAGTGGCTCTAAGGCCTATCGCCGTAACATCCGTGTAGGTCGCCAGAACCCACAGTACTACGAGATTCTCGAAGGTTTGGAACCAGGCGAACGAGTAGTCACCAGCGGCTACGAGGCTTTCAAAGACAACGAAGTATTAGTCATCAAATAACCAAAAGATATGGACGTTTTCAGAAATATGCTTTATATGGCGCGTCGCTTCAAGACGGCGACAGTGCTCAACTTCATCGGACTCACGGTAGCCCTTACTGCCTTCTACCTGCTGATGACGCAAGTGGTGTATAACATTTCCTATAATTCGTGTATCCCTGACAATGAGCGTGTGTTCCGATTTGAGACGAAGATGG
>CADBVZ010000051.1 GCA_902798285.1 uncultured Prevotella sp. | reverse complement strand
CTTCTCCACTTAGTGTGGCTTATGTTCTAGGAATGCTCAACGACGGAGCTGCTGGTAATACGGCCAAAGAGATTTCACAGGTTCTGGGCTTTGGAGCCAATAAGCAGACCATCAACGAATACTGTAAGGCATTGATAGACCAAGCCCCAATGGCTGATCCCTCCGTTATTCTGCAAATAGCCAATATAGTAGCTGCTAATCAGGACGTCACGTTGGAGAAGGACTTTAAGAACGATATGCAGAACTATTATTCAACCGAAGTAGCCTCGCTCGACTTCTCGAAGCAGTCATCTGTAGATTATCTGAACACATGGTGCAAGGAGAAGAGTGGAGGCATGATACCTTCTATTATCGATGCTCTGAGTCCTGAGAATCTGCTGGTATTGATGAATGCCGTGTATTTCAAGGCTACTTGGACAGAGAAGTTCGACGAGAAGGACACAAAAGACGAGGACTTCACCAAGGCAGATGGCAGCACCATCAAATTGCCGTACAGGCATCTGGCTGCCCTTTGGTAGTGGCGACAGATGGAGTATGAAGGTATTGTTGCCAGAAGAAGGAAAGACAATCGACGACATTGTGAAGAGCCTTACAGGTGAATCCTGGGAAAATAACTTATGGCAGCATGCCATCGTAGACATTAAGATGCCACGTTTCTCTACCAAGAGCGACATTATGCTTAATGATATGGTGTCAAAGTTGGGTGCACCCTCTATCTTCGATCCTCAGAAGGCAGACTTCTCGTTAATGAGCAAGAACCAGAAGCAGTTCTATGTAAGTCAGATGAAGCAGAAGGCCGCCATTGAAGTGAACGAAGAGGGTACAAAGACCACAGCAGTAACAGTTTCCATGATGACAGGCTCAAACATTGTCAATGGTAAAGGCGAGTTCCATGCCAATCGTCCGTTTATGTATGTCATTCAGGAGTGGAGCAGCGGCGCTATCTTCTTCATAGGCACCTTCCAAGGCAATTAGTAATAGTAATAAAAGAAAAACACCCTACACTTCTTACACCTCTTACACCTAAGATAGGTGAGGGAAGTGTAAGAGGTGTAGGGTAAAAAGAAATATGACTACTATGTAATAACAGGTGCTTTTGAAGAATTTAAAGGTACTTATTTCAAAATAAGAAGGATGATTTTTATCTTCCTTTTCTTGCGCTTTTAGAGACTGCCGTGTAAAGTGGAACTTTAGTCGGAGTAAACCTGGACTTTACTCCGACTAAACCTCTAAATTCTCGAGAGAATTTTGGACTTTCCTCGGAGCAAAGCTTGGGTTTCCTCGGAGGAAACTCAGACTTTGTTACGTGCAAGCTTATGATGAGGACTATCCAAACCCACAACGAGAACTATTCTCACTCCATCGAAGAACTATTCTCGCTATTACGTGGGTTATTTAATAGAATTTCGCAGATTTATGCCAACCTCTCCCTAAATTGCTCGGAACCCCAGTGTTTATCGGCATTCTGGCGAATGAGGGGTTGCTCCAACCTCTCACTAACCCCTCAACAACCCCTCATCAATCTCTCAAATCATGACTTGCGGAATACCACAATTCTATTGTCATCAAAATTCTCAGACGAGGCGACGATGGCGTTGGAGGGGATTTGTGGGGCGCGAGTGCCATCGGAAACGGTGAGTTGGGTGTTAGTCTCTACACGAATCTCATCCCAAAGGCCCTGAACCAAGAAGCTTCGAAGCGTTTCTGCACCTCCTTCTACGATGAGCGACTGGATGTTGTGGGCATGTAGACTCTCGAGGTTCAATGGGTGGGCATGATCGATGACAAGGCGCTTGGGATTGGGTCCTCGCCATTCGCGAACGTTCAACTGAGGTTTTTCGCGTTCATCAGTTACTCGACCAACGAGGATGGCATCTTCCTCAGCACGAAGCTTGTGGGAGAGCATCTTGGTGAAATCATTCGAGATCTGCACAGGTTGGAAGTGATCGTCGATGAAACCATTAGCCGTCTGGGCCCATTTCAGGATGATATAAGGGCGCTGTTCGCGATGGAATGTGAAGAAACGGCGATTTAAGGCCTTGCATTCTTCCTCGAGTACACCCACCTCTACCTCGATGCCAGCCTCGCGAAGCTTGCGGATGCCTCGACCCTGAACTTCTGCGAATTCATCAATGCAACCTATCACCACGCGACGAACACCTTTCTTAATAATCAGGTCAGCACAAGGAGGCGTTTTGCCATAATGCGAACAAGGCTCGAGTGAAACGTAGATGGTGGAGTCCTTCAGATGGGGCTCATCCTCGGAACTGACTGAGGCAAAGGCATTTACCTCGGCATGACCCTCGCCACAACGTACGTGGTAGCCCTCGCCAATGATTCGTCCATCGTACACGATAACGGCTCCAACCATAGGGTTGGGCTTGGCATTCTGTCGTCCGTTCTTGGCCAGTTGAATGCAGCGTCGCATGAATTTTTCGTCGTCTATCATCACTTTTTTACCTTTTTACTTTTTTACCTTTTTACTTTTTCGTACCTTTGTAGCCACTATGACATACGAGGAACTTTGGCACAGACTTACATCCGTTTATGATGCTGGCGAGGCGAAAGCCATCGTCCGCTTGGTGCTTGATGTCCGCTTTGGACTCTCGGCTACTGATGTTTACTGTGGCAAAGTTACGGAATTATCTGCAAACCACCAAACGGAACTCGAAAAAATCATGCTCAGACTTGAAAAAGGCGAACCAGTGCAGTATGTTCTTGGTGTGGCTGATTTCTATGGACGTGAGTTCCGCGTGGAGCCTGGAGTGCTGATTCCAAGGCCAGAAACGGCAGAGCTTTGCGAGTGGATTTTAGAGTCGAAAGGTGAAAGGCTACGGGTAGGCGAGCTTTGCTCGGGAATGTGGCGAGAGGTGAGAGATTACTCTGTGCTCGATATTGGAACAGGAAGCGGATGTATTGCTATTACGTTGGCTTTGGAGATGCCAGAAGCGAAGGTTTCGGCTTGGGATATCTCAAACGATGCCCTCCGTATCGCAGAGGGAAATGCCCTAAAGCTTGGAGCAAAGGTACTCTTCGAGAAAAAGGATGCCTTAAACATTCCTATCACCTCTAAACAATGGGATGTGATCGTGAGCAATCCGCCTTACATCCAACCCGATGAGCGCGATGGAATGGAGAAAAACGTACTCGACTTTGAGCCAGAACTCGCCCTCTTTGCACCAGAAACGGAGCCCATTATATTCTATCAGCGCATAGGTGATTATGCTTCGAAGAGTCTGAATCCAGGTGGAACGCTTTATTTCGAGTTGAATCCTCTGACAGCTGAGGCCGTTGGCGATTATCTACGCCAAATAGGTTTCCAGGAGATTGTATTTCGTCAAGACCAGTTTGGCAAGCAACGATTCCTTAAAGCTAAGAAGATATGAAAAAGGAGATGACAGAACAAGAGGCTTATCTGCAACTGGCTACGCTTTGCGCCCAAGCAGAGCATTGCGAGCAAGAGATGCGCGACAAGATGAAGCGTTGGGAGATCGATGAAACGGCTCAGAATCGCATCATCGATCGATTGGTAAAAGAGCGTTATATCGATAATGAACGCTATGCCAGAGCCTTCGTGAAAGATAAGATTCGCTATAACAAATGGGGTAGGCGGAAGGTGCAACAAGCCCTGTGGATGAAGCGGATAGACAATGACATACAGCAGCGGGTGCTCGATGAAATCGATGATAAGGAGTATCTGGATGTGCTTCGCCCTTTGCTGAAGCAGAAGCGAAAGAGCACAAAGGCTGCAAATGACTACGAACTGAACCAGAAACTCGTGCGTTTTGCCTTAGGGAGAGGCTTTACATTTGATATCATCCGCCAATGCTTGGAGGTGGACGAGGAGATGGATTATGGCGATGAAACCGATTAGTTTTTGGCGTAGACTCTTGGATTTGATATCGCCAAGAATGTGTGTAGTCTGTGACCATCGCCTTACTGTTAGCGAGGAAATCATCTGCAGCAAGTGCAACTTCCATTTGCCAAGAACGGGTTTCCACAAGAATCCTTATGAAAACGTGATGGCGAAGCTCTTCTGGGCTCAGATTCCCATTGAGCGAGCCACAGGCTTCTTCTATTATGAGCCTCATGCAGAGACGGCCAACATCATTTATGAGTTGAAATACAAGGATCATCCTGAGGTAGGAGAGGTGATGGGCAGGATGATGGCCAAGGAGATACTAGGCTCTGGATTCTTCGATGGAATCGATGGAATCGTGCCCGTTCCCTTAGCCAAAGGTCGTCAGCATCAGCGAGGCTATAACCAGAGTATGGAGATAGCAAAGGGTGTGAGCGAGATAACAGGATTGCCCATCTTGAGCAAAGTCGTGAAGCGCATCTATTTCAAGAGCAGTCAGACGAACCTAGGACGTTGGGATCGTCAGGAAAATGTGGAGAAAGTGTTCGAACTCATCGATGGTACAACGATTCATGGCAAACATCTGTTAGTAATCGATGATGTGGTAACAACTGGAGCTACGATTATAGCTTGTAGCAAGGAATTAGTAAAGGCTGGCGATGTGAAAGTTAGTGTTCTGTCGCTTGGTTTCGCAAAATCTTAGGAACAAATTTGGTTTTTCGCTCATTTTACACTATCTTTGCACCCAAAATAATTAAATAGGTATGGACATCAAGAATCAATTAGCAAGAAAGCTGATGGACATTAAGGCCATCAAGTTACAACCCAACGATCCCTTTACATGGGCCTCTGGTTGGAAGTCTCCCATCTACACAGACAATCGTAAGACACTGTCGTTTACCGACTTACGATCGTTTGTGAAGCTGGAGTTATGTCACGCTATTCAGGAGAATTTCCCTGAGGCAGAGGCTGTGGCTGGTGTGGCAACAGGTGCCATCGCACAAGGTGCATTGGTAGCCGATCAGCTGGGCTTGCCCTTCTCATATGTTCGTCCGAAGCCCAAAGATCATGGCATGGGCAATCAGATTGAGGGTGAAATCGTAAAAGGCGCCAAGGTGGTAGTGGTTGAGGACCTGATTTCTACTGGTGGTTCATCGCTGAAAGCTGTAGCTGCCCTTCGCGAATATGGCGTAGAGGTGGTAGGTATGGTGGCCTCATTCACCTATGGATTCCCTGTGGCTGAGAAGGCTTTCGAGGAGGCTGGTGTGAAACTCATCACATTGACAGACTATGAGCATGTGGTGGAGGAAGCCGCCAAGACTGGCTATATCAAGGAAGAGGAGAAGGCTGTGCTGGCTGAATGGCGCAAGAGTCCTGACACTTGGAAACAATAAGAAAAGGAGGTTATTATGGGATTATTCGGAAGTGAAAGCAAATTCGAGAGTAGCGTAAAGCTGGTGCCTTATCCCCAGCAGGCTGTTTATGACAATATCAGCGACCTGACGAATCTGGAAAAGGTGCGCGATCGTATTCCTGAGGACAAGGTCAACGACTTTAGTTTCGACTCAGATACAGTGAGTCTGAACGTTGCTCCTGTTGGAGAGTTGAAACTCCGCATCTGCGATCGTGAGGAGCCAAAGTGCGTGAAGTTCGAGACGGTACAGTCGCCTGTTCCCTTCAATGTGTGGGTACAGGTGCTTCCTGTTGACGAGAACAACTCGAAGATGAAGGTAACGGTGAAGGCCGAGCTGAATCCGTTTATCAAGAGTATGGTTGAAAAACCCCTGCAGGATGGCGTTGAGAAAATAGCTGATGCCCTTGCACAAATCAAATACGAATAATATGAAACTCTGGGAGAAGAACTTTGAGATCAACAAGGAGATAGAGCGTTTCACCGTTGGAAGAGATCGTGAGATGGACCTCTATCTGGCCAAATACGACGTATTGGGCTCGATGGCCCACATCACGATGCTTGAGAGCATTGGCTTGTTGGAGAAAGACGAGCTAACGCAGCTGTTGGCAGAGTTGAAGAACATCTACCAACTCTGTGAGCGAGGCGAGTTCGTGATAGAGGACGATGTGGAGGATGTACATTCCCAGGTGGAGATGTTGCTCACCCGCAAATTGGGCGATATGGGCAAGAAGATCCACTCAGGACGTTCGCGTAATGACCAGGTGCTTGTTGACCTGAAGCTTTTCACCCGTCATGAGTTGAAGGAGATAGCTGACGAAGTAAAGATTCTCTTCGATGAGCTCATCCAGAAGAGTAATCAGTACAAAGACGTGCTGATGCCAGGCTATACCCATCTGCAGATAGCCATGCCTTCGAGCTTCGGACTCTGGTTTGGTGCTTATGCAGAGAGTCTGACGGATGATATGCTTTTCCTCCAGGCAGCCTATAAGATGACCAACCGCAATCCCCTTGGTTCAGCTGCAGGTTATGGTTCCAGTTTTCCCCTGAATCGTACGATGACCACGGAGTTGCTGGGCTTCGATTCGATGGACTATAATGTGGTGTATGCCCAGATGGGACGAGGAAAGATGGAGCGTAACGTAGGTTTCGCCATCGCCACCATCGCAGGAACCATCGCCAAGATGGCCTTCGATGCCTGCTTGTTCAACTCGCAGAACTTCTCGTTCGTGAAGCTTCCTAAGGAGTGTACCACGGGCTCATCGATTATGCCCCATAAGAAGAATCCAGATGTGTTTGAGCTGATTCGTGCCAAGTGTAATAAGCTGCAGAGTCTGCCTCAGCAGGTGATGCTCATCATGAACAACCTGCCCGTGGGCTATTTCCGTGATTTACAGATTATCAAGGAGGTGTTCCTGCCTGCCTTTGGCGAACTGAAGGATTGTCTGCAGATGGCAGCTTACATCATCAATAAGATTGAGGTAAACGAGCATATCCTCGATAACCCCATGTACGATCCTATGTTCTCCGTTGAAGAGGTGAATCGCCTGGCTGCTAATGGCATGCCTTTCCGCGATGCCTATAAGAAAGTGGGCCTCGATATCGAAGCTGGCACTTTCAAGGCCAGCCACGATATCCATCACACCCATGAGGGTAGCATAGGCAATCTTTGCAATGATCAGATTCAGGCATTGATGCAACAGACGCTTGATGGTTTCCATTTTGAGCGCATGACAGAGGCAGAAAAAGCATTGCTGAAATGAAGCGACTGCTGGTCATAGGCTTGTGTGCTGTGCTGATGGCCTGTGGGGCAGAAAGCAACATTTCGCATGAGTATCAATGCTATTTTGTGTTCGATACAACCTTGCATCCTCTGCCTTGTCAGTTAACCAGTGTATTGGGCAATCCAGGACTCTTTGTCAAGGTGGAGAGTAATATGGTTCAGGGGGTTCGTCACCTGAAAACCACCCCCAATTATGACGCAGCTCCTGAGGACATCATGTTGCGAAATGAACGCGAGAAGACAAGATGCGATCTTGGTGCCAATAATTGTATCATTGTTGGTGTAAGTAGTTTCAATGGTCTTGTGGCCTATGATGGTCAGTGTGCCAACTGTCTGGTAGAAAAAGGAGGAACAAACTATCCCCTAACATGGCAAAACAACGGAACACAGTTGCATTGTGCCAAGTGTGGTCGATCGTATGATGTGAACAACGGGGTTGTGGCCAGTGGCACTTCGGGGCGTTCACTCTTGATGTATGCAGTAGCTTTCGATGGCTCGATTCTAAGGGTATATAACTAATTCGAGCCTCTTTTATATTAAATAATGTAGAAAAGTTTGGCAGTTCGGAGATTTTGCCTTACCTTTGCATTCGGTTTTGCCGTGATGGTGGAATTGGTAGACACGAGGGACTTAAAATCCCTTGACCAGAAATGGTTGTGCGGGTTCGAGTCCCGCTCGCGGCACTAAGACCAAAGATACTATATAGACATGCTTCACAAACCAACAGAAATTATACATCAATTGCTTCGAGTGGCCAAAGGGTGTTTGCCTTTTTGCCTTCTGATGTTTCTGTTCGTATCTTGTAGCAGCAATAAAGGGAAGTTTTCCATTGAGGGCAATTTCCGAGGCATGAATCAGGGCGAGTTGTATATCTATGGTTTGGGTGGTACTCATCCGCTTGACACCATCGCTATTTCGCGTGGTGAATTCAAGTACCAGATAGCTTTGGAGGATCCGACAACCTTTATCCTGGTTTTCCCCAACTTATCAGAGTTGCCAGTGTTTGCTGAGTCTGGTGCTCAGGTGGAAATCAAGGGCGATGCTACTCACCTTAAGGAGACAGAGGTAAAAGGAACCAAGTATAATAAGGAGATGACAGCCTTTCGTCTGCAAACCAATCAGATGACTCCACCAGAGCTTAACAAGGCTGCCAGCGAGTTCATCAAAGAGCATCCGGAATCTCCCGTTAGTCTCTATTTGCTTAACAAGTATTTCGTTCAGTCGCCTGATGTTGACTACCGTCAGACCTGTGAACTCGCGGAACTGATAGGCAAGGCTGTACCCGATAACCAGGAGATACCAGCCCTCATCAAGAAATTATCTGGTCTGCAGACGTTGAAAGTCGGTGCAAAGATGCCTGCTTTCAATGTCGTTGATATTAACGGCAAAAGTGTTTCTTTGGCCGATATGAATGCCAAGATCAATGCGATCATCGTATGGTCCTCATGGAGCTACGAGAGTATTGGTATGCTGAATCAGCTACAGAGGCTGGAAGATCACTTTGGTGACAGGCTGAAAGTGCTTTGTGTCAGTATAGATGCAAATGCCAAAGACTGCCGTCGCATTCTCAACAGAGACTCTATCAAATGGAGCACTATCTGCGACGGACAGATGTGGGAGTCGCCTGTGATCGAAAAAACAGGTTTGTCCCATCTTCCAGATAACATCGTTTTCGACAACAAAGGAATCATTACCGGATATTCGCTGAACACAGAGAAACTCCTTTCTAAATTAGAAGAGATGCTGGAATGATTTAAAAACCCAAACATTTGTAACCCGATACTATGCTAATAAAGACTTTTTGTGCTGCAGTGATGGGTTTGGAAGCAACCACCATCACAATCGAAGTAAACCTGACAAGAGGTGTTATGTTCCGATTGTCGGGTTTGGCCGATACTGCTGTGAAAGAAAGTTATGACCGCATCCGTGCTGCCATGAGTAATATAGGCTTTAAGCCGCCTACTGCCGACCTTACCGTCAATCTTAGTCCTGCGGATATCCGCAAAGAGGGCTGTGGCTATGATTTGCCATTAGCCATAGGAATTCTGGCTGCCCATGGCAAGGTAGACGAGAGGATGCTGTCTGATTACATGATGATAGGAGAATTAGGACTTGACGGAAAGCTGAAACCCGTCAGTGGTGCCCTCTCTGTAGCCATCCGTGCTCGAAAAGAAAAGTTCAAGGGACTGATTGTACCAAAGGAGAATGCCCGTGAGGCTGCTGTTGTGAACAA
>CADBVZ010000050.1 GCA_902798285.1 uncultured Prevotella sp. | reverse complement strand
CCGTTCTCTGTTTCAGATTTACGACCTGTCGGAAAACGGCTGCAAAGTTACGACTTATTTTTGAATTACCAAAACTTTTCCAAGTTTTTTTTATCTATTCCTTAATTTTTCCTTGAATTTCTGCAGTTGAGCCCGCATAGAATCGACGCAAAGGTCTACTCCTTCCTCAAAAGTGTCACTTGTCTTCTCTACGAACAATGTGCTTCCGGGTACTGCCACAGACAGACTTGTTTCCTTATTCTGAGCAGTTGCTGGCTTCACTACTTTTAATTGCACCTCTACTTTCTGTATATCCTCAAACGATTTTTCTAACTTGGCGACCTTCTTTTCGATGAACGCCTCTAACTTCTCGGTAGCGTCGAAGTGAATCGACTGAATCTTAATCTCCATAGTTACCTCCTATTTTTAAATAGTTATTAATAAAGGTCAGGCTCTTGGATGAGCCTCTTTGTAAACTCGCTTTAGCTGTTCGAACGTGGTGTGGGTATAGATCTCTGTCGTTGAGACGCTCTCATGACCCAGCAGATTCTTGATCGACTCAAGTCCGGCACCGTTGTTCAGCATTGCCGTGGCAAAGGAGTGCCTGAGCACATGGGGCGAACGTTTCTTCAGTGAAGTAACCAGTGACAGATTCTTTCTTACGATGTTATAAACCTGAGCGCCAGTAATTCGCCCTCCCTTGTCATCGAGGAACACAGCACCTTCAGAATTCTCGAACTGCTCATCACGCATGGCTATATATTTGCTAAGCGCTTCTGCCAGTTCTTCCCCAAAGGGAATGATACGCTGCTTATTCCTCTTTCCCGTCACCTTCAGTTGACGCTCATTGAAATCGATATTACTGTCGTTTAGTCCAGTCAGTTCCGACCGTCTCAGGCCTGCTTCGTATAATAATAATAAAATGGTACGCGCACGTACATCTTTATAATCATTACCCCACTCTAACTGATCCAACAGCTTATCCATCTCGCCTTCGCGCAGAAACTGTGGTAGTGGCTTTGACTTCTTAGGTCCCGTCACCACATGTGCCGGATCCTTCTCAACCAGTCCTCGTTTTAGGGAAAAGCGATAAAAGGAACGCAATGCACTCAACTTCTTATTGATGGTTGAGGCAGTGTTTCCTTTATCCATCAGACTCTCCATCCAGTCACGGATCAGGTCGGCATCCACCGCCTGCAGAGAGAGTCCGCTATCCCTTAAACTGATATACGATTCAAACTCCCGAAGGCTTTCCTCGTATGTCTGCACCGTCTGCGAAGAAGCACTCCGCTCGTAGCGCAGGTAGTTCAGAAACTGGTTAATCATCATAAATCGCCACCAACAATAGGTTTTCGGCTACGAATTTACGGAAATTTCTCGAAACTACCAAATTTTTTAGGAATATTTTTATTCCTCGTTCGTGCGAAGCTGCTGTACGTAAACGGCGTGCTCCATCTTCAGGCGCTTCAGAACAGAGGGCTTGTCAAACTGCTGACGACGCGCAGCTCCTTAACAACACCTGTCTTCTCGAACTTTCTCTTGAACTTTTTGAGGGCCTTCTCGATGTTCTCGCCTTCTTTTACTGGTACAATAATCATTTGCTTTTGTTTTTAAAATTTTATGTTAAACTTAATGCTTCGGGCACAGGTGCCACGAAAAGCGGGTGCAAAGTTACAACTTTTTTAGAATACTCGCAAGTTTTTATTCCTTTTTTATCAAACAAAAGCCAAAATTTCCTCAATTTCCTCAAAAAGAAACAGTTAAATGGCCTCACAAGCCTTACTAAGCCACTCAATTTCATCACCATCAAGATGGGGTGAGAGGACATCAAATACATGCTGATGGTAAGCATTGAGCCAATCGATTTCCTCCTGGAGAAGCATCTCACGGATGATGGGATCCTTGTCGATAGGACAAAGGGTGAGCGACTCGAACTGGAGGAACTTACCAAATTCTGTTTCCTTATATGGCGTAATCAGCAGAGTGTTCTCAATGCGCGCGCCAAACTTACCAGCAAGATAGATGCCTGGTTCGTCGGTAATCGTCATGCCCTCCACCAGTGGAGCTGGTTTCCACTCCATTCGGAACTGATGAGGACCTTCGTGAACATTCAGGTAAGTACCCACGCCATGACCGGTGCCATGGAGGTAGTTCAGTCCTTCGCGCCACATGGCCTCACGGGCCAGAATATCAATTTGTGTACCACTGGCTCCTGAGGGGAACTTGCAGAGTTCTATCTGTATATGTCCTTTCAGCACAAGGGTATAGACCCGTTTCTGCTCCTCTGTCAATGGACCCAGAGCGATGGTACGTGTGATATCCGTGGTGCCATCAAGATACTGAGCACCACTATCGAGTAAAAGGAAACCTTCAGGTTTCAGGGGAATATCGGTCTCTGGTGTGGCCTCATAATGCACAATGGCGCCATGAGCCTGATAGCCAGCGATGGTATCGAAAGAGATGTCGCGATAAAGCGGTTGCTCAGCTCGGAGCGATTCCAACTTATCAGAGACAGATATCTCAGTCTGCCCACCGGCCTCCACTGCTGGTTTCAACCACTTCAGGAACTTCACCATCGCGATGCCATCTTTCAGCATAGCCGACCTAAAGTCCGCTATCTCCGTAGCATTCTTAACGGTCTTCATCCGCTTGATGGGCGACTCTGCCTCCACAATCTCGCGAGTTACGACCTTGTAAAGCGTATAATTCACCTCGTTAGGATCAAGTAGAATATTATATTCAAAATAGTCCTTCAGTCCTTTCTTAACGTCCTCATACGCAGCCACTTCCACGCCTTCTGCCTTTAAGTAATCTACGATTTCCTGCGAAAGCATCACCTTATTTATATATAAAACCACTCGGTTCGTGGAGATAAGCAGATAACTCACGAATACAGGATTGCAATGCACATCACTTCCACGGAGATTCAGCGTCCAGGCGATATCGTCGAGTGCAGAAACCAGCATTCCGTCAGCATGCTCTTTACGCAGGGCCTGACGAATACGGGCTATCTTATCATGGGCCGACTCTCCTGCATACGCCATGGGATACAGCTCTACAGGGTTTTCAGGAATAGGCGGACGATTCCGCCATATCAGCGACAAAGCATCAAAGTTGGTCCTCAGAGTAATACCACCTTGCTTGCGAAGATCGGCTACCAGCTCTTTCACCTCATTGGCAGAGTTCACCATACCATCTACACTTACCTCTGCGCCAGGGCCACACTCCTGCCCTATCCACTCAGCTATCGTAGGCGTGCCCTCTATCTTCAGTTTCATCAACTGATACTCCGTACCCTTCAACTGCTCCTCAGCAGCAATGAAGTAGCGCGAGTCCGTCCAGAGGGCAGCACTCTTCAGGGTTACCACAGCCGTACCAGCCGAGCCATTAAAGCCCGAAATCCACTCACGGCCCTTCCAATGATCGGCCACATATTCACTCTGATGAGGATCGGTACTGGGGAAGATGCAGGCCGCCAGATGCTCGCGTCGCATCACTTCGCGGAGGTCCTCGATTCGCTGATTGATATCCATTTTATATTCGTTTTGCAATTTCGACTTTACAAAGGTACAAAGAATTGAGCAGAGTTTCAACAGATTAACTAAGATTAATATACCAAAGCTATGAAATATGCGGCTTTTTTTGTACCTTTGCAGCACTTTTTGATTATTCATTCAAATTATAATTATACAATTATGGCATTAACAAACGAGAAGTTGACCATCGTCGGCGCTGCCGGTATGATTGGTTCTAACATGGCTCAGACCGCTCTGATGATGGGTCTGACAACTGAGATTTGTCTTTATGATGTATTCTCTCCCGAGGGTGTAGCCGAGGAGATGCGTCAGAGTGGTTTCGACGATGTAAACATCGTAGCTACAACCGATGCCGAGGAGGCATTCAAGAACGCTAAGTACATCATCTCTTCAGGTGGTGCTCCCCGTAAGGCTGGTATGACCCGTGAGGATCTGCTCGCTGGCAACTGTAAGATCGCTGAGGAGCTCGGCCAGAACATCAAGAAGTTCTGCCCCGACGTAAAGCACGTTGTGATTATCTTCAACCCCGCCGACCTTACTGGTCTGGTAACCCTGCTGTACTCTGGTTTGAAGCCCGGTCAGGTAACCACACTCGCTGGTCTCGACACAACCCGTCTGCAGAGCGCACTCGCCAAGAAGTTCGGTGTAATGCAGAATCAGATCACTGGTTGCGCTACCTATGGTGGCCACGGTGAGCAGATGGCTGTATTCGGAAGCCATGTAGAGATTGCTGGTCGCAAGCTGACTGACATCATCGGTACTGCTGAGTTCCCCGCTGAGGAGTGGGAGCAGATGAAGATCGACGTTACCAAGGGTGGTGCTAAGATCATCGAGCTCCGCGGACGCAGCTCTTTCCAGAGCCCCGCTTATCTCTCAGTTGAGATGATTCGTGCCGCTATGGGTGGTGAGCCCTTCCGCTTCCCCGTTGGAACCTACGTTAAGACCGACAAGTACGACCACATCATGATGGCCATGAAGACCACCATGACAGCTGAGGGTGCTAAGTTCGAGGTTCCCCAGGGTACTCCCGACGAGAACGCCAAGCTGGATCAGAGCTACGAGCACCTCTGCAAGATGCGCGACGAGCTGGTTACTCTGAACATCGTTCCTCCCGTATCTGAGTGGAGCAAGATCAATCCCAACCTCTAAACCACAGAGGCATGGCTTTGATAAAAAGTTATCGCGGTCTCGCTCCCAAATGGGGGCGAGACTGTTATTTCAGTGAGAACGCCACGATTGTGGGCGATGTAACTATGGGCGACGAATGCTCTGTATGGTTCAATGCAGTGGTTCGTGGCGATGTAGCCCCTATCACCATCGGCAATTGCACCAATATCCAGGACGGATCGTGCGTTCATGTTACCCATGAAACTGGTCCTACCCACATTGGTAACTATGTCACCATCGGCCACAACGTAACGGTTCATGCGTGTACTATCCACGATAATGCCCTCATCGGTATGGGCTCTACCCTACTCGACGGCTGTGAGATTGGCGAAGGCTCGATCGTGGCTGCCGGAGCCCTCGTGCTTCAGAACACGAAGATCCCTGCAGGCGAAATCTGGGGCGGTGTACCAGCCAAGTACCTCAAGCCTGTGCGCCCAGGTCAGACCGACAACGCCAAACATTACGTTGCCTACTCAAAATTCTACCTTGAAGATCAGGAGTAACTGTTTACCTCCACGGATAGTAAGTAAGCCCTATCGTCAGAGCACGGTTGTTGAACGACTGCCTCAGAAGATAGGGCTCTCCTGTGGGCTGTCCAGCCAAGTCGTGGAAATCGGCAAACACATTACAACGTTTCCCTAAATCCTTGTTCAACTTCACCGAAGCAAAGAGGTGGGCATCCATGCCATACGCCTCTTTCTTACTATTGTAGATCAACACCGACGACAGTCTGAAACCTTTGCCCAACAAAAGCGTCGGGGCGAGTTTCAGAGCGTAGAACGTATTGTTGTCCATATCATCATCGTCGAAATGCAGGTGGTACAGATTCGCGCCAGCCGTCAGCCGCAAGGCCCCTTGGTGCCAGGTTACCGATGCGCCCAGACCCAGCAGCGACTCGTCGGGTGTCGGCATGTCCGACAGTAGCGTGTGCGTCACACTTCCCGTCGCCACAATCCGCCCCGTCTGATAAGTATAGCGCAGCTCCGATCGCCAGGCAAGGTTGGTCTTATAGTTCGTTTCGTGTTCCATAGGACCATCTGCCAGATAGGTATGGAAGTCGCTGACCATGGGATTAAAGAACGTACGACTGAAGACGCCCTGCAGGAAATGACGCCCTTTCTGATAGCCCACGATAGCATGAAAGGCATGGTCGTTGCGGTTGTGCGACCACAGTTTTTCGATGTCCTCGTTATAGTGCTTGTCCCAGAAGGTGTTATGTCTGAAACGGTCTCCCACGCTGAGGATCCATGGCCCTTTCTTGAAGTCCAGCTGAACATACAAGTCGTTATAGAGATTCTGTTCACGTCTGAGATCCATATACCACAGGTTCATATAGCCGCCCTCGTAGCCTGCCGTCAGCCAGAGCGACTCATTCATAAAGGGCATGCTGTACTCCGCTATCCAACTGCCTAACACCGTCTGAACATCCAACAAGGAATTGTTTGCAAAGCTCAATCCCGTCTCGAAATAAAGTCCGGCCCCCTGCTCGTTAAGGGTGTGGTCGAACGAGGCGGCCAACTCGCCCCAACGCTGTCTGCCGAGCTCAACGTCTTGATCGTCCCTGTTGTTATCATACACCTTGTCCTGATATTCGTTAAAACCCTGCGAGAGCTTCATTTTCAGCACGTCGTCATCGCTCATATTCCAGTCCACGAAGACCATCGCGTTCTCCACGCCGTTGCGCGAGGTGATGTCAACCTCCGATTGCCCATCCACCTTTCCATACTGAAGTTTTCCCTGCGCAAAAGCACGCACAGTGACCTTCTCCCCCTCGTTGGCGATGTCGGCATACAGCTGTCCGTTGCCGTAGGTGCTACCACTCAGGGCCAGCTTACCCGTCAGTCCCTTGCCTTCGCGGAACGTTAAGTCGATGGAACCCGTGGTGCCGTCTGTGGCGTTGTTCACAGTACCATAGGTACACACGGTTACTTCGCTGAGGTCGCAAGCCTTGATACCCTCCAGCAGCGGATCGTAAACAACGCTCAGGAAGATATCATCCACACTCAGCACATAACTGTCCGAGAGCGTCTTACCATCATTCGACATCAGTTCTGGACAGATATGCAACACGTCGAGCAGCGTCATCTCCGGATCGGGATTCAGCTCCTCCACATGGATGATGTATTTGTTTCCCTCGTGCTCAATAACCGCCTCCTGCGCCCCCATTGAAAGGGAGCAACAAGCCAGTAGCACACCCGCCAAAAACCTTATATAAACCGTATTCTGAATCATAGGGAAAAACAATGCGATGGGTACCCTCCTCGCAATTTGGCTGCAAAGGTAGAAAAACTTATTGAAACAGCCAAATTATAACTCAAAAAGTTTTCCACACAAGCCTTATCCCATATTATTCCCAGCTTGGGAACAAATAGTTCCCACGGCGGGAACTGCGACTTTAGTCCGGTTAAAGTTGCGGCAGAGAGTTAAAAGGATTATAACCTTGCCTGTCTCTAATAACAATTTAAAGAATTAAAAAGAAAATAGTCTAAAAAAGCAAAAAGTATCACTTTTCGTTATAACCATCTGGTTTTTAATAGCTTACCACAGGTGATAGATTCGTAAAAAGTATCACTATCCATCACTTGTAATGAAATGTTTTAACATATCTTTTCGGATGGATACCTCCTTCTTGCATCCATAGTCATGGCTATAACAACAAAGATTGCAGACTCCGGATTGACGGGATAATGACTAGTAAAGTAAAACAACTTGTTTTGCTATGCAAAAGAATACCTTTATATACTGAAGAAACGTCACTTTACAAAGTAAAACAACTTGTTTTACTTTATCAGAAAAAGGAGTGATACTTTTAAAAATCTATCACTGCATCTAATGCACATATTTACAATCGATTACAGCAAAAAGTGACACTTTCCTCAAAAAAAAGAAATATTCTTATGGAGAAATTATTAGCATACATTTACAGTCTAACATGCAAAAAGAAATATCCTGATATTATGTATAATCCACCGCGCGGGTTGCATGTTTCTTGCCAGTCTTATCCCAGGTATGAAACTGCCAGAGCGGCTGGTTTATTCCAATATCACATAGAAGCGATGCAGACGTCATAGGTGTGAATTTCTGACGAGTTTTAGCGAAATAAACGCATTTTTACGAGGTCAGTCAGAAAGGGATTTGTCTGAGGTGAGGGTTGCGACGACGTATTCGCTCTGGGTGCCGATACGGAACTTGCCGCCCCAGATGCCCAGGCCGGAGGATATGTAGAATTGGGTGTTGCCACGCTGATGGCTGCCCCACGAACATTCATAGATATAATCGGTGATCCAGGAGATGGGCCAAACTTGTCCACGATGGGTGTGACCACTAAGTTGGAAGTCGATGCCAGCAGTCTCAGCACGATCGAGGTTGTAGGGCTGATGGTCGAGGACTATTGAATATTGAAGATTCTTGGACGAGCCAAGCGGCAAAGCCGAGCGGAAAATTGAAGATTGAAGGGAGTCGACTAATTCCTTGACGGGTTTGCGGCGCATGTTTGTGCGGTCGTCACGGCCAATGATGACAATGGCACTATCTACGACGGCAGCCTCATCGATGAGCAAATGGATGCCAGCATCTTTATAGAACTGCTTGGCTTCAGGATGACCTGCATAAAACTCATGATTGCCCAGACAGGCATAGACGGGAGCCTGAAGGCGATGGAACTCTTCGGCCATCCGTTCCTCTATCAAGGGGCGCATGCTACCATCGATGATATCACCGGCAATGAGGATAAAGTCGGGCCTTTCGGCATTGATCATATCCACCCAACGGGCCAGTTCCTTACGTGGGTTGTGATAACCCAGGTGCAAGTCGGAAGCCATCACCACCTTGTAATCCTTGGGCAAAGGCTTCGACGATTTCAGCTCCAAGGGTACGCGTACCTTATTATAATAATGGAGGTTGCCATAGAGGAAGATGCCGAAGAGAAAAACAAAGATACCCAAAGCCATCTGCCAGTTGTGATAAAGCAGCGAACGGGGAACAAGATGGCAGAGGCGCCCCAGGTCGAGTACCAGGAAGATGATGACCAGATACATGAGAATGAAGATGGAGGATGTACCTATCTCGTAGGTAGCCTGAGCCACAGGCAGGGGATAGCCGTCGAACTTTCGTCCGAAGTTCATAAACAGCATGGCGAAACAGAGGATGCCAGCGAGGATAATGAGCGATTTCCATAAGGCAGACCAAGGCAGCATGACCCACACGTGCCAGGAAATATAGGCAATAGCCACAAAAGGCAGCACCATAAAAAGCATCATCCACATAAACTTCATCATTTTCTTGTTTCTGGATGCAAAGATACAAAAGAAAAGCATAATAATTGTATGGTGGCAGTAAATTTTCACTTTTTGATTTTCGCTTTTCACTTTTTTATTGTATCTTTGCAAACGTATTATCAACTTTTAGCATTGATAAGAAATGAAACAAAGGTCACTACTTTTATGGTTGGTGCTCCTACTAACTCATATCAGTTACGGACAGAGCCGTGAAATTCACATCCTCGCGGCTAATGATATGCATGCAAACATAGATGCATTTCCACAGTTCGCAGCCATCGCTGACAGTCTGAGAACACTCTATCCCTCGCTACTCGTTTTTTCTGCTGGCGACAATCGTACAGGAAATGCGATAAGCGACAAGTACGAGATCTCATCCTATCCAATGGTGGCGCTGATGAATCAGGTGGGGTTCAATGCCAGTGCGTTAGGTAATCATGAGTTTGATGTAAATTCGCTTCCACCACTGATGGGATTGTCTAACTTCACCTATATCTGTGCCAATGCATTGCCTTCAGAAGAATCAGGCTTGCACATCGTCCCCACTCAGGTTTTCGATGTCGAAGGCCTGAAGATTGGCGTCATTGGGATCATTCAGGTAAATAAGCAAGGACGCCCTGACACCCATCCTGACAATTTGAAAGACGTTAAGTTCTCCCTCCCAATGAACACGATCGCCAAATATGAGGATTTCAGCCAGCAGTGTGATGCCACCATCCTATTATCACACCTGGGTTATGAAGACGACGTCAAGATGGCAAAGGAATTTCCCTGGATTGATCTGATTATTGGAGGTCATACTCACTTCCAACTAACAGAAGATGAGCCGCTCCATAATGGGGTTCTGATTACCCAGAACAAAAACGCCTTGCAATCAGTGACCCATATTACCCTGACTCTCAAGAATGGGCGCATAACAAACAAGAAGGCAGAATATATCAAAGTCAAGAACACCACACAAAAGAATCGTCTGGTAGAGGCTATGGTGCAGTATTTCAACAAGAACCCTTATTTCGAGCGTATCATAGCAGAGGCTGCTGTGCCTTTCACCCACAAAGACGAGTTAACCTTTCTGATGTGTGACGCTTTCTTGGAGGAAGGAACTGGTGACATCAGCATCATCAATAATGGTGGTGTACGCTTAGACTCTATTGCTGCAGGTACGATTACCATGGGAGAGGTCTTGTCGATGGACCCCTTCAACAACCTTGCAGTAAAAATGTACTTGACGGGTGAGGAAATTCTGAAACTGCTGACCACTTACAGCAGAGGCTCACTATATCATCTTCCACGTGTAGGAGGTATCATCTGCGAAGTCACTGTGGACAAAGACGATCAGTATAAAGATCGCCTGAAACGCGTCAAACTGATGACACTTGACGGGCAGGAGTTTGATCTCGAGAAGACTTATAAAGTCATAACGAACAGCTACTTGGCCAGTTTATGCAAGCCATTTCTCAACAAAGATTATGAGTCATTGCACATACACACAGCTGACATGCTGATAAACTATCTGAAGAAACAGAAAACCATAAGTCCTACGAAGATAGAAAGATTGAAGATTAAGGAAGAGTAACGCTGCCAAGCACCTTAGCAGTAGCACCTGCCTGACCTTTGACAAACTGTCCTGCCAGCTTTCCTTGCTCTTTCAGATATTGAGCATCAGATGAGAAGCGATCCATCTGCTGCGCGAACTCCTCGTAGTTGTGAATTTCAAAACCACCACTCGTCTTCAAATTCTGTGCCTCCTGGAACTTCTGGTTGTTTGGTCCGAAGAACACAGGTACATCCCAGACGGCAGCCTCCAACAGGTTGTGGATTCCCACACCAAAGCCACCGCCTACGTAAGCCACATCGCCATAGTGGTAGATGCTGGAAAGCAAGCCAAAACAATTGATGATGAGAACGTCGGCAGTTAATAGTTGAGAGGTGAGAGATTTCTCGGCCTCAGTATAGCGGATGACTTTGCGTCCTTCGAGGAGCTTCTCGATCTGCTGGAGGTGATCCTCGCCAATAACATGGGGGGCAATAATCAGCTTCCAATCCTTGTGTTCGTTAAAGTACTTGATAAAGATTTCCTCATCGGGGGGCCAGCTGCTGCCAGCGACGAAGCACCTCACCCCACCCCTCTCCAAAGGCGAGGGGCCCACGAAAGCCTCAACCACTGGGAGTTGCTTGGCTGCTTCCTTGATTTGGAGCACACGATCGAAACGGGTATCGCCCACTACTGTTGTATTGGTAATGCCAATCTTGGCCAGGAGTTCCTTGCTTATCTCATTCTGTACAAAGAAATGGGTGAAGCAGTTCAGCACGCGACCATACTGACGACCATACCACTTGAAGAACACCTGGTCTGGGCGGAAGATGCTCGACACACTATAGACGGGCACATTCCTATGTTTCAGGATGTGCAGGTAGTTGTACCAGAACTCGTACTTGATGAAGAACGCCATCACAGGTCGGATGGTTCTCAGGAATCTACGGGCATTGGTGATGGTATCAAGCGGCAGGTAGGTGATGATATCAGCTCCCTCGTAGTTCTTACGTACCTCGTAGCCTGAAGGCGAGAAGAACGTGAGCAGAATCTTATACTCGGGATGCTCCTTGCGCATCTGCTCCATCAGCGGACGG
>CADBVZ010000049.1 GCA_902798285.1 uncultured Prevotella sp. | reverse complement strand
AAGGTACGAAGATTTTCCGAACCAACAAAACTTTTCCATCTTTTTTTTCAATTATTGCGTGACATTTTTACACCTCTTGATTTATGTCAAATCAAGAAATACCATACACATTATTATTTTTATATAAAGAGTCATCCATTTCATTACTCCTGAACCACGCTCTGACTTTCCTCGGAGGAAACCCGAACTTTCCTCCGAGGAAACTCCCACTTTCATCGGAGGAAAGTCTGAGGCATATATACTCTATCTCCGAATAAAGACGTTAATTTCTGATAAAAACATGGTTGTTGACGGAAAAATGCGTACCTTTGCACCTTATTAATATAAGGAACAAAAAAGTATGTCGACAATATTACATATAGAAACCAGTACGGATGTATGTTCTGTAGCTGTATCTGAGGATTCACATGTAATCTTCGAGCAGGATGACCACAGCGGTCCGAATCATGCAGAACGGCTAGGTACAATGATTGACGAGGCCCTCTCGTTTACAGACAACCACGCTATCCCATTTGATGCTGTTGCCGTAAGTTGTGGACCTGGCTCATATACAGGCTTGCGCATTGGTGTTTCGATGGCAAAGGGCATCTGCTATGGTAGGAACCTGAAGCTGATTGCCGTTCCAACATTGGAACTATTGTGCGTTCCCATCCTGCTCCGTGAGATGGTAGAAGAAGATGCTCTGCTTTGTCCGATGCTCGACGCCAGAAGGATGGAAGTATATGCAGGCATCTATGATCGTGCATTAAAACCCATCAGGGAAATTGGTGCTGACATTGTGGATGGCGAGACCTACAAGGAATATCTCGATCAGCACCCAGTATATTTCTTCGGAAACGGCGCTAAGAAATGTATGGATGCCATTAATCATCCCAACGCCCACCTGATAGAGGGTATTGAGCCATTGGCCAAGTGGATGCAGCCTTTGGCAGAGAAGCGATTATTAAATGAACAAACGGAGGACGTAGCCTACTTCGTCCCCTATTATCTTAAGGATTTCGTGGCAAAAATGCCTAAGAAACTGTTATAAACGATGAACAAAATGCAGAATATAGATATGGATATCAAAGGATTAGACTACAACACGCAACGCGAGAAACTCATTATGCCAGAATATGGTCGTGAGATTCAGAAGATGATAGCGTTTGCATGCGAACTGCCTACCAAGGAAGAGCGCTTGGAGTGCGCCCAGGCCATCATCAAGCAGATGGAGACCAAAAATCCGCAGTTGAAGGACAATGCCAATTACGAGCAGACGCTTTGGGATCATCTCTATCTGATGAGCCATCGGGAGTTGGAGATCGACTGGCCCTATGACATCTCGGATGCAGACAAGATTCTCTCGAAGCCCCAACCCATGAAATTGCCTAAGGAACGTGTCAGACTGCGCCACTATGGCAGACTCGTGGAGGAGTTGTTTGAGAAGCTGAAGACAATGCCTGAGGGAGAGGAGCGTGATGCGCTGACTTTCTATACGGCTAATCAGATGAAGCGCGACCTTGCAACCTGGGGACACGGCTCTGCTGAAGATGAGCGCGTGGCTAACGATCTGGCTCATTTCACTGATGGTATTATCCAGCTGGACCTCAACTCATTTAGGTTTGAGAAATTATCCGGCTCTGACGAAGGCAAAAAGAACAAGAAAAAGAAGTAAATGGCATCATTCATCATCGAAGGCGGACATCTGCTGCAAGGAACCATCACACCACAGGGCGCTAAGAACGAGGCTCTGCAGGTGATTTGTGCCTCCTTGTTGACAGAGGAAGAGGTTATCATCCATAATATCCCCGACATCCGCGATGTGAACAATCTCATACAGTTACTACGCGACATTGGCGTGAAAGTCAGCAAGTTGTCAGAGGGCAGCTATTCCTTCCGAGCCGACGAGTTAAAGCTCGACTATCTGGAGAGCGATGAGTTCGTGCAGAAGTGTGCAGATTTGCGAGGGAGCGTGCTGATGATCGGTCCATTGCTGGCTCGTATGGGCAAGGCAATCATCACCAAGCCTGGTGGTGATAAGATAGGACGCAGAAGGCTTGACACCCATTTCCTTGGTTTCGAGAAGTTGGGTGCCAAGTTCATCCACATTCCAGGGCGCGATGTTTACGAGATAGCAGCCAAGCACCTGAAGGGTACTTATATGTTGCTCGACGAGGCATCAGTTACTGGTACTGCCAATATCGTGATGGCAGCTGTGTTTGCCAAAGGCACAACTACCATTTATAACGCTGCATGTGAGCCTTATCTTCAGCAACTCTGCCATCTGCTGAATCAGATGGGAGCCCATATCAGTGGTATCGGCTCTAACCTGCTGACGATTGAGGGCGTAAAGAAACTGCATGGCGCAGAGCATAAGATATTGCCCGATATGATTGAGGTAGGCTCGTTCATCGGAATGGCAGCCATGTGTGGCGATGGCATCCGCATCAAGGATGTCTCTGTGAAAGATCTTGGTATCATCCCCGACTCTTTCCGTCGTCTAGGTGTGAAGATTAAGGTTGAAGGCGATGATCTGGTTATTCCACGTCAGAAGCATTACGAGATACAATCGTTCATCGATGGCACCATCATGACACTCGCAGATGCCCCTTGGCCTGGATTAACGCCCGACTTGCTATCCGTACTCATCGTAGTAGCCACTCAGGCCCGTGGTTCGGTATTGTTCCATCAGAAGATGTTTGAGAGTCGACTATTCTTTGTTGACAAACTCATCGATATGGGAGCTCAGATTATCCTCTGCGATCCGCATCGTGCCGTTGTTGTAGGCCACGACAGGAAGATCACTCTTCGCGGAGGTCGCATGTCGAGTCCAGATATCCGTGCAGGTATTGCCCTGCTGATAGCAGCCATGAGTGCAGAGGGCACAAGTCGCATTGATAATATCGAGCAGATAGATCGTGGCTACGAACACATCGAGGCCCGTCTAAACGCTCTTGGAGCAAAGATTATCAGAGGTTAGAGATATGATCAGGCGAGAAGAAGTATATAAGATCGGTCGGCTGGGCAAGGCGCACGGCATCAAGGGAGAAATCAGCTTTCTCTTCGATGATGATGTGTTCGATCGTGTGGATGCCGATTACCTGATTCTCGACATTGACAGCATCCTCGTACCCTTCTTCATCGAGGAATATCGCTTCAAGACAGATAGCAATGCCCTGATGAAGTTCGAAGGCATAGACTCCCAGGAGCAAGCCAGAGACTTGACGGGTTGCGATGTCTTCTTCCCACGCGAGCTGACTGATGAGGAAGAAGGTGACATCTCCTGGGCTTCACTTGTAGGTTTCGATCTGGTAGATGCCCAGACAGAGACGGTGGTTGGCAAGATTGCCTCCATCGATGATGCCACCATCAACATACTCTTCGAACTTGAGGATGGTAAACTGATTCCCGCCTCGGAAGAGCTCATTACTAACGTAGATACAAAGCAACATCAAATAATCATTCAATTGCCAGAAGGCATTTTAGAGTTATGAAGAAACAAATAGCTATTCTTGGCTCTACGGGGTCAATAGGAACTCAGGCACTCGAGGTCATCGAGGAGCATAGTGACCTTTACGAGGTTTACTGTCTGACAGCTAACAATAAAGTAGAATTACTGGCTGAGCAAGCCCACAAGTTCAAGCCTGCAGCCATCGTGATTGCCAACGAGGCTCGCTATGATGAGCTGAAATCGTTGATGAGCGACATGCCCGATGTGAAGGTATATGCTGGTGCCAAGGCGCTCGATGAGATTGTAGAGGCAGGTCCCATCAATATGGTACTCACGGCGATGGTTGGCTTCGCTGGCCTGAACCCCACCATCCATGCTATCAAGGCAGGCAAGACTATCTGCTTGGCTAACAAGGAAACACTGGTGGTGGCTGGAGAGTTGATTCTGGCCTTAGCCCAGCAATATCACACTCCCATTCTCCCCGTTGACAGCGAGCATTCCGCTATTTTCCAGAGTCTCGTTGGCGAGGACCAGAATCCCATCGAAAAGATTCTGCTTACAGCCTCAGGTGGTCCATTCCGTCTGAAGTCGATGGAAGAGATAGCCCACGTTACTAAGGCTGATGCTCTGCGCCATCCCACATGGGACATGGGTGCCAAGATTACCATCGACTCCGCCTCGATGATGAACAAAGGTTTCGAGGTGATCGAGGCCAAGTGGCTCTTCGGTGTGGAAGCTAATCAGATTCAGGTTCTGGTTCACCCCCAGAGTATCGTTCATAGTGCCGTTCAGTTCCAGGATGGTTCAGTAAAAGCCCAGCTTGGTGTGCCCGATATGCGCCTGCCTATCCAATATGCCTTCTCGTTCCCTCAGCGTCTGCACTTGAGTGGCGAGCGTCTTGACCTCTTCAAGGCACAGCATCTGGATTTTTTCGAGCCCGATCTGAATAAGTTCCGTTGTCTGGCTCTTGCTTTCGAGGCTATCAACAAAGGCGGAAACATGCCTTGTATCGTGAATGCAGCTAATGAGATTGTAAATCGTGGTTTCTTGGAGGACAAGTGTGGCTTCCTGCAGATGGGTGATATCATCGCAGAGACAATGCAACGTGCTACCTTCGATAAGAATCCATCGTACGATACATATATCGCCACCGATGCCGAGGCACGTCGCATCGCCACAGAATTGATGAACAAATAATAAGAATAAGGTAAAAAGATTATGGATATATTTCTGATTCGTCTATTGCAGTTCATGCTGGCAATAGGACTCTTAGTGCTGCTCCATGAGGGTGGTCATTTCTTCTTTGCCAAACTTTTTGGCATCCGTGTTGACAAGTTCTATCTCTTCTTCGATCCCAGTATCTGGAAATGGGATGGCTCACTCTTCAAGTGGAAGCCCAAGAACAGCCATACACAATATGGTATCGGATGGCTCCCCTTGGGTGGCTATTGCAAGATTGCAGGTATGATCGATGAGAGTTTCGATACTGAGCAGATGAAACAGCCCGAGCAACCTTGGGAGTTCCGCTCAAAACCCGCTTGGCAGCGTTTGCTGGTCATGATTGGTGGTGTGCTGGTTAACTTCCTTCTCGCCTTGTTTATCTACTCCATGATTCTCTTCTATTGGGGCGACACCTACATTCCCGTGAAGGACATGACACTTGGTATGAAGTTCAATGCCGAGGCCAAGGCCCTGGGATTCAAGGATGGCGATATCCTGATAGGTACGGAGAAGGGAGCCTTCAAGGATTTCTCTGCCGACCTCTATCGCGACCTCTCCGAGGCCAAGCATGTTGACCTCATCCGCGATGGCAAGGAGATGGCCCTGAACCTCCCTGGCGATATTAATCTGCTGGGCATGCTTAAGGCTGAGCCTTCGTTCGTACGTCCGCTCATCCCTGCCGAGGTGGATAGTGTGATGGAAGATTCCCCTGCAGCATCCATGGGACTCCAGAAGGGCGATAAGATTGTAGCCATCAACGGGAAACCCATTGACAGCTATAACGAGTTTACCGATCAACTGGGTATTCTCGAGGACATGATGACAGCAGCCAAGACTCAGGCTGATAGTCTGAAGGTTCGTACGGCTACCATCGTCTTCGAGCGCGAAGGTCTTGCCATGAACGAAGCTGATAATCAGACAGCAGAAACAACGATGGTCCGCGATACGGCAACAGTAACGCTGACACCAGAGCTCAAACTCGGTTTTTTTGTGAAGAGCCTCGCAGGACTCTACGAGCCCTACACCCGCGAATACGGATTCTTTGAAAGCATCCCTGCCGGTATCAAGTATGGTTGGAATGTCCTTGCCGGATATGTTGGCGATATGAAGTACGTCTTCACCGCTGATGGTGCCAAGTCGTTAGGTGGTTTCGGAGCTATCGGAAGTCTCTTCCCACCCATGTGGGATTGGTATCTCTTCTGGAAGATGACCGCCTTCCTCTCTATCATCCTTGCTTTCATGAACATCCTGCCCATCCCTGCACTCGATGGTGGACATGTATTGTTCCTGATCTATGAGATGATTACACGACGCAAGCCCTCAGAGACTTTCATGATCCGAGCTGAATACGTTGGCTTCGGTCTATTGATACTTCTGATGGTAGTGGCGAATCTCAACGATATTCTCCGCTGGCTCGGATACATGTAAGCACATATGATTGTAGTCATGATGACGCTGTTTGCCCTCGTCATCGTAGGATACGTAGGCGGCAAACTAGGATATTTAGGTGGCGACTTCGATAGGCAACTATCGAAGCTCGTCATTAATATCACTTGTCCTGCCTTGATTCTGTCTTCCGCTATGACGGGTGAATTACCTGATAGACGGTTTATTCTGCCGCTGCTGCTTATCAGCGTCATCACCTACATTGTTTTAGCTGGCATCGCATTCATACTCCCGAGATACCTGACGAAGAAGAAAGACGATGAGGGTGTTCTTGGCTTTGCTCTGATGTTTGGCAACGTAGGCTTCATGGGTTACCCTGTTGTAGCCTCCATCTTTGGTCATGAAGCCGTATTCTATGCTGCCGTGCTCAATGTAGTCAACACTTTCGCCGTATTCACCATCGGCACTATTCTTGTTACAGGAAAAAGCGAAGTTGAGGGCGAACGTTTCCAGAAAAAGGTGCTCTACTCCACCCCTATGCTGGCGGCCTATCTCACGATGGCAATTGTTGCCCTCGAGATTGACAACATCCCCGAAGCCATCAGTCAACCACTAACGATGCTGGGCAATATCACCGTACCAGCAGCCTTGCTCATCATCGGTTCTTCCATGTCACAACTTTCCTTAAGGGCATTGCTTGGCAATTTTTCCGTTTATGCCACAGCCCTTTTCCGATTAGCCATCCTCCCCATTGGTGTTTATTATCTGTGTATTCTTCTTGGCTTCTCAGAGTTTGTAGTCAACATCAATACCGTGGTTATCGCCATGCCCGTAGCCACTTATGGCACCATCCTTTGTCTGAAATACGGCAAGGATACCACCACCATTACCGAAGTCACCTTTATCACCACCTTACTCTCGATGGTTTCCATTCCCTTGCTGGTAATGTTCTTTCTATAATCAACCAGAAAGAGAAGATAATCACATAAACCATTATCACCTGCAACATTGTTGGGTGCAACCCGTCAATACTGGCACCTGGAAGTTCAGCCATTCTGGCGAGAACAACGTTCAGACCATTTACTATATATATTAATAGGTACGCGAGAGAGGGCGCCACAAGCACCACCAATGCAAGATACAGAATCAGAGTGGCTGCAGGTATCACAATCAGGTTTGTCAACAGAAAATAAGAGGAGAAACGCCCGAAATAGAAAGCCACCAACGGAGCCACCCCCATTTGGGCCACGCATGATACTGATAATAGTCCCCAAAGCCATTTCACCACGCGATGATCCATCAGATACTGCTCCGTAAACACCCGTCCGAATATGGGCATCCATAACAGGATTGACAATACCGCCATAAACGACATCTGGAAACCCACATCGAATAGCGACTTCGGATTGACTACAAGCATGATCATGGCTGTGAAAGCCAACGTGTTAACCGACATTCTCCTACGATGGCCGAGCGATAGCAGGGCATATACACTAAGCATGATAGCCGATCGCACCACACTCACCGACATTCCCACAAGGAAAACAAAAGCCCAGATGCTGAGTATCACCAGCAATTGCGATACCATCCGCCATCGTCTTCCCACCACGAGCGAGAGCAACATATAGATGATTCCCAGATGCAGTCCGCTAAGCGCTAACACATGCGAGGCTCCCGTTACGGAATAAGTATCCTTCAAATCCTTAGTTAGTGCGGATTTATCGCCTAGCGCCATCGCTGCCACCACGGCATAGGCATCGCCTTCCATGCCTCCGTCGGATAATCGTTGCAGAAGTTGATCGCGTTTTTGTAGGAAGAACAGCTTTGAACGTTCTAATCTTGACGTTTCCTCCGAGTAAACCTCCTCTTTAGTCGGATTAAAGTCCTGCTCCCAATGCTGCCTCTCAGCCATCGAGGCTCCTAGCAACACAAAGCACAGCTCGATAGCCACCGTTTGCACATGAGCCATACGCCACGAAAGCAAAGCAAGAACCACCCCGCCTATCAATAGATACCACCACGAAACAGGCAACGCCACATATCTGCCCACGACTATTCCAGTCATCAGGCCAACCGCCAGAGGCATCAATGGAGCTATTTCAGTCAATCTGCCTTTCATATCCACCAGATTTAACACTGCAAAGTTACAACTTTTTAGGGAAACAAACAAATAAATTTGGTATTTCCCCTAATTTACATTATCTTTGCAACCGATATGGAAATAGTAAGTATGCCCTTGTGGGCTTGGATTCTGTTTTATATACTGGTCTTCATTATGCTCATCATCGACCTGAAGTCGTTTGGCAAGAAAGGTCAGCATGAGGTAAGTGTGACTGAAGCCCTGAAGATGACCGCTGTCTGGATAGGTGTATCGCTCGTATTCTGTGCGGGCATCTACTTCTTCTATCCCGTGGAGGCCCATGAGAAAGCTATGGAATTCCTGGCTGGTTATCTGATAGAGAAATCGCTCTCGATGGATAACCTCTTCGTGTTCCTCATGCTCTTCTCCTTCTTTGGTATAGAACGTAAATACCAGCATGAGGTACTCTTCTGGGGCATCTTCGGAGCTCTGGTACTCCGTAGCATCTTTATCTTTGCAGGTGCCGCTATGGTGGCGCGTTTCGAGTGGATACTCGCCATCTTCGGCGTATTCCTCATCTATACGGGCATTAAGATGTTCGGGCACAACGATGGCGAACAAGTTGACCCCTCCAAGAACATCTTCGTGAAGATCTTCAAGAAATTCTTCCCTGTGACCGATCAAATGCACGATGACCATTTCTTTATCATCGAGAACGGCAAACGGTTAGCCACCCCACTCTTCATTGCCTTGCTGGTAATCGAGACTACCGATGTGGCTTTTGCCGTTGACTCCATCCCAGCCGTCTTCTCCGTGTCGCGCGATCCGTTTATCGTGCTCACATCCAATATCTTCGCCATTCTGGGCCTCCGTGCCCTCTATTTTGCCTTGGCAGCTGTGGCTAAGTACTTCACCTATCTGAAGTATGGCCTCGGCATTATCCTGAGCTTCGTGGGTCTGAAGATGTTACTCGAAGTATTCTGGCACATTAAGGTGCCCACCACCCTCTCGCTCGCCATTATCTTTGGCGTACTCGTACTTTCCATGGGACTCTCCGTCCTTATTTCAAGAAGCAAACAACACTAAAATAATATGGAGAACCTGAACTATACCAACGATGCCGTGATGCTGTTGAAGGACTTGATAGCCATTCCTTCCATCAGCAGAAACGAGGAAAAGGCTGCTGATAAGTTAGCCGAGTACCTGAACCTTTGGCACTTGCCCTTCGGACGCGAGGGTAACAATCTCTGGGTGGGCTGTCCCGATTGGGACAACAACTGTCCTACGGTGATGCTCAATGCCCACATTGATACGGTGAAACCCGTCAGTTCATGGACACGCGATCCCTTTCAGCCTATGCAGGAAGGCGATATGCTTTACGGTCTTGGTGCCAATGATTGCGGTGGAGGCTTGGTGTCATTGCTCCAGACCTATCGCATCATGCTCGAGCGCCCACGTAACTACAATATCCTTTGGGTGGCCTCTGCCGAGGAAGAGGTGTCGGGCGAGAACGGTTTCAGTCGTGTGATGTCAAAGTTGCCCAAGATCGATGTGGCCATCGTGGGTGAGCCTACGGGTATGCAACCCGCCATTGCCGAGAAGGGACTGATGGTGATTGATGGCTATGCCCATGGCAAGTCGGGCCATGCTGCTCGCGAAGAGGGTGTGAACGCCATCTACGAAGCCCTCGAAGACCTGATATGGCTTCGCGATTACAAGTTCCGTAAGGTTAGTCCGCTGCTTGGTGCCACGAAGATGACCGTCACCGTGGTAGAGGGTGGTACCCAGCACAACGTGATTCCCGATACGCTTCATTTTGTGATTGATGTACGCACGAACGAATTCTACCAGAATGAATACCTGTTTGAATTCCTTCGTAAGAAGATGACCAAGTGTGAGCTCCGCGCCCGTTCGTTCCGTCTCCACTCTTCAAGTATTCCTGAGGACCATCCGCTCATCCGTCGCTGTATCGATCGAGGCATGCAGCCCTTCGGATCGCCTACACTTAGCGATCAGGCCTTGATGCCATTCCTCTCGTTCAAGTTGGGCCCGGGCGATTCAGGCCGTTCCCACTCAGCCGATGAGTTTATCAAGATCTC
>CADBVZ010000048.1 GCA_902798285.1 uncultured Prevotella sp. | reverse complement strand
TCCTCTTCGAAGAGGTACTCATACGACGGATTGTGAGCAATCACGGTTGAACCGGTGATGCCATACTGTGTCAAATCTAACTTTGCCATATTACTAACTATTTGTTTTAAATTGTGAATATTATCCTCTGTTATTTCGAAATGCGCTGCAAAGTTACTAATAAAATAAGAATTAAGGGCTAAGTATTAAGATTATTTTGCGCGCACACAATCCTTTTTAGGTTAAAGAAGTTAAAATTGGTATTTTCGTCGATATTTTTGCTACGTTGAGTTGGCAAAATTTTGTACCTTTGTGCCAAACTTAAAAACGATTTAGATTATGGAAGTAATTGATTTCAGTAAGAGCAACTCGATTATCAACCTCTATATGTCGGAGTTGCGCGACAAGAATTATCAGAAGAACCGGCTTCTGTTCCGTCATAACATCAAGCGTGTTGGTGAGATGATGGCTTATGAGCTTTCTAAAACCTTGGAATTCAAGCCGAAAACCATTACCACGCCCCTTGGAACAATTGATATTCCTCTGCCAAAGGAGGACCTGGTGGTGGCTACTGTTCTGCGTGCTGGATTACCTTTCCATGAGGGTTTCCTCAATGTGTTCGACCATGCTGATAATGCCTTTGTATCGGCCTATCGTATGTACACGAACCGCGAACATACCGAGGTGGGTGTTCATGCTGAATATATGGCTTCGCCGAGTGTAAAAGGTAAGACGCTGATCATTGTCGACCCTATGCTGGCTACGGGTGGTTCGATGGCAGCTGCCGTTGAGGCGCTGATGAAGTCGGGCAAGCCTAAGAAGATCCATGTGTGTAGTGTTATTGCTGTGCCCGAAGGTCTTGAGGTGGTGAAGAGTGTGTTGCCTGACGACAGCACCATCTGGTGTGCTGCTATTGATCCGGGTATGAACGAGCATAAGTATATTGTGCCTGGTTTTGGTGACTGTGGTGACCTTTGTTATGGAGAGAAACTTTAAAGCCTATGCTGCAGATTCGTTGCAAGAACAACAATAAGACTCGTAGCTTCCCTGAAGGAACCTCGCTGCTCGACGTGTGGCAAGAGTTTGCCGATGAGTTGAATATGCCTTTTCCTGTGGTATCGGCCAAAGTGAACAACGTGTCGCAGGGATTGAAATTCCGTTTGTATCAGAACCGTGATGTGGAGTTTATTGATGCCTCCGATGGTTCAGGTCGTCGTGTGTATGCCCGTTCACTTTGTTTCGTGCTTTATAAGGCTACGAACGATGTTTTCCCAGGTAGTAAGCTCTTCATTGAACATCCATTATCAAGGGGTATCTATTGCAATTTCAAGAAGAAAGATAATGTTCCCCTGACCGATGACGACGTGGTAAAAATCTGTCAGCGGATGCAGGAGATTATCGATGCCGATATGCCCTTCCGTCGTACTGAGGCTACGCTCGAAGAAGCCGTGCGGGTGTTTACTGAGCGAGGCTTTTCTGATAAGGTGAAACTATTGGAAACCAGCGGTCAGGTGTATACCTATTATTATACTTTAGGCGATACCATCGACTATTATTACGGCCCTTTGGTGCCATCAGCAGGCTATCTGAAAGTGTGGGGTTTAGAGCGCTATCACGAAGGACTTTTGCTACGTGCACCTGATAAAAACAACCCTCTAGTGTTGGCTGAGAAGGTAGACCAGCCGCGTACGTTCGAGGTGTTTGCCGAGAAGGTGCGCTGGGATATCATCATGCGCCTTTCGAATGCGGGCGATGTGAACAAGGCCATCCTCAAGGGCTATGGTTCCGAGTTAATTCAAGTGTCAGAGGCCTTGCAGGAGAAGAAGATTGTAAAGATAGCCGAAGAGATTGATGAGCGCTTCCATCGTAAGGAGAACCCTGTGCGACTGATTCTTATTACTGGACCTTCTTCTTCAGGTAAGTCCACGTTCTGCAAACGCCTCTCTGTGCAGTTGCTGGCCTGTGGTCTGCGCCCCATGTCATTCTCGACAGATGACTATTTTGTGAACCGCCTAGATACCCCAAAGTTGCCCAATGGCCAATACGACTTCGATAATGTGGAAACCGTTGACTATAAGCTCTTAGGTGACCATCTCTCTCGCCTGATGAAGGGTGAAACGGTTGAAGTGCCAGAGTATAACTTTGTAACAGGCAAGCGTGAGTATAATGGCAAAAGACTCCACCTCTCCGGCGATAGTGTTCTCATTATCGAGGGTATCCACGCGCTGAACCCCTTGCTTACCCAAGGCGTTGATGATTCTTTGAAGTACAAGATATACATATCGGCTTTGACCAGCATCTCGCTCGATGCCCATAACTGGATTCCTACGCAAGACAATCGCTTGTTGCGTCGTATCATCCGCGACTATAATAAGGGCGCTTATTCGGCTCGTGAAACCATCAGTCAGTGGAAGAGCGTGTGCGAGGCTGAGGACCAGTGGATATTCCCCTTCCAGGAAACAGCCGATGTGATGTTTAACTCAGCTCTTAATATCGAGTTTGCTGTGCTCCGTACTCATGCCGAGATAATCCTGGCTACTGTGCCCAAGAATTGTCCCGAGTATGCTGAGGCCCATCGTCTGCTGAGGTTCATCCACTACTTTATTCCCATCAGCGACAAAGAAATACCTCCCACGAGTATCATGCGAGAATTCGTAGGAGGCAGTTCGTTCAAGTATTAAAAGAAAAATCCCCGCCAGTCAGCGGGGATTTCTTATTTAGATCAGGTGGAGTGTACCCATCAAATATACAAGGCCGAAGCCAAGCAGCATGGAAATGATACCCATAATGATACCCATCTTTGCCATATCGTTCTGCTTTACGTAACCCGTAGCGAAGGCCAGAGCATTTGGCGGGGTAGAAATCGGGAGAATCATAGCACTCGAAGCTGCAATAGCTACACCGATCAGTACGGTTGAAGTACCACCGATAGGATCGAGCTTGTCGCCCATAGCACCGCAGACGATAGCCAGGATAGGCATCAGCAGTGCAGCCGTAGCCGAGTTAGAGATGAAGTTCGAGAGCAGGTAGCAGATAGCACCACCGAGCAAGAGGATGAGTAGTGGCGAGAACTCGCCGAAGGGGATACTCTCCACAGCGTTGGCTGCCAATCCAGAGGCGTTCAGTCCGTAACCAAGGGCAAAACCACCGGCTACCATCCAGATAACACTCCAGTTGATCTGCTCAAGGTCGCGCTTGTTGATAACACCCGTCAGGGCAAATACCATGAAGGGAACCATAGCTACGGTGTAAGAGTTGATACCCGTCACGCGGTCGAGCAACCAAAGGGCTACGGTGATGAAGAATGTGACGATGACCACCCAAGAGTGGAAACCCTTCTGCATGCCACCATCGATCTTCAGCTCGATGCGCTTCTGGGTGAAGGGGAACATCTTCAGAAGGATGCGCCAGCTGATGAACAACAGTAAGATCACGAGCGGGAACATGAACATCATCCACTGACCAAAGCCAAGACCCATGTTCAGACCCTCAGGATCGTTCAGGTATTTCAGGGCAATCGTGTTAGGAGGTGTACCGATAGGTGTACCCATACCACCAAGATTGGCTGCTACGGGAATCGACATGGCCAAGGCGATGCGACCCTTACCCTCAGGAGGCAGCTGGTGGAACACAGGGGTCAGGAATGTCAGCATCATGGCAGCGGTAGCTGTGTTAGATACGAACATGGAGAACAAACCTGTGATGAGCAGGAAACCCAGGAGCACCATCTCACTGCGGGTGCCGAAGGGTCTCAGAAGAACTTTTGCGAGCTGGGCGTCGAGGCCTGTCTTCGTGGCAGCGATAGCGAGTACGAAACCACCGATGAATAGCATAATCACGGGGTCGGCAAAAGTAGCCATCACTCCTTTGTATGACAGGAGTTTACCAACCTCTTCCTCGTTAACCATCGGTAGGATACCACTATCCGTACAGAATAGAAGCATGAGTACGATGATGGCTACAGAGGTGGCCCAAGATGAAACAATTTCGAGAATCCACATCAGCGTGGCAAACGCAAAGATGGCGATGATACGCTGTTGGATAACGGTCAGGTTCTGGATACCATACCACTCTGACGGCATGTTCCAGAGCACGAGAGTTACTAAAGCCACGAGGGCGATTTTAATGGCACGCTTGGTGTCAGGGTTGTACTTTCGCTGGTGACGCATTTTGTGGTACGTCTCTACCAGATGGAAGCCTTCGTAAATATGAAACATATCTCTTGATTTAAATTAAGTTTTCGAAAACGGTTGCAAAGTTACGATATTATTTCAAAACTTGTATCTCTTAACTCTTAATTATTCCGAATAATGAGTGTATAAATACACAAAATCACCCCTCGGGCCATCTGCCTAAGGGGTGATTGATATGTGGAGTTTACAAACTCATTACTCTACTGTCCAGATATCGTTGGTCTCCAGGAGCTCGGTGAAGTTATGATACTTCTTCATGCCCTTAACCTCTTCTACCTGTGCATAAACGGCATCGTTGTAGGTGGGAGCATCCACGTCGCGAATAACGCCGAGGGCGATGGGGAAACCATCGTTATTGCCCATCAGAGCGAGCTTCAGCTGCAGAGTGTTGTCCTCGCAGTGAGCGTCGTGAACAAGTACGTCGTCGATGGTATAGCCATCCTTGCCAATCTCTACGACCTTCAGGCCGAAGCCCTGCTGAACCAGTCCGAACTCATTGTTCTCGCCGAACACCAGCTTCTCACCATGCTTAACGTAGATAGCGTTCTTTTTACGACCTTCATTATTATATACCACATCGTGGCAGTGATCATTGAAGATGACACAATTCTGCAGCACCTCTGTTACTGAGGCACCCTTGTGCTCGTAGGCAGCCTTCAGAACGTCAACAGTTCCTTTTGCATCGGTAGCCACGCAACGGGCGAAGAAGTGTCCACGTGCGCCGAAGCAGAGCTCTGCGGGGCGGAAAGGATCCTCAACAGTTCCGTAAGGGCTTGACTTAGAGACGAATCCACGAGGTGATGTGGGTGAGTACTGACCCTTGGTCAATCCATAGATACGGTTGTTCAAGAGAATCATATTCAGGTCGATATTGCGACGGTTGGCGTGGATAAAATGGTTACCACCGATAGCCAGTCCGTCACCATCACCTGATACCTGCCATACAGTCAGGTTAGGGTTAGCCACTTTGGCACCAGTAGCGATGGCAGCGGCACGACCGTGGATGGTATTCATGCCATAGGTAGCCATGTAGTGGGGCAGACGGCTAGAACAGCCGATACCAGAGATGACTGCTACGTTCTCGGGAGCTACGCCGATTTCGGCCATAGCCTTATGGAGTGAAGCCAGGAAAAAGTGGTCGCCACAACCGGGGCACCAACGGGGCTGGCCTTTCTTGAAATCTTGTGCTGTATAACTCATAATAGCTTACTTCTTTAAAATGTCCTCAAATGCGTTCACTAACTCTTCTACTACGAAGGGCTGTCCCTTTACCTGGTTGAACTGGAAAGGTACGAAGTTATCGACCTTCATGCGCAGATAACCAGCGAGCTGACCCATGTTCTGCTCGGCCACAACCACCTTCTTATACTTAGAAAGTACCTCGGCAGTGTTCTTGGGCAGCGGGTTCAGATACTTGAAGTGAGTCTGAGCCACCTTGTAGCCCTTGGCACGGAGCTCGTCCATAGCTGAGCGCAGATGACCATAGGTAGAACCGAAACCTACGATCAGCAGATCAGCATCGTTGACGTCGCCATCCACCTCGAGATCGGGCACCTGAATGTTAGCAATCTTCTGCTGGCGCAGACGAGTCATCAAGTCGTGGTTCTCAGGATTGGTAGAAATAGCACCAGTATTAGAGTCCTTCTCCAATCCACCGAGGATGTGGGTGAAGCCCTCACGACCAGGTACAGCCCAATAGCGTGTTCCGTTCTCAGCACGCATATATGGCGTCCACTTACCCTTCAGTTCCTCAGGAACATATGGCGGGTTGATAGGATCGAGCTTGGCAATCTCAGGAAGTTTGAAAGCACCTGAACCATTAGCCACGAAGGCATCAGTGAGCAGCACCACAGGAGTCATGTGCTCCAGAGCCATCTTACAAGCCTGATAAGCGGCATCGAAACAGTCGGTAGGACTGGTGGCTGCCATTACGGGCATAGGACTCTCACCGTTACGGCCGAAGAGTGCCTGAAGCAGGTCGGTCTGCTCTGACTTTGTGGGAAGACCAGTGGCAGGACCACCACGCTGAACATCAAGCACCACCAGAGGGAGCTCCATAATCACAGCGAGGTTCATTGCCTCACTCTTCAGACAAATACCAGGACCTGATGTAGAGGTAACACCCAGAGCTCCAGCGAATGAAGCACCAAGAGCAGATGCACAACCAGAGATCTCATCCTCACACTGAACGGTGATGACACCGCAAGACTTGTGCTTAGAGAGCTCGTGAAGTACGTCAGTAGCAGGGGTAATAGGATAAGAACCCAGATAAAGTTTCAGACCTGCCTTCTCAGCAGCAGCTATGAAACCATAAGCCGTAGCCTTGTTACCAGTAATGTCCATATAGCGTCCGGGCACCTTCTCCTTCGACTCCACACGATAAACGTTGATAGTTGATGAGTGGGTGTTGTGTCCGTAGTCATATCCAGCCTGAATCACCTTGATGTTAGCCTCGGCAATAGCAGGTTTCTTGGCGAACTTTTCTTTCAAGAAGTTGGCTACCAGGTTCAGATCGCGATCGAAGAGCCAGCAAACCAATCCCAGTGCAAACATATTACGGCACTTCAGCATGGCCTTGTTGTCCATGCCAGTATCAGCCAGACAATCCTTTACCATCGTGGTCAGCGGACACTGAATCACGCGATCTGGGTCGATGTTCATCTCGCCGAGGTAGTCCTCAGTCTGGAACTGAGCCTTCTCCAAGTCCTTCGGTCCGAACGAGTCGGTATCGATAATGATGGTGGCACCCGGCTTAGCATAGCGATACTGTGTTTTCAGCGCAGCAGCGTTCATAGCTACCAGCACGTCGCACTTGTCGCCAGGGGTGTACACCTTGCCAGCACCGATGTGTACCTGGAATCCTGATACACCCGTGAGCGATCCTTGCGGGGCACGGATGTCAGCGGGATAGTCGGGGAATGTTGAGATGCCGTTACCAACGGTGGCACTAACCGTAGAGAAGATGTTTCCGGCGAGCTGCATACCATCGCCAGAGTCACCTGAGAAGCGTACGACCACCTGATCGAGCTCTTTCACTTCTAATTGTTCTGCCATAACTTATATATATAATATGTATATTACTAACTTTTAAAACGCCGCAAAATTATTCATTTTTAACCAAACCGCCAAAGAAAAACCTAAAAAAATGCATATTCATTTTAAAATTCTTGCAAGTTTTTGCATTTATACACTTAATTTGCAAATAAATATGCAAAAAGGAGGGCTTTCCCTTGCTCTTCTTTATTAGTTTAGAAGTTTAGAAATTTAGGATTTAAGGTATATAGAAATAAAAATTAATTATAATTTTTTCTTTTTCTTATAAAAACCTAAACATCTAAACTTCTAAACTTCTAAGCTTTCCCGATGGATCCCCTTAAGGAACTACGGAGCAAACCTTCACTTTCCTCCGAGTAAACCTGGACTTTCCTCCGAGTAAAGTCCTGAATTCTCTCGAGAATTTAAAGGTTTCCTCCGAGTAAAGTCCAGGCTTATTCCGACTTAAGTCAGGGTTTACACGGAAGTCTCTTAAACTCAGCCTATTGCGTAGCGAAAAACCTGAATTGTTAATCTTCTATAACTTTAGCATCTTACTTTTTACTTTTTGCATTTAAATAGGTCTAAAAGCATAGTAATATTAAAGATACAATCAACTATTTAATTAATTCAACAACTTATGAAAAAAACTATTCTTTCGTTGATGGCCCTTATGAGCCTCACAGCAGTAGCTCAGAACCCCACGGTTCCTTCTGTTACAGAGAATGTGGTTGAAGACTTCAAACCTGCTTCGACCAATCAAGACAACAAGCAGTATCCGATGATTAATTCTCAGCGCATGGTTCGTGCGCAGATCACAGCTCCTCAGGCCTCTTTCGTAGGACTCGATATCGCTGGTAAGATCTACGCCATGACCAAGGATGAGAATGGTGTATGGACTGGAACATCGGCTCCTCAGGACGAAGGTTTCCATTATTATCAGCTCAACATCGATGGCGCCTCAGTGCCTGATCCAGGTAGCAAGTATTACTATGGCGCAAGCCGTTGGGGCAGTGGAATCGATGTTCCTGCACAGGATGAGGATTTCTATACCGTTAAGAACGTGCCTCAGGGCTCTATCAATGAGGTGTATTACTACTCAAGCGTTACTGAGCAGATGCGTCATGGCTATATCTATCTGCCAGCAGAATATTATGCTAACCCCACGAAGAAGTTCCCTGTGCTCTATCTGCAGCATGGTATGGGCGAGAATGAGACAGGCTGGAGTGCTCAGGGTAAGACGGGTATCATCATGGATAACCTGATTGCTGAGGGCAAGGCTGTGCCTTTCATCATCTTTATGGATAATGGACTGAACGCTCGCAAGCCAGGTGAGCAACCTATGGGCTTTGGTGGTCCTCGTCCTGGTGGTGCTCGTCCTCAGGGTGCTCCTCAGGGTGGCCCACGTCCGCAGGGTGGCCCTCAGGGTCAGCGTCCTCGCATGAGTGGAGCCGATTTTGCCAAGATGGCTCGCAGAATGGGTGGCGCCTTTGAGGAAGTGCTGATTAAGGATATCATTCCGATGGTGGAGAAAAACTATCGCGTGATTGCTGATGCTGATCATCGTGCTATGGCTGGACTTTCGATGGGTGGCATGCAGACTCATGGTATCACGTTGAACAACCCCACTACATTCGCATATGTGGGCATCTTCAGTGGTGGCACTATCGGACCTAATGAGTTGACGGATGTTCCTGATTTCAAGAAGACCAATAAGGTGCTCTTCATGAGTGCTGGTGGCAGGGAGACAGGTATGGCTGAGGGTGAGACCAGCGTAGGCAAAGTGGCTGAGGATATGAAGGCCATTGGTATCAATGCCCATAGCTACATCTCGCCTGAGACAGCCCACGAGTGGCAGACTTGGCGCAGAAGTCTTTATCAGTTCGCACAATTACTCTTTAAGTAAATAAGAAATCCCTCGCCAATCGGCGAGGGATTTTTCTTTCGCTTACCCTGCAGAGCCTGTGCCCTCAGGATCGCGCTTCAGTTGTTCAATCATGTCGCTTATCTTATGAAGCTCGCGAGTGATGCGGATGTTCTGCGGACAATGGGGCTCGCATTGATGGCATCCGATGCAATGGTCTGGCTGGCGCTCGCGAGGCACCACTCGATCGAGTGATATCAGGTATTGGCGACGATGCTTGCGATACTCTCTGTCGCCAACGCCCATAGGCAGCGAGCCTTCGTTCTTACATTTATTATAATGTACGAAGATGGCTGGTATGTCAATGCCATAGGGGCAAGGCATGCAGTATTTGCAATCGTTGCAGGGAATATTCTCAAGGCCTACTATCTTCTGGGCTATCTCCTTGTCGAGATAGCGCATCTCATCATCCGTCAGAGGAACAAGTGGA
The DNA here is from genome assembly GCA_902798285.1 of uncultured Prevotella sp. Classification (GTDB taxonomy): domain Bacteria; phylum Bacteroidota; class Bacteroidia; order Bacteroidales; family Bacteroidaceae; genus Prevotella. The sequence continues at coordinate 1,452 of CADBVZ010000048.1, read as the reverse complement.
CAGTAGGAGAGGAGGTTATCCTTCAGATGCTCCATATAGGTCATTCCGCTGAGTACGCATAGCACACCCTCTGGGGTTCCTGCATAGCGGAAAGCCCATGAGGCCACACTTCGCTCTGGGGCATGACTCTTCAACTCGCTTGCCAGATACTGGGGTAGATTGGCTAATCGTCCACCCAACAGAGGCTCCATAATCACAGCAGGTATGCCACGCTTCTGGAGTTCAGCATAAAGGTAGCTGGCATCCACATTGTTATTACTGATTTCGTTGGCAAAGTCCCAATCGAGGTAGTTGAGCTCAATCTGCACAAAGTCCCAATGATATTTGTCGTGAAGGGCTATTACCTCATCGAACACCTCCTGCTTGCCATGGAATGAGAATCCCAGATTGCGAATGCGGCCAGCCTCGCGCTCCTTCAGCAGATAGTCCATCATGCCATTATCCACATATCGTCCATTGAATTCTTCCATGCTTCCGCCAATGGCGTGGAGCAGGTAGTAGTCGAGGTAATCAACCTGTAACTCCTTCAGCGAGTTGTGGTACATCTCCTTGGCCTTATCGAATGCCCAGTAGTCGCGATTAAAGTTGGAGAGCTTCGTGGCTACAAAGTATTCGCTACGCTTGTGGCGATGGAGGGCGATACCTGTACAACGCTCTGATTTACCTTGGCAATAAACAGGCGATGTATCGAAATAGTTCATGCCATGTTCTATGGCATAGTCTATCTGGCGATTGATCATGTCCTGATCGAACTCATCGCCATTATCCACCTTCGATGGCAAGCGCATCATGCCATAGCCAAGGATAGATACTTTCTCCTTTGTTTTGGGGTTCTCGCGATAGGTCATCTTGCCCACGGGGGGCTCTACTTGGTTCTTATATTCTTCTGCGGCCTGACTACCAGCCTTATTGCCACCCTTGCAACCAGCCAAGGTGGCAGCTGTAGCTACGCTTCCTGCTCCAAAGAGCTTCAGGAACGATCGGCGCGATATATTCTTCTTTTCCATATTGAATCCTCCTTAAATATTCTTATGTACTTCGTGGCCCTCAACGTAAATGGCTGAGAAAGGCCTTGACGGACAAACATACTCACAGGCTCCACAGCCTATGCAGGCAGCCTCGTTGATGGCAGGAACCATGGGTGATTCATCATCGTTCTCATCGAGCTGAACCATCTCGATAGCTCCAGAAGGACAATGGCGTGCGCAATTTCCACACTCCACTTCATCAGTAAGAACCACACAATTCTTCTTAATCCATACAGCATGGCCTATCTGAATCGAGGTCTTCTCATCCTGATCGATCTCCTTGATAGCCCCTGCAGGACACACCTCAGAACAGCGTGTACACTCTGGGCGACAATAGCCATGCTCATATGACATCAAAGGCAACATCAAGTGCATCAGATCTGAAGACGGACGAAGCACTTGATTGGGACATTCCGATACACAG
>CADBVZ010000047.1 GCA_902798285.1 uncultured Prevotella sp. | reverse complement strand
TGACCAAGGGAATGCCACCATTCAACAGCGTACTGCTGAGATGAAGTTCCTGCGTGCCTACGGACATTTCCAGCTGAAGCGTCTGTTCAAGAAAATCCCATTCGTGAACAAACCTAATATGACCGAAGAGGACTACAACAATCTCTCGAATACAGAATACACCAATGATGAGGGTTGGCAGCAGATCATCAACGACCTTGAGGATGCTTATGCAGTTCTTCCTGCCACACAGACTGAAAAAGGCCGCCCCACCAAGGCTGCATGTGCTGCCTTCTTGGCTAAAGTCTATCTCTATAAGGCATATCGTCAGGATGATGCCAACTCAAATCAGGTGACAGCCGTGAACGAGGCTGACCTGCAGAAAGTGGTGGATTACACCAACTCTGCTCTCTATGCAGGATACGGTCTGGAGCCCGACATGCATAATAACTTCCGTCCTGAGGAGCAGTATGAGAATGGCAAAGAGAGCTTATGGGCCATCCAGTATTCAAAGAACGATGGTACCGTATATGGTAACCTGAACTTCTCCAATCGTCTGATTGTGCCATGTATTCCTAAAGTTCACGACTCTGGCTGCGACTTCTACAAGCCTTCTCACAACCTTGTGGATGCTTATCGCACCAATAGTGATGGTCTGCCTCTGCTTGACAATTATGCTGATGTCGATTACACTGTTGGATCAAATCAGACTGTCGATCCTCGCCTGTTTGTGACAGTAGGAGTGCCTGGTACTCCCTATATGTTCAATCCCGGTTTTATGATTAGCGAGAGTAATGCATGGAGTCGTTCAGGTGGTACTTTCGGATACTTCGTATCGCTGAAGCAGAATGTGGATCCTGCCCTTTCCGACAGTTATCTCTTCCTGTGCGATTCGCAGTGGGCAAGTTCAATGAATCGCATCGTATTCCGCTATGCTGATGTGCTGCTGATGCGTGCTGAGGCTCTGGCACAGCTGGGACAGGCTGCAGAGGCTATCACACTCGTCAATCAGGTTCGCGACCGTGCTGCCAAGATGGCAACCAATAGTGTCGTTTCGAACTATCCTACTAAATATAACGTACACTTCGCTGTAGGCAAGTACAATGGCTCTTATTCGAAGGATGCTGCCATGAAGATCATCAAGATGGAGCGCCGACTGGAGCTCGCACTCGAGAGTGAGCGATTCTTCGACCTCGTGCGCTGGGGCGATGCTGCTACAGTCATCAATAAGTACTATGCAAGTGAGAGCGAGAAGATGAACTTCCTGGTTGGTTCACAGTTTACTGCCAACAAGAACGAGTATCTTCCTATTCCTTGGGAGCAGATGGCTGCCTCTAACGGTCACTACACGCAAAACTGCGGACAGTGGTAATGCAAAATGTAAAAATGCAAAAATGTAAAAAATTAAAGTTATGAAAACGATATATAGCATTATCTGCGCATTATGCGTAATATGCGGGTTAGCTGCCTGCAGCGACGATCATACGGGTAGCATGGACGTGAGTGGTTCATGTCTCGTAGAGAAGTTCGTGCTCAATGGTCAGTATGAAGGCATTTTCGATGCCGACCGTAATCTGCACATCAGCAATGGTGACCTCGTGATGGACTATCAGGTAAGCGTTCGCAACGACGAGGCTCTGATGTCGCTCTTTATTCTGGAGGGTGTGAAAGGCGCCATTAACCAGCAGGACAAGACAGTCACCGTGAGTGTGATGGCTAACAGTGGTATCGACCTGAGCAACGCTACTTTCGAGGTGGTGTGCAGTGAAGATGCTACCTGTAGTCCTGCCAGTGGCACGAAAGGTAACTTCACAGAGCCCTTCCAGATTACTCTGAACGACAATACTGCCACAAACGTATATACAGTATATGTAACGCTGATTGCCGATCCTATAGCTTTGTTTGTCGGCGATGCTGAGAACATCGAGTTGTTGAACGATGAGGAGAAAGCAGCAGCCAAGTGGCTGACAGGCAATATTGCCAGTGCGGCCTATGCATCATGGAACGACGTGGCCAGCGGAAACATCTCTCTCGAGAAATGTAAGTTGATATTCTTCCATCGTCATTGCTCTTCTTATGGCAACTATAACGGTTTTGCTGAGGCTGAGAGTGGTGCTATGACAGCTCTGCCAAAGATGAAGGAACTATGGCAGAATGGTGTAGGCTTCGTGCTGGGACGCTCAGCAGTGAACTACGCTATCGCACTCGGCGCTATGCCTGAGGATGCTTATCCCAACAATGTCTGGGGTGGCGGAGGTGGCGAAGGCTCCGACCTGATGGGCGAAGACCCGTGGCATTTCTATGCCTACGACATTACTCATCCGTTGTGGAAGAACCTGAAGACCTATCCTGGTGCTGCCGAGAATGCAGTATACACCCTGGATAACGGATATACCATCTGTAACACCACGTCTCAGTATGGCTTCTGGGATACCTATCAGGGAGGCAAGGACGCTGTAGAGTCTAAGACTGGCGGTCGTGCTTTGGGTGGCGACAACAGCGTATCGTCATGGGAACTGAAGGCTGCAAATGGTGAGTTTGGTAAGGGTGGTATTATCTGCCTTGGTTCCGGACTCTTCGACTGGAACTCGCCCACGCCATACGAGTCGAACTATCACGACAATATGGGCGCCATCCTGCTCAACGCATTTGATTACTTGACGAAGTAAAAGGAATTAATGAAAAATTGAAAATGAAAACGATTATGAAGACAATGATATATTCAGTATTCGCACTCATGCTGTCAGCCTCTGCGCTGACGGCATGCAGCGACGACGGGTTCAGCGGCGATCCTGCCAAGGACTGGAACGGCACGACCACATTCTTCGCTCCAACAGACGCTCAGGGGTTCGGAACGTATTATACGCCTGCAGACGGACGTGTTGGCGACCCCATGCCATTCTACGACCAGAAGTCTGGCGACTTCAAGGTGCTTTACCTGCAGGAGTACATTAATAATATGACATTCCGTTTCCACCCCATCTGGGCTGTTACAACCAAAGATGGTGCCAACTATGAGTCGCTGGGTGAGATGCTCCCATTCGGTAACAACGATTTCGAGCAGGATGCTGCCCTTGGTACAGGTTGTGCCTATGAAAAGGATGGTACGTACTATATCTATTATACAGGCCACAATGGTAACTGTAAATATCGTGAGGTTGTCATGCGTGCCACTTCAACAGACTTCAAGACTTGGACAAAGGACGAGCTTTGGACGCTGAAGGGTCCTGACTTCGGCTATTCTGGCAATGACTTCCGTGATCCACAGATATTCGTAGCCGACGATAACCTTTATCACATGATTATCTCTACTTATCCTGTCAATGGTGGTGACCCCGTCTTTGCCGAGTTTAAGTCCAGCGATCTGAAGAACTGGGAGCATGTTGGCCGTATCCGTATGATCTGGGACCGCTTCCTGGAGTGTCCTGATATCTTTAAGATGGGCAACTACTGGTATCTGGTTTACAGTGAGAGCTTCCGTACCAGTTGGAGTCGTAAGGTGAAGTACATGGTCGCTTCAAGCTACGAGGAATTGAAAAGCTGCTTCAACGATGGTCCCAAATGGCCTGCCGATGGTCATGAGGGCGTACTCGATACCCGTGCCTTCTATGCTGGTAAAACCGCCTCTGACGGTACCGATCGATACATCTGGGGTTGGTGTCCGTTCCGTTCTGGTGCCGATATCCACGAGAAGAATATCAATGTAGGTGCAGGCGACGGCAATGAGCCCAACTGGAGTGGTGCATTGGTATGTCACAAACTCATCCAGCACGCCGATGGTACTCTAACACTCGGTGCTGTACCTGCCATGGCAGCAAAGTATAGCACAGTTGTCGATGACTGCCAACCATATTTCTTTCACCGTGAAGACTTCAAACAACTGGGATAAGTTTGGTATCTCGTTTGTGCGTGGCACAGATTCGGATAGGTATTATACGATGGTTGTTAATCCTGAAAATGAGGATAACAGGAAAGTAAACTTCGAGCAGGAAGGCTCAGCAGGAAAAGGATTCGTCGAGGGTGTCGACGGCTACTGGTTCGCGCGTCCTGCAGACAATGTCTACAACATCGACATCTATACCGACAACTCGGTTCTGACCATGTACATCAACGATGTCTGCGCCTATACCCAGCGTATCTTGAAAGTCAGTCAGCAATAAGAACGATACAGAAAACAGAAATCCCCAGCCAATAGAAATGGTTGGGGATTTCTGTATTAAAGATATGATAGAATCATTTGTTTTTCAGATACTCGGCGAAGATCCTGGCGGCGCTCTCTACTTTCGCAGCGCAGGGGCGACTCTTGTAGTACTCTGCCGTGCGGGCAGAGGCGACGTAGCTGTCTGGTGCCTTCTCGTAGCCATTGATACCTAAAATCTCTGCACAGATCAGACTGCCGTTGTCTGCCTTCGACTTGGCCAGCAGATCCTGCACCACCTTATAGCAGGCAGATTTGCCTTCGCGATCGCTGCCCTCCGTCTGACCACAGTCAAGTCCCACGAGCATCACGATTCCCGATACGGCCCCACACATCATCCTCAGACGACCAACGCCTCCACCAAAACCAGCAGCGATACGTTTGGCCATCGTCTCGTCAAGACCATAAAGGTCGGAAAAGGCTGCCACCACACTTTGGCAGCAGCCATATCCGGCCATGAAATTATCGACAGCGCGCTGCACGCGCTCATCTAATTCTTGCTCACTCATTACTAAGCCTCGGGCTCTGCAGCCTTGAAATTCTCGAGGTCCTCCACCTGGAAGGCCTTGATGTAGGCTGACTTACCATATACATCCTCCTCCGTCATGCGAACATAGACGTTGGCGCTCTTCTCGAACATCTCAGGAGCCTTGGCAGCATCGCGGATGATGAGCAGGCTCATCACGAGCTCAGCAGTCATATCATACAGACGACGAGCCAGGAAGTCCTGTGCATCCTGATTCTCCAGAGCCTTCACGTTGGCAAGAGCCTCCTCGTAAACGGGGATGAGCTTCTCCACACGGGCCTTCAGGGCAGCGTTAGCCTCTGCAGGCAGGGCAGCGAGCATATCCTTGATGTTGTTCAGCATCGTGCCGTTGGTGATATAACGGATGGCAGCCACCACCTGCAACTGGGTCGTACCCTCGTAGATAGAGAAGATACGGGCATCGCGGAACAGGCGCTGACTCTTATACTCCATGATGAAGCCTGATCCACCGTGGATGCTGATGGCATCGTAGGCGTTCTGGTTGGCATACTCAGAGTTCATACCCTTAGCCAGTGGTGTGAAGGCATCAGCCAGACGCTGATACTTCTTCAGCTCCTGCTTCTCCTCAGCGGTGAGGGCACGATCGCGGGCAATATCCTCGAGGCACTTGTAGACGTCCACGTAGCAGGCTGTCTCGTAAAGGAGTGAACGACCAGCGTCGAGCTTAGCCTTCATACGGGAGAGCATATCATAGACAGCGGGGAAGTTGATGATCTTGTCACCAAACTGCTGACGCTCCTTGGCATAAGCCAGACCCTCGTTGTAAGCCTCCTGCTCCACACCTACACTCTGTGCGGCGATACCCAGACGGGCACCGTTCATCAGGGCCATCACATACTTGATCAGTCCCAGACGGGTGCTACCGCAGAGCTCTGCCTTGGCGTTCTTATAGGTCAGCTCACAGGTGGGAGAGCCATGGATACCCAGCTTGTGCTCGATGTGACGCACGTTCACGCCACCCTGGCGCTTGTCGTAGATGAACATCGACAGACCACGTCCGTCCTTCGTGCCCTCCTCAGAGCGGGCCAGCACGAGGTGGATGTCTGAGTCACCATTGGTGATGAAACGCTTCACACCGTTCAGGCGCCAGCAGTTCTCCTTCTCGTCGAAGGTGGCCTTCAGCATCACGCGCTGCAGGTCAGAACCGGCATCGGGCTCTGTGAGGTCCATACTCATACCCTCACCAGCGCAGACGCGGGGGATATACTTCTGGCGCTGCTCCTCGCTACCGAACTCATACAGGGTGTCGATACAACTCTGCAAGCTCCAGATATTCTGGAATCCGGCATCAGCAGCCGAGATCATCTCACTCAGCATGGAGAAGATGGCGTTAGGCAGGTTAAGACCGCCGTAACGGCGAGGCATACTTACACCCCACAGACCAGCCTTGCGGGTGGCGTCGAGGTTCTCGTATGTCTTTGAAGCGTAGATCATACGGCCGTTCTCGAGGTGTGGACCTTCCAGATCAACGCTCTCAGAGTTTGGCTCGATGATATTGGCAGCCACGTCAGCGAAACCCTTTTCTTTCAGCTCAACGATACGAGCCATCAGGGGGTGGTTCAAGTAGAACCCGATCTCAGGATGATCGCTATAATAATTTGCCATAATTTTTTTCTTTATTTATTTCGAGTTCTGCTTATAATACTTAATCAGCTTGGGTACAACCTCCTCTACAGTACCAACGATCACGTAGTCGGCGATCTTGTTGATAGGCGCATCGGGATCGCTGTTCACAGAGATGATGATACCAGAGTCCTGCATACCAGCGATGTGCTGAATCTGTCCAGAGATACCGCAGGCGATGTATACCTTGGGGTGAACAGTCACACCTGTCTGACCAATCTGACGGTCGTGATCCAACCAGCCAGCATCTACAGCGGCACGAGAACCACCAACCTCACCATGCAGCACCTTAGCCAACTGGAACAGCAGGTCGAAGTTCTCCTTCGAGCCCATACCGTAACCACCAGCCACCACGATAGGCGCACCCTTCAGGTTGTGCTTGGCAGCCTCTACGTGGTGGTCCAGAACCTTCACTACGAAAGCCTCAGGGCTAACATACTTGCTTACCTCGGGATAAACCACATCACCCTTGGCCTTACCCTCATAGATAGCCTTCTGCATCACACCACTACGAACAGTAGCCATCTGAGGACGATGCTCTGGGTTCACAATTGTAGCCACGATATTACCACCGAAAGCGGGACGAATCTGATAGAGCAACTTCTCGTAGGTCTTACCCTCCTTCTTGTCCTCATACGGACCAATCTCCAGCTCTGTGCAGTCAGCAGTCAGACCAGAGGTCAATGATGAACTGACGCGGGGACCGAGGTCACGGCCGATAACGGTAGCACCCATCAGACAGATCTGAGGCTGCTCCTCCTTGAAGAGGTTCACGAGAATGTCAGTGTGGGGAGCTGAGGTGTAGGGGAACAGCTCGGGGGCGTCAAAAGCAAACAGCTTGTCAACACCGTAAGGCAGAATCTGATCCTCTACCTTGCCCTTGATGCCTGTACCAGCCACAATGGCATGGAGCTCAACACCCAGTTCATTGGCGAGCTTACGACCCTTGGTCAGCAGCTCCTGAGATACTTCCTGTACCTGAGTACCTTCAATTTCGCAATATACAAATACGTTGTTCATATCTCAATTAGCCAATAATTTTCTCTTCCAACAATTCTTTGATCATACCCTCGATATCAGCATCAGAAGCCGTCAAAGTCTTCGACTCCTTAGCCTGGAACACGATGTTCTTGATACCCTTAACCTTGGTGGGCGAACCTGCGAGACCGCACTGGTTCACGTCGCCATTTACGTCGGCTACACTCCACTGGTTCAATGTCAGCTCAGGACGCTCATCGTACAGATAGTCGTAAGCAGTACCCTCGGCAGGACGCTCCATAGGACAGGTGGCGCGCTTGTACTTCATCACCAGCTTAGCGTTCTGGGGGCGACAGGGAGCAGCACTTCCGTTCACGGTGATAACCACAGGCAGCGGAGCCTCTACTGTCTCCACACCACCGTCGATCACACGCTTGATGGTAGCCTTGCCATCCTTCACACTGAGAACCTCCTCTGCGTAAGTCACCTGGTTGAGGCCCAGCTTCTGAGCCACCTGAGGACCTACCTGAGCGGTATCACCGTCGATAGCTTGACGACCACCGATCACGATGTCTACGTCGCCAATCTTCTTGATGGCCGTAGCCAGAGCATAAGAAGTTGCGAGGGTATCGGCACCTGCGAACAGACGGTCAGTCAGCAACCAACCTGTATCAGCACCACGATAAAGTCCCTGACGGATGATTTCACCTGCACGTGGAGGACCCATCGTGAGGATTCCTACTGTTGAACCTGGATTCTGCTCCTTCAAGCGAAGGGCCTGCTCCAAGGCGTTCAAATCTTCTGGATTGAAGATGGCGGGTAGGGCAGCGCGGTTAACGGTTCCTTCAGCCGTCATAGCGTCCTTACCCACATTTCTGGTGTCTGGCACTTGCTTGGCCAGCACAACGATTTTTAATGCCATAATATAAAAATAAAAATGTATATCCTAAAAATAGGGTGACAAGGACAGTGCAAGCCGAATGCAGAGAGCTCGCTCTTTGCTGAGGCGAAGCCTGTTCTCGCAGCGTTTTCTCAAAAAACGCTGCAAAGGTAGTGCTTTTTGCTCATACGGCCAAATAAAATGCACAAAAACAACCCATTTGTGCACAAAACACTCAATTTGTGCAATAATTATTTGGTTATTTCACAGCTTCTTTGTACCTTAGCACCCGATTATATGAATTGACAACAATGACTAATGGAATTTATACCATTCTGCTGCTCATTATGAGCAATGTGTTTATGACTTTTGCGTGGTACGGACACCTCCGTCTCCAGCAGGCAGGTATCTCAAATAACTGGCCCCTCTATCTTGTCATCGCCTTCTCGTGGGTAATTGCTTTCTTCGAATATTGCTGTCAGGTGCCGGCAAACCGCATTGGCTTCGTAGACAATGGCGGTCCGTTCAATCTGGTTCAGTTGAAGGTGATTCAGGAGTGCATCTCGCTGGTGGTCTTCGCCGTCATTGCTAACTTCATCTTCCAGCACGAGCAGCTCCACTGGAACCATGCCGCTGCAGCCCTCTGTCTTGTGGCGGCTGTCTACTTCGTCTTCATGAAACCATAACAATAATCCCCGCTCGATGGAGTGGGGATTACTTTTATTTCCTAAGATAATCAGCTAAAGGAGATTTCTGGGCTTTAAGACCTTTAGCCAGACTCTTGGCGTTCATCAGGGCACCTTGGTACGAGGTGTGGGTATGGTCGTGGTTGAAATATACCGCGGCCTTTTGTTTGCACTTCTCAGGATCCTTACTAGCGAATTTCTTGTCGAGGAAGTCGGCTGAGATGTTGTGGATGTCAACAAAGTCGACGCCCGTCTCGGCTACGACATCACGATACCAGCGTCCATACGAATCGTCGCGACGCTCTATCTTGCCATTAGGCCATTCGTTGCGGGGGGTGAGCGATAGTAAGACAGGGGTAGCACCCTTCTCGCGTACATCGTCGATGAATTTCTTCAGGTACCAGCCGAAGGAGTAGATGAGCTCATAACGGCCGTCGTCCTCTATCTGATACACATGACAGGTGTCCTGTGCACTGGCAATGACGGCGCGTCCCTTCTTACTAGTCATATCGCCGATGTCGTTGTGGCCGAACTGCAACAGGACAAAGTCGCCGGGTTGTAGACTGTTGTACACACGTTCCCAACGGCCATCGTTCAGAAACTTACGGGTGCTGCGACCAGGGATGGCTTGATTGCTAACGGTGATCTTCAGTGTGTCGAACACGGTCTTGGCGAGAGACCCCCAACCCCACATACCCGTGTGGTCGGCCTTATCCTCGTTTTTCACGGTAGAATCGCCACAGATAAATACCACGGGTTTACCCTCCTCACGTTTTACGTTAGCCATGGACAAGGGTACACCCACCATCATCTCCTGCAGGGGCTTCAGCTGGGGATTATTAGAGTAGTAGATGCCCTCGGCGGCTGAACGGGCATTCAGACGAGCGCCGAAAGCCGAGGTGTGGATCTTATCGCCATAAAAGTGGTATTGCTGTTTCCAGAAACTGTAGCTATCGAGTTTCGAACCCGAGATTTCGTTCAAGTCAACAAAAGGTACACCCTCGGTGGCAGCAATGTAGGCACCCCACTGGGTCTGCGGCTTGCGGATGATGAGTCCTTGGTCGTCTCTGGCGTTACGAGGCGTGAGCGACATGAGGATGGGATTGGCACCCTTTTCACGGATCTCACGGATATAGCAGCGAAGGTAGTGACCATAGCTATAGACCGTATCAGGTATCTGTTTGCGGAGGTTAAAGCCCACAATCATTGTATCCTCTGCCACACCGTCAATTACGCCTCGGGCGCGCTTGGCGTCGAAAAAGTCGGCATGGTCGTTATGACCGATGCTCACGATGACCCAGTCGCCTGGCTTCAGGGCTTGGCGCACGGCAGGCCAGAGGTCGGTATAGAAGTTGCGGGTGGACATGCCGCCCAAAGCCTGGTTCTCTACGGAGATCTTCCTGCCATCGAAGAAGTCGCTGGCAAAGTAGCCCCATCCCCATTGGCCATTGTTGCCATTGCCCATGGTACCATTGCGCATGGTGCTGTTGCCTATCAGAAACAATACGGGGTTAGTGCCCTGACGGGTGGAGCCAGGTGCAGGACGGTTCATCAAGGCCTTTGCGATAGAGTCGGGAGTATTATCTATTACCTTCTCTTCGCCACCGGGTGTGGGTAGGTCGTCGAATGTTTGTGCAGCCAGTTGCATCGAGGCAACTAGGAATGTTATCATGAAGAAAATCTTTCTCATCATTACAATGATTTAGTAGTTTGCGCTGCAAAGGTAGTGAAAACCGAATGAAATACACGATTTTGAATGTTAATCTATTCAAAATCTTCAGAATCGGCAGCGAGATGCCAGCCTTGTATCAGCCTGATCTACTTGGGCAGCAAAATCCCCCAGGCATTTAGAGAATTACCTGGGGGAATGATGAGGAATCACCCTCAATTATCCGCGATATTCTCACGGCTTAACGTCCAACCTCTTAGCATCGCGAAGTAGTCGATGTCACTGGTGCCATTCTCCTGTATCGCCATTGCCGCAGCAACCATCATCCAGCGGGCTGGACTCTCCATCGGGATGCCGATGGGGTCATCGGGCGCAATGCCCGCAAGCTTCGACACGTTCAGGATATACGCCTCGGTATTGTTCTCATGAGGCGGCGCCCATTTCTGGATGATCATCCGGATGGTGTAGAGCCGGTACTTATGATAGTAAGTACGCGTGAGAAGCTTAAAAGCCGCTCGCCAGCCCCACTCCATCGACTTAAACACTACGAAGGCACCATCGGTCTGCTTTTCTGCCTGACCCTGCCACTGATCCCTGCCTCTACGGATATTCAGTGGGTTACAATTTCTAAATCCTCTTGATAACATAATTTTCAATTTTCTTAATGACACTCATGACACATGACCTTAATGACCAACCTCCTGAACTTTGCGATACTTTCCGGCTTCGGTCTGAATGATCAGTCCCTGCTTCTTCCAGTTCTTCAACATCTGCCGAATACTGTTGCGCGATACGCCATTACCCTTCACACTGACGCTGTGCTGCAAGGCAGATTCAAAACTGAAGTCCACATCCAAACGGGCGAAGATGGAATCGTTCTTACCAAAGCGCTGGCGGTCAGAATTACCCGCATAGTCGCGACTCTGAAAAGCGTTCTCAATACGCTCACGGAAGAAGTAGAGCGCATTCTCAAGGAGCGAGTCGGCTATCACATCGTATGCCTCCAGCATCGTTGGTGTCTGCGCTTTCAGCAGGAGTTCCTTCCACAGTCCGGGTTGCTGCTTTAGCTGTGCCTCGGCACCGGTAAGTCCGTGTTTCTGGATGAGCCCCTCGCACACCTTACAGAGCATCAGGCAGCACACCATTCGCTGTGCTGTTACGCACACTCGGAAACGCTGACGGGCACGGGTTCGGTCGTCGTTCTTCATCGTCTCAAGTCGGATGCGTTCCACCCATTCCCTGCCCTTTGACTCAAGCTTGGGCAGCACCACCTCGCCCTGCATCAGGGGTAGCAGGTGGGCTATCTGCCCGATGCGGTCGCGCTGGCGGTCAGTAAGCACAGGCGGTTTATCCTCAAGGGGTGCAAACGTGTTGTCGGGTGTGCGGGCCACGGCTATACGACTCTGAAATCCGTCGGTATAGTTGCTTACCACGCGATACAGTGCATCGGGCGTACCGCACATGCAGACGTTCCAAAGCAGCTTGTCGATATGCACGTTCACCGCATCGGCGCTGCGAGCCTCACGATCGTAACGTGTACCATCGTAACTCTGGCGCAACATCACCGAAAAGTCGCTCATGGTTGATTTCCATTTCTGCGCCACCGTGTCAGCCTCGGGTGTAAAAGAAAATCCGTGCTTGCCATCGGTGTTGGCCAGCCGCTCGGCCAGATTGGCCACGGTGTTGTTCAGCGTCAGGCAGCGCACAGGCAACTTGGGTTCCTCGGGCTGTTCCTTCTTATTCTTGGCGGCTCGCTTCTTGGCACGCCACTCATCCTCCTGCATCTGATACATTTTATCGAGAGCCTGTACCTCGCTCATCCAGGCATCAACCACAGGGTCGATACCGCCTTTGCCAGATGCAAAATCACCAGCTATGTACGATATCAGGTTCAGTCCGCGTTTGGTGCCGTGAACATCCAGCGATACTCCCGTAGCCAACGTACCAATACAGGGGCAGATGGCCGTTACCACAGGCATAGCCAACTGAGGGCCTACGGCATCGATCGATTCCTTCACACCCTGCGGCATCTTCTTAACTGATAGTTGAGAATTGATAATTGAGAATTGTTCATCCTCAACAGCATTATCCATTGGATACTCCTCCCCTTGGGGATGACTAGGAGAGGTCAACGCATTCAGCGTATTACGCAATCGCATCGGGAAACCATTATACTCCGAAGTCAGGGCATTCTTGATTTTCTCGCGTTTCTCGTCGGGGGTAAAGCCATCGTAGCAGGGTATTACCTGATCCAGCCAGTCGGCATTCTTGCCGCAGATGTGGCGAAGGTCGCAAGCCAACTGATAGGTCAGCGTATCACGGTCGCCAATAGTAGGTTCAAACCCGTGATTATTCAACTCCCAGTACTTCGCGATGATGTCCGTAAACGGAATGCCGTGATAGTCGCTGGGGAAGGATTCTCTTTTGTCTGCGGAATCTGTGGATTTAGGATTATTATTTCCTTGATTCTTTGGTTCTTTAGACAAAATTACTTCCGCAGAATTCTCAAAGATGGCATCGTCCAGATACAGCAGCTCTTGCTCAGTAGTAGTAAAGAACACACGGGTGATATCCTTCGCCTGCTCATCAAACTTCACGCCCAGCAGTTCACTCGCCCAGCGCAAGTTTTCCTCCTGACTCAGCTCGGGGCGGCGACTGAATGCCAAGTGATAGCCCTTGGTGGCCGAACGTTCAAACATCTTCAAGCCCAGTTCGTCTTTCTTACTCATCACCAGCTCTGGAACCCCAGCCATACGCTCTCTACGCCATGCCTGCTGCTCATCGGCCGAAAGCTCTTTAGGGGCCACAAAGTCGATGTCCATCCCCACAGTGGTACTCATGCGGCGGCTGCCTTTCAGGCTGCCATCATCGTTGGGCAAGCAGCTATAGTTCATCTGTAGCAGCTTGTGTTTCAAGCCCTCCTCACCACCATGAATACGCTTTACCAACTGCTTCTGTTCGCCACCATTACGCAGTGCCAGATACTCATCTCTCGAATGGATGGGGCGCATCATCTTCGCCCCATCCTTATAATAAATCATGTGTACACTCATTGTTCTTTAGAAATTAGGATAACCAAGTTTAGAATTCAAGAATCGCAGGCCATCGAGGGTCCACGTCATGTAGACCTTGATCTTCTTCTGGCCCTTTAAACTATAGGATACGTGCGTACGCAGGCGCACCAGGTTGCGGTCGGCCAGATCGTCGCTGATGTTCCAATGCCCATCGCGACGGTACTGAATGCCCATGTCACGCAAAATGGCGTTGAAGTCCCACACCGTCATGTTAAACGTCTTGGCTACCTGGGTGGCGGTAAGCGTATCCTCAGCAGGCTCGTTTAGCATGCGCAGCGTACGACCTACGATGGCATCGGCTCGGTCGATGATCTCCTCGCTCGAGAGTTCACGACCGCTGGCATCACGGGTTGGGATGTAACCACCCGTCTGGCGAATCTGCGGCAGCACCTCAGCCGTTACCCAACGCTTAAAAGCCTTGGCCTGTGGCAGCTTCGAAGAGAGAATCAGCGAGTAGAGACCTGACTCGTTGATGAGTGTTACACGGGTTTCGTAGGCAGTGCCCTGAATCGGGGCAGTGCTCTTGTCCTCCATGTCTACGTGGGTTGCAAGTGCATTCTGTGGCTTGGCATATCCCAGTGCCATGGCCACATCCTTGCCCACAAACATTATCTGATTATTAACTTGGCAAGTACGAATCTCGCCGAAAACTTCATTTGTAAATATTTGAATATTTGTTTTCATTGGTTGTTGAAATAAACGAGCCTTAGGAAAAGCGAAGATTGTTTGAGCTCATTTCATCCGGATACTTCTCCGCCCGTCTTTCAACTCATAGATTATACATTACTTATTTAGCTTTACGATATCAGAGCAAAGTATTTCTTGAAACGTCTGCCCCTGATATTCGTGTGTAGAGAAACGAAGTGTGGCCATGACCACATCACCTTCGTAGAACCTGCACGCCGCCAGATTGCCCAGCATGGCGCACACATACTCATTATCGAACTTGCCACCGCCCAACTCGCGCAACACGATGTTGCACTTCTGGATGGTGCCCGATTCGCTGTTTTTACTCGGCACGCCAAAGGCCTCGCCCTGACGCACCACTCTTAAAATCTTTGTTTCCATTGTAACTTGATTAATGTACGTACATTTGCGTACGTGCGTGTATGCATACATAAAAAATCAATTTCTCCTCGGCCTTCCGAGTGTGTCTCTTGTGTCAACATGTCAAAGATCGAGTTTCGCGCGCAGCAGAGATCTCCGCAACCAGCTGATTGCGGTGCAAAGGTAGAACAAGTGAAAAAAGTGTAGAAAAATAAAAGTCAGCTGACAAATATTAATAATTTATCAACTGACTTTCAGCGAGTTACGTTTCTCGAAATAAAGAAAAATAAATATCAGGCGTACTTTTTTATTAGTTCCTTGACGGCTTTGGCTTCTTCACGGGTTAGTTCTGAGTCGGAAGAATCAAAGTTCGCAAAATTATTAATATAGGTATAGTGCGTCTTACCTGTATAAATAAGCGTATCGGCTTGCTTGGGATTAACATCATAAACAGATTCCCCACATAACAGCCCCACAAGATTACAAGTAAGTTTCTGGTTGTACCCTCCTTTGAACGTATTTGGCGACACCAACTTTAGTTTCTTCTGTAAATCGCCAACCGTCAGGATTCCGTCCAGCAACTCATCATATATCTCAGAATAGTCAGATACCACATGCTCACGAAGCGGCTCCAAGTCGGTCAGCATACCTGTAAGACACTCTTCCAACTTACGATCTCGATTGGATATCTTCAACTGGTCAAGGTCTTGGTAAATAAGACCCAGCGTAGTCTCAAAACGGAAGTAGTAACCATAACGGGCAGGACTATATGTATCGCGATTTTCGTACATGTAGTTACCGATGGCCTCCTTGTTGTCAAACTCAAAACGCCCCATACGCAAGTCAACCATATCACGCAGCAATGCATATCGTAGAATCTGTGTTTCGTTCAAACCTTCCACTTCCAACCCAAGCTGTTCCAGCTCTTCTCTGGCTTTCGTACGCTTCGACCTGGACATTTCGTAGTAGTCATCGCGCAAGTAGTTGGTGTCAAGCAGGCTCTTTAGCATCAGTCCGACGCGTTCCGTTAGATCTTCTTCCGTCACACCGCCGCCGTGGCGCTTGGTCCAAATGGCATGATCTTGACGAGCTTGTTGAATCGTATCCTGCTGCTGAGCAAGAATGGTGTCGTAATATTCACCACCTGGCACAGCCGTCAGCTTTACCTCAACCTGACGCGTAGTCATGTCGAATTTGATGTAGTCGATATGGCGACCGCCTGTTTCAAAAGCAGCCGCGCGATTGAATATTTCTTCTAACAAATCGCTCATGATGCACTACCTGTATATTCAAAGTAAATGAAGAGCGAACGATAGTTCTCATCAGGCTCAGTTTCCGTATTCACCTCAAAATGTGAGAATTCAAATATGACTTCACCATCCGACATCGGGTTACGCTTATAATTAACCATATGGAAAATCTCCAGTTCACCATTGAGGACTTCTTCCATTACCTGCTTTTCCAGCTCTGCCAATATCTCGTAAGGGCGCAGATAGTAGTCGTAGTCATCAGTCGTAAACATTTCGAGGAAATACTTCAGGTTGCTCACCATCAGTATCGTGGCCCCATGCTGACCAGGCAGCCCTTTAGGCAGTACCACGTAATTGCGAGTATTATCACCCCATTCATAATGGGTGGTCTCTTCTCTGTATTCAGGATTCTCTATTATCATTTGTCAGTCGTTTTTTTTATTTCTTATTCAATCCGTAGCCTCTTGTTGATGGATCTACAAATTTAAAACAGTGTTCTTGTGGAGCAAACGGGTCAAGGTCAGCCCTGTGACGATAGCTGAGCTGATGCTTCAAATTATCTTTCTGAGCCTCCACCTGATTATCCTTCAACATCTCATTCGAAACAAATGTGGTAAAGTTGAAGTATCGGCGGTTAGCACCCGATAGCCCCAACGAAATGCCATTACGCGAGTAGGTTATCAGGTTCTTAAAGCCCGCCTGACGATTATATTCTTCGTTTTCCTCAAAATACATACGGTCGTCATCGTCAAGCTTTATTTTTAAATCAGTCACAGTCTCATCTACTGCATCATAATGTTCTCTCAATACCATCTTCACGAGATTAGGAAAGTCGGGTTGCGACAGTCCTCTGGCTTCAACAAAGCGCTTGCGAAACTGGTTGAAATAATGCGGAGGGAACTCGTTACACATGACGTCGTCTTCGTTATGTGCATTGAACAAGTAGATTCCTAAACCATTGTTGCTCTCAAGTTTGGCATGCGATACAACGTAAGTCTGATAGCCTCGCACGCTGATAATGTCCTTTTTCAGTATAGCCTTGCTCTCAGCCATTACGATGACCGTCCATTTTCCCATACCTTCAAACGTCCGTTCGAAAGTATAGAAGGTTGGGAATACCTTCGTCTTGAACACAATCTTGTGATTGCGGTTCATCCAACCCATAGCGGCCTCATGCAACAACGGTTTTATCTTTTCCATCTGTCGCACTTTCTCTTCTGGTGTCATTGTAGGGAGTATCATACAATCTTTTTACCTTTCTTTACCATATATCTAATTACATCATCCTTAAAACAGTCTGCAAAGGTACAAAAAATCCCTCAAATCCCACCTACATAATGCACAAAAATTGAGAGATTCGAGAGAAACGCATTAGCGTTCAACCTCATTTCAATAAATTAAGCGTGTCATGAGTGTCATGTGTCATGAGTGTCATTATCGATTTTGGAATCAAAGGAGTAATATATATCATAAGTATATATAAAATATATTTTATATATACTTATGAGCATTTTTCTGTTCGGAAATGCTTAATGACACTCTTGACACGTGACACTTATGACCACATATGGCAAAATTGTAAAAATACGCAACAAAATACATGATTAAAAATAGTGCTGCGCGGAAGGGCGTAGGAAAGTTGGAGTTTACTCCGAGTAAAGTGAGGTTTTAGTCGGAGTAAAGTTATACTTTACTCGGAGGAAAGTCAGAGGGCCCTAAAAGGCCTTCAAATGTTAAATAACGAACTATTTAAAATAATTACGAAAAAAATTGCGGAAATATTTGGTAGTTTCAGAAAAAAGTAGTACCTTTGTATCGTCAATCATGAGAGACGGAAAAGCGGGAGCCAGTTACCCGGTGTAGCTACTGGCAAGTAATCTAATACTATTTAAAACATTAAGAATTATGGCAAGTGAAGTAATTGCATTTCCTGTGAATCTCAGGAAGAATCAGAACAAGTACAACGCCGCTTACGGCAAGTACTACGCAGAGGCTGACTCTAAGGAGCCTCTCAATCTGAAGGGTTTCGCCAAGCACATTTCGGAGCATGGCAAGTTGGTGGACTACTCGATGGCAGTCTTGGTGCTGCAGAACATCGTGAGCTGTCTGAAGGAGATGATCACACAGGGTCAGCCTGTGAAGTTGGATGGCTTCGGCACGTTCACTCCGACCATCGAGACGGATGGCCAGAAGGTGGTTGACACCGTGGAGGGATCGCTGAACGTGGGTATCGACAACCTGATTGCAGGTGTGCACCTGCGATTCACAGCCGCATGCTGAAGAAGGAGTGTACGTTTAAGGCGGCTTACGTGGTGAGCTCGAAGAGCAAGACCATCGATGGCAAGAAGCGTACCTACCAGGAGAAAATCCCCATCAGCTCATTCGCTGTAGCTACGGCTGCAGAGCAGCCTGGCACAGGCGAATAAGCAGAGGTGAGGGGTGAGAGGTGAGGGGTGAGAGAATAGCTGGCGAAGCCATTAGAACACCTACGGTACATTTCTCTAGCTTCTAGCTTCTCCCCTCTCCTCACTAAATTTTTGTTGAACTAAAAATTTACGATTATGAGCAAGAAAGAAACTTTAAAGTGGGCAATGCAGATTATCGTATCGATAGCCTCGGCTATTCTGACAGCACTGGGCACCACGAGCTGCATGGGTATGTAGTCCCCCACCGGATTTAGCAAATGCAAATCATAAGCAAGCCGCCTCGGAGATTGACTCCGGGGCGGCTGTTATTGTGTTAAACTGTATCAGTTGCTGTTGCCCATGCGCTCCTGCTCAGCTTTACCTGCACCTGTTCCCTTATACTTACTCTTCTGGGCATTGAAGGTGTAGCGGATAGAGATGTCCAGGCGGTGGCTACGGCTTCGTGTTTTCTGCACAGTGTAGAAGAAACCACAATCATGAGCCATATCCTGTACGCTACGCTGGAAC
>CADBVZ010000046.1 GCA_902798285.1 uncultured Prevotella sp. | reverse complement strand
AGTAGAACACATCGCCAGCAGCATCGATAACACTATACGGGCTCTTGCCAGTGCAGGCAAATTCTAAAATATAGCGTTCCCATTTGTCTTTCTCCTTTTGGGCAATGGCATTGATAGAATCTCGTTGGGCGTCACTTAGGTTATAGAGCTGAGACATGTTGTTCTGATTGAGATATTCTTGACGGAGACTATCTTTTTTATGTTGAAATCGCACCATTTCGAGTGTTGAAGGTGATCCCTCCACCTTATCAATATAACGCATACGGAAACCATCATCTTCGTCGCCAATATGGATATAGAGACTGTCACCACCCTTCACAACGATGGGCACACATTGAGGCCCACGACGCTGCAACAGCAGGTTGACATTATACTCGTATGGCACATAGCCATGCATCGTTCCTACTCGGTGGATGGAGTCAAAACTAATAGAGTCGTGCAGTTGCATCTCACGCTCTACCATCGAGTACATGTACATCTTCTGCGGTTCGCTGGCAATGGCGGAGTCTATTTTTACCGTTACAGCAAACCGATTCTCAGGTACTCCTGCCCACTCTTGGGCAAGACTATTGACAGACCATACTGCCATCAGCAGCAGAAACATCAATTTTTTCATCTCACGTGCAAAGATACTCCAATTCTTTGAGAAACAAAAACAATTTACCATATTTATACTTGATTTTAAAGTGTTCGGATGACTTCGTCCCAGTCCTTGGCGCTACCTTTCTTGCCAAAGGTTTTTTCGTAGAGACGACTGCGGACGGTGGAGATGGCAGCCTTACTGCGGAGTGTAAGCGTTGCTATACGTACTGGCTCGAAGCCAGCCTTCAGCAAAAGACATACATGATATTCGTGGGGCGTAGGATGACTGAGACGCATCAGTTTGGTGGAGAAACCTTCATACGTCTGATTGACAGCTTCGGAAAGTTCCTGCCAGTCTTCATCTGTTGGATGTTCATTGTCCGACATCGTCGCCACCCGCTGCCAAATGGGCGTCGACTCTATCGTTTGCACGGCCTGCTTCAGTTTCTCAGCATCAACTTTGGCATAATCGCGTTTCAGTTGTTCCAGATGCTCAATGCGCATCTCCATCAGTTCCTGACGACGGCGATGGCGCTGGATGTAGGTGGCGAAAATCACCATCAGCACCACCAGCAAAGCCACACCTAAGATAATAATAGTATGTTTCTTGGCATTATCGGCCCTTAGTTTCTCGTTCTCCTGTTCTTGTTTCTGATTATGATAGAAAGCATCTGCCTGGGCGATGGCCTCGCTGTTAGCGATACGGTTCAAGGCGTTGTTCAGTTCGATGTAGTTGCTAAGATGCCCGTCGGCTTCTTCATGCTGCCCTCGAAAGATACAGATATGCGCGAGAACCTCGTGGGCATCGCGTTTACTCACAGAATTACCGTCTTTCATCACCTTTTCGCCATAGAAGTAGGCAGAGTCTGGCTGACCAATATTATAATAAATCTGGCAAAGCAAAGCATTCACCTTATGTCGCTCTGTCATTGGCATTTTGTCTTTTAGCGGTAAAGCCAAAGGCTTGGCTGTGCGATAGTGACCTAATTCTGCATAACCCTTGGCCAGAGCGAACATTATTTCCGTCTGCAGGCTGTCTTGTCCAGATTCTTTTGCGAGTGTTGAGGCTCTTTGGAGATTATCAAGCTCATTTCCAGGAGTGTTGTGATAGGAGGCACTGATATCCAGCAAAGCCTGTATCATACCTACGGTGTCTTCCTTCTGCTGGAAGTATTCAAAAACCCTGCTGGCATACATACGTGCAGCCTCAGGCATGTTATGATGCAGTTGCAGCTTGGCTATCTTACTGTAAAGCCTGTTTCTCAACTCCAGGTTCTTGCTGTCGGACAGCATATCCTCTGCCCTGTGGAAAAAGCCGAGTGCCTTGGGACTGTCGTTGCAGTTGGCATAGATCTGTCCTGCGATGATATAAGTACGCAGTAACTTCTGTCTGTCGCCTGCATTCTCATAATAGTCCACCAGCCGCCGAGCTGTTTCCAGATTACGATAAGGCCTAACTTCATCGTTCATCTCTGCAATGAGCAGGAGGTGATACATCCTGAGATCTTCCGACTGTCGGGCAATCTCGTCTTTGATGGCCACGACCTCTTTTCTGGCAAGTTCTTTGTTCTGACGATGGTCTATCTTCTCGAGTTCGTGACTGTAATAGTCATGCCCCGTCTGATGGCAGCTTGTCATCAAGAACGCACATAGCAGTGCCGCAAAGATAATTTTCATTTCCTTCATAGCCTGCAAAGTTACAACATTCCTTCGACACTCCCGCCATTCTCACTAAAAAATCAGCCCATGTAAACCATTTGCAAACTATTTCTCATACAATATGGCTGTATGATGGCGTGCTTTCATCTCTTTGCCGTTTTTATAGGCTTTGCCACCGCCAACGACTTTTAAGGTTTTTAACTCGCCATGCATGGCCATGAAAAAGGCAGCTGGATCATACTTCTCCAACATCATCAGCTCACGGGCTCTCTCTGGACGATAGACATCGAGCAGGTCGGAGCCTTTTCGCAGCATAGGAGAGGCATTCTGCTTAACCAACACGATGCCGTAACCTGTATCTTTCTCTATCTCCTTGCAGTGGAAGGCCAATTTCCCCTCTGCTTCATGGGCTTCAAGAACCAAGCCCGGCAATCCACAGAATTTCCAAGGTCCGTCGCTGTATGGCAGAAGTGGCGAGTACCATACAGTCCAAGTGCGTCCTCGGAATTCAGCCTTTGCTTTCTTGCAGGGATAGTCGCAAATCACAGTGTCCCCTTCCAGAAGTTGCCACTCGAAAAGGCCGTCAATCTTATCACGGGTGGATATTCGTCCGTGGGTGAAATACATATAGCCTGCTTTCGGAAGGTTCTTTACCACTTGATATTCCAGCCAAGTGTAACCCTTAAAAGGATGATTGAGGCTCGTAGGACTTCCGTATAACAGTCCGTTGTCGAATACCCACTCTATGATGACACTACGGAATTGCGAGGCATGTCTTCCAATATCCAAGCGCATCAAGTCTTTGTCTTTCCTTTTTACCTCCTCCACTTGTTGAGCCACGACCTCGTAGGTCACTGAGAGTTCTGCATAGTCGTCAGCCTTCTGAGTGTTTTTCTGAGTTTCCGACCCTGCACAGGACGCCCCCGTCACTATCAACATGACGAGGGTGAACACTGTTATTATTCTTTTCAACATAAAAAGAGTGGATTCTGCTTATTTCTTCGTAAACATAAGAACCTTGTTCTTCTGTCCAGGTTCCTTCTTAAGAACATCTATATGATCGACGGTCTTAGGATCGATGGTCTTCAGTATGGAAGCATCAACCAGCTTGTTATCTACATAATACTCTGTGTCCTCTGAGAAGGGAATGGCTTTATCACCACCGTCAAGTCGGAATGTTACAGGCACAAGATATTTCACCCTGACAGGTTTACCATCCTGCATACCAGGTGTCCATCTGGGCATATTCTTGATGATGCGAATGGCCTCCGCATCAAGTTGCGGATCTACGGAAGTCATTGCCCGAGCACCTGTAACACGACCATCTTTCTCCACGATAAAGGCTGTATGCACTCGTCCTTGTATACCAGCCTTCTCAGCTTCAACAGGATAATTTATACTGCTTGCCACATAAGACCTGAGTGCTTCTTTACCACCAGGGAATTCTGGCATCTTCTCTACAGCATCATATATCTTATTCGCCTCATCAACGTTGTCCTTTACGAGATCGAATTCTAAATGTAATCCTATCTCGTTATAATTCCTGATGGGCAAGGATTGTGACTCATAACCCACATAAGCCACTTTTACTTCATCGCCTCTTTTAACGGTAAGTGTAAAGCGTCCGTCTTTGTCAGACACGGTACCCTTTGTAGAACCGACAATCTTGATCGCTGCCCCCACAATTGGTTCACCAGTATTTTTGTCTCCTACTCGACCAGAAGCCATAAAAGGCTTCTCATCTGCTGTTTTTTGTGGCTCATTGATAGTTCCTGCACTTACCGCCAGAGAGACAACAACGATGGGACTGATAAAAAGTACCTTAAGCCACGATTTCTTGATTGAACCTTGTTGTAACATCATTATAATTTGGTTTTAAAGTGAATTAATATTTCCGGGGCAAAGGTACATAAAAACTCCGATAGCTTACCACTACCGGAGTTTGCATTTAGTTTGCATTTGCAGCCACTTGCCTGTCTCGCTCCTATGGCTGGAGGTCGGCGTACTCGCGGGCGACGTTGGGGATGCAGGGGCAAGCCTTCTTGGGGTCGAGGTCATGATGACCTACGGCCCATAGGTAACCACAAATAACCGAACGAAATCATCACAAATAACCGAATAAAATTATCACAAACAACCGAAAATACATTAAATAATTTGTATAAATCAATAATTATCAGTATCTTTGCCGCCAGATTAAGTAACAAACGTAAGATGGAGAATTTGTATAAACCAAGAATAGCCGATAGGTTGCTCGTTCGTAAATTGGCGGGCAAGGGTGCAGTATTGATAGAAGGTCCGAAATGGTGCGGTAAGACAACCACTGCTCGCCAGCAAGCTAAAAGCCTGCTTGACTTGGGCGACACCGAAGTATTGAAGCAGAGTAGGCAGATGATGGAAATCAGTTCTAAGACACTGCTACAGGGAGATACGCCCAAACTGATTGACGAGTGGCAGACGATACCAGAACTATGGGATACCATACGTAATGAGGTGGACAAGAGAGGGGCTTTTTCACAGTTTATCCTGACAGGGTCTACAGTGACTCCACAAGCAGACGAAACCACACATAGCGGAACAGGCCGTATTGCAAGAATAAAGATGCGTCCAATGAGTTTGTTTGAATCGGGAGAATCGAATGGTAGTGTCAGTTTAAAGAGTCTATTTGACGGAGAAACCTTCGAACCCCAATCCAACAATATTGACCTGCAACGTATTGCGTATCTAACTTGCCGCGGCGGTTGGCCACAGGCTACACTACTCGAAGGTGATATTGCTTTGGATCAAGCATTCGGCTATATTGACGACGTGACCGAACGTGACATACAGCGAGTGGATGGTGTAAAGCGCAGTGCAGAGCGTGCCCGACTGCTATTGCGGTCGTATGCACGAAACATCTCTCAACAGGTGTCATACGGCACCATCAAGGCCGATATGCTTTCGAACGATGCTAATACACTTGATGAGGATACCGTGGCTGATTATATCAAGGCACTGAAGAAACTTTTCGTGATTGAGGACCTTGAAGCCTGGAATCCCAATATCCGTAGTAAATCGGCTATTCGTACCAGCGATACACGACATTTCGTTGACCCAAGTATCGGTACTGCTGCCCTAGGCTTAGGTCCCAACGATCTGATTAATGATCTGGACTCTTTCGGTCTCATCTTCGAAGATATGGCTGTACGTGATTTACGTGTATTTGCAGAAGCGCTTGATGGAAAACTGTATCATTATCGCGACAGTTCTGGACTGGAGTGTGACACTGTACTGCATCGCAGGAATGGAACATACGCACTGATAGAAGTAAAATTGGGTGGAGAGAAACTGATTAACGATGGTGCAGAAGCATTGAAAACGCTTGCAAAGACCATTGATACTACAAAGATGAGAAATCCATCGTTTATGATGGTCGTTACGGCTGTTGGGCCGTATGCATACCAACGACCAGATGGTGTTTTTGTGGTTCCCATAGGTTGTCTGAAAGATTAAGTATTTACAAGATAAGAGGGGAGAAAATCTCCCCTCTTCTATGTTTACGGCTGGAGGTCGGCATACTCACGGGCGACGTTGGGGATGCAGGGGCAAGCCTTCTTGGGGTCGAGGTCGTGGTGACCTACGATGATGGCACGCGGGTAGCGGCGGTGAAGGTCCTCTAAGAGTCGTCGGAGTGATGCTTTCTGTTCAGCCGTGCGGGTATCGTCGGGTTGTCCGCGGGCATCAAGTCCGCCCTCGTAGCAGATGCCTATCGAGTGGGCGTTGTGGTTCAGGCAGTGTGCGCCGATCATCCATTCCGGTCTGCCGGGCTCAATCTCTCCGTTACGACGGACGACGTAGTGGTAGCCGATACCGAGTTTCCAACCTCGCTGGCGGTGCCACGTATCAATCTGAGCAGCCGATGAAGTCTGGTCAGGTTTCACTGCCGAACAATGAACGATTAATAGGGTTATCACTCTCATAATCATGCATTATTAGAGTGCCTGAGCACAGCTCTGCACGAAAAAGGTTGTTATAACCAGTGTTATCAACGATCCTGTAAATTTCAGGATCTTCCCAATCTGAGATCTTTTGAATTTGAACATCTCTACTATAATTTAGAATTTAATACCATAGAAAACACCTAGGGGTGTGGGGGCAAAGCCCCCACGGGCTTAATCCCCAGTTCCTGGAGTG
This sequence comes from uncultured Prevotella sp., assembly GCA_902798285.1. Lineage (GTDB taxonomy): Bacteria > Bacteroidota > Bacteroidia > Bacteroidales > Bacteroidaceae > Prevotella. The sequence goes on along the minus strand of CADBVZ010000046.1, from coordinate 5,973 downwards.
CTGGGCGTTTCAGGCTCAGCATTCATGGTGTTGTCGTGAGTTTCCTCAAAGACCACATCTTTGAGCAACGTGATCGCATTCACATACTTCAGCTTCACCTTACCACTCTTGCTCTCCTGTCCAACAACCACACGCTCGGTCTCGGGCTGGAACAGCACGCGACGCGTGGAAATGGTATTGGCACCACAATCCTCGATCTTCTCAACGCCAATACTTGAGAAACCAACCTTGAAGATACCGATGCCGTCGAGCTTGATCTTCTGGCCCATCTCGAAGAAGTGCTTCATAGCCTCACCAAGCTCCTGGAGAACGGCCTTGATATCACTCTTCTTCACGGAGGCCTGACGCTGGATGAATTCGGCCAACTCCTCGGTTCCAACGAAATGGCTGTCGTAAACCGCCTCGGCGTAGTACTTGCCATAGGCCGCATTGTACTTGTTGTTGTTCCTTGACTTAATGAACTTCTGACTCATGTCTTAAATTGAAAATTGAAAGTTGAAAATTGAAAATTTCTTGGCAGCCGAGACGAGGGGGTAACCTTTGGGTTGTTCAGATAGTCTCAACGCGCTATCCGGATAGTCTTAACGAGGTGTTCAGATAATCCCTTATAGGGTATGGAGATAGTCTGAATGAATCGTTCGAAACGTCTGGACGAGCCGTAGGTGACATCCCTGCTTGCTTACCGACTACAAAGGTAACACTATTTCAAAGAGCGCTCTGACTTTCAGCCATGCTGACCGAGAACATCGGCGCTGGTAGAGATCATCGGCGTTAGTCGTCGATGTCAATACACAGTTTCTCAACGAGAAACCTCACGATATTCGGTGGCAGCACCCTCATACTGGGCCTCATGCCCATGGCCGTGAGCTCCCTCTCAAAAGGCTTACACCACACACGCAGCGTATCTACGCTGACACCTGCCCTATAGGCCAGTTCACTTTTCGACATTGCTTTCATTTTCTTAAATTGAAGATTGTTTATTGAAGATTGAATATGATTCGAAATGACACATTGACAGATTAATATAGGAAATCTTCGCGCGTACCGTATAGGCGTGCGCAGTACGCAGGGGGAATCTTCAGAATAATGTGTCATTTGTGTCAAATATATCACCGATGTCCACCGTCGAGTCAGGCTCGGCATCGTAGGCCAGCACCGACCTGTTGGCCTTGATCTCCTCGGCAGTATATGCCACTACCCTATAACCCCGCTGACCGTGGGAGCGCATGGCCTCGAAACCCAGGGCCGTCATGGCACGTCCCAGTTTGTTCGAGCTCAGCACATTGATCAGGTTACCGGCCACGCTCTGCAGCAGATCGGTAGAGCTGACGAACTCTCCCTGCTCGCCCTTCTTGGGCGGACGGTAGTACTTGCTAATCAGTTCGTACTCAGGTCTTGGCACCTCGAAACGCTCGTTGTGGCGGGCCATGGCCTGCATCTCGTCGTTGTTGAACCAATAGCGGAAATCCTTCAGGTAGAGGGCGTAGGCCTGTGCGAAGATGGCCTCATGGTTGATGGGAAACTCATGCGGCGATTGGATGCTCTCCACCTCGAAGGGCAGCCAGCGGCGCGTACCAGTATCATCGTCGATGAAACGCACGTTATTGCCCGTGCCGCAGTAGCTGGCGATGTGCACCCTGCGCTCGGGACTGTGGGCGTAGGGCTTGCGCTCGTCGGTCACGGTAGTGGTGACGGCCCATTTCAGGCGGTTCATCTCCGAGGGGCGCATCGTGTCGAGCTCCTCACAGCAGATCAGCCCGTACTGCGAGAGTTTCAACACCTCGTCCTTGGTCATGTTGCCGAAACTGGTGTTCGAGTGGAAGTAGGACTCCAGCTCAGGAGGCAGGAGGTGGTTAAACCAGGTGGTCTTGTAAATGCCCTGGCGACCCACAAACACCAGTATCTCCTGGTTCACCTTCTCCTCCTCGAGCCAGCCCGCCACCATGGCCACCAGCCACTTGCGCAGACAGACGTAGAACAGCAGCTGCTCCTCGGTGCCGCCCTTCACGTTCACTGTCATGGCCAGCTCCAGGATGGGGTTGGTCTCCTCGTCCCATGGCGGCAGACGGCTGAGGTAGTTGGTGAAGGGGTTATACAGCGGCACGAAGTCCGACCTGATGACGCGCCATATCTCCCTGTCGGACACGTCCTTCTGCATCGACAGCATGTTCCACAGCGAGTTCACCAGCCGGTCGTTCACGTTCTGCCACTTGACGGCCGAGCGCCACTCGTCGAGCGGGTTGGCACCCGTGGGATATTTCCACCCGAGGGCATCGAACTCATCCTTCATCGGCACGCGGAACTCCGCCTCGCCGCTGATCACATTGTGGCGGAGCAGGATGTTGTCGCAGAGGAAGTTCTGAATATCCTCCGCCGAAGCCCGCGTCTCCCGCCAGTTTTTCTTGTGCTCCTTCGCCTCCGCTTGCTCAGAGGCTTCTGCTTCTTTCTTGCGCTTTGCCATAACTTCATAGATTTGTTATGGCGCAAAGGTACGCATTATAATTTATAGTTACCCCCCATACTCGGGGGATGAGTATGGGGGGATATCTGGCATTTTTAGTACAGATTGTTAGCCAAAAATGGATTTCAGACTATCTTCTACCTCAAATGATTGTTGTTGGTTTACAGCATCGTAATAGTCCTGATACATATTCTGCCGATGCCAGAAAGTCTCAAAGACCTTCCATTTATTACGGATTCCCAACTTCGTAGCCATCACATGAGCCATCATTGCAGCTTTAGTGCGTGATATCTTAGGTTGGAAATTCTCATCTACCAAGCCTGCCTTCTGGGCTTTTCTCCATAGTACCATTGCTTCGTCGGTGGCTAATGGTTCTGGTAGTTGGGGCGGTTCAGTGGTTGATGAACTGGCAGGTTTTGGCTTCTGTGATTTGTCGGCTCCAAAGATTTGCGTGTCGATGTGGTTAACATACTGCGCGCCTGGGGCGACTAAAGTCAGGTTAATGGTGCTGCCTTGATTGTTACCGCCTGCCTGATGCAGCTTTTCGAACAGACGGTTTAATGATGCGAGGATATCCTCGTCGTTGTTGAGATTCATACAATACTATCTTTAAAAAATTAAATTATTGAGATAATTTTGTTCATATAAGAACAGAGGGCGTGAAGCACATGATAACAACATTCCCCCAGGGATACCAGCAATAGAAGCCCATCGCAAATGTTGGATACTACCAAGGCCCACGCCCCTTTTCGGGGAGTGAGCTGGCAGTCCTATTGTTTGCGATGGCCTTCTTACTACTTGCTGGTATTTTGGGGGAACATCAATAAACTGTCAGGACCTCTGTTCTTATATGAACCACTGTTCTTGGATGCAAAGATACTATTATTCTCTTTTCCATCCAAATATTTAAGAACTTTTTTACTGGCTCATAGTTATTTCTTCTTTAAAGGGTTCAACATTTCTATTATTTGTACATGTCTCTATACATGTTCTACCTTTCTTTGCGACACGACGCGGAGGAGTTCGTACTTGACGCTTCCGGAATCTTGCGGAGGATTAGCAAGCTTGGTTTTCTTCACTAACAGTTCGTACTCGTTACCTTTCTCGTAGGTGAACCCCACGATTGTATTGAAAGCAACGCAAATGTAATTATCCTCACCGTCGACCCGAATCATCATCCCTTCCTCAAGAGAGGTGTTAGGAACATTATAAAACATACCTGTTTCAGCAGATACATAAACAGTTACTTGTTCTACATTGTCTTCGTAGTTGCTGTCTCTATTGCATGATGCCAGCCCTAATATGGCTGCAAGCAATACGGTGATGATAGTTTTCTTGTTCATATTCGTTTCGTTTTTTTCAGCCTATCCTTATAATTTTGATTATTGTCCTTTGCTGATACCGCCTACGACATCATCATTCTCAATCGTAGTCTCGGTTTTCTTTACGCTGGCTTTGAGTTTGCCGAAACGGTAGGAAAGACTGATTTGGAATCTGCGTCCATTGTAATCGTTCCTTCTGAATCCTGTATAATCACCCTGATAGGTGATAGACTCGTTATGGTAATACTTGTTGAAGGGCGTATTGGCAAAGAGGCGCAATGTCAGACGGTCTTCCTTGAGGAAGGAGCGTTGCAAGGCAGCACTATAGCTGAAGTAAGGACTAGAGTAGTCATAGACATCATATATTTCATGCCCCATCTGTCCGTAGCTACTTATGGTCAGCCTCAGTTTCCATGGAAGTTTCTGTGTTAAGGACGCATAATAGAATCCACTCCAACTAGAATTCTCTAATTGCAGGCTAGGATTCTTATAACTGTCATGGCGGAAATTTCCGTTGAAGACAACGGTTGTCTTGTCAAAAGGTTTCCATTGCAGATAGGTTTCCACTTCATAACGACGTAAGCGTTCGATGTTATCGTAAGTGCAGTAGATTTTGTTGTTCTTGACATAACGGCAATCGCTAATACCACCATCGTAGAATCGATACATAGGTGCCAGTTGTAACGTCAGGCGGGGCGAGACATACATATATAATAAGGTTAGGGACTGTTGATGTGAACTGGTCAGATGGTCGTTTCCGAAGTTAAACCCTTCAGGACTTTCAGAGACAGCAGGATTCAGATAAGAAATACCAGGACGGGAGATGCTGGTGGTGTAGTTCAGTTTCAGTGAGTTGGCATCATTAATCTGATACTTGATGCTGGCCTGAGGTACCCAGTCGTTCAATCGGTCACTAAAGTCTGTACTCTTTCCGTCAGGATAATGAGCCTTCATATAACTGTATTCATAGCGTAATCCAGCACGGCCAGACCATTTGCCTAATGTCAGCTGATAGTCCGTATATAAGGCTGCCACCTGTGTGGTATGTTCAAACTCTGTATCAAAAGACGGTGGCTGAGGCGACTGGATAAATGACTGCGTCGAATGACTGTTGTTGTGACGCTCGATATACTTTCCGCCTACTTCTAACTTATGTCCTTTCCAGAGTGGCCTAACATAGTCTGCCTGAAAGGTGTGCTCCGTAAAATTCTCCTTGCTGTTGATAAGATAGCCTGTATAACTGAAAGGGTTACCGACAATCTCAGTAAAATTACTTTCCTGTTCTGTATGCTGACGAGTCAGGGCAAGCATATAGGATAAAGTCAGTTTCTCGCCTTCACGTTTGGTCTTGTGTTCATAGTCCAGTCGGCCATTCCATGAATGATGCTTATAGTCAGGCATCCAGTAATGCTCGTTGTAACTATAGAGAGGTTGCTGATTGGCATCGTACATGGTTGTCGGTCCTCCACCTTGAACATTGATCTTATAGAAATAGCCTCCGAACGATGCAGATATCAGATTGAGCGTATCAATGTCGTAACTAGCACTAAGGTCTGTGTAGAAAATGTCGCCAGGATTAGAGCCTTCCGAATGTGATTTCATCGTTCTGCCAGATTCCAGATAGGTGCGTTCCATGTCTCGGATACTTTGGGAACTCTTTTCCGTCATTTTGTTATAACCAGCATCAATAGATACAATAGCCTTGCCGAATTGCGTTGTCATGTTTCCACTGATACTGGGTGCATTTGTGGTGCTATAGGAGAGGTTTACTCCTCCTGTGATACCATTAAAGCTACGGCCATCCATCATGACGATGTTAAGAATGGCATTGACGCCCTCAGCATCTTCACGTGCTCCAGGGTCGGTGATAACCTCGATACGCTTCACCATTGAGGCGGGCATAGACTTTAGAATCTCCTTGGCGTTTTGGGTAAGGCTGGGATCAAGGTGACCGTTCTTGTATATCTTAAAACTGCTGTTTCCTTTTACCTTTATATTATCTTCGCCATCAACGGTTACCATCGGCACCTTGCGCAACATATCAAGCACGGTTTGCGTTTTTGACTCTTCATCCGCCTGGACATCGTAACCTACGCGGTCGATGTCTTGTTTAATCAATTGGCGTTGGGCCTTAATGGTTACGCCTTCTAATTCCTGATTCCAGGTAATGGAGTCGTTTTGAACCTTGGT
>CADBVZ010000045.1 GCA_902798285.1 uncultured Prevotella sp. | reverse complement strand
TCGTAGTTCTTACGTACCTCGTAGCCTGAAGGCGAGAAGAACGTGAGCAGAATCTTATACTCGGGATGCTCCTTGCGCATCTGCTCCATCAGCGGACGGCCCTGTTCGAACTCGCCCAACGAGGCAGCATGAAACCACACATATTTGGCATTAGGATCAACCTTCTCGCGGAGAATCTTGAATGCCTCGCGCTCACCACGCCACATCTTACGCACCTTCTCGTTGAAGCGGCTATAGATGGCCACTCCAAGAAGATAGAGGTATATAATCAGGTTGTAAAACATTTATCCAAGTACTTCTATAGCACGACGCATTCTTGCAATAGTCTCCTCCTTACCCAGGAAGGCCGAGATGTCGAACATGCCAGGACCCTTACCCTCGCCAACGAGTGTGAGTCGCCAAGCATTCATCACATTACCGAGCTTATACTCCTTCTGCTCCACCCAGGCATGAACAATCTGCTCCTGATTCTCGAGCGAGAAGTCATCAATGCCCTCGAGCACGCCTATCAACTCCGTCATCACCTGAGCAGAGTCTTCCTTCCAGCGCTTCTTGGCTGTCTTCTCATCGTACTCCGTAGGTGCCTCGAAGAAGAACGAGCACAGAGGCCACAATTCGTGAACGAACGATACGCGATCCTTCATCATTGTTGTAACCTGGAGGATACGCTCAGAGGTCTCATTAGGACAATGTTCCTTCACGATGGGCTCAAAGAGAGCAGCAATCTCCTCGTTGCTCTTCTTGAGAATGTACTCATGGTTGAACCATATAGCCTTCTCAAAAGCAAACTTGGCACCAGCCTTTGAACACTTAGAGATATCGAACAGAGGAACGAGCTCGTCGAGTGAGAAGATCTCCTGCTCAGTACCAGGATTCCATCCCAGCAGAGCGAGGAAGTTGATAACTGCCTCAGGGAAATAACCATCCTCACGATAGCCACGAGAAGTTTCGCCCGTCTTAGGATCCTTCCACAACAAGGGGAACACGGGGAAACCCAGACGGTCGCCATCACGCTTCGACAATTTACCCTTTCCATCGGGTTTCAAGAGCAGAGGCAGGTGAGCGAACTGAGGCATCGTATCCTCCCAGCCGAAAGCCTGATAGAGCAGAACATGCAGGGGGGCAGAGGGCAACCACTCCTCACCACGAATCACGTGAGAGATCTCCATCAGATGGTCATCCACGATATTGGCCAGATGATAAGTTGGCAACTGGTCGGCACTCTTATAGAGCACCTTATCGTCGAGAATGTCGCTCTTGACACGAACCTCGCCACGAATCAGGTCATTCACCAGTACTTCCTGACCGGCCTCGATCTTAAAGCGAACCACATACTGCTTACCGTCAGCAATCAGTTTGTCGACCTCCTCCTTAGAAAGGGTCAGAGAGTTACGCATCTGAGAACGAGTGTGGCAATCGTACTGGAAATTCTGAATCTCAGCACGCTTAGCCTCCAACTCCTCAGGGGTATCGAAAGCTATATATGCCTTATCGGCATCAAGCAACTGCTGTACATACTTCTTATAAATATCGCGACGCTCGCTCTGACGATACGGACCTTTGTCGCCACCAAAGCTAACGCCCTCGTCGAACTTGATGCCCAACCACTTAAACGACTCGATGATATACTCCTCTGCACCAGGCACGAAACGGTTGGAATCAGTATCCTCGATACGGAATACGAGATCGCCACCATGCTGCTTGGCAAACAGGTAATTATACAGGGCGGTACGTACGCCGCCGATATGCAATGCTCCCGTAGGGCTTGGTGCAAAACGCACCCTTACTCTTCTATCAGACATATTTTTTCTTAAATTTGCGTGCAAAGTTACAAAAAAGTTGAGAGTTTTTTGTATTTTTGCAACCATAATTATATAAAATACATAGAAATGAGTAGTTTTAGCATTAAAAACGACACCACATGGCGTGATTTTCTCATCCGTACGGGTCTAATAATTGCCTCAGTAGTCATTATTGTATGGCTAATGCCACGTAGTACTCATAACACATACAAAATAGAAAGAGGTAAGCCTTGGGCCTATGCCGACCTGAAAGCGCCGTTCGACTTCCCCATCTATAAAAGTGATGAAGCTGTTAAGGCCGAACGCGATAGTCTGATGAAGCAGTATGAGCCCTATTACATTTATAACACGGATATCGTAGGCAAGCAGCTGCGCCAATTTGCCAAAGACTATAGTGATGGCATACCAGGGTTATCCAATGACTATATCAGCATCGTAGCCAATCGTCTGCGTATTCTTTACGCCCAGGGTATCATGAATAGTTCTGAATATGCCAGACTGCATCAGGATACCACCCAGATCATCCGTGTCGTGAGCGGAAAGAATGCTGTCAGCATGCCCATTACGAAAGTCAACTCCGTCATTTCCGCCTATGAGCAGATATTCCTCGATCCATCACTCGCTAATCACCGGGATATTCTCAAGAAGTGCAACCTGAACGACTATCTCACGCCTAACCTTATCTACGACAAGGAACGAAGCGAAGCCAGCCTGAACGATCTGAGCAACAGCATCGCATTGGCAAGCGGATTGGTACAGCGAGGTCAGAAGATCATTGACCGAGGAGACATCGTAGACTCAAAGACCTATAATATCCTACAGTCGTACGAGAAAGAAATGCAGCGACGCGAGGAAGGAAACGCACGGATCAGTCTGACCATTATGGGACAAATTCTGTTGGTGTTTATCCTCATTTCCTGCTTCACCATCTACCTCACCTTGTTCCGCAAGGACTATTTCGACAAGATGCGTTCCACTGCCATGCTTTATGCGCTGATCATCATATTTGTCGTTATAGCTTCCATGATGGTGAAGAACAACATCCTGCATGTCTATATTCTGCCGTTTGCGATGGTGCCCATCTTCATCCGTGTGTTTATGGACTCCCGCACGGCATTCATGGCCCATTCCATCATGATTCTCATCTGCGCCAGCATCCTACAATATCCGCTGGAATTCATTGCTGTAGAACTTGTGGCCGGACTCGTAGCTATCTTCTCGCTGAGAGAGTTGTCAAGTCGTTCACAACTATTCTGGACAGCAGTTTTTGTCACCTTTGCCGCCGGATTGACCAACCTTGCTTTAGATTGGATACGAAATAACGATCTGACAAAGATCAGCTATAGCGAGTATAACTACATCGCTATCAACGGTATTCTGTTGTTCTGCTCATACCCCCTACTCTATCTGATAGAGAAGGCTTTCGGTTTTACCTCAAACATCACACTCATTGAGCTTTCTGATATGAACAAAGTGCTATTGAGGAAGATGAGCGAAGTGGCCCCTGGTACGTTCCAGCATTCTATACAGGTGGGCAACCTGGCAGCAGAGATTGCAAACAAGATTGGCGGCAAGAGTCAGCTGGTAAGAACTGGTGCGCTCTATCATGATATCGGAAAGATTATCAACCCCATATATTTCACGGAGAACCAGTCGGGCGTTAATCCCCACGAGAAACTGGGTTCTATTGATAGTGCGCAGATGATTATCAGCCATGTAACGGAAGGTATCAAACTGGCTGAGAAATACAACCTGCCCGATATCATCAAGGACTTCATTGCCACCCACCACGGTCAGGGCAAGACCAAGTATTTCTATGTACAATACAAGAATGCCCATCCCAATGATGCCGTTGATGACCTGCTCTTTACCTACCCTGGCCCTAACCCCTTCACAAAGGAACAGGCTATCCTGATGATGGCCGACACCGTTGAAGCGGCATCACGCTCACTCCCCGACTATACGGAGAAGACCATCCGTGAGCTTGTAAACCGCCTTATCGACTCACAGGTAGAGGAGGGATATTTCAAGGAGTGCCCCATCACATTCCGTGATATTGCCTACGCCAAGACGGTACTCATTGAGAAGTTGAAGACCATCTATCATACACGACTCAGTTATCCGGAACTGAAGAAATAAAGCGTCAGATTGCACAAATGTACCATATAGTGTGCAAAAACTTGCACATTATTGCACATTTGTGCATATTTGTGTGCAATTTCAGTTAATATTCGTTAACTTTGTGTACGTAAACGGGGAAATTCTGAACAATCTACTTACCTTTGCAGCCGATTTTAGCAAAAAGATGTTTAAGGATATGAAAAAAATCAATGCAATGCTTGTCGGCGCGATGCTGACTGTAGCAACAACTGCCACTGCTGGTGGTATCTTAACAAACACAAATCAGAGTATTGACTTCTTGAGAAACCCCGCCCGCGATGCCGCTATCGGACTCGACGGTGTATACAGCAACCCTGCTGGTGTAGCATTCCTTCCCGAAGGTTTCCATCTCGGAATTAACTGGCAGTATGCTCACCAGACACGTACCATCCAGTCAACCAATCCCGTTTTTGCTCTTGGCAAGAAGAACAACGGTGCAACCACGAAGACATTTGAAGGTGTGGCCGACGCACCATTCATCCCCTCTCTTCAGGCTGCATATAATAAAGGTAACTGGAGTGTCCAGTTCAACTTCTCTGTCCCTGGAGGTGGTGGCGCTTGTGAGTTTGCCGACGGTCTTGGTTCGTTCGAGAGCGTGGTAGGTAGTATCGCCAACCAGCTGAAACCCCTCGGAGCAACCGGTTACGACATGGACGGATATATGCAGGGACGCCAGTACTATTTCGGTTTCCAACTCGGTGCAGCCTACAAGATCACCAAGGATCTGTCGGTATATGGCGGTCTGCGTGTACTTTACGGCACAGCCACCTACAAGGCCAAGATCAGTAACATCATGGTAAACACCGAGGGAGGATATGTTGACTTCGGCAGTTTCCTTCAGGGGGCAGAGACAACCGTTGATGGTGGTCTTACCAAAGTAAATGCCGGCATTGCCCAATACGAGGCTGCAGGTATTCCCGTACCAGATGCACTCACACAACAAAAGGCACAACTTGAAGGTACCAAGCAGAGTCTTAATGCCCTTCAGAAGTATTCTCAGGGTGTGAATCTGCTTTGTAACCAGTCGTCAGTGGGTATCGCTCCCGTTATCGGCGTCGATTATCGCATCGGCAAATTCAATTTTGCCGCAAAATATGAGTTCAAGACACAGATTCACATGAAGAATGAGTCAACCGTCAATGAGGCCAGTGAGATTCCTGCTGTGAACAAGTTCCGTGATAGCGAGAAGATTGACGAGGATTCTCCCGCTCAGCTCGCCGTAGGTGCCATGTGGAATATCACCGACGACGTACGTCTGAACCTGGGTTATCATCATTTCTTCGATACCAACGTCAACTGGTATAACAACGCACAGGATAAGCTTGATGGTGGCTCGAACGAATACCTTGGAGGTGTGGAGTGGGATATCAACGACAAACTGACTATTTCAGGAGGTTTACAGCTGACTCGTTATCAGCTTACCGACGAGTATATGAACGATATGTCGTTTGTTGTCAACTCTTACAGCTTCGGATTCGGATTCAATTACAAGGTAGCCGACAATATCACACTGAAGGCCGCCTATTTCCAGACAAACTACGATCACTATAAGCGTACCGACTATCCTCAGGTAGGTGTCAGCGACGACTTCACCCGTACTAACCGCGTACTGGGTATTGGTTGCGAACTCGCCTTCTAAGGATTACAGAGGATCTACGTCGTAATAGATTTGCAAGGAGCTATAGCGCTTGTCCTGAAGCATCTGCTGCTGGGCAAGCGCTAAATATTTGCGCACCTCAGTCATATTGATGCCTTGTTCAAATTTCAACACAAGCTTGCGGATGGACAACGACTTCACCTTAGCTACAGAGGGTTTGTCAGGACCAAGAACCCTTGTACCAAACCAATGGCGCAACCATCCTGCCAACTCGATTGAAGCCGTCTCGACAACACTATCCGAACGATGTTTCAGATAGACATCTATCAGACGGTAATACGGGGGATAATGGAATTGCTGACGCTCAGCTATCAAGGAACGATAGAACGCACTATAGTCATTATGTTCCACCTGCTGTATCAAAGGCAAGTCAGGACTCTTGGTCTGAAGAATCACCAATCCGCGCCTACCCTTACGCCCCGCACGTCCACTCACCTGCGACATCATCATAAAAGCATGCTCGTAGGCACGGAAATCAGGGTAGTTCAGCATTGTATCGGCATTCAGGATACCCACCACAGAAACTTTGTCGAAATCAAGTCCCTTAGATATCATCTGTGTACCAATCAACAGGTTCGTACGTCCAGCAGAGAAATCGCTGATGATACGTTCATAAGCATGTCGGCTACGAGTGGTATCGAGATCCATGCGAGCGATACGAGCCTCTGGAAAGATATCCCGCACCTCAGCCTCTATCTTCTCCGTACCATAACCTCGGGTCTGCAATTGGGTACATCCACAGTTAGGGCACTCTGTTGGCACTTGATAGGTATAACCACAATAATGGCATGTCAACTGATTCAGGCTTCGGTGAAGCGTCAGCGACACATCGCAATGTTGGCAATGGGGTACCCATCCACATTGTTTACACTCTATGACCGGGGCATAGCCTCGACGGTTCTGGAAAAGAATGGCTTGTTCGCCCCGTTCCAAGGCTTCACGTACCTTATTTAATAAGAGGGGGGAGAACGGGCCATTCATCATCTTCCGATGTTGCAGATCCTTGATATCGACAATCTGTATCTCCGGCAGTTCTATTCCCTGATAACGCTGGAAGAGTTCCACAAGTGCATACTTGCCCGTCTTAGCATTATGATAGGTTTCGACACATGGTGTCGCTGTACCAAGTAACGTCTTGGCTCCAAACATCTGGGCCAGCATGATGGCAGCCGAGCGTGCATGATAGCGCGGCATTGGCTCCTGCTGCTTATAGGATGTCTCGTGTTCTTCGTCGATAATAACTAGGCCTAACCTCTGGAAAGGAAGGAATACAGCACTTCTGGCTCCGAGTATCACATCGTAGGGATTCTGCGAGAGTTGCTTCTGCCATATCTCCACACGTTCAGCATCAGCATACTTCGAATGATAGATTCCCAGACGATTACCAAACACTCGTTGTAATCGCTCCATCATCTGCACGGTCAGGGCTATCTCGGGCAATAGATAGAGCACCTGCTTTTTCTGCTCCAAGGCCTGCTGGATCAAATGGATATAAATCTCCGTCTTTCCGCTCGACGTAACACCATGCAACAAGGTTACATTCTTCTTCAGGAAAGAGAATTGTATCTGATTAAACGCATCCTGCTGGGTAGTACTCAGCGGTTTGATGTTTTCCAGATGGGGTTCCTGGTTATTATTTAGGCGTCCCACCTCACATTCATAGGTCTCCAACAATCCTCGCTTAACAAGAGCATTGATTGTGGGTAGCGAATGTCCTTGGTTCAACAACTCATCACGGGTGAGTTCTGTTCCTACCCCACTATCCCAACCAGAAAGTGCCAAATAGTCAATAAACGTCTTCTGCTGTTTGTCGGCCCGTTGCAACATATTCAAGGCCACATGAAGGGCTTGCTCACTACGGAAAGGTGATGTCAACCTGATATAAAGCTCCGTTTTGGGTTTATATCCATCTTCTGCTTTCAAGCCCGATGGCAGAGCCGCCTTATACACCTCACCAATAGGCGACATATAATAGTCGGAAATCCACTGCCAAAGTTTCAATTGGGAATCAAGCAGTATGGGAGAAAAATCCATCACATGAAGAATATCCTTAGTTTGATATCCTTCAGGTGACTGATTATGTATATGTGAAATGATGCCTACGTAAGTCTTGTTTCTTCCAAATGGTACCAATACACGAGCCCCTACCTTCACTCTGCCTTCCTCGGAAGTAGGGACAGAATAGGTAAAGACACCGTCAAGCGGCAAGGGAAGAATGACATCTACAAACAAAACTTAGAAGAAATAAGCTACCGAAAGTTGCCAAGCATTGATACGGCCATTGCTCTTAGAACCGTTCTTGCCGAGTTCCTCTGCCTCATAGTTTTCTACCTCGAATTCACCGGTCTTGCCTAATTGGAAGTTATAGTTGAGAGATGCCTGAATATGTTTCATCAGCATAACTCCAGCACCGATGTTTCCGCTAAGATTAGATGACTTAAAGGTCCATTCTGCCGCATCATTAAATACATCCTTGGCCTTACCACTCAGGTTAAAGCCAATCTGCGGACCACCAAATATAAAGATACTTGCCTTATCGCCAAAACCAAATGCAAAACGTACATTAGCAGGTATCTGAAGACTTGTCTGCTTGATGGTTTCCTTCATACCATTCAGTTCCACTTCAGAAGAACGCTGATCGAAAAGAGCAGATACATCAATACCAAGGCCAACCACTGGTAATGTAAACTTAGCCGTTGGTCCAACGAAGAAACCCAACTGGTTTGAAGAGTTGAGTGCATCCTTACTAGCGCTCATTTTACTAAGGTTAAGTCCGCCCTTTACACCGAAATCAATCTGAGCCTGAGCGCTCATTGTTATAGCAGCCAGAGCTACCACTAATGCAAATACCTTTTTCATAATTCAACTGTTTTATGTTACATCTGCGGGGGCAAAGATACGAATAAGAAAGCAGAATACCAAAAGAAATGGCGTTTTTTTTCTTTTGGTATTCCCGTGCTTGATTTATCGCCAACATCTTAGTGTCGCTGACGGCGAACGGTCACTCTGGCCGAAGAACTGCTGCTACTGCTGCTCTTTGTAGAGGAAGATTTCGCCTTCGGTGTCTTGGCACTACGCAGGGATGACGACTTGCTCTTTGCCTTCTTACTTTCCTTTACCTGCGAGGCTGCAATGTTATCGAGCGAATCCTTCTTTTCCTGATCGCCGAAGATGGTTTTATGGAAAGCGGCTAGTTCTGCCTCTATGCGTTTCTGCTCGGCTGAGAGTTTGGCCTCGTCGCCACCACAGAGTTGTAAGAGTGTCTTACCCTGAGCATTATTGGTCTTGTAGATTTTTCCACGATAGCTGTTCAGCGTGAAGTAATCATCCATCGACATCGTGGCGGCATTGTTCAGACTGCTGGCCATCACTGTCTGACGGTTCAGGAAAGGCTCCAAATCGCTATATTTCACCCAGAAAAGCGGATACTGTGTAGCCTCACCCCCGAAGTCATCCTCACGTAGCATCACAGGACAAAGGGCCAGCACCTTAATATGGAAGGAAGAATTGGCCTGATCGTAATAGGCACTCTCCTTCAGGTAATACTTTTTCACCTCGGCTGAGGGGATATCGCTGTTGTCCACCTTCAACTTACCTTTCTGCTCCTCATAGAAGATATGATAGTTGTCGAGAATCGTCTTCATATCCACCTTGGCATCGTCGGTAAAATTATCGCTGCCATCGGTGGGATACTCATACACTGGGATATAACCATTCTGGGCCAACTTGAAGATATAGGTAAACAGGTTGAGCTGCTTGCCCTGAGGCTCTACTGGGAAGTAGAGTCCCGCGTTGGCATCGTCCGTCAGGTCGAGCTCGCGATAGATATCGCGGCGCCACACCACCTCTTCCGGTATATCCAGAGCCGTAGGATACGTCAACTGAGCACGCATCGACATAGCTGACGAGGGACTCTTCTTCTGCTCCGTCTGTTGTACACGGCTTCTTTTCGGCTGGGCCATAACGGAACCTGCCGTCAGCACTATTATAAACAAGAATAATACTCTCTTCATATCTTCATCATTTTACGATTACTTCCATTGGATTTGTAAGTGTACGCGTCAAGCCATCAGGACCGATCACCGTCACACGTGAGATATAGAATCGACGGTTACGGGCAAGCTTGCGGAACGTATCCTTCTGACGGGCAGAGAACGATGCACCTTCCGATGCCATCGGCACGGCATTACCCATATTGTCGAAGAACACCGTCTCAAAGCTCTGCACACGGAAGGCGATGTCGAGTATACCGTCATCAATAGCTGCTCCAATATTGTCGGCAGCTACCAACTGACCCTTTGCCAAACCACCTCCCTTATAACGGGTGGGATTACCATGTTCATCCTTCATGGAGATATATGGTGTAGGATCGGGCAACTTCCTGACTCGGAACTTATATTGTCCCATTTGCTGTGGACGTCCCGTATTCGTTGAGGTAACGGTTATCACCGCATCCTGTCCTATTTTCGAGGGTCGGGCAATATACTTTCCCGCGCCTACCGCCTGGAGTGTTCCGTTAGTCATCGACGCCTGAACCTTATTCAAAGGTACACCCGGCACACTTACGCTGATGGGGTTATTGTAACCTGCATAAAGCATGTTCATCAGATCGGCCGATACGGTGGCACTCGGCTCCACCACGGTATAGTTCTGCGAAAACTCTCTGCGGATACGGTCGCCATTACCATTCACCGTCTCCATATAACCCTTGAGCGTAAAGTCACCCGTTCGTCCGCAAACGGTCTCGTAAAGTCCATTGGTCAGATTCACCTTCTGACCGCCTATATAGATATCGGGCACCTGAGTGGTATCCACAGCAGCCATCACAATACGGGCCGAGAAACGATCGCCTCTCACAATCGTCTTCGAATTAGGAATCACGAAAGCATCGAGCAGATTCACGCGGATATCCTTTACGTCGATGTTCGAGGCCAGCGTATGCAGAACCTCTCCCTCGGCATAGCGCACATCGCTCTGTAGTTTTGAGAGCAGTGTAACAGCGGCAGCGGCGGGCATCGACTCAAACATATACTCCTGCCAGTTCTTACCCATAGTCATTGCATTC
Source organism: uncultured Prevotella sp. (assembly GCA_902798285.1). Taxonomy (GTDB): domain Bacteria; phylum Bacteroidota; class Bacteroidia; order Bacteroidales; family Bacteroidaceae; genus Prevotella. The sequence goes on along the minus strand of CADBVZ010000045.1, from coordinate 5,375 downwards.
TTGGGTATCTCTGTAGTCAGGTTACTGGCAATGATCTGCTTCTGCTTTTCATCTGTCACCATCGTCAGCATCCTCTGTCGGAAAGCATTGATGGCCTTAAACAACTCACCTCCCCTTCCGCTTCCAGGTGCAAGCATCACTTGATTGGCAGCTTCAAGGTCTTCCTTATTCTTAATATCGTGGATATCCCCGTCCTTACCGTCAGCCTCACGTACGATAGCCGTTTTCAGTTCCATAGCCAGGTTATAGAGCGAGTCGCTCATCTGCTTCACCTGCTGGGCCTTATCATACCACACCTTTGTCTTCTGAGGATTAGCCTTCATCTGTTCCTCAAAGGTCTGGTAGATGGCCAAGTTCTGCTTCGATGAGTTGCCGGTGGTACGGTTCAGACTATCCTCCACAATCGAGAAGCCGTTCAGCACCTCACTGGAAACATTGAGTGCCAACAGCGCCATCAGGACCACATACATCAGATTGATCATCTTCTGGCGAGGGGATATCGGTCTTTTCCTGATTGCCATCTCTTACACGTTCATCTTTTGAGTCATTGCCTCAATCATACGGGCATAGATCTTATTGAGCTCAGCTATCTGTGAGGCCATCTTTCGCGTCTGTTCATTGATCTCGTCGATGGTGCCAATCTGCGAGCTGGCACTCTTCAGTTGCATCTCATATACCTTACAGATACCTGTCAGCGTACGGTTCAGGTTCTCCATCTCCTCCGAATCGGTGGTCAGCTTCTGACTCTGGGCGGAAACCTTAGCAAGGGTTTCCGTCAGGCGTTTCAATTCGTCAACATAGCCATTTGTAGCCGCCTCGAGCTCGGGATTAGCATGTATCTCCGTCACTTCAGGTTTCTCCGAAACTACTTGGGTGCCAACATTGCCAGCGCCTCCATGAATGATCACCATTCCACCGTTGCCTCCAACAACCTTGGCTGCGGGCGAAGCAGTTTCCGCGGGTTTCTCTCCAGGATGGATATCCAGCTCCATGCCGTCGGTCGTCTTGTCGAACGGGCGATCAAAGGCCGACAGGAAGAATACGACTACCTCAGTTCCCATACCGAGAAAGAGGAAGAAATTAGCGCCCGGCAAGTGGGTCAGTTTAAAGAGCGTACCCAGAATCACGATCGACGCACCCCAGCTATAGGCATAGTTCAGGAACGTCTGTCCCGGCACACTATCCATCCACTTCTGCAAGCGGTAGATGATATTGTATTTGCTGTATCTAGTCATAACACTACGGTTTTATTTCTTTTTACTCTTTACCTTCACCTTCTCGCTGGTAGAATTTGCCAGACTACGTACGCAACGGAATCCGATATAGCTTCTCGGCTGATTCTGATACTCCGACGAACGCCAGGCCGAACGGATATACGACTCGGGATCCTTCCACGAGCCACCACGCACACTCTTCTTCTTCAGCCTGTACGGATCCTCGGGGGCGGCATTATACTTCAGCTGCGGGTTGATATCGTTCATCGCTTCCACACCAGCCTCGGTATAAATCGTGCTCGTCCACTCGGCCACATTACCGGCCATATCGTAGAGTCCGTTGGAGTTGGCGGCATAGATACCCACACGACTGGTAATCAGATTTCCATCCTTGGTGTAGTTACCATCATCGGGCTTGAAGTTGGCAAAGAAACAACCCTTGCCGCTGGCCACGTCCTCATTGTCCCACGGAAACTCGTTCTGATCCTTGCCACGGGCGGCGTACTCCCACTCGGCCTCCGTTGGCAGACGATAACGCTGCACATAACGGGCGGCAGGCCCCAGTCCCTTCAGCAGATACTCCGTACGCCATGCGCAGAAGGCATTAGCCTGCTCCCAAGTCACACCCACAACGGGATAATCATTATAGGCGGGGTTCGAGAAGTAGTAACGCAGATACATCTCATTATCGGCATTGGGGAAGTCGTTCACCCAACAAGTGGTATCGGGGAATACGTTCACGATATATGTATTGAGGAAGTCCCACGGACCCGTCAGCTGACGGTTGATGGTCTCACGCACGATTCTGCCTTCATCGTCAACATAGGCTGTATCCTTCGATATCCACACCTGTTCGTTGGGATCTACGGTAATGTCGGTATTCAGGTTTCGCTCCTGCGGGTTCACGCGGTTTCTACGCAAGGCAGCTGCCGCATAGTCGTAAACCTCATAGCGATAGTTCAGCTGACGATAGTCCAGCATCTTATCGCCCGTCACAGGATTGGTGACATACATAGCGTCGATGATCTCCTGCTCATCCTCGTTCGGACGGCGGGGCAAGGGTTTCTTCCAGTTCAGCACCGAACCGATCTCCTCTCCGTCCTTATCCGTCTTCACGGTCTTGTAGGTCTCGTCAAACTCTGCGAGTCGTTCTCTCAGGATGGAGTCGCGCACGTAGTTCACAAACTGACGATACTTCGAGTTTGTTACCTCCGTTTCGTCCATCCAGAACCCGTCTACTGAGATATCTCTGAGAGGCGTCTTCTTTCCCCACAGACTATCCTGGTTCTCGATACCCATCTTCAAGTGACCACGCTTCACGAGTACCATCCCGTAAGGGGTAGGCTCGGTAAAGGCACGGCCTCCCGTTCCGGTTACCTCACCACCACTGGCTGACATCATCTTACTGCCGAAACAACTCGTCATTGATAAAAGTAAAAAGGTAAAAAGGTAAAAAGGTATAAACCTTTTTGCCAACCTCTTTGCTTTCCTATTCGCCATATCACACATCATATATTTCTTTTTTACTCTTTTACTTTTTTACCTTTATAAGATTCTTACGCTCTTATGCAGATTCTTACCCTTCTTATACAGGTTCAGTTCCGTCTGATAACCCACGAACAATTCATGACTGCCGTTGCCCATACTCATTGCCGAGGTGTATATCTCATAACTGTATCCTATATGAACGCCATAGATACGACCGCCCAACATGACCGTTACCGAGTTCGTGGGACTATAGGTAAGACCGCCATACAACACCCGCTTCTCGTGTTCATACTTCAGCCTTCCGGTCACATCGGCCCGCCAAGCGGTGCCATCCGTACGTCCGAGAACAGAGGTGTGTATAGATAAAAACGGATGATTCAGCTGAATATTGTATCCACCTGTCAAATAATATGTTGCAGGGATATCCAATTCGTTCTTTTCGCCCAGTTCCACCTTAGGCGAATTCAGGTGTAAGCCCGATATGCCCACATACCATTTCCGGGTTTGATAGTAGAGTCCGGCGGCCAGGTCAAACCCCGAACCGTTTACCGACGAATTGGTAAACGCAGGATCATTGGGATCGTCCAGTTCCAACTTACTGCCATCGAAGTTCTCGCTCAACATCCCCGCCTGAATACCTGCACTGATCTTTCCGCCCAGCAACGATCGCTGGTAGGCATATTGCAGACTCAGTCGCTTGTGTTTAAACAGACCGATGGCATCGTTCATAAACTGCAAGCCCACACCGTGATAGGCGCGAAGGAGCACGAAGGGCATATCAGCTGCAGCATACATGGTGTTCGGGTTATGCTCATACCCTGCCATCTGAATGGCATAGGCAGCAGCCACGTTCAACTTGGCCTCCTTACCTACCGTGGCAGGATTAAACGATGGTTCCATGGCCCAGTAATGAGCAAAGGAAACATCATATTGCGCCCATACCCTGACGGAAGCAAACAATATCAATAATGCTATCGCATAACCTCTATACACATTATTATAACGAAATGATCCCCGGATTATTGCACTGAAGGGCTCATTTCATTGTTCTTCATAGCTGGATGGGCCGCCTAAAAAAGTGGCGGGGCAAACAACGCTTAGTCGTTCGCCCCGCACTGAAATTTAATACTCATCTTCGTTGAAAAGGAAGTCTTCCTTCGTAGGATAGTCAGGCCAGATGTCTTCGATACTCTCATATACATCACCCTCATCCTCTATTTCCTGCAAGTTCTCAAGCACCTCCAGAGGAGCACCTGAGCGGATGGCATAATCTATCAACTCGTCCTTGGTTGCAGGCCAGGGAGCATCTTCCAATTTTGAAGCCAATTCTAACGTCCAATACATATTCTTAGTCTTTGGTTTTTTACTATGTTTTTTAATTCGGCCGCAAAAGTAATCATATTTTTCCTATCTGCAAACATTTTGCCAAACTATTTCACTGACATTTGCGTTAAAATTTATTATTTTAGCCAAAACGAATAGATAATCGCTCAATCTGTTTACATATTGTAATGTCTCGGGACTAATTTCTGCCACTTCCGACAAGGCCACGATCCTTCGTTCTGCTCGTCGGCAAACCGTCCTGCAGACATGGGCTTGGGCGGCTGTCTGTGTACCTCCGGGCAGAATAAAGCCCTGGCGTTCGGGTAGCAGTTTCATCATCCTGTCCACCTCACTCTCCAGCAACTCTATCTCGCCATCGGCAAGTTTGGCTGAGTCGTAAAGCTCAGTCTTACTCTGATCCGTTGCCAGATTTGTGCATACATTAAACAGGTTATTCTGTATCCGGATAATCATGTCGTGATACTCTCCCTCAGCCAGCATCGATGCCAGGAGCCCCAGGTGCGAACTCAGCTCGTCCACCGTGCCGTAAGCCTCTAACCGCTCACTGGCCTTGCTCACTCTGAAACCTCCCACGATACTCGTCTGTCCCTTGTCACCCGTACGGGTATATACCTTAGTTATCTTCATAGACTTGTTGCTTTTATATTTAGAAATTGATAATATAGTTCATCTTATGTCGCTTCTTGTCAAACATCACGAGGCCACAATAGTAAAGGTCGAATGTGATTCTTGATCGTTCATCGCCAGCCACTTCGCGCCAGAAGTCCATATCTTTCCAGATACCTTCAACTATCAGGATCGAATCATCGCTGACTTGCTGATAAATCCGCTCCATACGAGTCCGATAATCACCATCCATCTTCATCATAATCAGGTCGGCCTTGTCAGCATCCTCCTTGATCTCAGCCTGATCACATCCGGCATGGAGGTAATCCTGATAGTCATGACTCACCATCACCTTGGGCTGCCGCCAATTGGCAATACGGAAATAGAGTCTGCCCAGTTTCCTCGTCAACCAGTCATCGCCCTTCCCCAGTTCATCATAATGATAGTAAGGCCAATGCTCATTGATCACATACCGCACAAACGCATAGTCCGTCGGCGATTGTATGCCAAACCCCCTGCTATGGTTTATTCGGTTCAGCCATACCCATATGTGTTTCAACCTTACCATTCCAAGTGCAAAGATACACTTTTTCAATGAAACCACAAAGTAAAACCTTAAAAAGAATACCAAACGAAAAGAGCCCTGAATCATTTCTGACTCAGGGCTCTGATAAATAAAAGTGGCGGCCTCCTACTCTCCCGCATTGCATTGCAGTACCATCG
>CADBVZ010000044.1 GCA_902798285.1 uncultured Prevotella sp. | reverse complement strand
AAGCCAATTGCGCATAACTTTTCTTCTAAACTGCAATTACGTTTCATTTGAACCTTTAAGTTGTGTCCAACTTTCTGGGTTCACTTCAGAACCGTCCCCCGATCCACGATCCAATTTAAAGCTCAAAGCTTAAAGCTAAAAACGAATGTAATCGCCGCAATAACCAATACCGTAATCACCATAATTGTAAAGTTTTATAATTGATAATATATTAATTTTCAATTTTCAATTTTCAATTTTCAATTTTCAATTTTCAATGGTCAATTTCTTGATATTCAAGAATATCTCCCGGTTGACACCCCAGTTCCCTACATATCGCCTCGAGCGTCGTGAAGCGAATCGCCTTCGCCTTCCCCGTCTTCAGTATCGACAGGTTAGCCAGCGTCAGCCCCACTCGTTCGGCCAACTCGCTCAGCGACATCTTGCGCTTAGCCAGTTCCACATCAAGATTCACGATTATCTGTCCCATACGCCTAGATGGTTAAATCCTGCTCCTCCTTCAGTTTCAGTCCGATGGCAAACGCCTCGGCCACAATCAGTATAAACACCCCGAAAATCAAGTCGTTCGTATCCTCTTGATAGATGTAGGAGAACGAGAACCCTTCGATGGCATCAAATAAAATCATAGCCACCTCTATCCCGAGCAATCCCCAGCCCGACCAGCGCAGCAGACTCACGTTCTCCCAAGTGAACACCTGGTCGCGGTTCACGTTTCTGATAAATCGTATGAAGCATGCCAGCGCGTAGAGGCCCACAAAGATGATCACGAATATTAGTAGTATCAGCGACGCATCGCCCCAGAAGCCGTGGTGATACGTATAGGGGTGAGCACGACCTTCTTCCCAACCCTGCATAAAGGCCTGAGCCCCATCGCTAAAGCCCAGCACAACACCCACCACAAAATTTGCTATCAGCACCACGAACATCAGCAAACAGAAGAAATTCATTTTCTTTTTCATACACCTTATTTATTTTTATGTTATTACTTTCGCTTGAATGTCTATTCTCGAAACCGCCATTTATTGATTTTCGTGAGAAATTTATCGTTTTCTTGCAATCATTTATCGATTTTCGATATGCAAAAGTATAAACTTTCCCCATTCCCTCCAAACTTTTCCCCAAAAACTTTATCGTTTTTCGATAAATTTAACGTTATACTTATAATCTAAAGCTCATATTCCCCAACGAAACTTTATACTTGCAACCAGATATCAATATGCACTGATATTTATTACTTATATATAGACGAATGTTTTAATAAACACACACATGAGACAGATTAAGATTATTAGAAGTATTACTAACCGCTCAGAAGAGTCACTCGACAAATACCTTGTCGAGATTAGTCGCATTCCCATGATTTCTGCCGAGGAGGAAGTCGAACTGGCCCAGACCATTCGCGCCGGAGGCCGTAAAGCCGATAAGGCCAGGGAGAAGCTGGTCTGCGCCAATCTCCGCTTTGTGGTATCTGTTGCCAAACAGTACCAGCATCAGGGCCTTCCCCTTACCGATCTCATCAACGAGGGTAACATTGGCCTCATCACAGCTGCCGACAAGTTCGACGATACGCGTGGTTTTAAGTTCATCTCTTATGCCATCTGGTGGATTCGTCAGAGCATTCTGCAAGCCATTGCCGACAACAGCAATATCGTTCGCCGCCCTCAGAGTCAGATAGCCATCAGCAACAAGATCAAGACTGCCACGAATGAATTTTTGCAGCGCCACCAGCGCTATCCCTCTGCCGATGAACTCAGCGAGATCATAGAACTGGAGATTGAGAAGATTGAGAAAGCCATACAGGGCGAAGCCCATGTGGCCAGCATCGATGCACCTCTCGCCGACGATGAGAGTCAGACGATGGTCGACACACTCGCTTCATCTTCCGAGTATGCTGCCGATCGTCAGGTCGATCACGAATCCATGTGCAGTGATCTGATGCAGGTACTCTGCTCAGTGCTCAATGAGCGCGAGCGCAAGATTGTCATCCAGAGCTTTGGCATTGGTTGTCAGGAACGTGGTCTCGAAGATATCGGCAACGATATGGGACTGACCCGCGAACGCGTGCGTCAGATTCGAGAGCGTGGCATCGATAAGATTCGCAAGAGCAGCCAATCAAGAGTATTGTTACGTCACATCGGATAGCCTATGAAAGCAGTATTGGTTTTTCTGAAGAACTTCTTCATCGGAGCAGCATTGGGCTGGTTTATCACCGATATGGTACATCTCATCATGGGAGACATGCGACCACTCTGGCGTAAAGGTGTCGATGTGGAATGGTTGGTCAACACCAAACATGACGAGCACGAAAAAGACAGGCTCACATTCTTAGGTTTCAGGGTTACCTACACCTATAGTGAGCCTGTCATCTTAAAGCCGGAGGATTAATTCCTCCGGTTTATTTTTGTATGATGGTGCCGTTCAGGAATGGCTTCCACTCCTCAGAACCGAAATCACCTTCCACGTACACCGTATCCCCAGGAGCCACCGTTTGGTTCCAGTGCTCCATGAGCGTCTGGTTGCGATTGGTATTCGGCTTCGGCTGACAACTCAACTTGCCCATAGGTCCAAACATCGGAGCAGGCATATGGTGCACACGCTCCTCTTCCTTACGAGGACGTTCCATCCAGGCTTTCAGTTCCTTCATACAATCCTCTAACGAAGTATGGATCTCATTCACGCCATAGTACTTTGCCATGCGCCTCAAGTGATGAATACCAGCCATATCCTCGCCTTTCTCGTTCTTGAACTCAGGATCAATACCGATAATCACCTTATGTCCACGAGCCAGATTCTCTGCCATCTCCAGTCTCGTGGTGATGGCATAGTAACGCCAAGGTTTCATCTCCCTGGCCTGTGGTGGAATCCAGAACAGGATCACGTCGCACATTCTCAGTCCGAACGTCTCCCAATTCACCTGATAAGTACCTGTCACAAACCGGTCCGTCTTACGAGGATTCAGCAATGTCAGGTTCTCAATACCCACTTGGGCAGCCACCTTGGGGGCCTGAGCCTGCCAAGATGGTGCACCATTCATCGGACCAGCAAGAAAGGCTGTCCACTGTTTCTTCTCAACCACAGGGGTTGGACTCTTAATTACTTCAATCATAGGCTGTTATAGTAATTCCTTAACCAACGGCATGAGGTATTTCTCAATCTCATCATACTCCATCTTATGACCTCCGGGGAAGGTATAGATGTGAGGATAGTGTTCAGCAAAGATAGCCTTGCAGTAACCCCAGTCAGCATCCTGGTCACCAAAGAGACCATAGCAGTTCTCACGGTCAAAGTCTGTGATACCATCAAACTGTTGAGCCTCGAGTCGGCGATAGCCATCCTGCATCTCTGGCGTGATGACATACTTCTGTATACCATCCTGACGGTTTACCACGAACTGGTGGCTACCCACCTTCACATCCTCATCCTTCGACATCTCAAGGGCAGGGTTCACGCAGATGCGCTTATAACCCTTCAGCATCTGGGCATAGTAGCCACCCTGACTACTACCGATGATAAGGTCAGGTTTCTCTTTCTCGCACAGCTCCTTCAGCATCTTCAGACACTCCTCTGCATCCACCGGGCAGTCTGGCATAATCAGCTGCCAGTCCTTAGGCAGATACTCCAGAATACCCATCGACGTACGACTATAGCCAGCCGAGGCCGAGCCATGCAGATACATCAGCTTCTTCGTGTAGTGAGGCATCTCCAGCGTGTCATCCTGCAGTTTAAAGTTCTCATCCGCATGAATCAAGCCCTTACTACCTACGAAACCAACACTATATGAGGCCATCTGCTGAGCCATCATCAGTACCTCCTTCACAGTCTCTTCAGTCATATCCTTTACCTTCAGCATACCCTTAGCACAGAGGGCAGCAATCAGAGTAGATGAAGTCCAGTCACCTGCACCCTCATAGTCCTTATAGTCGGGATTCATGATGGGATCAAGCTTGATCCACTTTCCTTTACCCAACTTAAACTGGAGACCCTTGTCACCCATAGTCTGGATGAAGAGCTTATCCTGATAGTCATCAGCGAACGACAGGTCCTTAATCAGTTCTGCCGACATCTTTACCACGTCACTAGCCTCTACACACCTAAGGAAGAGTTTTTGAGCAGACTTTCTTCTCTTCTCATCCTCAATATTGTGTCCATCCGAGTCACCCTCAAAATACACGAGCGTACCTCTCTCACGCAGTAGTTCTGCCAAAAGTTTGTGACCAGCCTTAGTCACATCAAAGAAGAACACATCAGGCGTAAAGTCCATAGAATCTACCAATGCCTCCACCTCACCATTCTGAGAATTGAGGAACTTCTTGTTAGGATGACCATTTGCGCATACTTTTCCTGCACTTGAACCATTGTGTGTCAATTGAGGCTTACCGTCTATATCCAGCTTATGCACACAGCGCAGAATAGTAGTACCACCCTTCAGCGTATTACTCACATACCTCACATCAGCCCCATAGGCCTTCAAGTCGCGTTTCATCCGGTATCCCTGAGGTGAGGGGTCCAGCTTGGCCACGGGGAAGGTCTTCACACCCAGATAAGGCAACATGGTCATCACATTGCCACAAGTGTTACCAATCTCCATCTTCACGATTCTCTCCTCAAACTTGTTGCGTTTGCCAGGAACGAATCCATCCGGATACTCACGTTGAGTGATAATGTCAAAAGAGTAGTTACCAGTTCCCATACAGGTCTTCCCTGCAGTACCTTCTCTCAGAGAGGTCACCAAAGTCAAAATGTCTTTCTTCATACCAAGTTTCATAGATTACAAGTGCAAAGATACAAAAATCGTGCCATTATTTCCTCTTTTTATACTTATAAAAACTTGCTTGATTAACAAAAATTGCATATCTTTGCAATCGATATTAACCAATGACAAGTTATATATGCAAACATTCTATCACGGCACATCAGTGCTTTTCAAGCAGTTCGATCTCGCTCACGCCCTCGAAGGTGATGGCAAGGCTAAGTTTGGTTTTGGCACCTATATCACCGAGTCGTACACCTCTGCAGCCCACTATGCCTACAACAAGAAACGTCCCGAAAACAAGGACTATTATGTCTACACCCTCGAGATTCCCGACATGACGGACGACAATCATCTCTTCTCTGTCCGGCCCGTTCATCCTTCTATCATCGAGCGCACCGAGAAAGCACTTGGCGAACAGATTCCTGACGAAGCCAAGAAGGTGGGCAAGTTCTTCCGCAAGTATGTTGGCAATAAGCTCACTGGTAAGACTGGCACCACAAAACAACTTACCGACAAAGCCGACCTCGATGCAGAGAAAGCTGCAGCCAAGTTCTTCAGTGAGATCGGCTTAGAGTACTTCGCATGGCCTCAGGCCCAGAGTAAGCCCGATGGTCTGACTAATCGAGTTGTCCTCAACATCGACAAAATCCGCATCGTCCGCATCGACAAGGTCGAACTTGATCCAAAGCACTTCCAACTCATTGAAGGCTCCCAGAGAGAAATCCCATTAGACAGTTTCTAAACCACAACAGATATGAGTTTCTACAGCATAGCCCCTTTTATTAAGGAGTTCTACCCAGCATACTATTCCATCGAGACCTATCCCAAGGATAAGTGCGTTGCCATCCGTAAGGTTAGTGAACCTTGGGGCGTTTTGGGCAATTTCGGGCATACACCTATTATTTACAATGGTGTCACCTTCAAGACCTCAGAACAACTGTTCCAACTGATGAAGTTCAAGGATAAGGAACCTGTGACGGCTATCTATCAGGCTGGCAATCCCAAATATACCACCAAGCATTGGGAGAAGACGCATCGCCGTGCCGACTGGGGGCAGATGATCGTAGATGCCATGAAGTTCTGCCTTACCCAGAAGTATCAGCAGAGCAGCGAGTTCCGCCAAGAATTGGAGCATTCCCGTGGAATGTTCATCGTCGAGGATCAGGATAGCTTCAACAAGAAAACACCCGACACATGGGGTGTCAAGACCCAAGGCGATTGTTATGTTGGCCCCAACCTCTTAGGCCGCCTCCTCATGGAACTCCGCGACAACGGGAAGTTGGAATACCATCTCCCCGATGACGCTTTTACCTTCCTTCAGTATCTGAAGTAAGAGAATTATTTATTCTTGGCTATTTCTGCGTCTACAACATACATATCGCCATCTTTGTCTACTAAGACATTACGAGGAACTACATCCCAAACAAGATACAAATTGTTCCGATAATGCCCAATTTCACTATCTTTGTCAAATCCCAAAGCCGACATATATGTATCAATCATAATTTGTGTGGCTGGTTCTGCCTCACAAATACGATCTTGTTCTAAAACAGGCATGATGGTTCTTCCATCATATCCAGTGAAACCATGGATTCTATAAGCTGTATTTGGGAAAATCAGATTATGAAGCAGAATTTTGTCTAGCAACTTACAGATACCTCCACTATTCAACAAATTATTAACCTTATATATCGTTTCTTTAGATACATAAGTATCGTTCTCATTACCACTAGGTCCAGGGATTCCAAGGTCAAAGATATTATCCATAGGTATCCATATACCAGCAGACTTCGCGAATTGCTCTGCTACACGCTGCTCTATTTCGAAGCGAGTTCCATTTCTTTTGCCTTCTCGAGATTCCTCCTCATATAATCGGCAAAGTCTTTGGAGTTCATTGGAGACTTCTTGAATTCTACGATTTTCTTCATCGTACGTTCCATTGCCTCTTTGTGAAACTGATTGAGATATGTCATAATCCATATTGTTTACTATTTAGGTGCAAAGATACAAAGAAACAAGTAAACTTCCAAATAAAACTCGTTGTTTTTACTGATATTCCACATAAATGCTTGCTGATTTGGGGATTTATTTTTATCTTTGCCCCAACAATCTAAATACAAAAACAAATGAAGCGGATTGCGTTGATACTCTTGGCTGTGGCTTTGGCGCTGGGCTCGATGGCTCAGAGCAATGGCTTCGAGTTTATGGGCATACCGCTGAAGGGAGATATCACGACTTTCAACCACTCTTTGCTGCAAAAGGACTTCACTCTTAGTAACCCAGGGCAACACAACGGGACCAACATATATAAAGGTAAGTACAAGGGCGAACAGGCTTTTGTCTTTGTGGAATACGAGCCTCAGACGGATTTTGTGTATCGAACCATCGCACAGATCTCTCGCTCCTCTAAGGATTTGATTCTCGAGAAATACCAGACGATGCGCAACCTGATAGAAACGAAGTACGCTCAAACTGAAGGTCTCAAGATCCTGCAAGAGAAAAAGGAACGTTTCGATTCTGTGATGCATGGGCGGGCCAAGAACCCCTACGAGTGGAAAGCCGTTACCCGCCAGAATGGTTACGAAACATCAACCTTTATGATTCCTGACCACACAGGTAATATCCTTGGCGACATTACCCTTTTCATCAACGAATCTCCCTCGCGCGATTCCGAAACCACTAACTACAATCTCTTTATCCAATACACCCTTTGGAAAGACCAAGAAGAATAACATTTGGTCGTAAGAACAAGAAACATCTGTTATCCAGTTGTGGATAGCTACGTTATACCTATAAATAGAAGAGGTGTATTAGAACCCGCTTCTTATCCTTGCAATCAGAATCACATCAATTTTAACGACTATGCACAAGAAAGTATTACTCCTATTCCTTGCCCTGATGATGGGCACAGCCGTTCAGGCACAAGAAATTGAGAAGGTCGACAAGTTCCCTTCTGGTTATATCAATGGCGTCTATATGGGCGAAGCCAAGTACAAGACCATTGACGGTGTACTCTATGCAGTTGGCTACGAAGGCACGAAAGACTGGATCCTCGTCCGCTATCCGGCAGGCAGTCACAACGACAGCTATACTGTCCATCCCTACTGCCGACGCATTGCCAGGGGCGCTTTCGAAGGAGCTGCCTATCTGCGGACCATCTACCTCCCACAGACTGTCAGCTACATTGGCGACAATGCCTTTGATGGCTGCACATCCCTTCAGGGCATCTACTTCGGCGATAACAACACCACTACCACCAGAGGTATCGAAGCCGATAGAAACTCAACCAGCGACGATGCCTATGAGATAGCCCGTTACAACCTCTCTGGCCGACCCTGTTCTCCCAACGACAAGGGTGTACAGATCATCGTCTACTCCGACTACACCACCCGGACCACCATCATCAACTAATAGTTATACCTATAATTATTTGGTAGATTCAAATAATAATCGTATATTTGCAGTATAAAACAATCTGATTAGCACAATGATAACAAAGAAGAACAATCCCAAGAAACCACTCGCTCGTGGCAAGAAACCCCTGATGAGCGAACTGTTGAAAGACACACGCAAGTACTTGGAACTGGCTCAGCAGACCGATGTTGAAGCCTTGCGCCAGTTCCTGCTCACTGACCCCAAGCGCCCACTCATCACCATGGGCCATGGTGGCTCTCACTCCTCGGCCTCTTATGCCGCACTCCTCTACGGAACCAACTGCGGACTGGGCAAAGTAGTCACGCCTTATCAGTGCAACTCACTCTCCGATGCAACCCTGCGCAACTCCAAACTCCTCCTCATCAGCAAATCGCTGATGAATCAGGATGCCGTTTACATCGCCGATCGAATGGCCGACGTGAACCCTGAGCATAGCTGTTTCTTCACCATGACGCACGATGTGAACGACAACATGCGCCGCGTGAAGAAAGCCAATCCTGATAGCCTCATCAATCGCCCCTTCGACCTGCCTCGTGGCTTCATCAGTGTGAATGGCACCTTCGCTTACTTCTCCTTATTATATAAAGCCTTCACTGGCGATGATAACTTCGCCGGTAAACTGGCCCTCTCCGGTAAGCTCGACGACAACTTCACCTATCGCACCATCGATGGTACCATCGCCCCACCCGACCTCAGCACCATCTCTCAATTCACGGTGCTCTATGGCTCGTATGGCGAACCTGTGGCCCACAAGATGGAGAGCAACATGACCGAAGCCGGACTGGCTGCCTGTGTCACCACCGATTACCGCGATGAGTGCCACGGCCGTTTCATGGCCCTCTCCAACTTCATCAAGAGTGCCAAGCACCCGCAGACCGACTGTGCCCTCGTCGTTCTTGTTACCCCTCGCGAAGAAGCCCTATGCAAAGCTGTGCTCGAGCGCATGCCGGGCCATCTGCCTGTAGTCATCATCCGCACCGATATCGACTCGCCGCTGGGTTCCATCGACCTGCTCTATAAGATGTGCATGTTCGTTTCCCATTACGGCGAACAGGTGCTCGGTTCCAATCCCAACGATCCCCTGAACAAGGGTGGTTTCGTGAAAGGAGTGCTGCGCGACGAAGCCCATTTCCAGGACGATTTCGCACTCTATGGTCCGCTCTCTCTGACTGCCGGAACGCCAGCCTATACTGACCGTTTCAACCTCAATACCATCTGCAGTGGCATCGACTTCCTGGGTGTTCGTTTTGGCAATATCGAAGCCGCCGCCTTGATGGCCCATTTCGATGATAGTCCTGAAGCCGCCAAAGAACAGGCCAAGATCATCGCCCCCGAGAACGGTTATCTCAACAACCCCAACCACATCGTCAGCGATTTCCTCACGCATCGTTATGGTACGCCTCATTACCGCAAACAGGAACTCGACCGCGATGGTGCCAAGTGGTATGCCGAATGGCTCAAGTGGCTGCATGGCGAACCTGCCGATGTCAGCTTGCTTAATAGTGCCTACATCAACTGGTTGGGCGGTTACCTCCGTTTCACTGAAGCTGCCGATGGTCACATCACTGTCGAGCGAGTGGAGCGCTCTGCCTCTGAGCATCTCCCCCAGACCGGCCTCATCGGTGGCATCTGTGGCGAAGTGCTCGGCTCTAAATACGAACTCGAGAAAGACAAGCAGAAAGTGAAGAAGCTCGCCGGCAAGAAAGACATGAAAGTGCTGAAGAGCATGACCTATACCGACGACACCATCCTCTCGCTCGCCATCGCCAAGTGGCTCATGGACGATCCTGGGCACTCCAAGGACACACTCATCGACCTCTTCAAACATTTCGCCAACCGCTATCAAGTGTACTCCTTCGGCAGGAAATTCCTGGAGTGGGTCAAGTCTTCCGATCGTGTGCCTTATGGTGCCAACTCCAACGGCAGCGCCATGCGCGTTGCCCCAGTAGCCAGGTATGCCCAATCGCTCGATGAGTGTCTGGCCCTGGCCAAGACCACTGCCGAAGTCACTCATAACTCTCCGGAAGCCATCCGTGGTGCTCAGGCCGTTGCTGCGGCCATCTATCTCAACCGCACTGGCTCTTCGAAAGATGACATCCGTTCGTACATCGAGCAGACCTTCGGCTACAATCTCCATCGCACCACCGATGAGATTCGCCCTGATTATGCCTTCGAGACAGCCTGCGACAAGAGCATACCCGAGTCCATCATCTGCTTCCTCGAATCCGAATCGTTCATGGATGCTGTCATCCGCGCCATCTCCCTTGGTGGCGATACTGACACCATGGCCTGCATAGCCGGCAACATCGCTGCCGCCACCATGCCCGTACCCGAAGATATCGCTTTCGCCTGCTACGACAAACTCCCCCAGGAACTCCGCGAAATCTTCAACAAGTGGAACAACAAGTAAGAGATAATTGGAGGATTTACTTCGGTATTTTTCCCAATTATTTGTTTGTTTCAAAAAATATTTCTATCTTTGCCACGAATTCTAAGAAGAAAAGATGAAGAAGGATGCATCAGTCAAGCCGTATCTCATAGAGAAGCTCAAACAGGAGCACTATTTGTGGAGTTACGACATCAACTCTATCAAAGACATGCCTGACGACATGCTAATAGAGTTGGTGATGCTGTATCTTGACATTGACGAGATCAACATGCTCTTCAGCATTTTCTCTTATAAGAAGATGAAGCGTGCATGGATAGAGAATGTAGTGGCTCAGGGAGAACGATACTATAATCTGAACTATTTTTTTGCCTGGTACTACTTCCACGCCAAGCGTCCACGCAGCTATGTAAAGGCAATGGCAACACGCCAACTCAATAAAAGACTATCAGCATGACATCACTTTCACTTGCTCCTCAAACAGGCCGAATCATTGAAGCCATCTCCCGTTTGGAATGCATCAAACCGTTTGTCTTGGTGGGAGGAACAGCCTTATCTATCCAACTGAAGACCCGCCAGAGCGAGGATCTTGACTTTATGCGATGGAAAGAAAGCAAAGACGATACGCTTGATATCGGATGGCCAAAGATACAGAAAGAACTTGAAACAGTCGGCAACATTGACGATGTACAGGTGGCGGGATTTGACCAGGTGGTTTTCATTGTCGAAGGGGTGAAAGTATCTTTCTATGCAGCCCCGCGCAAGCGAATTGCCACCATGCAGGAAGTACCTTATATGAACAATATCCGTCTGGCTGATGTGGAGTCGATTGGTATCATGAAAATGGAAGCCATGATGCGTCGCAGCAAGTTCCGTGACTACTACGACATTTATTCTATTCTGAAGAATGGTGCAGACATCAACACTCTGATACCACGCGCTCTTGAGCATTCCGGTCATAAGTTGAAAAGCAAGGGCCTTATGGCAATGTTAACGAATGGAACCCTTTTTAAGAAGGACGAGCAGTTCACTCAACTCCATCCTGTCTACAACATCACTTCTGCTGACATCGAAGCATATATCAAAAGCCTGTTGATTCAAAGATAACGCTTTTCTCGTTTTTTGACGAAACACTTAGTTACAAAATCGGCAAATTTCCAAATTTTTGCCGTTTTGTGACTGAAATACAAAAAACAATACTTATATGTATAAACAATTGTTTTATTCAGAATTAATTTGTATTTTTGCAGCAGAAACTTATAACAACTATAATGATATGAAAATAATCTATTCACCAGAGTTTAACTCTACAAGCTACATCAACCTTAAACAGCGCCAGGGGCAACTACTTGGCCTGAAGGTTTGTGGTTCTACGGAACTGCTTTCCGAACTCGAACTGAGAGCAGGCATTGTTGCCATGGAGCAATCCGAGCCCGAGCGCTTAGTTGCATTCCATGAATCATTAAGCAAGAATGTGGAAGGAACCATCTTCGAGAAGTCATTCAAGACCGACGAAGTGGGTGTCGCTCGCCAATTGATGGCTTGGACCGACAATCTTTTGATGGCAGGTTGGACACCAGACACAGAAGTTGATTCCGACAAGTTCAAGGCATTGGCCAAGATTGAAAAGGGCGTTGTTGGAAAACATGTGGCCCAGCGCTGGCAGGATCTTACTACCTATCTCAAGGATCATACCATCTTCCAAAAGGATGATGTGATTGAGGTACATACGGAAGATTTGACCCCTGCTGTTATCAAGTCAACTCTTGAACAATTGGCTCATCAGGCAACCGTCAATTATGTGACGAATAAAGGTAAACTGCCAACCGACTTCAAAGTCTATCACTTTAAGACCCGCGACAAAGCCTATCAATGGTATCTCTCCCAGCCCGACGCAATAAAGGACGTTGACGTAACCATCAGTAGCGACAATTGTATCCTCAACGATATGGCTATTGCGATGGGGATGCCTACAGTCAACTCAAAATCCCAGAACAGCAATCCCCAATTACTACAGCTTTTCAAGTTGGGTATGTCATTATTTTCCCGTCCGATTAATGTATATAACCTTCTTTCTTATCTCCAAGTGCCAGGCAATCCTCTGGGAGGAGTTTCATATAAGTTAGCTCGTGTACTGGCTGATGAAGGTGGTATCAACGAAGAGTGGCAAAAGACCATTGATGAATACGATTTCACTGATGAGGACGACAAGGATAAACGTGACGAGAAATTGGCATTCATCGAAATGATCAGAAAGGACTACTCAACTGACAAAATCCTTGTGAGTGATGTTAGGACATATTCTAGGAATTTGGCTCATTGGTGTGATCAACAAATATATTCTGATAAGGTAGATGACGAAAGGAAAGAACAACTCATCGCTTTAGCTTCTTTCTGCAGGTCATTACTTGATATTCTTCCCAATGAAGGATACATCTCGTCTGATGAATTGAAAGTTCAAGTAGATGGTATTTATCGCCCCCAGTCTTTCACCCACATGAAGGCACAGAAAGACGCTTTTGATGTTATTGCAGATGTTACGCAATTAGCTGACTATGCCAAAAAGGTATGTTGGTTAGGGTGCGTTGGAAGCTCCGTTCCCATTTATCCTTTCGATTTTCTCAATACATCAGAATGTGAGACACTCAAACAGAATGGCATTACGATTCCTGCCAAATCTACTTTCTATACGCAGCAGCATCAGATTCATATGGATGCATTAAAGAATGCAGGCAGTTTAATCCTTGTCACATGGGAGTTTGATGGCAATGCGCGCCAGGAGGAACATCCATTGGTGACAGAGTTGAAACAACTGTATAAAGAAGAATGGAATGATCATTTCAAAGAAAATGAAGACCCAAATCTCCATGAAGTATCAGGCAAGATCATCCATCTTGAGCCGCAACCCAGTTACCAGCTCTCAAATGCGTTGGCTGGTCTTAAGCGTGATAAGGAGAGTCAGTCAAGTATCAATGCGCTGATTCAGCATCCATTCGACTATGCATTGAGTCATCTGCTCAAACTCAACGAGCCCCAGGTTGGACAACTTGCAGATCTTGATAATACCAAGGGATTAGTCGCCCACTTGTTTGTTAAGATGCTTGTTGATCAATATGGTGAACAGATGCCCGATGAATACGACCTGCTGGATGAGAGTACTAAGGACCAACTGATGGATGACGCCATCCAACAAACAGGTGCTATTCTCCTTCTGCCAGAGTACAAATTAATACGCGAACAGTTTAAATCCATTCTCAAAGACAGTGTATCCGTATTGGTGAGCATTATTCGAAATCTTCATTTAAAACCAGTTGGTGGCGAGGTTGAATTTGATGTCAACCTTAAAACCATCGGAGCTTTTGATGGAAGTATTGATATGGTATTAAAAAATGCTCAAGACGAGATTGTAATCTTTGACTTCAAATGGTCTGAAGGGAAATCATTCAAGACCAAGTTGGAAGAAAACAAATCCATACAATTGGAACTCTATAAGCAAGCCGCTAAAATACACTACAGTAAACAAGTAGCAGGTGTCGCCTATTATCTTTTTCCAAAGATGACATTATTCACTTCTGATTTCCCAGAGTCGGATCATATCCGTTTCGTGAAAGTCAAGACGGAAGCTAAGGATAGAAAGCTTGATAAGGAAATTCAGAATTCATATGTTTATCGTCGTTCGGAATTAGATGCCGGTTTCTTGGAAGAGAGTGAACTGGAAGATATTACAAAACTGGATTATAATACTAACGCAGATCCAGACAAGCCATGTTATCCACTTGACGTTGCTTATAAAACCAAAGACAAGAAAGCTTGTCCCTACGTACAAGCAGACAAACCGCCTTTTGTTAAGCAGAAGCCCAAGTGGGACACGCCCAAGGATCCTAAAGAAATCAAGACTACACACCCCATCTTAAAAGGAAGACTCGTATGAAGAATATTCAATATATCAATGCCGGAGCAGGCTCTGGAAAGACAACAAAACTGACAGAGATCCTGTCTAAAAAACTTGGGAAGGGAGAATTCAAACCCTCAGAGGTGATTCTCACCACGTTTACTGAATTGGCCGCCTCTGAATTCAGGGAGAAGTCGCGTGAACGTCTTTACAAAGACCATCATGCTGATGTGGCGGCAGAATTGAATTCAGCCACCATTGGCACCGTTCACTCTGTTGCATTAAGATTTATCCAGAAGTATTGGTATCTCATTGGTGTTTCTCCTGACATGAAAGTGATGTCAGATGACGATCTTCAGGTCTATATCAGTGAATCATTAGGAAACTACGTGGATCAGGAAGAACTCGAGTCTCTTCGCTCATATTGCACTTATTTTGATTTAAGGGAGGAGAATCAGCTTCAACTCGATTTTTGGAAAGACCACCTTCTTGATATTATTGACAAGGTCAACAACTACGATGTCGATATTGAACTAAGTAAAGCAAATAGTTGTAAAGTTGTAGATCAAGTATATAACAGTAATACTGCTCTTAATCGTGAGTTGCTTAACGCATTCACCCAGGCATTAGCCTCCAAAATCGATGGATACAGCGACTCTGCAAAAAAGAATGTCCAACCCATTTTAGATGGTCTGAAAAACAAGACCGTTACCTATGCTACTATAATGAAACTGTATAAGGAGCTGACAAAAGACAAGCCTTATATGGGAAAAGGGAATAGAAAAGACCTGATTTCCATCATGGGTGATGGCCAGTTTGATGCTTTGATCGACAACCTAAAGGCATACCAGACATCTTCAGTAGGCGATGATAGTCCTGGAGGTATGATGAAGAAGGTTATCAACATCCTATTCGGCATAGCCAAGGATTGGAAAGATGGCTTTAACGAATTCAAGACCCGCCGCCACATCATTGACTATAATGACATGGAACGCCTATTTCTCGAATTACTTGGCAAACCTCAGGTCAAGAAAGAGATAGAAGGCACCTACAAGTTAATGATGGAGCAGATGTAGAATTGGTCAACGAGATCACCAAGCAGTTCATGGATGAGCATAGGGATCCTGCGCTTAACCTCACCTATGACAAGTTGCCCAAATCCTGGCGCACCAGAGAGCCGTTGGTCAATCTTGCAACAGAGTGCTTTACTCGCGCGTTTGATGGTATTATCGACAAGAAAAACGTCAAACTCGAAGCTGCTCGTCAGGAATCAGAGCAGTTCTCTTACCCTTTATCCCACTGGAATTGCTTCGCTCCCAATGCAGAAGTTTTTGTAGGTAAAGTGGCCGATCGCATCAAACAGTTACTTGATAGCAGAACTGTTATTCAGATAAAAAACAAGAATGAGTTCCAACCTATTCAGCCTGGAGATATTGCCATTCTCTGTCTAAGGAACGATGAATGTAAGACCTTTGCCAAAGCACTCAACAGCAAAGGTATTCCGGTCTGTTTTGTGAATGATGAGATCCTCCAGCAAACAGAAGTGCAACTGGTCTTTACGTTGCTTAAGTTTATGGTCGATTCATCCAACAAACACGTCAGAGCAGATCTTTTGCGACTCTTGGAAGATGTCCCAACTCAGGATATCCTGCAACAACGCCTGGACTATATCGTTAATCTATCAGATGATCAAGACATCTGGTTGGAAGAAGACAATCTGATGATAAAGAAACTCCTGAAGTTCAAACAAAAAGTCAGGAATCTGTCTGTCAGTGACCTGCTTGATAGCATCATCTATGGTTTAGCCCTTCCTGAAATAGTCGGGAAATGGGGAGATGTTGATAATCGTCATCAGAATCTGCAGACACTTTGTTCGTTGGCAAAGAAATATGATGAGCATTGTCTCCAGATGGGTATTGGCGCATCTGTCAGTGGCTTACTGACCTTTCTTTCTTATGCAGAGATCGATAGTAAGATCGATAATGCCTCAGAAGCAGTGAAGGTATTAACCTATCATAAGTCCAAAGGACTAGAATGGAATTACGTAATACTGTCTTCATTAAGCAATGATAATCTTGACGACAACAAATTCACGAAAAAGAATTTCTGGGGTGTTCATGAGTTGCGCCATCCCGAACCCAATGAACAGTTTGGTTATTATATCCAATTCTTACCAGCTGTCGTCAGTGCTGGAAACACCAGTCTACCCCAGCCCATCATTGATGAATGTAAAAAACTGGAGGTATATAACGCCTTAAAAGAAAAGGAACGCAATGCGCTGCGCCATCTACTATATGTAGGTGTGACGAGAGCAAGAGATTATCTGACGACTCTGAGTCATCAGACTTCAAAAGATGCGCTGCCAACACTCCATTGGATTAGGAATACAGGCATTTCTCAAGGGGCGTTGGAGAACGGTGCGGTCAATCTATGGAAGTATCATGAACTGACACCTTCATATGAGGACATTTCAGGTTGTCCTGAAGCCATACCCACCATAGCAACGGAGTTCTCTCGATACCAGTATCCTGAGAATCCAGAGATTGTTCGTGAGCCGAAGTATCTGTCTCCCAGCAAACTGCCTCAGATAGAGTTTGCGAAAGAAAATATTAAGATTCTTGAAGATCTCAAGTGTCGTATCCAACCATACAATACGGATAGATATAATCAGGCGGCTGCAGGAACCTGCATCCATAACATCTTTGCTGTCTATGACCCCACCCTTTCTCATGAGGAGAATGTGGAGAAGGCCACCAGTATTCGTAATGGTAACAACATGTACGAAATCATACCTGATGTCGACAAGGTCATTCCTTCCATCGAGCATCTCTATGACTGGTTGGAGCAGACTTATGGCAAAGCCTCTTCTGTCAAGCATGAGGTGCCGTTCATACATCCTCTTCCAGGTCAGATGGTTCATGGAGAGATTGATCTCTTATGGTATCTCAACGAGAATGAGTGTGTACTGATTGATTTCAAGAACTTCCCAGGAAGTAAGGCAACAATTACCACGCCTGGTGAGAAAAATGAGCATTATGCCGGCCTATATGCTTCTCAACTCAAGGCCTATCGCGATGTGTTACAGACCTCAGGCCTCACAGTAAGAGATACCCTCATCTATTACTCTGTCATGGGTTGTGTGGTCAGACTCAATATGTAGCTCCACCTCATCCTCCTGCGCTAAGCATCAGAGCAACCCTCACCGGTTGCTCTTTTTTTCATCTATACCTATAAATTGAAGCCCTGAATTTCTTCGTCTGCCTTACTATTGCAGGTAGAAAACGTCAAGAATATGAATATGAAACAGTTACTTACCTTACTCCTCGCTCTGATGATTGTGGGCTGCGAGTGCCCCTATCTCGAAGAGCAAAGAAACTCCTACCGCAGTGGAAATGGCGACCACCTCACCGCCGACAAGTTGCCTGGACTCTGGCAGTGCTATTATCCCATGATTGTAGGCAATGTAGAGTTCAAGGAGGTCCGCATGTTCTCCAGTGGCAAGGCCGACATTATCATGGAGGCACGTGGCGGATCGGCCTACTTTGCCGAGACCTTCAAGTGGCGCTATGATGGTCGCTACCTCTCGTTCACTCAGGGCAACACCACCTACCAGTTCCAGATTACTGGCTACCTCTGGCCCGAACTCTATCTGCGCGACTCTCGTGGCAAATACACCTGGGCCTGTCGCCGCACTGAGGACTGTATTAAATAATTGATGTACACACACGCATGAAGAAGATTATCAGCAACGAAGGACTGTTGTATGGGCATTACGAGGCCACCTTCCTGACCGAAGCCATCAATGAGCGCGTCAGCAATCGCCTGGAGTACTACTACAACTCCTGCTCCAGGAATGGCGATATAACAACCGCCGGCGTGCTCTCCTACGACCTGTTCGATGGAGTGGTTACAGCCATCACGCTCACCTATGCCATCAACGATCCCACGCCCCAGCGCCTGCGCGATTTCCGTGCCACGTGCGATTCTTTCTTCGAGGTCAAGGGCTTCGTCATCGATAACGACAAGGACCATCCCAACGTGTTCTTCCATGCCACCGACATGTACGACATGGCCATGCTCATCCATGCCCTCGAATATCTGTCGGTCAGTGTAGAATCCATCTTCAAGGTGGTCGATGGCGAGTACCGCAAGCACCTAAGAAACATCGATGATGATGACGACCTCGATGACGACGATCCTCTGGATGATGACGATGACGACGCTCCCCTCGCATGGGATGTCGACTCGGTGGGCTATAGCGACGATGGCAAGACCCTGAAAACGTGTAACATCAAGTTCACCAAGACACACTACGATGTACCCGATGGCGTCGAGGTGATCGAAGATTTCGCCTTCCTCCCCTGTCGTCATTTCCTGGAACTCTCCATCCCGCGTTCCGTCAAGCTCATAGGTGATTACATCTTCGGCAACGGCGGTTTCATCATAGTCCGGGATTGATCTATAGGTATAAATTGAAGACCTAAATTCTAATCATTTTAGCATTATTGCAATCGAAACCAAATAAAAACATACAGATATGCCAAGAAGATTGAAAATTCAGCAACAGAGAAACGGTCTCGAGTTCGAACACCGTCTGGGTCGTCCCGCCCTCCCAGGCGCAGAGGAGCCCGAGTACAAGGAGCCCGAGTCCTGGACCATCATCACGGCCCTGAACCGCGTGCTCGACCAGTCGCAGAACTCTGAGCTCGACGATGAGTTCTGGGCTTCAGTGAAGAACCCCCTCGCCTACCTCCGCGAGCAGCTGGGTCTTACCGACGTTCAGATTGTAGTCCTGGCTGTCATGATTGAGGCTGGCGAAGCCCTCTCGTGGAAGAAGATGGGCAACTACTTTAACGTTTCGCGTCTGCAGATGATGACCTACTCCGAGGAGATTGAGGATATGGTCAAGAAGCGTTGGTTCGTGCGTCGAGGCTCTCGCGAGTTCGGTGTGTGCTACGATGGCTTTGCTCTAGCCCGTGGTGTGGTGACTGCCATGCGCCACAACCAGACCTTTGTGCCTGAGCGCATTGACGGTCTTACCGAGCAGCAGTTTGTCGACAAGCTCGAGAGCCACGTCGACAGAAACCTCAACGACCACCGCGTCGAGTTCAGTGAAGACGAGGAGTGGATGGTAGAGCTCTGCCAGGCCAACCCCCACCTGCCCCTCTGCCATGAGGTGCTGCGATTCAAGGACGACATTCACGTACAGTCGCTCTTGCTCATGATTGTCTTCGACTATGCCCAGTGGGAAGGCTCCGATGGCGAAGGCCTCACCTTTGAGTCCATTGACCGTCTCTACCCCGAGGAGTTTGATTGCAACTTCATGCGCGAGGAACTGCACGATGGCACCCACCCCCTCATGCGTCTCGGTCTCGTAGAGCATAAGTGCGAAGACGGCATAGCCGACACCGAGCGCTACATGCTTACCGCCAAGGCCAAGCAGGAGCTGCTTTCGGCTTACAAGCCCAGCCACAGCAAGTGCAAGCGCGTTCGCAACAATCAGAACCGTTTCCTGAAGAGCCATGAGGCCATTAAGGAGAAGGCACTCTTCTTCAATGCCTCTGAGCAGGAGCAGATTGACCGACTCGTCTCGTTGCTCAGCCCCGAGAACTTCCCCTCCATACAGAAGCGCCTCGAGGAGCAGGGCATGCGCAAAGGCTTCGCCTGTCTGTTCTATGGCGGTCCTGGCACTGGCAAGACCGAGACTGTGCTGCAGATAGCGCGTCAGACTGGTCGCGACCTCATGCAGGTCGACATTGCAGGCATGCGCGACAAGTTCGTGGGCGAGAGCGAGAAGAACATTAAGGCAGTGTTCGCCCGCTATCGCGACCTCTGCCGCAACTCCGAACTGCCTCCCATTCTCTTCTTCAACGAGGCCGACGGCATCTTCGGCAAACGTTCCACCAAGGGCTTCAATCCCTCCGTGGAGAAGATGGACAATGCCATGCAGAACATCATTCTGCAGGAGATGGAGGACCTGGATGGCATACTCATTGCCACCACCAACCTCACGTGCAACTTTGATAGCGCCTTCGAGCGCCGATTCCTCTACAAGATAGAGTTCCACAAGCCCGATGTCGACGCGAAGAGTCGCATATGGCGTTCCATGCTTACCGACCTTACTGAGGACGAGGCGCGCCAGCTGGCTAAGTTGTTCGATTTCTCTGGCGGTCAGATTGAGAACATTGCACGCAAGCGCACCGTCGACTATATTCTTTCTGGCCAGTATGCTTCGCTTGAGCAACTTGAGGACTACTGTCGTGCCGAGCTGCTTGACAACAAGACTGAGCGCCGTCCTATTGGCTTCAACGCTTGACAGGGGGGTATCCCCCTGTCAGGATCTAACCCCTCACTTCTCGCTCGGCTTTGCCGCTTGGCTAGTCCAAGAACTCCTCACCCCTAAAAGATATGATATACTCAAAAGAACAAATTAACAATAGCATCCGCAAGATGCTGGAGGAAGGCAGGAGCAACGACGATGCACTCGATCTCTTCCTCAAGATGAAAATGGAGAACAACCTGGGCCCCGAGCAGGCATTCATCAAGAAAGGACCTTCGCCCGCCGAGCTCAAGATCCACCTGCTGGGCTCTGACGACCTCTCCCCAGATGACGTCAAGCTTGAAACGCTCAGTATGAAAACCACCAGATCCAATGGTCAGCGACTGACAGTCCGGCTCTCGCCTGCCATCACGCTCTATGCAGAGATGTCGTATGATGCACTGCAAGTCACCATCAATGGCAAGAATCTTACCTCCATGTACTTGCGATCCTACCGTGCAGAGGATGTCGCGCTGTGGATGATCCGTCAGAAGCAGAAACTCAACGAATACCTCGAAGCATGGGACGTTGTCCTGGCGTGGGCCTGCAAGAAGGTCAAGATCGACCACATGGCCTTCCTCAAGATCCGGGCTTTGTTTACCGAGGGCGTGAAGAACTACCCCAGACTCAAGTATACGGTCATCGAACAGAAGCGCCGTGCCAAGATCATGGTAAATATTCCCTTTACCAATCTCGGTGTCTACATTTATGCCTGGTGGGGATCCTACGATAAAGAACTCCCCAAGCAGATTGAGAGTCTGAAAGTGATTCTCGATGCTCACCTCAAGAGCAGCCTGAAGAACTTCTACCTCCACCGCAAGAAATAATTTTCAACACTCAATTTTCAATATTCAATTTTCAATATTCAATTTTCAATATTCAATTTTCAATTATCAATTTTCAATTTTCAATTTTGAATTATGTCCGTAACAATCAACATCTCCGAGCTCAAGCAGACATTAGAGCTCATTCCTTCCACCCAGAACATCATGCTCGTAGGCAAACACGGCATTGGTAAGTCAGAAATCCTCACCAACCACTTCAACGCCAAGGGCATGAAAGTAGTCACCCTGTTCCTCGGACAGATGGCCGATCCAGGCGACATCATCGGTATCCCCTCAAAGGTGGAGAAGATGGATGCCAAGGGCAAGGCCACCTCGATGACCGACTTCACACCCCCCTACTGGTTTCCGCAGGATGGCCAGCCGATCGTGCTCTTCCTCGACGAGTTGAACCGTGCCCGTCCCGAGATTCTGCAGACGGTGATGGACCTCACCCTGAACCGCAAGTTGGCAGGCAAGTCTCTGCCCAAGGGTAGTTACCTCATATCGGCTGTGAACGATGGTGAGGAATACCAGCTCACCGACCTCGACCCAGCCCTCGTCAGCCGCTTCAACATCTTCGAGTTCAAGCCCACCGTCGAGGAGTGGCTCAACTGGGCTGCCAGCGAAGGGCTCGACGATCGAGTCATCAACTTCATTCAGGACAATCCCACCTGGCTCGATGGCGACACCAGCATATACAAGGGTCTTGAGAAGAGCCCCGACCG
This sequence comes from uncultured Prevotella sp., assembly GCA_902798285.1. GTDB lineage: Bacteria > Bacteroidota > Bacteroidia > Bacteroidales > Bacteroidaceae > Prevotella. Next base: position 10,781 of record CADBVZ010000044.1, on the reverse strand, counting down.
TCGTGCGTGGAAGCGCGTGAGCGACATTATGCACAAGGTGGATACCATTCAGGACATCCACAAGCGCATCATCGCCAGCATCGTGGGCGTAGGTGCTGCCGCAGCCTTCATCCAGAGTGCCCAGCAGCGCAATATCATTACTGGCAAGGATCTCCTGCTGAAGTACGACAAGACCATGAAGACCGTCGAGAAGTATCAGCTCCATGAGTTTGCCATCCTCAATGAGTCAGTGTTCCGTTTCCTCGAGAATGCCACACTCACCGCACGCGAGAAGAAGACTGTGGCCGAGAGCCTCGGCAAATACGTCACCTATCTCAGCGAGAACGACAAGCGAGAGGCCCTGGCCAACTTCACCAACATCTTCGAGAAGGGTTCCTACGAGAAGGCCGTTTCCTTCATGGTGGTCAATGCCATCGATGTGTACGACATGCTCAATGAGTTCGTAGAATCCCTGGCTATTTTCTCATCCAAGAGTTCTAAATCCAAGACCAAGGCAGCATGTTAGACCGAATAGCCAAGATTGCCGAACGCTGGTTCCTCAGTGAGGAGCCACTGTTCGCTGCCTTCTGCACCCATCGGGTCAGTGAGAACAGCGAGATGAACTGCCCGATCCGCGTGGGGAAAGGCCTCATTGAGGTCAACCCCATCCAGATCAACGACCTCAGCGACAAGGCACTCGAAGAGCGACTCCGCGTAGAGGTCATCCGCATCCTGCTCAAGCACCCCTACGAGCGTCAGCCCGATGGCTGCAGCCCCGTGGCCAGAGCCTTGGGCAGCAACTGCGTCATCAGCGAATCCTATCGCTTGCAACATATCAAGATGAAACAGCCCGTCGACTTCGCTTTACCCTCCAAGCAGCACTTCGAGTATTATGCCCGCAGCATACAGAAACTGCTGCCCAAGACGCCGCAGTCGAACCAGTTGGGAGAGGGCGACTCTGACGGCGATGCCGACCTCGCCGCCAACTGGCAGCAGGATGAACTTATGGCAGCCCAGATGAACGAAGCCATCCGCAACGTAAAGTCATGGGGCTCCATGCCAGGACATCTGATGGAGATGATCATCGCCTCTACCAAGGCGCGCGTCGACTATCGTAAGATTCTGGCAGGATTCCGCGCCAGCATCCTCTCCGAGAAGCGCAAACTCACACGCATGCGCCCCAATCGCCGCTTTGGTTTCGATGCCATGGGCAGTCGCTACGATTTCTGCACGCGCATGATCATCGGTGTAGACTGTAGTGCCAGCATCTCGAATAGAGATCTCCAGAACTTCTACTCCACCATCAACCGCTTCTTCAAGTACGGCATCAAGCAGATCGATGTGGTGCAGTTCGATGTCAAGTTGGGTGAAGTGCAGACACTGTCCAAGGCATCTGAGAACGTCAAGGTCACCGGTCGTGGCGGCACCTGTTTCCAGCCCTTCATCAACTTCGTGGCCAAGCATCCCGAATACGATGGTGCGCTCATCTATACCGATGGCTATGCCGAGCCCCCCAAGGTCCCCGCCTCTATGCGCACCCCACTCTGCTGGGTATGCCGCTCCGAGAGGGAACTCAATCTCCACGAATCCTGGATGCGCCATTCTGGTCGCGTCTGCGTCATCGAAAATCCCTAGCATTTAAATGCTAGGGATTTGTTTATTTAGCCGCGGAGGAAACTGATGTGGCGGCGGTTGTTGGTGGGGCGGACGGCTAGGTGGAGCCAGTAATCGCCCTTGGCGTTGTGCTCGCAGAGGAGTTCATCGAAGTCCTGGTGAGTCTCGTCGGCAATGTCGATCAGGATGCATCCGTAGCGGTACACTTGCTCTGGGCCCAGGCACCGGATATCCACGGCGCAGCCCGTTAGGTGGTTGCTGGTCTTCTGCCCTCCTGCCAGCTTGTTCACCTCATCCGATCGATAGCCCGAATTGATAATGATCGGTTCGGGCCTGACAGGGGACAGGTTCCTGTCAGCCATTGGCGCTAATGTGTTTCTGACAGGAACCTGTCCCCTGTCAGGCTGAGGCAGCACATAGCGCTCGTTATATCTCTCCCGCAGCGGTTCCAGCCAGTGCTCGCAGATGCGCTGCAGATTCTCCAGCGCTGCGAAGCCCGGCATATTCCCATCAGTAGTCTTGTGTTTCGTCTTGATCAACTCCCCGATGGTAAAGTGAGGCGTCAAATGGCGTTTCTTGATAATCTTTAATGCTTCCATAAATTTTTAAATGCTTGTTGATAGTTTCTTGTATTGTCCGTTCTTGATCTTCTCGGCGGTACGGTTCTTCACAAACTCGTTGGCCTTGCGCGATGCACTTTCCACCTGCGAGTAACCCCAGATGCGCATCACATCCTGAGTGGTAAACTCATCGGGCAACTGCGAGAAGAAACGCGCCGTCTTGTCGTACACATGACGTATCTGCGTGTCGCGCGCCTCGTTGTTGTACATGTCTTGCAACAACTGTCCGAACAAGGCATCCTCACAGCGGTTGATGATCTCGCACATCAGGTCGGCAAAGTCCAGATGATGCTGTTCGATCCTGGCGTTGCCCGTGCGGGCGAACTCCTCCCATGAGGGCTGCGTGGAGATGACCTGCGGAATGCACACGGCCAGAATCTTGTCCTGCAATCGCATGCGCTCCAGATTCAGCACCTTGTCGTCGTTGATGCAAGCCTCCTCGCCGAGTGCGGCACAGAGATCGTACACATGTTTTACCAGCGGTTCTATGCCACGTATCTCGCACTTCAGGCGGTCGAACCGTCTGCCCCACTCCTCCATCTCGCGCAGCGGCTTCTGGTCGCGCCGCTTGGAGCGGTAGGCATTGGTGTGATAATCCTCCTCGGGCATCAGCCACGTGGTGAGTCGAGTCGACATACCATCACCGATATTACGGGCATTGATGAACTGCTGCAGCGAGGTGCGCGTACAGGTGAACACGCCCGAGAACATCATAGGCATCGAGGCGTTCACCGAGTCCGAGTTGGCATAGTCCACACCGTTGCGCTCGTTGTGGAAAGCCTGCAGCATGATGTCGCGCTTCTCCTGGAAACCGCCCTTGGCATTCACCAGCGAGAGCAGCTCTGTCGAGAACATATACTGATGCAGGAACCACTCCTCACCGTCGTAACCCATCTCGCGATTGTTGTCGGCATGATGGTAGAAACGGTTGTTCGACACCTTTACCACGTTGTAGCGGATGATGCCACCCGGCTCCTGAAGCGCCTCGCCCTTCTGCGCCTTACTACTCGTGGCGCGAGCAGCCTTCTCGCGCTTGTAGGCTTTCTCGGCCTCGCGGGCCGGTTTGTCACTCTCGCGCATGGTCAGCATGATGTGGTCGTCCTGTTTCTTGGCCAGCGACTTGCCCGATGCCGGTGCACCACACATCAGCACCAGCGAGTTGAGTCGCTGCATGTCGCCCTCCCAGTTCTGATAGTTGCAGCGCGTGAGCAGCGAGGAGTACATGCCCGAGGCCGAGATCACGCCGCCCGGCTTCACACGGTGGTTATCGATGTGGGCGATGGCAGGCTCATAGCATCCCAGGGGAATCTCCTCCAATCGGTCGGCCCAGTCGTCATAGGGCAGCGTGTTCTGCACCACGTCCTTCTTCTGGTACTTAATGCCGAAGGCATCGAGGGTAGCAGCGAGCTCGTCGCTCATGGCGCCGCGCGGGCGATATTCACACACCGATTTAGCCATCCTAATGAGTTCCAGCACTCGATCTTCTTTTACAAAATCCGTATAGAAGTCGGTCTGCTGCATCAGCCAGAACACGTTGGCCGGCCGGTTATCCACGATACGTCGCATATCGCCCGATAGTTCCAGCATACGCTGATGCCGGTCGCCCACTTTGGGTTTGCCGCCCTTGATTTCATTGTACTTGGCCACTAGTTCTTTGTAGGGCACACCGTGATAGCAGTACTCACCGTTCTCGTCAGTATAGAGTATGATATCGCCCAGATCGTCTGGGCTCTTCAGTTCAGCAGGCTGATCATCTTTTCCACTTGCAGTTTCAGTGAAATTAAGACTCGTCTGAGTATTGCCTTCGCGGTATGGTCGGCCGTACTTCTCGTCGTATAAAGGATTATCATAATTAAAGAGTTCCTGTTCGTTAATGAATAGAATATCGTCCCATTTCGGGATGTATGACAGTCTTGAAGAATCTTTACAAGATTTATCAATCGTGACCGAGAGCCCCAGCAGCTTGGCCATCTCAATCTGATTGGTATCCAGTCCGCCCCACTCCATGCGAGCCTTATGAACCGACTTGAGCCCTTCGCCACCAGGGGTAATAAAGAAGAGCACGATGCCCAGGTTATCCATGATCTGAGTAATGTCCTGCACTCCCTGTCTCCTTGACTCCTTGTCTACTAAATCTTGGAAAACTTTCCTGGGATCGTTGCCCACATGGTCGAAGTCGCACATCACGAGTCCGTTCAGCACGCAGGCCTTCTTCACGCGCCAGAGTCCGGGCACACCCAGGTTGAAGCCTTTGGTGGTGCCAATCGTCTCTATCACCTCTTTGGCCTGGAATATCATGCCAGGCAGCGAATCCTTCATTTTCTTCGACTCGTCGATCTGCCCGTTGGCCTTCAGGCGCCGCACTTCATCGACCTTCCGCGCCACCCACGGCACCTTCGTCACCTGCTTGAACTTGGCGGCGGGGCACGGCTCGCACTGAGCCGCCTTGTGTTGTTGAAAATAAAACATGGGATTAAGGATGTAGTTTTACGATATCGATAGCCGTTACGTCCTGATACGAGTTGCCATTGTTTTCGAAAATTCGGAAACGCAGTGTGGCAGCCACTGTCTCGCCAGTCTGGAACCGGCATTGGGCCAGATTGCCCAATACGGCACAACTGTACTCATCAGCATAATCGCCGCCCAGCTCCTTCAGCCGGATATAACTCTTAGCTAATTGTTCTCCCTTCTGCGTGGTCACGAAGCTGGGCTCCGTCTGACTCACAACCTTACAAATCAATGTAGTCATAATATTTAATGTTTTAATGTTTAATCTTTAATGTATAAGTGCGTACAAGCTTGTTTGCGGTTGCGAAGGTACAAACAATAAAAAAAGTGGCCTAAGAATTTAGACCACTTTCCTAAGTAATTTCTACATAAATGCCTATAATGTGGAAATTTTCCTAGGTATTTTCCACATACTCCTGCGAATTGAGCATTTCTTCTACCTCAGCAATAAAAGCTTCCTTAAGCACCAGAGCACGTGATGGAGCATTTAATTCATCCCACTCATTCACATGCTTGCTCATATACGGATTGTTGGTGATGGTGCGCGAGATGATCTTTGCACTACATCTGAAGTCGCGCTCAAACTGGCTATATGATTTCTTATAATCATACAAGTCACGGCCTATGCAGTAAACTACTGTGATGGCGCATGGTTCCCAGAACAGATGCTTTACCTTCTCCGCACACTGTTTCAGTATCTCCACCTTTACCGTCTTCGTCTTCTTGGTTTCAGAACCGGCGAGGTTACACCTTTCGGTGACGTTAATTGTACCCGTGTTAATAATAATCTTCTCAACCTTCATTTTCGAAATAGCATCTAATATTTTTTCTTGTGCTATACACATATTATATATTATTTAAAATTAAACATAATCAAACTTATCAGTACCCAAGTCTGGATGCTGCTATGCATTTCGAAAAAATAGTTGTGATAGGGTATTCTATAATTAAGGTCTACCTCCTCACGTGTTATCCAATAAAGTGATGTGCAAAGGTAATACTTTTCCATGACAAAACAAAAGCATTAGCTGAGTTTTTGACTTTTTAACATTTTAACTATTTGGTCCATTTTAGACTGGTTATTAAAAATCCGCCGTTATGAATCATTTACCAGTAAAAATTTATCCTTTATTATAAATTATAATTTATAATAAAGGATAGGTAAAGTTGAGTATTTTTTTGTACAAACAAAAATCAACCAAATTGTTAAATTGTTAATTGCTAAAAAAGGCCCGGAGTAAACCTGGACTTTAGTCGGAGTAAACCGCCGATTTTTGATAACTTATTGACTTTCAGTAATGATTAGAGCCTATATTTTGAAGAGGTTACGAATTAGTTACATACAGGAGTCCGAAATTCTCCGCGATTTGCGTAAACATCAATAACTCTTTATTGACCTCAATTGCGGGTACAAAGGTACGAATAGTAGTTGAACAAAACAAACTTTTTGCAGATTTTTTTCCTTTGAAATTATCGATTATTATTTTTATTGTTTAAATAAACTTATATTAAAAAGAGTCTCCTTAATAAAGAAGACCCTTATAATAATATTAACGGTTATTTTGAAGCGTCCATATGGAAAAATAGCGTTTGGGGGCTGACAGGGTGGCTTGGCCGTCATTGCTGATAGTGATGGTCTCGTTTGGGTTTAGGAGATTGACCAGCGTCTGGCCTGACCAGTCGGTGAAGCCGTCAGGACATACATTGAGGGTGATGCTGAGGGTGTCGGTGTCGTGGTTGTTGAGCACGATGATGGCTCCGTCCTTTACTCCATTTCCCTGACGGCGGGCAACGTAGAGGTGCTTATCTGATTCTGTTAAGACTGCTAATGTGCCACCGAGATACTGACGGCGAATGTCGATTAACTGGCGGATAGTCTGTTGCAAGTCTGATGGTGACGTAACTTCTAATGACGGATTATCCACGTCGTGCTGGGTGACGGCATAGAAATGGGGATAGAACACGCAGGGCGTACCCTCGTGGGTGAGGATATAGGCGTAGGCCATCGCGTAATCCTTGACGAGCCATTTGTCATGCTCCTTGCCCGTGTCGTGGTTATCCACGAAGGTTACGATGTTATCAGCGGGCAGACCATAGCCACGAATCATCCCCGCATGAGCCAGGCGTGACATGTCAAATTCATCACCCGACTTGTTGCACATCTCGGTGAGCGCGAACTTCAGAGGGAAATCGAAGGCATGAACATCGGCACCGCCTTTCGCAACGCTATCCACCCACTCCTTAATATACCGTCCATTCTCGGCCCAATATTCACCGACGATAAACGGCTGCTTACCATCCTGCAATGGCAAGCCCTCTACCCAAAGGCTGACGAATTCAGGCTGCAAGCCCCGCACAAAGTCCAAACGGAAACCATCAAAGCCAATCGTGCCCTTCAACCATTTGCCCCAGTCACAGAGTCGCTGCTGCACCTCCTCATTATACGTGTCGAGGTCGTTGCCGAAGAACTTGGTACGTGGCCGCAGCTCATCGTCGGTGAAATCCGTCAACGAATCCGATGCCGACGACGGATGGAAGTGCTGATAGTGCCATTCGTAGTTTGGCTCACCATTGCCTGTGTGCTTGGGGAAGAAAAGATGCGTCCGCGTATAAGCCGTATCGTTCTTCCATTGGATGTCGCTCTCGGGGTACGGCTCGCCATGGCCCGCTTTGGCTTCGCCGAGGCGCAGCCCGCCCTTGGCGTACGCCGTGACAGCGGGATTGGCCTCGAAGTTCTCATCTCCACCATAGAGGTGATTCAGCACCACGTCGGAATAGACCTTGATGCCCGCTTTGTGCATCGTGGCAATCATCAGCCCCAGTTCCGCACGACTGCCGTAGCGCGTTTCTACCGTGCCCTTCTGCTCATAATTGCCGAGGTCATAATGGTCGTAGATGCCATAGCCGCTGTCATAGATGCCCCAATTGCCCTTTGCGGGAATGGGCGTCCACAGGCTGCTGATGCCAGCGGCCCTAAGTTCCGACGCCAACGAAGAAAGGTGATCCCACCATGTGCCGTTCTTTGCCTGGTCATCCACAGGCACATCCCAATAGAACGCTTGCATCATCACATCGTCCAACGGCTGCAACGATTCTTTCTTCTGAGTAGAGCAAGCGGTGAGCGAGCAAACAGCAACCGCTACAATAACGTCTTTTTCAAATCTCAAATTCTTCATATTGCTTATACTTATTAGTTATTTACGATTCTTTTCCATCCATTCCACGGCAAAGTCCACCAGTTCCCGTTAGCGTATCAGTCACAGGGTGGCATTTTTAAGCCGCACCTTTGAACGTGAAGGGGACTGCTCGAATGCTGGCCAGTTGTCGCGGATAGCCTGCCATTCGTCACTACCGACTTCGTTGTGAATGTCTGCATCGGGGTCGAAATTTTTCCAGGACTCGGTAGCCATCACGATAGTACCCTCGCGTGTGACGGTTTCAAGCAGAGCCCGAATAACGGTCTGTGCCCCTCCGCACACATAGCCTAGACTGCTTAGCGAAGAATGAACCATCACCGTCATTCCCTGTTGCATTCCAAGTTTCTTGAATGCATCAAGCATATCTTGTTTTAAGATAAGTTTCTTATGCATCATTCTGCTACAGTTCTCTTATGCATACACCTAAAAAGTTATGGATATGGTGAATCTCCATATCCATAACGAAAAGCTGTTTTACAGATCTGACTGTTTTACCCAAATGCTATAACTTCTAGCAGGAGCACCTAATTCTACTCGTCCGTCTGCTTGAACGGTTACTGTTTCTGTTGTATTAAGGACGTTCACAAGAGTTAGTCCGGACCAGTCTGAGAATCCCGTTGCATTAACCGTAACCCATAAGGATTTTGTATTTGTGTCATTGTTGTTAAGCACGATTATAGCACCGTCCTTTGTCCCATTTCCTTGCCTTCTTGCAATATAGACATCCTGTACATCCCCTGACGGATACGGATTTCCTATTTCACTCAAAACTACAAGAGATCCGCCAAGATATGTCTTTCTGATAGCTATAAGATCTTTAAGACAGTCTTTCAGCCATGATGGTGGAGTTACGGTTTTCGTACTGTCATCTGCATCTACAATAGTATCACCGAAGAAATGTGGATAGAAAATACATGGTCTCCCTTCATGTGTTAACAGATATGCATATCCGAGATGGAAGTCTTTTGTTACCCATTTGTCATGTTCCTTGCCCGTATCATGATTATCAAGGAATGTCACGACAGACGTTCCAGGCAGAGAATTACCTGCATTATTGCGAACCAAACCTGCATGATTCAGCCATGACATATCAAAATCTGATCCAGAACTATTGCACATATCTGTTAATGTATTCTTCAATGGGAAGTCGAATCCGTCAACATCAGCACCTAAAGAAGCGATAGTATTAACCCAATTCTTTATTCGATAATCAGCTCCCCAGTATTCTCCGACGATAAAAGGCTGTACACCATTTACCAAAGGAAGGCCATTAACCCAGTCTGCTACGAACTGTTCTTGGAATCCACGTACGAAGTCCAGCCTGAATCCGTCGAATCCGACAGTATTGACAAGCCATTTCCCCCAATCTCCTAAGCGAGTCTGTACCGATGTGTCAAAAGTGTTAAAGTCATTTCCGAAGAATTTCGTATTTGTTACGATTTCATCAGTTCCATATCCCCCTAACCAGTCATTAACGTCAACAGGGTGGAAGTGGCTATATGTCCAGCTGTAATTAGGCTCGCCTGTTCCTGTGTGAGTTGGATATGTGATATAGGTGTTAGTCCTAGCTTGTAGTTGAGAACTTGCAAGATTGGAGCCATTGTGCCATATAGCAACTGGATAATATCCTAGCATACTTCCTGCATCAATCCATTGCATTGGTGAACCATACTCTTTTTTAGCCGTAAGGCGAATCTCAATATCATGGGCTGTCGTCAACGTTATTTTATATTCGTCTATATCAGACTGGCTGCCTATATGTCCACGCACCGTTTTGCCCGATGCTGGAAATGTGTTATAATAACCTCCTCCGTCATTCGGTTCATATTCCCAATTAATATCATTTGTAGTTATGCTGTTATCCCATCTTATCATAACATCATATCCCCTTTCCGTTGATGGAGAAGACCAAGGCAAACAATAGCCTTTTATCTGTATGTAATAGTCTCCAGCAGAGGCATTTGGGACAACCCACTTGATTTCATTGGCTGGATAAGGCATGAACTGTTCAGAATTAGCCTCATTAAAAACATAGGCTTTTACCGCAGGATTAACCTCTTCATTTTCATCACTTGAGTAAACGTGATTTAGAACGACATCTGAGTAAACGTTTATTCTTGGACTCTGATGCATAGTCTGGATCATCGTCTCTAATTCAGAACGGCTACCAAATCTGGTTTCTGTACTTCCTTTCTGATAATAATTACCTAAATCATAGTGGTCGTATATACCATAGCCATTATCCAAGATACCCCAGTTTCCTTTTGCAGGGCCAGGAGTCCATATAGCAGATATTCCACTTGACTTTAATTCAGAGGCTTTCATGTTCCATTGAGGTTTGTCTCATCCACAGGGACATTCCAATAAAAAGCCTGCATCATTACATCATCCAAAGGAGATAATGTAGAAACCGAATAGTTTTTTTTATCCGTTGATAATCCAAGAGAGGATGAATTTGACGTTGTAATACCATCAACATCGGCATAACAACCAGACATAGCCAAAGTCATAAGTATTGTCATGATACAATAGCATACTTGACTTTGAAAGAAATAATTTTTATTTTTCATAATCGTATTTGTTATTGGTGAATAATAATATTTAGAAAAAGGACTGCCAGAATCATGCGTCCAGCAGTCCTCTACTAAACTAATTTCTAACTAACCTAAGTATGAATCAAACTGCCGTAATGGTCGCGGTGTTATTGTTTGCATCGAGCACAATCTTATAGGTTCCTGCGCTGATGTGGATATTCGGGCCGTCCTGCGTCAAGGCGTTCAGGTCGCCACCGAGGTTAATCGTCCACGAGGCATCCCAGCGGAACTTGATGTCGCCGTCGCTGACGGTAATCGTGGTTGACCAT
>CADBVZ010000043.1 GCA_902798285.1 uncultured Prevotella sp. | reverse complement strand
TCAAACCCACAACCTTCTGATCCGTAGTCAGATGCTCTATTCAGTTGAGCTACGGAACCATTCAGCTCCTCATTATCTGATTTGCGGGTGCAAAGGTACGAAGTTTTTTGGAACTAACCAAATGTTTTCGCAACTTTTTTTTGAAAAAGTGTAATTTTACCCTTAAATCTTCAATTCTTTCAGTATTTCGGACATGCGCTGTATGTTTTTGATGCGCATGGGAACGAGCGGCAGACGAAGCACATTCTCGATGAAACCCATCTCTGAGAGCATGGCTTTCACACCTGCAGGGTTGCCGTCGACAAAAAGAAGTGAGAAAAGATCGGTGAAACGATGATGAATGGTACGGGCTGGATCGTATTCGCCACGCATCTGCAAACGAATCATGCGTGAGAACTCTTTGGGCAGAGCATTGCCGATAACAGAAATCACACCTACAGCACCACAACTGACCATGGGGAATGTGAGGGAGTCATCGCCACTGATCACATCGAAGTCATTGGGCTTGTTCTTGATAATCTCATCGACCTGCTCCAGATTACCGCTGGCCTCCTTAATGGCAACGATGTTCTGGCAATCGCGAGCCAGACGAACCGTTGTGGCTGCCTGCATATTCACACCCGTGCGCCCAGGTACATTATATAATACTACTGGCAGCGAAGTTGCTGCAGCAATAGCCTTAAAATGCTGATAAAGACCTTCCTGAGAGGGCTTGTTGTAATATGGACACACACTCAGTACACCATCGATGCCCTTGAAATCGCCCGTCTTCAACTCCTCGACAATAGCAGCGGTATTGTTTCCACCACATCCCATGAGGATGGGCACACGACCCTGGACATAGTCGACAACCAGGTCCTTGATTTTCTGCTTCTCGTCTTTGGTAAGAGTGGGAGTCTCGCCGGTTGTAGCGAGGATACAAAAGAAGTCTGCACCATTGCTCAGCTGATAGTCAACCAAACGTATCAGCGCATCATAATCTACCGAACCATCTTCCTTAAAAGGGGTAATGAGCGCGATGCCCAGGCCTTTGAAAATATTGTGTACCATATCGTCTTTTCAATTTCGCTGCAAAGTTACACAATTAAAATGAAAATCGCAGCAAATTGCTGCGATTTTTTCATTATTTGTGTTATTCTGCCTTGAAAAGGTCTTTTATACCTCCAATTGAGCCAAGTAGGTTGGTTGCCTCATAGGGCAGATAAACGGTCTTGGTCTTATCGCCCTCAGCCAACTCCTGCATCATCTGGATGTACTTCTGAGCCAACAGGTAATTGGCAGGATTAGTGCTCTTGCCTACAGCCTCAGTAATGAGTTCGATGGCCTTAGCCTCAGCCTCAGCCTTACGGATACGGGCCTGAGCCTCACCCTCGGCCTGAAGGATAGCCTGTTCCTTAGCAGCTTCGGCCTTATTGACGATAGCTGTACGCTCACCCTCAGAAGCCAGAATCTCGGCAGCCTTCTGACCCTCAGAAGTCAGAATCTGAGCACGCTTGTTACGCTCAGCCTGCATCTGCTTCTCCATCGCTGTGAGCACAGAGTCTGGAGGCGTAATATCCTGAAGTTCTACACGATTCACCTTCACACCCCACTTATCCGTAGCATCGTCGAGCACAGCAGAGAGTTTTTTATTGATAGTATCGCGTGAAGTCAGCGTCTCATCGAGTTCCAGTTCACCGATGATGTTACGCAGTGTGGTCTGGGTCAGTTTCTCGATAGCGTTGGGCAGGTTGTTAATCTCGTAGGTAGCCTTGAAGGGATCCACAATCTGGAAATACAGCAGGGCATTAATCTCTGTCTGCACATTATCCTTCGTAATCACATTCTGCTTGGGGAAATCGTACACCTGTTCACGCAGATCGATAGTAGTGGAGTACTGATACCTTCCGTGATTGAGCACCACGATTGATTTGGCGCGATCGATGAAGGGAATAATGATGTTGATACCTGGCTGAAGTGTGGCGTAGTAGCGTCCGAGGCGCTCCACGATCTTTGTTTCAGACTGAGGAATGATCACAAGTGCCATTTTGGCAAAGATAACCACTAAAATGATAATGGCTATCAGGATAGATGTCATAATATCCATATTTTAATGTTTAATGTTTAATCTTTAATCTTTAATGTCTTTTACTGTTATGATGGTTGATGCTCTGTCGATAACTACCACGTTTGTTCCTTCTGGAATATCGGCATCGGCTTTAGTAACGGCTTTCCAGATGTCGCCATCAATCTGCACGCGACCATAGCCACCGGCCTTGATGGTTTCCACCACCCTGCCCTGACGCCCCATCAGGGCATCGGCGTTGCTCACACGAGGATCCTCGCCCTTGCGCAGATATCGCTTGGCAAAGGGACGAACCCAGAACAGACTGATAAGTGTAAACACGGCAAAGGCCAACAGCTGAAGCCACATACCTCCGCCAAAGGCTGCCACTATAGCAGCAAAAACGGCTCCGATGGAGAAACAGATGATGAAGAAATCACCAGCCATCAACTCGAAAATTAGGCAGACGACGGCTACCACCGCCCACAACTGCCATACGTGTTGCGAAATGTAATCTATCATTATTTAACGATTAAGTACTTTCTTTTTATTAATAATGTATACGCCCTTAGGCATCGACTTCAATTCTGAGGCCTTACCCACACGGACACCATTCATATTGTAGACATCGGCATCCTCAGCATCGATGGCAATAGCACGAAGGCCAGAAGCATCGCCTGTGTGGTAAACAACACTGTAACTAAATGAAACCTGGTTGTTTGCCGTTTTAGTGGCATTGAGATACCAATTTTCATCACCATCCTTGACATACAGAATCAGGCCATAATAGTAATCTGACCCCAAATCTGTATAGCTGAAAGGCACATCTACCGTCTGGCCAATGGGAATGGCAACACTCTTCGGTGTAGTGGAAACTTTTCCGAACGCCTGTCCAATTGCTGATGTACCAATCATCCAGAAATAAACCTTGTCATCGAAAGCACTAGAGCCCAAGTTGGTAATTTTGGCCACACCCTTCAACGTAGTTCCTGACAGATTTTTAATGCCATTCGACTGAGTACTTACAACGTCGTCGACTTCCATCTCCAAAACCAGACATATACCAGAAACACTGGCTGTGAAGGTGTATAGCGGCACATCATAGTTCTTGCTAGAGCCGCTTAGAATGAACTTGAAATCACCTGCGCGCTGGGGTGTGTATTCAAGTACAATCTCACCCGTCTGGCCGGGATCGAGATTCGAGCCTCCACCCGTGAGTAACTGATAGTTATCGGCTCCTGCCGAAGGACTGGCGTTACCCCAGAGATAGATGGGGGCATTACCAGTTTTATTCTTATCAGTCAGATTGATGGTAATCATCAGGGGCTCGCCCACCTTCATGGTTCCCTTCACATCTACAGAGTTAATGGTGAAATCACTCTCTGCAGCTTCATCGTAAAGGCCATAAGTGATAGTATTCATCGTTTTGCCGTTGATAGCAAGCTCCACATAGTTGTCTATAGCTCCATAAGCCCAGCCCCACTCTGAAGATCCTGTGAGACGAGAGAGCACACGAAGTTGATAATTACCATCAGCGAGATCCTTACCTATCGATATATTACAAGCAAAGGAAGAATTGGGATCAGCTTTAAATCCATAATTGTATTCCAAAGGCTCATTTTTGTGATAATCATCTATGCAGAACTCCTTAAGAAGAGAAACCAACTTACGATCTTTATAAAGAGCTAAGGCTACGTCGTAATGTCGTGACTCCTGAGGCAAAAGGACATTGTAAAAGTCATAAACGATTTTAATCGTTGGGAAATCCTCGGAGGTAGAGGCTCGCGAATAAGTGCCTTTATCTTCGTTTACATACATCTGATAAGTCCTAAGACGCTTGGTCTTTTCCATCGGTTTGGCTGCAGGCTGAATACCAACAATAGCTTCTTGTTTTACAGAATAACCGCTGGAACCTGCATTACCACCTGCGTATTGATAAGACGGATTGAGCACAGAGATCAGGAAATAACTGTCGCTCTTACCACTCCAGCCCCAGTTCACATGATAATAACCTAAACCATCCTTCGCTTCGTAACCATCAATCACGAACGCATGTCCACTCGAACCTTTAGCCGAGGAAATCGACGAACCAGCATAGAGAACCGGACGCTTGGCAGCCAACTCATTATAGATGAGTGCATCCCAAGACTTAGCTGTATAGGCTTCACGCCTCACATAATCCGTAGTCTCTGAATATCCGAATTCATAGCGCAATGCCTCACACGCATATATTTCGTAGGCACTTGAAGAACCTGAGCCATATTTCATAAACACAGCAGTACCACAATCAGCCATCAGTTTGGCAACGGCATTATTAGCGGTACTCGATTCTGACCCATCATATGTGGTTTTCATATTGTCCCAATCAAAGTCGGCAGGACATTTATGATAATACATCACCTGAGCCATCGAAGTAGCCACACAACCCGTAAGACACAGATTGCCTGCATCATCCTTAGGACACAACAGGTTATAAGGCTCATGCTGATCCCACTGGGTCTTAATCAAAGGCGACACCTTATCGTGCGTAGGTACATCGGCACGGGTAAAAGCATCAGTAGTAGCAGCCATGTGATATGCCTCGAGCATGAATTTCATGGCCTCAGGAGCTGTCTGAGCATCGAAAGGAGCACCTGTGCTATAAGCCAGCACTGCAGGCAGTTCGTCATCGGCACTCATCACCACAAAACCTGTTGAGGAATTGAATACAAAGATACCGGCATCATCGCCATCGGCAATACCAGTAAAGGCACGCGTCAGTTCAACAGCCTCACCACGTGTATTAGCACGCATCTGGCGCTTCATGAACTCCTGAGCAGCCTGTTTCGCAGCCTGCTCGTTAACGGGAGCAGCTACTGCCATCAGCAGGCTGACAACCCAAACGAATGATGTAAGTGCAACTCTTTTCATATCGGTGGATTTTAATGTTCTGGGGCCAAAGGTACGAAAAAACTCTGATACATCCAAATAAATACTCATTTTTTACGTTATAATATGGAATGGCAAGATCAATTGAAAGATTCGCTATATTATTGCTGTGCCTGATAACTTGTATAACGGCCAGTGCCGACGGCTTTACTCTGAAAGGAAAAGTCGTCGATGAGGAAGAGCATGCCCTGGAATTGGTAACTGTATCGTGTCTGGCACAGGGAAAGGTAACAATGACTAATCTCAAAGGTGAATTCTCAATTGATCTGCAATCAGCCGATTCAGTAGAAGTGCGTTTTACGATGGTTGGATATGGAGCCAGAAAGCGCGTATTCCGTCGTCCGAAAGGAAAAATCAACGTTCAGATCGTAATGCGTCCTGCCGCTGAGATTCAGGAAATAACAGTCACAGAGCGTCGTCGGCAGACCTCACAGACGGAGCAATTGGACAGAAAGGACTTGCAGCAGACACCATCGGCATCAGGAAATGCTGTAGAAGAACTCATCCAGCAGCAGGCTGGCGTATCCACCCATAACGAACTGTCAGCGCAATACAACGTTCGTGGCGGTTCATTCGATGAGAATTCTGTCTATATCAATGGTATAGAGGTGTATCGCCCCCTGCTCATCAGCAGTGGTCAGCAGGAAGGACTCTCTGTTATTAACCCCGATATGGTAGAGAAGATTGGTTTCTCTACTGGTGGATTCGAGGCAAAATATGGTGATAAGATGTCATCGGCCCTTGATATCACTTATCGACGGGTAAAAGGACTCGAGGCCTCAGCAACCGCATCACTCTTAGGCGCCAGCGGATATGTGGGGTATGGAAATAGCAGATTTTCTATGTCGCACGGCTTGAGATACAAGACAAATCGCTACCTGTTGAACTCCCTAGAAACAACTGGAGAGTACAATCCTAATTTCCTTGATTATCAGACATATATCAGTTATCAACCTAACAAGAGATGGACTATTGACTTCATAGGAAACATATCAGAAAACCACTACAACTTTACACCCGAAGATCGCGAGACCAGTTTTGGTACTCTAGCTGATGCAAAATCGTTTAAAGTGTATTTCGACGGACAAGAGAAGGACATATTCCGCACACTATTCGGCGCTATAGGTATTACGCGTCATTTTGGCGATAGAACCAGGATAAAACTACTGACATCGGCTTTCTACACAAAAGAAAGCGAACGCTACGACATCATGGGCCAGTATTGGCTCGACGACAGCCAGTCGAGCGAAAATCTTGGCGTTGGAACCTATATGGAGCATGCACGCGACTATTTGACATCCGACGTGGTCAGTATAAAACTAACGGGCAATCACCGGACAAATCATCATGATATTGAGGCTGGCCTAACCTATAAGATAGAGCACATCAAAGAACAGTCTGGCGAATACGAAATGCGCGATTCCAGCGGATATTCTATCCCTCATTCAGCAGATCGCCTGGACATGATTTATACCCTCAGAGCCAAAAACGACATAAAGAGTCATCGCATAGAGGCCTACATTCAGGATACTTATCGGTTCTCAAAAGGAGACACCTATTTTACTTTTAATTATGGTATCCGACTCGCAAATTGGTCATTTAATCGCGAAACCATCGTATCTCCCAGAGCATCGCTAGCCATCGTTCCGGCATTTAATCAGGACATTACCTTCCGTTTGGCAACCGGAATATATTATCAGGCATCATTCTATAAAGAGATGCGCGACACGACAACTCAAAACGGAGTGACAACAGCTATTTTGAACGAAAAGATTAAAAGTCAGAGATCAATACAACTCATTGGTGCTGTGGACTATAGGTTTAAAATGCTAAACCGTCCGTTTAAGTTCTCAGCAGAGGCATATTACAAAGCTCTTTCTAACCTAATTCCCTACAACGTACAGAACCTGAAGATTACCTATTATGGCGAGAATCTGTCGAAAGGTTATACCACAGGTATCGATCTGAAGCTATATGGCGAATTTGTTCCTGGCACTGATTCCTGGCTTACCTTCTCGCTGATGAGCACCAGACAGAAAATTGGCGAGACGTGGGTACCAATGCCAACAGACCAACGATGGGCCATAAATCTCCATTTCACCGATTATTTCCCTGGTACTGAGCGATGGAAAATGACGCTTCGTTTGGCTTTTGCAGACGGTCTGCCTTTTGGAGCTCCACACCGCGGACTGGAGCAGCAGCAATTTCGTGCCCCAGCATACAAACGTGCCGATATTGGTATGAGTTATCGTGCCATCAAAGATGGCAGGGGTATCAAAAACCTATGGTTAGGTATCGATTGTTTGAACCTTTTTGGCATCTCAAATGTAGGCAGTTACTATTGGGTAACAGATGTAAGTAATCACCAGTGGGCAGTACCCAATTATCTCACAGGTCGCCAAATCAATGGCAAAGTAACGGTAGATTTCTAACTTTTAGTTAAAAATTACTAAATCTACGCTCGCGCGTATACATTGTGAATATAAATTGGTTATCTTTGCAAAAATTTTAAGTATTTGCAAACAATTTATAGCCTTATGAAGAAATTATATTTTTTAGCTATTAGTGTATTTGCCTTTGCAGGGTGTACAAGTATCGATTTTGATGAAGACGCCGTAAGACACGCTTCAGAACAGGAAATCAAAGCCAATGTTGAATCTGTATTTGGAACTAACTTTAGTCCCAATCAGGATTGGACGATGTCGTCTACAGGCACTATTAAGATTACTGCAGATGCCAATTTCGACGATATTGTAAAAGTTCAGGTCCTTTCAGAATCGCCTTATCTTAATAGCAATGCCATGGTACTCAATCAGGCACCTGCAAGCAAAGGAGAAACCGTTGAGTTGGCATTTGAGGCACCAAAGGGTTTAACCCGCTTAATAGCAGCTTGTGTTAATAGTCAAGGTGAGTATTATATCACGGGGTTCGACGTTAATGCCACTCAGGTTAATTTCGCTAGTACGTCAAAGGCAAGAACAAGGGCAGGCGCTAATGACGTTTATCCTTCGCTGAATGACCTGCAGATGGATTATTCAAAATCCATCCCGTCTTTCAATGCTGTACGTACCCAAAAAGCTAACGACGGCAACACTGACGACAAAATAAAAGCCTACAAGAACAGCAATTGGGAAAACGAACGTTTATGGAGAGTTAGTGATAAAACAGAAGAAAGCAATGGTTGGAAAATTGTTAACGGTTCAATTGTTCGAGAGATCGGTGTGATTGACGAAACAGAGAAGCAGACACTTAATACCATTTTTCAAGAGGAGATGGGTGGCTTCCAAACCGGAACAACAAAATATAATAATATTGAGGCAGTTAGAAACACTAAGCTCTTTGAGGAAAACAACTATATTACCAGTGATGGTAGTCCTCTAATCCTTACTCCTGTATCAATGAATTCTTTCGAGTTGTGGAATGTATATTACTATTATTTCGATCCTGCTGTCCTGAATAGCATGAGCGAGACAGAGAAAGTGAATTATTTAAAAGCACTTCCCAAATTTAGGGCTATCAATTGTGACTACACAAGAGAGGAGGCATTTAAGAGAGGATTTGTTACACCAGATGACAAAAAACATTATAGTGGTTTCTTTAATTTGCACGAGTATCTACTCCCCTTCTATGGCGATCCTAGCGAGTTCGTTAATAATTTGAAACACGACTTGGCAACCACAGATGACAATGTATATTATCGTATACGACATGGAAAGAAAGAAAATGGAAAAGATTTGTATTTAACATATTTGGGGTCATCAGATAATATGTCTCCAAAGTTAGCATATGAGTATAAAGAAGATGACGACAATTATGCTAATCAACTCTGGCAGATTTTCGATTATAACGACAAGCATATATTGTATAACATTGGTTCACAAAAATATCTCATCACTGGTAACGATAAGGGAGAGTACACTAATTATTCTGATAAAATAAGCAATCTAAAGAACAACTTATATGATATTATTGAAAAAGACGGTTATATACTCATCAAGTCGAATTGGGCTTATTTAGGCTCTGACATTGGTAGAAAATCTGGTAGCTATCGAGTTGCTCTCAACAAGCCTGAAAATGATGGTGACTATATTAAATGGTATTTAGAAACCTATAAAGTTAGTGAAGATAGCAAACCTGATAATATGATGGCAAACATTGATTTTGGCGCTATACAATTCATCAAGAACGCTGAAGGCATTGCAATCCCTGAAAACTATAAGATTGGTTTCCTCCACAGAAAGGGTTCTGGTGACAATTCTAATAGTTTCTTAGCCATTAACAATGGTGAGACATATGGTGACGGCCGTTTGAATAAGGAAATCAACACTTTCCCGAACTTTAGTTCATCAATTAGTCAGTATGGCATGCGCGACACAGATCCTCGTATAGCCATTTTCAAGGCAAATGGTAAAAAGTATATGACCTTTGAGGAAGGTGTAGATTGTAACTATACTGACATGGTTATTGAAATTAGTAGTGGTATGAGAGAGGAAATTGAGCCACTTGCAAAGACTGCCAAAGGAGCTATATATACATTCTGTTTTGAGGACCGTGAGCTTGGTGACTACGATATGAACGATGTGATTATCAAGGCAACGAGAATGGACGAAACTCATGTTTTGTTCAGTCTTGAGGCTTGCGGTGCTCACGATGAGCTATTCATTAAGGGTATTAAAGGCAAAAAATTGAATGATAAAGTTGAAGTACACAAATTATTCGGCGTTGAGGATCTTTCATTCATCAACACACAAGGTGGTGGTAAACGATCTCCAATTCAAGAGATTGTAGAAGTTCCTGCTACATATAGTTTCAGCAACACTGAGATAGATCAAATCTATATTTATAACAAAACGCAGGGTTATCCTATTAAATTGTCGACAAAGGGACAAGACCCACATGGAATTGTAATTCCATTCGACTTTGAGTATCCTATTGAAAAAACTTCCATTGATGAATCACATACCAATTTCAAAAAATGGGGTGAAGGTGACAACACCTATTACAATTGGTACAAAGATAAAGATGCAACAAAGGTATACTCTAATGCAGGGTTTATTATCTTAGATGAGACAAAACAGAAATATCCAGAGTATTTTAGCGAATAAGGCTTTAACATCAATAAACCCACAAGAGATTGCTGCCAAATGTAGGCAACAATCTCTTTTTTTATATAAAAAAAGCAAAATTAGGCGGAGATATCATATATCTTTTGTACCTTTGCACAACATTTATAAAAATATTCATTTCAAAACTATAAGTAATATGAAGATTTCGCATATTGAGCATCTGGGCATTGCCGTTCAGAGCATTGAGGAAAGCCTGCCGTACTTCACTGACGTGCTGGGTTTGGAGTGTTATGCAACAGAAGTAGTTGAAGACCAGAAGGTAAAGACTGCTTTCCTGCGTTGTGGTGAGGTAAAGCTCGAGCTGTTGGAGCCAACATCTCCTGAGAGCACCATTCAGAAGTGGCTCGATAAGGGCAACAAGGGTGTACACCATGTAGCTTTCTGTGTAGAGGATGGCGTAGCAAAAGGTCTTGCTGAAGTTAGCGAGAAGGGCGTACGTCTGATCGACGAGAAGCCACGTAAGGGCGCTGAGGGACTGAATATCGCCTTCTTGCATCCGAAGTCTACCTGTGGTATCCTGACTGAGCTTTGCGAACATCCTGAGTAATAATACGAATAGACAAATCTCAAATAGTTAAATAAAACAATGAGCAAGCAATTAGAAAAAATCAAGCAACTCATCGAGAAGCGCGAACAGGCTCGTCTCGGTGGTGGTGAAAAAGCAATTCAGAAACAGCACGATCGTGGTAAGTACACAGCCCGTGAGCGCATTGAGATGCTGCTCGACGAGGGTTCGTTCGAGGAGTATGATATGTTCAAGGAGCATCGCTGCCATAACTTCGGTATGGAGAAGAAGCAGTTCCTCGGCGATGGTGTCGTAGCAGGTTCTGGTACGATCGACGGTCGTCTGGTATTCATCTTCGCACAGGACTTTACCGTTCATGCTGGTTCTCTTTCAGAGACCATGAGCCAGAAGATCTGCAAGGTGATGGATATGGCCATGAAGATGGGTGCGCCCTGTATCGGTATCAACGACTCAGGCGGTGCTCGTATCCAGGAAGGTATCAATGCTCTGGCAGGTTATGCCGAGATCTTCGAGCGTAACATCCTCGCATCAGGTGTGATCCCACAGATTTCTGGTATCTTCGGTCCTTGCGCAGGTGGTGCCGTTTACTCTCCTGCCCTCACCGACTTCACCCTGATGATGGAGAACACCTCATACATGTTCTTGACCGGTCCGAAGGTTGTAAAGACCGTTACTGGTGAGGATATCGATCAGGAGCATCTGGGTGGTGCCAGCGTTCATGCAACAAAGTCGGGTGTTACACACTTCACTGCAGCTACTGAGGAGGAAGGCATTCAGATGCTGAAGACTCTGCTGAGCTATATCCCATCCAACAACATGGAGACTGCTCCATTCAAGCCCACCAATGACCCCATCAACCGTATGGAGGACAGCCTGAATGAGATTATCCCCGAGAACCCCAACGAGGCTTACGATATGTACAAGGTGATTGGTGCTGTAGTAGACGATGGTGAATTCTTCGAGGTGCAGCCTAAGTTCGCCAAGAACATTATCGTTGGTTTCGCACGTTTCAATGGTCAGAGTGTAGGTATCGTAGCCAACCAGCCCAACTGCTATGCTGGTGTGCTCGATGTTAACGCTTCTCGTAAAGGAGCTCGCTTCGTTCGTTTCTGCGACGCCTTCAATATTCCTATTGTATCGCTCGTTGACGTTCCTGGATTCCTGCCCGGTACTGGTCAGGAGTACAACGCCGTTATCCTGCACGGAGCCCAGCTGCTCTACGCTTACGGCGAGGCTACTGTACCCAAGATCACCGTTACCCTGCGTAAGTCATACGGTGGTTCTCACATCGTGATGGGTTCTAAGCAGCTCCATACCGACCTGAACTACGCATGGCCTTCAGCCGAGATCGCCGTTATGGGTGCTTCTGGTGCTGCTGCTGTGCTTTACGCTAAGGAGGCTAAGGCTAAGAAGGAAGCTGGTGAGGATGTTAAGGCCTTCATCGCTGAGAAGGAGGACGAGTACAACGAGCTCTTCGCTAATCCTTATCAGGCAGCCAAGTATGGCTACATTGATGACGTGATTGAGCCGCGCAATACCCGTTTCCGCATCTGTCGCGGTCTGGCTCAGCTCGCTACCAAGCGTGATGCCCTGCCCGCTAAGAAGCATGGTAACATTCCTATGTAATTAGTTTGTTTATGAAGAATAACGAAGTATATGCAGCAATTGCTATGGCGCTCCATGAGCACCTTGGCAACAACGTTCACGATGCAGAGCCAGGCATTATCACAATTAATGCCCATCCTACACAGTGGAACGGCTATGCACAGACATTCACACAACGTCCCTAAAAACTATCGATAATGAAAGAATACAAGTATACCATCAACGGTAACAAATACGAGGTAGTTGTTGGCGATATCACTGATAACATTGCCACACTGACCGTCAACGGAGAAGAGTACACGGTAGAAATGGAGAAGCAGGCTGAGCCTGAAAAGAAGAAGCCTGTCGTTAAGGCTGCTACTGCTGCTGCCAGCGACGATGCTCCCACAGCCAACAAGGCTGCCGTTAATAAGGCAAATGCCGTTAAGGCTCCGCTGCCTGGTGTGATCACTGACATTCTGGTAGCCGAAGGCGACGAAGTGAAGGCTGGCGACACAGTTGTTGTGCTCGAAGCCATGAAGATGGCCAATAACCTGACTGCCGAGAAGGACGGAAAGGTTACTGCTATCTGTGTGAAGATCGGTGAGAGTGTGATGGAAGATGATGCACTGATCGTCATCGAGTAATCCACCTTATTAATAAATAGAAAGAGAGAATGAGCATTGTATCATTCTCTCTTTTTCAAAAACAAAACTACCAAACACTAATCAGATGAACAAACATCTACTTACAACCCTGATTCTTGTCAGTCTCTCTATGACGGCAAATGCGCAACTATGGCCAGAAGTTCAGCAAGAAGCAAAAGCCGGAGCCCGTTGGTGGTGGCTTGGCTCAGCTGTCGACAAGGAGAACCTCAGATGGAATATGCAAGAATACGCCAATCATGGTATCGGCGCTTTGGAGATTACGCCGATTTATGGTGTTCAGGGTAATGAGGCAAATAATATACCATATCTTTCCGACCGTTGGATGGAGATGCTTCGCGAGGTTCAGAAGAATGGACAGGAGTTGGGCATCGAGGTTGATATGGCCACAGGAACTGGCTGGCCCTTTGGCGGTCCTTGGGTACCTTTAGAAGAAAGCGCCAGCAGGGCGGTGTTCGTTGATACCACTTTCATAGGCAATTCGATACAGTGCCTCAATCTGCAGGCGCCAGAGAAAGACGCGCCCTATTGCAGACTCAATAAGGTCATGGCCTATTGGCGAGGAGAGCCCTACGATGTAACAGCTTACATGCACGACGGAAAACTGACTTGGTCGCCAGCAGAGCAACTCAAAGCACAAATCAAAACAGTCGCCAATAACACACTTAAGAAAGCCCTTAAGCTTCAACTTAAAGAGATGGAGACTGCCCAATGGCGGGTTATTGCTGTCTATTGTCGCTTTGGTGTAATGAAGGTAAAGCGCGCTGCCCCTGGTGGCATGGGACTTGTCATCGATCACTTCGACAAAAAAGCCGTCAGCAATTATCTGCAACATATAGAGGATGCTTTTGAGCGCACCAAGACTCCCTACCCTCATACCTTCTTTAACGATTCTTACGAAGTGGAGGCAGCCACTTGGACGCCCACACTTTTTGAGGAGTTTGAGAAGCGCAGAGGTTACAAACTGGAGAATTACTTACGCCAATTGCTAAGTGGCGACACAAAGATCCTTTCCGACTACCGCGAGACGCTTGGCGACCTTTTGTTGGAGAACTTTACCCAGCAATGGACGGCTTGGGCCCACAAGCATGGAGCCATCACCCGTAATCAGGCTCATGGTTCACCAGCCAACCTCATCGATTGCTATGCTGCTGTGGATATTCCTGAGATTGAAGGCTTCGGCCTCTCTGAGTTCGGCATCAAGGGACTGCGTCAGGATCCAGGCAAAACCCGTAAAAACGACTCCGACTTCTCGATGTTGAAATATGCTCCTTCTGCAGCCCACATATGCGGTAAGCCCTATACATCAAGTGAAACATTTACTTGGCTTACGGAGCATTTCCGCACTTCTCTCTCGCAGTTGAAGCCCGATATCGATCTGATGTTCTGTGCCGGTGTCAACCATATGTTCTTCCACGGAACCTGCTATTCGCCGAAGAACGATCCGTGGCCGGGTTGGAAGTTCTACGCCAGCATCGATATGTCGCCCACTAACTCCATCTGGCGCGATGCCCCCTACTTCATGCAGTATGTGGAGCGCTGTCAGAGTTTCCTGCAGATGGGCCAGCCCGATAACGACTTCCTCGTCTTTCTGCCCGTTCGCGATATGTGGCAGAAGAATCCGCAGAAGTTACTGATGCAGTTCTCCATCCACGCAATGGGTAAACTGGCGCCGGAATTCATACAGAGCATCCTCGAGATAGATCGTGCCGGTTTCGACTGCGATTATATCTCAGAACGTTTACTGATGGGCGTTGAGTATAAGGACGGAATGCTACAAACTGCTGCCGGCACCCGCTATAAAGGACTCGTTATTCCAGGCAGCGGCCATATGCCCGAGAGCGTAAAGGCACATATCGATTCGCTGAAGGCTCAGGGAGCATATATTATATATGGTACGCGAGCAGCCGATCTGATGGCCGCCGCCAAACCCGAGGCCATGAAGACTGAATGCGAACTTAAAGCCATCCGACGGAAGAACGCCACTGGCTATCATTATTTCATCGCTAACCTATCACCCGACGATATAGAGGATAAGCTCCCGTTGGCTGTCAGCTTTAAGGATGCTGCGTGGTTTAATCCCCTGAATGGCGAAATAATGCCGGCAAACATTTCTGGCGACAGCATCGCTATCAGACTTCGCAGCGGAGAGTCGATGATTCTGCAGACTTACGACGAGCCTTTAGCTGATAATCAGAACCTGACAGCCCAGAGCCAGAAGTCAATTATAAAGAACCAGATTGTGCTTGATGGTCCTTGGAAGCTTTCCTTCACAGAAGAGGCACCCAAAGTAAACCAAACCTTTACCCTAACTAAACCACAGGTTTGGAATACCCTCGACAACGATAGCGCGAAGGTTACGATGGGCACAGGCGTTTATACCACTCACATGAAACTCTCGAAGAAAGACCTTGCGGGCCGCTGGCAAATAGATCTCGGCGATGTTCGCGAATCAGCCCGTGTCTATATTAACGGCCATTTTATCGGTTGTGCTTGGTGTGTTCCCTTTGTGCTCGATTGCAAGAATGCGCTGAAGGCTGGCGATAATGAGATTCGTATTGAAGTGACCAATCTGCCCGCAAACCGCATAGCCGATTACGATCGCAGAGGCATTAAATGGCGCAAAATGGAGGAAATCAACGTGGTAGATATTAACTACAAGCGTACCACCTATGACGCTTGGGAGTCTGTTCCCAGCGGTTTAAACTCCGAAGTACGACTCTTACAGTATTGCGAATAATCTCCCTAATAACAAAACAATTTGTTTTGTTCTCGAAGAAACTATCAGAACGCATTGAAGAGATAGTCTTAACGAAGACAAAACAAATTGTTTTGTTGTAAGCGGGTTTATCTTAAGGTTTGCAAACCCTTATCCGATATTTATCAGTCAATACGATCTGCATCACTCGGGCGAATCCATCGGCGAACGGCGGGATGGAAAGTGCCACATGCCCCATGGTTCGGCGCAGATTGATCTCCACACACGGATGAAGCAAGAAACCGTCCTTTTCATCGGTAGAAACTACCATCATATCGACACCGAAAAGGCCTTGAAATTTGCCTGCATATAGTGTGCCCAGCTTATCACAAATGATTTCTGTAACCGATTTAAGCAAATCAGCTGATATATAAGCACTTAACAATTCTTGTTTCTCTTCTTCAGTAGCAATCAGATTACCCGTATAAGCCCCATTCTTCGTATGAAAGAGCGATAAGCCCAGATATCTTACATTGCCCATTCCATCGCTCTCGAACTCCATACCGAAATCCTTCACTTTACGATAGTATGGCTCCACAACTATGCTCCCCTGCTTACTGATGATGTTCTGAATCCATCGGGATTGGTAATCGTTAAGTTCCCCTTCAATGAAACGAACACCTCGTCCACTACTGCTCCAAGGAGCTTTTACCACAATATGACCGTATTCATCGAGCATCCGACTAACTTCTGAAAGACTATCCACACACGAGGATGCTCCCGTTGTGCCCGAAAGATGCAACTCACTAAGCAGATTAACAGCATGTTTACGATGCGATAAATCGCGAATCACGGCGATTTCATCTTCCGAAGGAACAGCATTTACCCCATAACGAAGCAGAAACGACCGGAGTGCGAGATCCCACCCCCAAGGTTCCACCTTATTTATATTAAGATGCGCGAGCTGACTCTTATCTACAAAACGTCGTGGGCCGCTACCCGTTTTTGCCCTCAATCTTCCATAAGCCTTCACAGCCTGCTCCACGTTTTCCACTAAAACATAATCATCCTCGCCGGCCCAAAGTGCAGATAAAAAACCGAGGTCGGCCCTTAGTTTCCGTCCCGCATGAGGCGAAGTGAAATTGGCAAGGTTTGCAGCCAAAGCGAGGTCATGTTCTGGATTAAATATGTATAATGTTGTCATTTTCCTTAATTTGGGTGCAAAAATACATAATTTTTTTGAGATTTTGCTATTTAGACTTTGCAATTTAAAAGAAATGTTGTAACTTTGCACCACTTTTAAAAAGGAAATCGAACAAATCATCAGGAATGGAAGCATTTTTCAGGACGCACAGATACCTCATTGAGCATACAAATGCACCCGTCCGTCGCACCCTTATGGATGAGATAGACTGGAGCGATCGCATGATCGGCATCAAAGGTACGCGTGGCATCGGAAAGACCACTTTCCTCCTACAATATGCGAAAGAGCATTTTGATGTACTCGACAAGCAGTGCTTGTATATCAACATGAACAACTTCTACTTCCAGGGTCACGGTATTGCGGAGTTTGCTGATGAGTTCTATAAGCACGGCGGACGCGTGTTGCTCATCGACCAAGTATTCAAGCAGCCCAACTGGAGCAGTGAACTTCGTAAGTGCTACGATCTCTATCCCAATCTGAAGGTTGTGTTTACCGGAAGTAGTGTGATGCGATTGAAGGACGAGAATCCCGAACTTAATGGTATCGTTAAGAGCTATAATCTACGTGGATTCAGTTTCCGCGAGTTTATCAATCTGCTTACGGGCAATAACTTCCAACCCTATTCGCTCGATGATATCATCAATCGTCACGAGCAGATAGTCCGCCAGATTCTGCCGAAGGTATCGCCCAATCGTTATTTCCAGGATTATATCCATCATGGATTCTATCCCTTCTTCCAGGAGCACCGTAACTATAGCGAGAACCTGCTGAAGACGATGAACATGATGACCGAGGTGGATATTCTACTTATCAAGCAGATTGAGTTGAAGTATCTCACAAAGATTAAGAAGCTGTTCTACCAGATAGCTGAGGAAGGCCCTGCTAAGACACCCAACGTCAGCAAACTGGCTCAGGATATCGAGACCAGTCGCGCTACGGTGATGAACTACATCAAGTATCTCACCGATGCCCGCCTGCTGAATCTCATCTACCCCATCGGACAGGATTTCCCCAAGAAACCCGCCAAGATTATGCTCCACAATTCCAACCTCATGTACGCTATCTATCCCATTCTGGTTGATAAGCAGGAGGCGATGGAAACATTCTTCGTCAACTCTATGTGGAAAGACCATAAAGTAAACACCGGCATTCGCGATTGCAGTTTCATCGTCGACGAGAAGCTGAAGTTCCGTATCGTCGATGCCAAGTCGCCCGGCAAGATGCGTATGTCGCCCGATGTGATTTACGCCCGTTATAATACGGAGATCGGTAAAGACAATCAGATACCGCTGTGGCTGCTGGGATTCCTATATTAAATAAGGTGGGGTTCCGAATATTAAAACAAGAAAGTGTCTATTAAGTTATAATTAAACAAATATAGTTAGTAATTCATTCTAATCATTTTAAAAGATGGCTAAAGAAAAGAAGTTTATCACTTGTGATGGTAACGAGGCTGCGGCTCACGTGAGCTATATGTTCTCGGAGGTAGCTGCTATCTACCCCATCACTCCGTCTTCGCCTATGGCGGAGCATGTTGACGAGTGGGCCGCCCGTGGTCGTAAGAACCTGTGGGGTCAGACCGTCAGTGTTCAGGAAATGCAGTCAGAGGCTGGTGCTGCTGGTGCCGTTCACGGTTCTCTGCAGGCTGGTGCTTTGACCACCACCTTTACTGCTTCTCAGGGTCTGCTCCTGATGATTCCTAACATGTACAAGATCGCCGGTGAGCTGATTCCTTGCGTATTCGACGTTTCTGCCCGTACGCTGGCTTCTCACTCTCTGTGTATCTTCGGTGACCACCAGGATGTGATGGCTTGCCGTCAGACTGGTTTCGCTATGCTCTGCGAAGGTTCAGTACAGGAGGTTATGGATATGACCGCTGCTGCTCACCTTGCAACTCTCGAGACCTGCGTTCCGTTCGTTAACTTCTTCGACGGTTTCCGCACCTCTCACGAGTATCACAAGATTGAGCTGCTCGATCAGGAGGATGTTCGTCCTCTCGTTAAGGAAGAGTACATCAAGCGTTTCCGCGATCGTGCTATGAGCCCAGAGCGTCCTATCAC
>CADBVZ010000042.1 GCA_902798285.1 uncultured Prevotella sp. | reverse complement strand
AAACTCACCACGCTTAACATAGTCATCGAGGCTCAGCGCCTGAGCGGAAATAATCTCTACAGGTGATTTCCTGATTCCAAATGGATTGTCATTCTTAGCCATAATAGAATAGTACTTAAATAGAATGGTACTTATTTCTTATTCGTTGTTGCACAAAAACTTACACGATCATGATCATCTAACGTTCTCTGCACATAGTCGTCGAGGTTCAGCGCCTGAGCGGTAATAATACTAACAGGTGATTTTCTGATACCAAATGGGTTGTCATTCTTAGCCATAATCTTCAAATTTTAAGTTTAATAATATTAATAGAAAGTTTGCGCTATACTTTTCGTTGGCAAATATACGTATAATTCCCTTATTTTTATCTTTTTTGCAAGACAATTAATGTTAATTAACTGTTGTCAGGCTAGGTCATGCCTCGATACTCTTGCCGCCAAGCGGGTCGATGCCCTGTTCAATTTGCCTGCACAGTTCCATACGGATCTGGGCTGTCATACATTCGTCGCCTTGTATCTCTCTGAGAGCGAAAGTGCCGTCGGCATGCTTTTCCAATGCCTCTCCAGCATAACAGGGCACACGGCAAAAACTCTTTTCTCGAAAGCAAAAAAACTAGAATTCTCCGAAGTCGATGGAGAGTTGGCCGTCGCCTAAGAGGTTGTAGCTTTTGCGATGGTAGGGGGTGATGCCGAATTGTTTAATGGCTTCGCGATGCTTTTTGGTGGGGTAGCCCTTGTTGGAGAGCCAATCGTATTGGGGATATTCCTCTGCCAAGCTGTTCATATAGTCATCACGATAGGTCTTGGCCAGGATAGAGGCAGCTGCGATAGCGAGGTATTTGCCATCGCCCTTGACGATGGTGGTAGAGGGCAGCGTCTTGCCATCAGCTGGGTCTTTATAGGGTTTGAAGCGATTACCATCCACGATGATAGCCTCTGGGCGCACTTTCAGCTGATCCAAGGCACGATGCATCGCAAGAATAGAGGCATTGAGAATGTTGATCTGATCGATTTCCTCAGGGGTGACGATGCCCACAGCCCAAGCCACAGCATCGCGCTCGATGATTTCGCGAAGCTGGTAGCGACGCTTCTCAGTGAGTTGCTTGGAGTCGTTGAGGAGCTCGTTCTGATAATCGGGAGGCAGAATCACAGCTGCAGCATAGACGCTACCAGCCAAACAGCCACGACCAGCTTCGTCGCAACCTGCTTCAATCTTGCCTTCGTAATAATGACCTTCCAGCATTGAAAATTGAAGATTGAAGATTGAAAATTAGAACATCTGAGCCACGCGGCGGATGCCTGATACGAGGATATCGATCTCCTCCTTGGTGTTATAGAGGGCGAACGAGGCACGAACAGTGCCAGAGATGCCCAGACGATCCATCAGGGGCTGGGCGCAATGATGACCTGTGCGGACGGCGATACCTAAGCGATCGAGCAAAGTGCCCATATCCAAGTGGTGGATATCGCCTACGTTGAAGGAAACGACAGCGTCTTTGACAGTTGACAGTTGACAATTGACAGTTGACAGTTGAGGGCCGTAAATCTTCATGCCTTCGATGGTCATGAGTTGCTCCATGCAGTAGCGGGTGAGCTCTTGCTCATGCTGCTGGATGGCGTCGAAGCCGATGGCATCGATATATTCGATGGCTTTGGCAAGTCCGTGGGTAGCTACGTAATCGGGGGTTCCAGCCTCGAACTTAAAGGGCAAACGCTCGAAGGTGGTTCGCTCCCATGTCACTTTGTCGATCATCTCTCCCCCACCCTGATACGGAGGCAGTTTCTCAAGCCACTCCTCTTTGCCATAGAGCACGCCAATGCCCGTAGGTCCATACATCTTATGACCACTGAAGGCGAAGAAGTCGCAATCCATGGCCTGAACATCGACCTTGAAGTGGGGTGCACTCTGGGCTCCGTCCACCAAAACGGGGATATCGTGGGCGTGAGCTATCTTGATAATCTGCTCAACAGGATTAACCGTTCCAAGTACGTTGCTCACATGGGCCACGCTGATGATCTTGGTCTTCTCCGTGATCAACCCTTCCAGCTGATCGAGGCAGAGCAAACCATCATCGGTAATAGGGATATGCTTCACCACAATGCCACGCTTCATGGCCTGAAGCTGCCAACTGACGATGTTGGAATGGTGCTCCATCTCAGTGACAATGACCTCATCGCCAGCCTGCATCTGAGATTCGCAGAACGAACTAGCCACAAGGTTAATGGCCTCGGTAGTGCCTCGTGTAAAAACGATCTCCTCAATCTTGCGGGCATTGATAAACGCACGCACTTTTTCACGCGCTGCCTCATGGAGGTCGGTGGCCTGTTGCGAGAGGTAATGCACCCCACGATGCACATTGGCATTCACATTGAGGTACTCATCCCTCATGGCGTCGAGCACCATGAGCGGCTTCTGCGTGGTGGCCGCATTGTCGAGGTAAACCAAGGGCTTACCATACACCTCGCGAGACAGAATGGGGAAATCCTCGCGCACCTTTTCTATATTGAACATTGAATATTGAACATTGAAAATTATTATTTGCAGAGTTTGCAGCCAGAGCATTTGTTGAGTTCGCCACGGAAGCGCTTCTCAACCAAGTAGTGGAGGCGATCGCGAAGGGGTTCGAGCTGCATGTGGTCAATGACCTCGTTGATAAAGGCATTCTGCAACAACAGTTTGGCCTCCTGCAATGAGATACCACGCTGACGCATATAGAAGAGGGCTGCATCGTTGAGCTGTCCAACGGTAGAGCCATGGGCACACTTCACGTCGTCGGCATAGATCTCGAGCATGGGCTGGGTGTACATGCGAGCCTCCTTGGTGGCCGTGAGGTTCTGATTGGTCATCTGAGAGGCGGTCTTCTGGGCACCATGTTCCACCAGCACACGACCAGCAAAAGCCCCAACAGCCTTATCGTCGAGCACATACTTATAGAGTTCGTTGGAGGTGCAATGGGGCACCTTGTGGGTGATCAGCGTATTATTGTCCACATGCTGCTGCTTGTCGGCTATCACACAACCAAAGCATTGGCACTCGGCTCCCTCACCAGAGAAGGTAAGATCGAGTTTGTTACGGGTGGTGCCATTGTGGAGGGTAATGACGTTGTGGTTCACACGACTATCACGCCCCTGATCAATATAGACATTGCTCACTCGGACATTCTTATGATGGGTCTCTTCAAGACAATAGAGGTCGAGCGAGGCATTATTGCCTACGTAGGCCTCGATGACCTGAGTGGTCAGGAAGTGACGGTCGTCAGCCGCATGGTCACAGAAGAGCATCTTGATTTCGGCACCCTCCTCGAGGATGATAAGCACACGACGGTTCACCATCAGATCGGGCACCTGACGCTGAGCATTGCTGGGAGTAGCCTTTAAGATATTGATGACCTGAATAGCACGATCGACCTTCACATTCTTGGGCACATACACCAGCATACCATCCTGCGCCAGCATGGTGTTGAGGGCTGTAACGGCATCATCTGAAGTCTCGGCGAGCTTGGCGTAGTACTCTGAGAGGTGAGAGGTGAGAGGTGAGGGGTGAGAGAATACTTCTTTCAATGAATCCACAATCACTCCCTCAGGCAGATGAGGATTGGCATGAGGTATTCTCTCACCTCTAGCTTCTGGCTTCTCACCTCTATAAAACATATCGTTCACCACGAAATAGAGGCTCGTGGAAAGGTTGGGCACATCGCAGCGGAAGGCCTCATAAGGATCGACGGGAATCTGCAGACGACTCAGGTTCACACCATAGTCGGGGGCGAAGAGCTTCTGTATGTCCGTATACTTATAGCGCTCCACCTTTTTCGAGGGGAAGCCCTGACGACAGAAGTCCTCGAATGCCTCATCGCGAACGGCATTCATAGACTCAGGGGCATGGTCGAAGATGACTTGCCGGGCTTGCTCGTAGAGTTCTATATACTGTTGCTCACTACTCATTCTTCTCCGATTTCTTCTTTAATCCAATCGTAGCCATGCTCCTGAATCTGAACGGCCAGCTCTGGCCCACCCGTCTTCACGATGCGACCCTTGTAAAGCACATGCACATACTGGGGACGGATCATCTCCAACAGACGGTCGTAGTGGGTGATGACAATACAGGAGGTCTCAGGAGTCTGGAGTTTGTTGACACCCTCGGCCACGATACGCATGGCATCAACATCGAGACCAGAGTCCGTCTCGTCGAGGATAGAGAGCTTTGGCTCAAGCATCGCCATCTGGAATATCTCGTTGCGTTTTTTCTCACCTCCACTAAAACCCTCATTCACAGAGCGATTGGCGAGTTTGGAGTCTAGTTCCACAATCTTCCGTTTCTCGCGTTGGAGTTTCAAGAACTCAGCAGCATTCATGGGCTCCAAGCCCTGATATTTACGTTTCTCGTTGATGGCAGCCTTCATGAAGTTGGTCATCGAGACGCCAGGAATCTCTACAGGATACTGGAATGAGAGAAACAATCCCTCATGAGCCCTGTCCTCAGGCTTCATCTCCAACAGATTCTTCCCATTGAACCAAGCCTCGCCCTCTGTGACCTCATAGAGCGAATTGCCCACAAGCACAGCACTCAGCGTACTCTTACCTGAGCCGTTAGGCCCCATAATGGCATGCGTCTCACCATCGTTGATCACGAGGTCGATGCCCTTCAGTATTTCTTTCTCGCCAATCTTGGCATGCAAATTTTTAACTTCTAACATCATCTATCTGTTTTCAGGGTGCAAAGTTATCAAAAAAAGCGTAGATAACGAAATTTTTCCGATTAAAAGGAGGCTTTTTTCTATAGGAAACAAAAAAGTTGCCTAAAAATGAAAGGTAAATAGATTATTTTTCGTATTTTTGCCAACGAAATAAAACAAGGACCTATGAGAAGGATATATTTGATGGCAACCGTTCTGATGTTTTCTCTATTCAGAATGTCTGTCTGCGCCCAGGAGAAATTGGTGTACACCCCCACCTGGACGGCTCAGGCACAGTTTGCCGGTTTCTATGTGGCTGACGCAATGGGCTTCTTTAAGGATGCAGGGCTGAATGTGGAGATTAAGCATCCGACAGCCTCAAGCACAAACGCCAATCGTCTGAAGAGTGGAGAGAGCCATCTTGTGTCACTTCAGTTGGCATCGGCTTTGGAGATGATGGACGATGGAAGTCAACTGGTGAATGTGCTGCAGTATTTCCAGCAGAGCGGTTTGATGGTTATCTCCCATCAGCCATTGAAGGGTCTTAATAGCCTGAACGGCAAGCGTGTTGGTCATTTCAGGACAGGAGCTTCCATGTTTGTCGTCGCCATAGGGAGGAAAGCCCACCTCGATATTGACTGGGTACCCTTTATATCCCATGCCAATCTCTACCTTTCGGGTGCCATTGACGCCACACTGGCAATGAGCTATAATGAATATTTCCAATTGAAAACCGCTGGACAGCGACTGAAAAAAGAGCAGATGTTGTACCTGCGGGATATTGGTTATAATGTGCCAGAGGACGGGCTTTATGTGACGAAGGATTTTTTTAAGAAGCATCGGGAGGAAGTCTTGAAGTTTGCTGAAGCCACCCGTAGAGGCTGGGAGTGGGCTGCTCAGCACCCTAAGGAAACGCTTGATCTCGTGATGTTATATATGCGCCAAAATAATGTTCCCTCTAATGTCTATGCTCAGCGATGGATGTTGGAGGAGTGTCTTAAGTTGCTCACCGATCCGAAGACAGGTAAACGAACTTACCGTCTGGATCCCCAGGCATTCGAGCTTACCAGCCGTATTCTCTATGAGGGAAGTATTATAAAGAAACCGATTACTTATCAGCAAATTATGCAGCCATGAGTTCATTCCGTTTTCCACTTCCCACTTTCCACTCCCTTTACGCCAGACTTACCGTTTGGGTGATGCTTACGGTGATGACTGTTACAGTTATTACCGCATTGATTGTGTCGTATATCAGTTCGTGGGCTGTTCTGTTGGGAACGAAAGAAAACGTGCAAAGCCGCATGGAGATAGCTAATCAGCATATCAACAGTGTCCTTGTAGGTGTGGAAGTCGCCGTGGCGAATACTATACCGGAGGTGGAGAACTCACTCTCCAATCCGGACGGGATGTATAGTGTCGCCCGTCGTTTGCTGGAACTGAACCCCAATATCATTGGTTCCGCGGTGGCTTTCGAGCCCAACTACTATCCTTCGAAGGGTAAGCAATTTTCTCCATATGCCTATCGCGATATTGACTCAACAGTTCTCACCAAGCAGCTCGGCAGCAATGACTATGAGTATCATTATATGGATTGGTATCTCATTCCCAAGCTCTTAAAGCGTAATTATTGGAGTGAGCCT
Organism: uncultured Prevotella sp.; assembly: GCA_902798285.1. Taxonomy (GTDB): domain Bacteria; phylum Bacteroidota; class Bacteroidia; order Bacteroidales; family Bacteroidaceae; genus Prevotella. The sequence goes on along the minus strand of CADBVZ010000042.1, from coordinate 14,106 downwards.
TATTATGATAAGGGAGGCGGTGAGCAGATGATGACCACATATTCGCGCCCGATCTTTGATGACTCGGGCAACATCTATGCCATCATCACCGCTGACGTGTCATTAGAATGGCTTACAGAACTTGTGACGAAAGGTGACGCTGACTTCAATCAGCGTGTGCTGAATATTAAAGATAAAGAGGAAGAGGCAAGGCGGGCTGTCATGGAGGGCGACAGCTCCTTCTTCTATCATCATGCATATACCTATATTATGGGTAAGGGCGGCACTTATATTACCCATCCTATGCGTGACCGTATCCTGAACGAGACCTATTTTGTCCATGCAGAAGAGACTGCTGACACGATTGATGACCATATAGGCTATGAGATGATTGACGGCAAGACGGGTATGGAAGCCGTCAATCGAGACGGTACCAAGTTCTACATTAACTATGCGCCGATAGAGCGTACGGGCTGGTCGATGGCTACTGTGATTCCTGCTAAGCTCATCTTCACTCGCTCGATGATCTTTGGAGGTATTGTCGTGGCCATTATGCTGATAGGACTGGTGATACTGTTCTTTGTATGTCGTCATATCTTAAAACGAGTCACCAAGCCATTGGCCCTTTTTGCCAAGTCTGCCGATGAGATTGCCCAAGGCAACCTGAATGCCTCACTGCCCAAGATCGTATCGCAGGACGAGATGAAGCGCCTGCACGACTCGTTTGCGCTGATGCAGACTTCGCTGATGGAGCAGATGGAGGAACTGAAAAATGTGAATGCAGCCAAGGGTCGTATTGAGGGTGAGCTGAATGCAGCCAAAGATATACAGATGTCTATGTTGCCGAAGTTGTTCCCACCCTATCCTGACCGTGACGATATCGACATTTATGGACAATTGACATCAGCCAAAGAGGTAGGCGGTGACCTTTTCGATTTCTTCATACGTGACGAAAAGCTGTTCTTCTGTATCGGTGACGTCTCGGGCAAGGGTATACCCGCTTCATTGGTGATGGCTATGACACGTAGCTTATTCCGTAACGTGGCTAGTCATGAGAGTAGTCCGGAAAAGATTGTATCACTCATCAATGAGGCAATGGCCGATGGTAACGACTCGAATATGTTCGTGACATTCTTCCTCGGAGTACTCGACCTGCATACAGGACAATTATACTATTGTAATGCCGGACACGATAAGCCTTATCTCGTAGGTAATGGTATCACAGAACTGACCAGCAATCCTGACCTGCCCGTAGGTACGTTTAGCGATACTGTTTATCATCTTCAGGAGTATCAGGTGCCAGAAGACACGCTACTCTTCATGTATACTGATGGTCTGACGGAAGCACAAGACGGCCAGGGAAAGCAATTTGAAGAACAGCGAATCGTGGATGTGCTGAAAACTGGTGGCAGTTGTAAGGAGAGCATCGCCAAGATGACAGAGGCTGTCCATAAGTTCGTGGGGGATGCCGAGCAGAGTGATGACATGACCATGCTGGCCATCCACTATAAGTTTAAAACAAAATAATCACAAAATCAAAATATCAACAATGAAAACAACGATTGAGCAATTGGAAGACTGTACTCTTGTAACTCTTGAAGGAGAACTGAATACGGCAGCTTCTGCAGAAGTGAACACTATTTTAGCACCCCTCATTGAGAATGGGAGTGGACGTATTGTCATCGAATGTAAAGATCTGACGTATATTGCATCCAGTGGTCTACGTATTCTGCTCAGTATTCTGAAGAGTACGAAGTCGAATGGCGGCACATTGAAACTGCGGAATGTCAACGACAATGTCAAGAAGATATTCGCCTTGACAGGATTCGTAAAAATCTTCGATTTTGAATAAATACCATCATCCTACTGTGCCTTCAAGAGAGACAGAGAGCAGTTTCTGAGCCTCGACGGCGAACTCCATGGGCAGTTTCTGAAGCACCTCCTTCGCATAGCCGTTGACGATGAGTCCGACAGCCTGTTCAGTAGGAATGCCACGCTGATTGCAATAGAAGAGCTGATCCTCTGAGATTTTCGAGGTGGTAGCCTCGTGCTCGAAGACGGCCGTATCGTTGTGCACATCCATATAAGGGAAGGTGTGGGCACCACAATCAGAGCCCAGAAGCAGCGAGTCGCACGAAGAATAGTTGCGAGCATTATCAGCAGTAGAAGCTGCACGCACCAATCCACGATAAGAGTTCTGCGAATGACCCGCCGAGATGCCCTTCGAGATGATGGTTGACTTGGTATTCTTACCCAGATGAATCATCTTCGTACCTGTATCAGCCTCCTGATAGTTATTGGTAACAGCAACGGAATAGAACTCTGCTTGCGAATTGTCGCCACGCAGAATACAAGAGGGATATTTCCAAGTGATGGCACTTCCCGTCTCTACCTGCGTCCACGAAAGTTTGGAGTCGACACCTCGCAGATCGCCACGTTTCGTAACCAGATTAAGCACACCACCCTTACCATTCTCATCACCTGGGTACCAATTCTGAACGGTGGAGTACTTTACTTCCGCACGATTCATCACAATAATTTCTACGATTGCAGCATGAAGCTGGTTCTCATCGCGCATGGGGGCTGTACATCCTTCCAGATAGCTCACGTAAGCATCATCGTCGGCAATGATCAATGTGCGCTCAAACTGACCTGTATTCCTAGCATTGATGCGGAAATAGGAGCTGAGCTCCATGGGACAGCGAACACCCTTTGGGATGTAGACAAACGAGCCATCACTAAATACAGCTGAGTTGAGAGCTGCAAAGAAGTTATCCTTGTAAGGCACCACAGTACCCAAGTACTGGCGCACCAGATCGCCATGCTCCTTGATAGCCTCACCAATCGAGCAGAAGATGACACCCTTCTCACGCAATTTCTCCTTAAAGGTGGTCTTCACGCTGACAGAGTCCATGATGGCATCGACAGCAGTATTGCCAGAAAGGGCTAGACGCTCCTCGAGGGGAATACCCAACTTGTCGAATGTCTTCTCGAGCTCAGGGTCAATCTTGCCATCGCCCTTGGGCTTCTGAGCCATAGGATCGGCATAGTAAGAGATGGCCTGATAGTCGATGGGAGGCACATGCACATGACCCCACTTGGGTTCCGTCTGCTCCTTCCAATAGCGAAAAGCCTTCAGGCGGAACTCGAGCATCCACTCAGGCTCCCCCTTCTTGGCAGAAATGAGCCGAACGATATCCTCGTTCAGCCCCTTCTCTATGATTTCAGTATGTACGTCCGTGGTGAAGCCGAACTCGTACTTCTGTTCGGTCACCTGACGGACAAACTCATTCTTTATTTCTTCCATTAAAGTTTCTGTTCAACCTCGATCTCGGTGAAGGTCTCGATGATATCGCCTACCTGGATATCGTTGAAGTTAACCAGTGAGATACCACACTCCAAGCCGGTTGCCACTTCCTTGGCATCGTCCTTGTAACGCTTCAGGGCATCGATAGGAGCTGTGTGGATCACGATACCATCGCGAATGACACGAGCCTTATCCTTGGCATGTACCTTACCATCGGTAACCAGACCACCAGCAACGGTACCCACCTTCGAGATCTTGAATACCTGCTTCACCTCGATCTCACCAGATACAATCTCCTTCTTCACCTTGTCGAGCATACCCTGCATGGTCTGCTTCACATCGTCGATGGCGTCGTAGATGATAGAGTAAGTATTGATTTCAACACCCTCACGATCAGCAGCACGACGAGCATCGGCAGAAGGACGAACCTGGAAGCCGATGATGATAGCCTCGGAAGCCGAAGCCAGCATGACATCGTTCTCGGAAATCTGACCCACAGCCTTCGAGATGACATTCACCTGGACCTTCTCGGTAGAAAGCTTGATGAACGAATCAGAGAGAGCCTCGATAGATCCGTCGGTATCACCCTTCACGATGATGTTCAACTCGTGGAACTCACCCAGAGCAATACGATGAGAGAGCTCATCGAGACCAAGCTTCGTAGTGGTACGCAAACTCTGCTCACGCTGCAGCTGGATACGCTTGTTGGCAATATCGCGAGCCTCCTGCTCTGACTCCATCACGTGGAAAGAATCACCAGCGGTAGGAGCTCCATTCAGACCCAGAATGATAGCGGGCTCAGCAGGACCGGCTTTCTCAATGCGCTGGTTACGCTCATTGAACATGGCCTTGACCTTACCCCAGGCAGTACCGGCAATCACAACGTCGCCCACCTTCAGTGTACCATTCGATACAAGCACGGTAGAAACGTATCCACGACCCTTATCGAGCGAAGACTCGATGATAGAACCAGTGGCCTTGCGATTAGGATTAGCCTTCAGGTCGAGCATTTCGGCCTCGAGCAGCACCTTCTCCAGCAGTTCATAGACACCAATACCCTTCTTGGCACTGATTTCCTGACACTGATACTTACCACCCCACTCTTCTACCAACAGGTTCATGTTGGCCAGATCCTCACGAATCTTATCGGGGTTAGCACCTGGCTTATCAATCTTATTGATAGCGAACACCATAGGCACGTTAGCAGCCTGGGCATGGGCGATGGCCTCCTTAGTGGTAGGCATCACAGAGTCATCGGCTGCCACAATGATGATAGCGATATCAGTTACCTGAGCACCACGGGCACGCATGGCCGTGAAGGCCTCGTGACCAGGAGTATCGAGGAAGGTGATGCTATGACCATCCTTCAGTGTCACGTTGTAAGCACCGATATGCTGGGTAATACCACCAGCCTCACCAGCAATCACATTGGTATTGCGGATGTGGTCGAGCAACGAAGTCTTACCATGGTCAACATGGCCCATCACTGTAACGATAGGAGCGCGAGAAATCAGATCGTTTTCATCGTCCTCCTCCTCAGTAATGGCATTCTGAACCTCAGCAGATACATATTCGGTAGTGAAACCAAACTCCTCAGCCACGATGTTGATGGTCTCAGCATCGAGACGCTGGTTAATACTTACCATGATACCAATACTCATACAGGTACCGATAACCTGGTTCACACCAACGTTCATCATGGTAGCCAACTCGGAAACCGTTACAAATTCTGTGAGCTTCAGCACTTTGCTCTGTGCTGCCTCTGCTGCCATCTCCTCGTTCATGCGCTCAGCCACAGCGTCACGCTTCTCACGACGATACTTGGCACCCTTCTTGTTCTGGTTCTTCGATGTCAGACGGGCCAGAGTCTCCTTTACCTGGCGTGCTACGGCCTCATCGTCAACCTCGAGTGACTTCTGGATGGGGCGATTCTTCTTGTTCTTCTTGCCACCACCCTGCTGGTTACCATTATCCTGGAAGTTCTGGTTGCCTCCCTTGTTCTTATTCTTTTTATTCTTGTTGTTGCCATTGTCCTGATTGGCAGCAGCCTCGATATCCACACGCTCCTTACCACCACGGATACGCTCACGCTTTTTCTTCTCACCGTTAGCGCCGCCGTGCATCTGGGCCTGCTTCTCCTCGCGCTCCTTACGACGCTCCTCCTTTGACTTCTTCTTAGGACGAGTGCTCTGGTTAAGCGAGTCGAGGTCGATCTTACCCACCACATTCAGGTTAGGCATTGCCTTCTGCTCCGTCTTCAGCTTGAACACGTTGTTATCCTCAGCAGAATCCTCCTCAACAGGAGCTTCTACGGGGACCTCAACGGGCTCGGGCTTCTGCTCGGGCTCTGGTTTCACTTCGGGCTTCATCTCCTTTACGGGCTCGGGCTTTGGCTCCTTAACCTTCGGCTCTACTGGAGCAGCCTTTGGCTCTTCAGCCTTGGGTTTCTCTACAACAGGCTCAGCCTTCGGAGTCTTGGCTTCCTGGGGCTTGGGTTTGCCAATGCTGCCCAGATCAATCTTGCCTAAAGGAGTGAAAGTCTGACGGGGTTCTTCCTTCACCTCAACAACGGGTTCGGGCTTCACCGCCTGCTTAGGCTTCTTATCCTTCTTGGGGAACGTCATTCCGGCCTGGGTCTTGACAGCCTTGTCCTCCTTAAACTTATCGACCAGCGCCTGATACTGCTCGTCGGTAATCTTGGTGTTGACGTTGGCATCGTCCTTTATCTCACCCAGTTCCTTTTTGTTCTTCAGAAAGTCTATTGCCGTCTGAAGACCGATGTTCAACTCTGTTAATACTTTATTTAATCTGACTCCCATTAATTTTCAATTTTGATGTTTCAATTATCAATCTTACTCAAACTCCGAGCGGAGTACTTCCAACAGATGGTCAACGGTCTCCTCTTCGAGGTCGGCCTTCTCAATCAGCATCTCACGTGGAGCATTGAGCACAGCCTTGGCCGTATCCAGACCGATAGCCTTGATGGAGTCGATAACCCACTGGTCGATCTCGTCAGCGAACTCATCCAGATAGATATCCTCATCGGCCTCGTTTTCATTGACAACACGGAAGACGTCGATGGTGTACTCCGTCAGCATAGAAGCCAACTTGATGTTCATACCACCACGACCGATGGCAAGTGAAACCTCCTCAGGCTGCAGATAAACTTCGGCCTTGTGGTTTTCCTGATCGAGCACGATGCTGGAAACCTTTGCAGGGCTCAGGGCACGCTGAATATACAGCTGTACGTTGCTGGAGTAGTTGATCACATCGATATTCTCATTGCAGAGCTCACGGACGATACCATGTACACGGCTACCCTTCACACCTACACAAGCGCCTACTGGATCGATACGCTCGTCGTAGCTCTCAACAGCCACCTTAGCGCGATCACCTGGCATACGAGCCACCTTCTTAATGGTAATCAGACCATCATTGATCTCAGGCACCTCAGCCTCGAGCAGACGCTCCAGGAAGATAGGACTGGTACGCGAGAGGATGATACGAGGGTTGTTGTTCTCATTCTGTACCTCCTTTACGATGGCACGAACAGTCTCACCCTTGTGGTAGTTATCAGAGGGAATCTGCTCCTGCTTGGGCAAGTGCAGCTCATTACCCTCATCGTCCATCAGCAACACCTCGCGCTTCCAGATCTGGTAAACCTCACCGCTAACTACAGTATTCACCTTATCCTTATACTTCTGATAAAGTGAATCGTGCTCCAGTTCAAGAATCTTTGAAGCCAGCGTCTGACGCAGGTTCAGGATGGCGCGACGGCCAAACTTCTGGAAGTTAACTTCCTCAGATACTTCCTCACCTACCTCGTAGTCGGGCTCAATCTTCTGGGCCTCGCTCAGAGCAATCTCTTTGTTCTCATCCTGCACCTCACCATCGGCTACCACCACACGGTTACGGTGAATCTCAAAGTCTCCCTTGTCGGGGTTCACAATCACGTCGAAGTTCTCGTCAGAGCCAAACATCTTAGCGATCACGTTGCGGAAACTCTCCTCAAGCACGCTCACCAGAGTGGTACGATCAATGTTCTTCGTCTCCTTGAATTCCTGAAAGGTCTCAATCATTGAGGGGCCCTTCTCTTCTTTCTTAATTGCCATTGTCTATCTTTTTTTTATACTTTATCCTTACTTAAATGCCAGCAGATACTTGGCATACTTCACATGATCCATAGAGTATGTCTTGTCTACATCTACCAATACAGGACGCTTCTTGCCTTCCTGCTTCTGCTTTTCACGGATAATCAGGGTGAAGTCGCGACCTTCTACCGACTTCAGTACACCCTGCACCTTCTTTCCATCGGCTCCCAGCACCTCGAGGGTGTCGCCAATGTGGTTCTGATACTGCTGGGCCACCTTGAATGGCTGGCCGAGGCCGGCACTGCCCACCTCCAGTTCATATTCTCCAAGTTCATCGCCAAGCTTCTCCTGAAGGAATCGGCTCAGTTCTGCACAGTCTTCAATCCACACGCCATCGGCATGATCGATCTCGATGACAATTCTGTCATCAGCTCCAAAGTTAATGTCTACCAGGAAGTAATCGTTGCCCTGCAACCACTCTTCCGTTAATCCTTGAATAATTTCCTTATTTATCATCTACAACTATTTAAATGTGAAATGAGAGACTCTTTCGAGCCTCTCATTCCGCTGAACGGGTGCAAAGGTACAACTTTTCCCGTTAACTTCCAAATATTTGGGCAAAAATCTTTCAAAGTAGCACTATTTTCGACATCTATGCTCCCCTTTGCCACAAAACATCACTTAAGTTTCACTGCATCCTCAGTAGCATTGGTAGCTGCATCTATGATGTTTCCATACTCTACGAGGGAATAGAAGATGAAACAGAACACGGCGATACCTGCCAACATCAATAGGATATAAGGCCAGATATCGTATGGGAAGGCCGCTGTGATAGCAACACTTCCCAATCCGAAAAACACGATCAGATGACACGCGATAACAAACGAGTGATGGAAACCTAATACCGTCTGCTTCGTCTCTACCGTCCACCAACTGGGTGCATGATCATCAGCAGGCATCATGACGATACTCCGTCTTACTTTGAAATATGTACGATAGAAAGTAAAAACTATGTATGAGGCATGAATGAAAAAGATCAAGAAAGCCCAATCGGCCATAATTGTCCAGTATGCGACAAGACCGATAGCAAGGATTGAGAGATCGCGGACAACAATCCTTCTCGACAGGTAGTCGGGGCGCATCAGGGAGATATGACTCCACCCAAAAAGCACGCCACCAGAATGAAAATAGCTCACCGTTAGTGCTGAAGCCGCTGCTGGACACGAGATGCGCCAACCAAACCATACATGAAGCAAAAAGCCAATGCCAAATATGGTATAATTGAGTGCTACCAACGAACGGGAACGATGGTAGACATCGTAAATACTAAAGTAGACATTGTTATGCAGTAGAGCAAAAGCGATTAGAAAATTAATCACTGCACCCAATATCAACACCGTTCGGTATAGTTCGTATTCCATGTAAACACAAATATTTCGGATACAAAAGTAGTGTTTTTTATTTAAATCGCCTAAATTATTCCTATTACAAATAAGAAAAAGGTGTGTAAATTAACAGTAATTCACACACCCCTACCATAAACTATAACAGGATTTTCTTAGTTAATAGACTTTATTGGGATCAGGACTCATATACCACCATGTGGATGAGATGGGATTCGTGCCCCAATTATTAAACAAAGGATAAGCATCCTTAACACAGATTCTCTCAAGAGGATAGTGGAAGTCGTAAGCTACCATAATGCCGTGAGGATCCTGTCCTGCTTTCGACAAGTAGATAGTCTTACCTGTAGTCTTATTAAAGAGGTAAGGTCTCTGACTTTCAGACTCTTCAGTGAGTTTAAACTCCTTGCTAACGGTTCTGGTTCCAACGATGGGCTCGAAAGGAGCGCCACCGTTGGTGTTGATAAAGGTTTGTGGTGAAGTACCGAAAAGGCTGTGAACCTCTTTGCTGTCACTTATATCGCCATAGTTAAGGTTTTTCACATAAAGCTCGTTATGGGCTCCACAGGCCACAAGACGATATTCAATAGTCGTCTCATTCAAACGTAAGGCCTTGATAACTACATCGTTCATATCATAGTCACCCAATTCCTGGTCCTCAAAGCAGTAGGTATAAACCTGCGGATCAAAGGTAGGAGGTACAATGATATCCTCAATGCCACCCTCTACCTCGAGGATAATATCATTAAAGTCGGCATCAGTACCTGACTCCCAAGTAAGCATCATCTTCTGATTAACATTCAACCATGTTGCACGAGGATCATCGGCTGCCAATCCTGAGCTGCTGAAGTTATAGTTCTTGTCTGTATTGATATGGTCATTGAGAAGTCCATCGCCATAAACCTCACCCTGTTTCCTGGGCCTTGGGGGATCGCCTTCTTCATATTCGGTCTTAGCACGCACCATAAAGCCGATTTTGTAACCCTTAGGGAACTGGAAGGTACCAACGGTTCCATTTTCACCAACAGCAGGACTTTTGTCATCTCCAAAATAGAGAAGTGCAAAAGATCCATGCTTAGCGATGAGATCATCCTCTGTCTGGGCGAAAGTCTTTTCAAAAGGAATGGCCTTATATTTAGGAAGAGACTTAAAATAGGCACCAGCCTGCTTATCGTTCATACCATTAATAGCATCAGCCTTATAATAATAATAATATAGGTCAGAGTTCCAGACTTCGTAACCATACTTAATCGGATTGTCACACTTATAGACGGGGGTCACAATAATAGGTTCATCACCCGTGGTAATAGGATAAATCTTCGCATTATAGTAGCCACTCTCTTTTACAAGGTCGATATTTCTATGTTCCCTTCCGTTAGGGAAAATGTCAAACACGATGTCTCTAAAAGTACTCTTGAATTCATCGGAATAATCGGGCGAAGACATCTTCAGCTTCGCATAATCTTCATCACTCAACTCGTAAAGCAATTCACCTTCTACCCAGCCACGCTGATTAGCATAGGATTCGATGGCCCTTGCAAGCCTAAACTCACCCAAAGGAAGTATATAGCCTGTAGAGAGCGCACGTGTCTTTGCCACACCCTGCACAGAAACGGTATTACCCTCAACCTTCTTGAAGACATTACCCTTATCAGTAATAAAGGCTACATAGAAACCAAGGTTTTCTTTCGGAGCATCATAACTCATCTTGAGAGTGGTCTGTCCTTTAACCTCAGCCTCATTCAACAATTTCACAGCATCGCGCGTCACATACGAGGGTACATCATCATATACCTCACGAACCTTAACTAACAGTTGTACTTTACTGACAGAGGCATCCGTCTGGATAGTCAGTTCACCAGAAGTGGTGGTGCACCAATCCTGATTGGAGGCGAAATCGGTGCCAAACACCTTTTTCACATTATTATTAATATCCTCCTCGCTTGTGGTATTCTCTGGTCCCTCATACAGATCCACGTTATGAGAACAACCAGCGAATACCATCAAACTTACAACCGAAACAATTATACTTTTATTCATTTTGATTGATAATTTGTTTTTTAAATCCGAGTGCAAAGGTATGCAAAATGGAGCATAAGAGGTGTGAAAAATACAACAATCATGTGGAATTTATCACTAAAAGGTGTTGATTTTGGCGTAAAATACACACCTTTTCACAAACTTTTTGTACCTTTGCAACCGAAATAAATGCAATATGAGGCTCATTCAGTTTACAGCACTCGTCCTGATGACGTTATTAGCTATGAAACTGCTGATTCTACCCAGGAGGGCAGTGAGCAGTTATGCAGTAAGCAAGGCACGCTGGCTGATGGTAGGTAGTACCGGAGTGTTAGGCACGCAGTTCTTGCTGCAGTTTATGCTTGGTCTACGAGATCTTGGGGTGACACAAGCTGCAATCATCAACCTGGCAATGTTTCTACCCTGTTCATGGATGATGGGACTGGCTGTACTCTTTATGCAAAAAGGCTACGTCACGAAGAAAGACAAGTATATCGGCCTCATAGCATGGGGATTGGTATTGGCGCTGCTTTCTGGGGCAGCCATCATCGATGGACAACCATTACTCTGCGACACACCTGAACTACGTGGGGCAGAAATGGCTGGATCAGCAATCTATCTGGCTATGCAAGGATACTACACTTGGCGCCATCTGACAAACCTACGTGCGATGCGCCAGACCTTAGCCAACTACTACGATCACGACATGGGCGGATTATTAAACGGAATACAGCTTAGCATCTTCTCTTTGGCCATCATGGCACTCATGATACCACTTCTCATATACACATCAGGTCCCATTCTTGCTTTCTTCTGCATAGTGGCCTTTTTCGGCTTTTTCTATTTGGTGGATAGCTTCTGCCTCTACACTGTCAGTTCCTCCCATACCAGTATTATGGAAGCTGAGCAAAACGAGTTGGAAATGGAAATAGAGGAAAGTAGTGAGAATGAGAATAATAACAATACTATTTCTGATGACAATCTCTTGCGAGTGGAACATGCTGTCGAGAAATGGATGGCTACAGGAGGTCACTTAAGAAGTGGACTCAAATTGCCGAATGCTGCAGAAGAGATGCAGATACCCCGCTACCTACTTTCAATGTGGCTGAAGCAAATGGGTACACACTACAGTGAATGGCTTAACGATCTGCGTATTGATGAAGCTAAGCGCATTATCAAGGAATATCCCGATTGGAGCAACGAAGCCATTGCCCAGCATTGCGGCTTTAGCGACCGTTGCTATTTCCAAAAGAAATTCAAGGAGAATACAGGTATGACACCTGCACAATTCCTTGGAGACTAACACTTTAGGCTATAGCACTATAAAAAACCTCTTTCTTTTGTTTCAAGGCGATAGGAGCCTGCGACTTCGGCTTCAACTGTATGGTTGAAGACACCTCCTTGGGCTTCTGTGGAGCCAGAATCTTCTTATACTCCTCAGGATTCTTCAGCAGTCGCTCGGCCTCTTTCAGCTGACGATCATAATTCAGTCCTGCCTCAATGGCACCAGACTGATAATAGTAGGCAGCAATGATATCGGCCTCGAGCACATGCATCAGCACCTTCTTATACTTCTCCAAATCGATGGCCACATTGTGGTTCAACTTCGACTCCAAGCTGTCGAAGGCCTGCTTGGCATCGTCATAATAGCCCTCGAACTTAGCCGTCTTCACCAACTCAGCAAACTGCTTCTTGCTCACAGGATCATAAGTAAAGCCACTCTTGATGACACGAGCCTTAAACTCCTGCCAATCAGCATCAGAGAGATGGAACTCAGAGGCTGGGGCTATCGTGGGGTGCTTGGCGATATAGTCAACCACCCAGTCGAACATCACCTCAGTGGAGTCCTGTCCGCTGGCTGAGAGATAGAAGGCGATATTGGGAATCGTATCGGCCTTTACCTCCAGATCAGGCTTGATGCCACCACCATCGCGCACCTCACGACCATGACGAGTATAAAAGACCTTCGTCAGCGAGTCGGGTATGTGCTCCTGATAACGACTGCTGCCATCACGCATATAGTTATAAGCCTGAATGCAGCGTCCGCTGGGGATGTAATATTTCGAGGTGGTTACCTTCATATTCGTGTTATAAGGCAGGTCGATAGGAATCTGAACCAAGCCCTTCCCGTACGTGCGCGTACCTAATATTATACCTCTATCCAAATCCTGAATAGCACCACTGGTTATCTCGCTGGCCGAGGCCGTCTCGCCATTCACGAGCACCACCAGCGGCATCACAGTATCTACAGGCTCCAACATCGTCTTATATTCCTTATTGGTCTGCTTCAGCTTTCCACGATTCTCCACTACTGTAATGCCTTTCTGCAACCACAGGTTCAGAATGTCAACAGCCTCCTGCTCAGAGCCGCCACCATTGCCACGCAGGTCGAGAATCAGCGAAGTGGCTCCCTGCTTCTTCAAGTCCACGAACACACGACGCATCTCCTTGGCGCAACCCTCCGTAAACTGATTCAGGTTGATATAGCCGATGTTCCCCTCGCGAATACCATAATAAGGCATCTCGGGCAACTTGATATTCCTACGTGTAATCTTAAAGCTCATCAGTTTACCAGTCGATGGGCGCATCACCTTCAGCAGGAAACTTGTGCCTGGCTCGCCACGCAAATGATCGCTCACATAGCCCACGGGCTTGGTGGTCATCATCGAGTCGTCGATACTCAGAATCACATCGCCTTTCTTCAGGCCAGCCTCAGCAGCAGGCATATTGGCATAGGGCTCATCTATCACCACGCGATCCAGCTTCTGGTGCTTACGAATCAAGGCTCCGATACCAGCATACTTACCTGTGAGCATCATGCGCAGATCCTTCGTTTCGTCCTGAGCATAATACTCTGTGTAAGGATCCAGACTGCGAAGCATCGCTGTGATACCTGTGCCGATGGTCTCTTTAGGCTTCAGCGTATCGACATAAAGCAACTCCAGATTCTTATACACGTGATTAAAGATATCGAGATGCTTGGCCACCTCAAAGTTGTGATCACTGGTTTTCTGAGCCTGTGCTGTCACCTGAACAGCCAGGAGCATCAGCAGTGGGAGGATATATCTTCTCATAACTTTCTATTATTTGCAAATACTGCTGCAAAATTACATGATTCTATTAAGAAAACATTCTTTTTCGCTGCTTTTTTGCAAAAAATTTAGGTTTCTATGAAATTTTTCGCTTAAAAGTTTGGTAGTTTCAAATTTTCGCCGTACTTTTGCACCCGCTTAACAGCAATACCTGCTTCAGTAGCTCAGTTGGTTAGAGCACCTGACTGTTAATCAGGGGGTCGTTGGTTCAAGCC
>CADBVZ010000041.1 GCA_902798285.1 uncultured Prevotella sp. | reverse complement strand
GGAAGTAGGCGATTTAGCGAGAGCAGAGCCATGCTTGCATGAGCTCTGCCGAGCGTGAGCCTACTCGACGCGAAGCGTCAAGTAAGCGATTAAGCGAAAGCGTCAAGTAAGCATCAAGTAAAACAATCTATCCTATTTGACAAATAAGGCGTCTCTCATCCAGAGGCGCCTTATTCTTATGTCTTGATAGCTCTTCAAGCTATTTCGTCATCCTTCACCAATTGTGGCCTCTCATGAGAAATGTTGTAGCTTTTCTGAGTTCCTTCAATATCGAAGGTCAAAGTAACCTCGTCCATTAAGACATCGAGCGAACAAGGTGCACCCTCCAAGACTGGCAGACAGCTATTGCTGCCAATGGGGAAACCACAGCAAACGGGGATATCCGTGTCGTGCATGTGGGCCACCAGCATCTGCTCTACACTACCAAACTGAAGGTCGAACTTGATGGAGTTGAACGTGCCGAAGATGATACCCTTTACCCTTTCGAAGTCTATCTGCAGTCGCAACATGTAGAACAGTCGGTCAATATCGTGGAGCGACTCTTCCACTTCCTCCAGAAACAGGATAATGTCCTGATCGGGAGGCAATGGGAATCTGGAGCCAGCAATGGCTGAATAGCTCGAAAGATTGCCTCCCACCAGCAATCCCTCTGCATGGCCACAGCGATTATGATCATTACCTGCCACCTTGTATTGAGGTGTGGCGCCAAACAGGATATCGCGCAGAATCGTGCACGAAGGCTCCTCTTTTGCTGCTATCTGGAATGTCATCGGACCATGTATGCTCATCGTTCCGGCACTCGTCACAGTATAGAGCAGGGTGGTAATGTCGCCATGACCTATCAGCCACTTAGGGTGCTTCTGATAGAGCTCCAGAGGAATGCGGTTCAGCAGATGGATCGATCCATAGCCGCCTCGCGTACATATTATTGCTTTAATAGAGTCGTCCTCGAGTGCCCATATGATGTCGGCAGCACGTTCATCGGCTGTGCCGGCATACACATTCACGTTGAGGCTGTTGGTGTGAGGGCCGATAACGGGATGAAGTCCCCAGGACTTTACCACTTCTGCTGCCTCGAGAATCGCCTCCTGTGGTATCCAATAGGCAGGCGATACAAGGGCTACCCTATCACCCTCTTTTAAAAATGGTGGTTGCGTCATATTATCAATCATTGCTAAGTTATATCATGCATTTCAAGTGCAAAGGTAATCATTTTAGCTGAAAAACTATCAATTTTTAGCCTCTGGGGAGGGGTAAAACGAAACTTTTGTAAATTCTGAGAGTTTTTTGTAAATTTTGCAAGTTGAAGTAGGGAGTTTTCTCCCACTTTTTGCAAAAAGCGAGGCCCAGGTTTAGAACCTTGCAAAGAAGTTGTCTTCGAACTATTTTTTATTATCAGAAATTCAATTACAGCCTACATGCCTACATAAAATTGCTTGAAAATGCTTTAATATAAGGTTTTTTGCAAATTTCAAGCCTACATAAAGCCTACATAAAGCCTACATACTACCTACATAAAAACGGCTATTTTTACGATTTTCACCCACCATAATGGGCTTTGTAGGTCATTTTGGGGTACTTATAAACCGAATAAATCATACTAAAAAGTCCACAAAAGACCATCTTTTACCCTTCAAAAGACTATCTTTTGGGTTGTAAAAGACCATCTTTCGCCCATCGATAGATAGTCTAAAGTCCAGGAAATAGTAAGGTAAACTTTCAGGGGCTAACTTGCACCCTTTTAAATTCTCTCGAGAATTTGGAGGTTTAGACGGAGTAAACCCAGACTTTCCTCGGAGTAAAGTCCTAAATTCTCTCGAGAATTTATCAAGCTATAACGTCCAAACCAATCCTTTAAAGGTAAATCCATCGCACTTTCAACGGCCTAAAAGGGCGAAGAATTGCCTCTAATCCGCCAAAAGTATGTAGGCTCCATGTAGGCTTTATGTAGGCTTTTATGTAGGCTGTAATGCAGTTAACACATTGATACACAGTGAAGTATGCCAAAAATATGTAGGCTTATAGGCAGTTTTGTAATTTTTCAAACCTTTCATTTTATCGCATCTGGGGGTGATAATACGAAAGATTTTGTAAATTCTGAAACTGTTTTGTATATTTAGAAAGTAATAAGGCGCCTCTTAACCAGAGGCGCCTTATTACGTGTTTACCACTTATCGCGAGTATGGATGTCATCGGCCCAACGGTGGTCCTTGGGGAAGGACTGGCCTCCCCAGGCTTTGACCTGGGTCCAGGGCTGCGGGGCATCGGTCCAGAAGGGATGGTCGGCGGGCAGGCCCAGGGGCATGAAGCTGAGGCTTGTGAGATAGAGCGAGCCATTGTTGGTGTACCAGTCGGCTACCTCAGGCTGGGAACCACAGAAACCGATGGTCAGGTAACCTGCGTCGTTGAAGTTCTGCTGGAAGTCAAACATACGGTGGTGTACCTTCGTCAGTGCAGCACGTACCTGTCCGTTAGAGAGTTCGGCAGGCAGTTTCTGATACCATGCTATCAGGGCTAATGTCTGCATGGCAGCTGTGCGATAGGGGATAGAACGGCCAATGACGGGGAAGGTGCCCTCGGGCGAGATAAACCGTTCGAGGATGATGGCGAACTTCTGTGCGCGCTTCAGGGCACGGTCGTAGTACTTCTGGTAGTCGAGGCGTGAATTGACCTTGGCATCGACCATGGCCTGAAGGGTCTCCAGATACATGGCGTGGAAGACGTAGCTTGAGTAATAGTCGAAAGCAAACACGGGTCCGTCGGCATACCAGCCGTCACCCATATACCACTCTTCCACCTTGCGGATGGTGATGTTCACACGGAACTCGTCGTATTCCTTGCGGTCAGTGGCCTTGGCAATCAGACTCTCGATGGTTGACGAGAAGAGATACCAGTTGGTGTAGGGCGGGTCGATCTTGCGCAGTTTCTGAAACTCCTTGATGTAACGCTGCTTGGTCACTTCATCGAGTGGTACCCAGAAGGTGTCCCAGCCACGAAGGAACGACTCGGCAATGTAGGCGGCATCCACGAGGTTCTGTCCAGCCTTGCCCCAGCAGAGGTAGTCGGGCGATGCAGGGTCAACGGCGTTCTTATACGACTGGAGTGCCCATTCGCGGAGCTGCTTGCGCTGCTGGCCCTCGGGCGTGCCGTCGTCGGGCAGGGTGAGCCAGGGGACGATGCCTGCCATCAGGCGGCCAAAGGTCTCCATATAGACCACAGAGCGGTCGCGGTTGTCGAAGGAAGGCGAGAACTCCGTCTTCATGTTCTTCTGCAACTCTCCCTTGGCCATGTTTTCCAATACGGGCTGTGCCATCTTATAGGCCAGCGAGCACCAATACTCACGATCGCTCTGCTGAACTGTTTTTGCTTTTTTAGCTGCCTGAAGCGGCAGAAGCAGCACCATGGCTGCAAAGAGGGTAATCAATCGTTTCATTGAATAATGTATTTGATTCTGTTGTTTGTTTTTTGCGATTTAATCGTAAGAACGATGCGATACATCTGCTTTCTCCACATACCCTGAAGCACAGGGTCAAGTTTGTCACTGATGTCCTCGACAGTGGCTTCCATCTGAGTAGCATCGAAGTGGAGATGCTTCAGAGCATCAGCATCGAGGGTAAGAAACATCAGTCGCGTAGGCTGACGGTAGTTGTCGAGTTCGTAGTCCTCAGTAACCGTCACCCCCGATTTCGTTGCCGATACCGTTCGTTTCCATGATTTCACCTTTGCCTCGGCAGGGTATGCGCCAGCGATGTCGAGGGTAAGCTGACCGTCCTTATGGCTGACAACCTTAGCGGCATATTGCTTGCCGTCCTTCTGGTCGAACCCGTTGATCTGAGGCAGGTTGTGGTAGCCCGACTGCATGGTCCAGATATCGTAACGATCCTTACTGAAGGTCTTGGCGGTATATTCGCCGACGGCTGGATCAATGAAGAGCGGTTCACAATCGGCATATACCACGAAGGAGCCCACGTCATTGTGGTTGTGGCTTTCACCGTTGGAGCCGCCTTTCATGGCCACATAGAGATTTCCCCTGCGGGCAGTCATGATTTGGAGGTCAGGCAGCCATACATCTTTTAATAAGGGTTCGCGAGGCTGTTCTGCGATGAAATAGCGGATATATCGCAGGAAAAAGAGCTCACGACTGAGTGTGGGGAAGTTGCCGCTCTGATCGTATAGGGCAGCAGGGTTAGTAAGTACTCCCTTCTTTCGACCTAAGTAGGCACCAAACTCACGCATGTTCTGATCATTAAGCCAAAGACCGAAAGGGTAAACGATATTCACCTGTTGCACATCCTTGTTATTGTGTGCATCGGCAAAGTTCACATAGTAGTCATTACCTATATAGGTCTTGTAGGCATAAGCAGCCATGTTGCCGATTTTCTGCGCATCATACGGAAAATCTGGAAGTAGTCTTAAAACCTCAAACATTGAGGCGGCAGCCCTGTCCCAATAGTGTGGCCCCTCATCACAGCCACCATCCTCAGGATAAGCATCGATAAAGACCTGAGTGGCTTTCTGTATCTGGGCGATAGCCTCAGCCTTACGGGCTTCGTTATGCTCACAGAGTAACACGCATGAGAGCCAATTGCTGCATATCCAGGGATTCCAATTCATACCAGCCGTCTTCCACCAATAGTTATTCTCAACAGCAGGCACGAGAATGCGTCGCTCTATCTCACGATCAATGCGCTGAGAGAGGTCGGGCGAGAAGGCATCGAACTGCTGTTGGAGCATATACTTGGTCCACACGATGAGATTGGCCGTCTCAGCATTAAAAAGGTCAACCTCCTGAAATTCGGCCAGAGGGATGGCCTTACTGTAATGAGCAGGAATACCCCACCACGTTTCCTCACAGAAACTACCCATTCCATCGATAATATTTCGCGTAAATCGACCTTTTCCCTCCATAATCTCTGCCATGACAAGGGCAGCCAACTGGCGACGCTTGGCAAAACAGAGAGTTTCGTAGTTCACTCGATTGCCCGTTTGCTTGTTCTCAGCAAAGACGGTAAAGGGGAGCGACGCCCAAGGCTGGTCGAGATACTGCTCACCATAGGCTATATAGCTCTGGCGCATCTCTGTGGGGATGGAGTCACGCCAAAAGGCATCGTCAGCCTGCGGGAGCAGGCTGGCGATAGCCAAGGAAATGGTCAGTAGTAGGTTCATTGATTGAGAAATTTAACGTATTCACATGCTGCTAAGAGGAAAGCACCAACACCAAAGTTGGCCTGAGAGTTGGCATCGACGGTCTGACCAGGAATGGCGCGTTCACCGATAGGTTGTACATACCCTACCCTGCCGTCCTTCTGCAAGGCAATAGTAGTCAAATAATTCCAAGCCTTCTCGATGGTAGGAGCGAACTCCTTCTTAGAGAGATAGCCATGATTGACACCCCACAGCAGGCCATAGCAGAAGAAAGCCGTACCAGAGGTTTCAAAGCCAGGAGCCTGCTGAGGATCCATCATAGAGCGTGTCCAATGGCCCTGAGGCTGTTGTAGTTTTTTCACACCACGGGCCAGATTGGTGAACTTCTCAACGAAGAAAGGCTGGCGCACATAAGTTTGAGGTATATCCTGCAACACCTTGGCCAAACCGGCCAGCACCCAGCCGTCACCACGCGCCCAGAAGTCTTTCTTGCCACTTTCCGTCTTATGCTTCGGGTAGATATACTTGCCGTCGCGGAAATATAATCCTGTCTCGTGGTCGAGCATGATAGAGTCGCTATAGCAGATGTTCTCATAGAGCTTGCGCAGGTATTTGGTGTCGCCAGTGAGCTTATACATCTTTGTCATCACGGGCATCACCATATAGAGGGCATCAGCCCACCACCAGTAGTCGTGAACTTTCGAATCGGCCTCATAGCCCATGACCTCCTTCGCTCTGGCCACCTTCTTCTCATCGGGCTGGAGGTTATAGAGGTCGATGTAGGTCTGGAAGCAGATCTGCCAGTCGCCGAAGAGCACGTAGTCTTGTCCCTCGCCGTAGTTCTTGTATTTCCACTTGGCAGGGTCGGGCTCCGTAGCGCCCTTCCACTGGTTGTGTTCTGCCCATCGGATGCTGTAGTCGAGCATCTGCTGATCCTGTAGGAGTTTATAGACCTCCATGTTACCCGTATGGTAGGCGGCATTGTCCCAGAACGAGCGCACCTCTGCGGGATTGTTGGTTTGCCAGTAGATGTTCACCTTCCTGATCATGTCCTTTATCTCATCAGGCGTCCATTTCTTAGCCTGAAGGGTCAGGGCTGAGAGCAGTGTGATAGCTAATAGTAGTCTTCTCATAATCGTTTGTGTTTGGTGTTTGCAAAGATACAAATAATTGGTCACAAATCAGGCTATCAGATTGTTAATTCTTACAAAAGGGGCAGCCTACATCGCGCAGACTGCCCCTCCGCCTTAGAAAATACTAACTAATAACCTAATTATGTATGAACGAAATGAAATGTTCTTAGTAACCAGGGTTCTGCTGCAGGTCAGCATCTTTGTTGAGCTGGATCTCTGACAGAGGAATCGGGAGCAGACAGTGCTTGGAGGCATCGAAGCCTGTAATCTTCTTGCTCTCTGTACCCTCTGCCCAATGGTCCATGATCATCTTCACGCGCTCAGCCAACTTGCCGGTACGGCAGAGGGTGTAACGACGGTTCTCCTCGCCAACCAACTCACGGATACGCTCATCGAGCAGGAAGTCCATATTCATCTGGGCTGCAGTCACCTTACCAGCATCAGCGTTGCCAGTCTCAGCACGATACTGCTTGAATGCACGGTCGCGCAGCACGTTGATATCCTCAGCGGCACCGGCAGCATTGTTCTGCTGGATACGAGCCTCGGCACGCAGCAGATAGGCGTCGGCCAGACGCATCAGAGGCCAGTCCTTAACCAGGGCATAACCAAAGTCATCGGTCGGGTCATAGCCACCCCATTTGGTGGTATGCGGATACATCACGTTCAGCGTATCCTTAACAGTCCAGTATGCCTTGTCACCAGTCTTTACGCTAATCTTGGTGGCACCAGCGGTACCCTCGTCAACCTTGAATCCATCCTTGACCCATATAGACCCCGACCAGTTAGGCTTATTATAATAGAGGATGCGGCGGATGTTATGGTTAGAGTTGCGGATATCACCCTTTTCATAGATGCCATACTTCACGTAGTTACTCAGGCGCAGACGTCCGTTACCACGGCCACCGAGAGAGTCGGCATTCTGCATACCGTCGATTTTGTGGAAAGCAGCCACCCAGTTACGACGCTGCTGTGGGTTGTCGATGGTACCACCGGTGACGTCGCGGTTGTACTCCATCTGATATACCCAGATACCCTCGGTGTTACCCTCGGAACGGCGCTGGTTGTGCCAGCGGAACATATCGCTGTAGTAGTCTCCAGCCTCGCTCAGGTACTTACCGTAGCGCTCAGAGATGAGCTTGTAGTTACCACTGTTGATGGTAGCGGATACGGCAGCCTCGGCCTCGCTGTACTTACCCATGCGGTTGAAAGCCTCACCAGCCAGGATACGGGCACAGTCCTTGTTGATGCGGTTCTGTGTCTTCGTCTTGCCTACCTCAGGCAGGTTGGCTATGGCATCGTTCAGGTCGGAAGCGATAACGGCGTCAATCTCGGCAACGGCATTGCGGGTGAAGTCGGTGCGTGGCACAGCCTTGCTCTCGGTGATGAGGGGTACTGGTCCCCAAAGGGTCACGAGCAGGTTATAAGCATAGGCACGGAAGAACTCTGCCTCGCCCTTAGCGGCAGGGTCAACGCCTTCTGTGTTAATAACGATATTGGCGCTGTTGATCATGCTGTAAAGATTCTCCCAGAGGAAGCTTACACCACCATTATCTGATACGAGTGAACCATACTGGAAGAAAGGCACCTCAACGCCTTCTGTATCACCAGGGGCACCAACATCGGTACCGTCTTGCCAGATGCCTGTGAAACCCTGACGGCTTGACATACCCCAGAGGGCACCATATTTGTAATGCAGACCAATGAGCTTTGCCTCAACATCGGCCACATCGGTGCCGTAGTTTGAGTACATCTTCTCATCCAAGTAGCTGTCGCTGCAAGAGGTCAGAGCCAGAGCGCTGACAGCCAGTGCTGAATATATAATGTTTCTTAGTTTCATAATTATTTCTCCTTTAGTTTAGAATGTAACGTTAAGACCGAATACCATGCTCTTCGTCATTGGGTAGTTGTTCTCGTAGTCACGCCAACCACGTTGGGTGATGTCAGACTCAGGATCCCATCCCTTCCAGTCGGTGAAGGTGAAGAGGTTACGACCGCTGGCATAGACAGTCAGGGCGTTGAGGTGCAGCATGTTGCAGATCTGTGCAGGGAACTGATAGCTCAGGGTAATGTCCTTGATACGAGTGAAAGCAGCACTGCGTGGGAATCCATAACCCCAGCGGTTAGAGGTCTTGCTCAGTGAGCGGTACTCGTTGGTGGGGTTGCTCTCTGTCCAATAGCCAA
Organism: uncultured Prevotella sp.; assembly: GCA_902798285.1. GTDB lineage: Bacteria > Bacteroidota > Bacteroidia > Bacteroidales > Bacteroidaceae > Prevotella. Next base: position 12,273 of record CADBVZ010000041.1, on the reverse strand, counting down.
TCTCTGTGGTAGAGTTACGACGTCCCATCTCGTCGCTGGCCATAGCCAGCAGAGAGTTGTCGCGCTTCAGACCCTGAACGGTCTGGATGAAGATGCTCAGTGAGAGGTTCTTGTAGGTGAAGGTGTTGGTCATACCGCCAATCCATTTCGGAGTGGTCTGTCCCTGAATCTTCTTGTCGCCCTCGGGTGTGATCTTACCATCGCCATTGAGGTCGGCCAGCTTCACGTCACCGGGCTGAGCCTGTGGGTCGTGATTCAGATGATCGCCACGTTCAATCTCGTCCTTCTGCCAGATACCTTCCATCACATAGTCGTAGATGACGCTGATAGGCTCACCGATGAACCAGCGGTTACCCAGGTCGTCCTGCTTGTCACCATAGAGGTCTTTGATCTCGTTCTTGTTCCATGACCATACGAGTGAGGTGCCCCAGGTGAAGTCCTTGGTGACGATGTTCTTCGAGTTGATGGTGATCTCAAGACCTTTGTTGGCGGTCTCACCCATGTTCATGTATACATTCGAGTAACCAGAGATCTTCGGCAGGTTGCGCTGCAGCAGCAGATCGGTGGTTGTAGAGGTGTAGAAGTCGATGTTACCATTGATGCGGTTATTCAGGATACCGAAGTCGATACCGATGTTGAAAGTCTTCGTGGTTTCCCAGCCGAGTCCGCTGTTACCCATGCGAGAGCTTGGGTAGAGGGCTGTGGCCGACTGTCCGTCCATAGTGAGCGCTGCATTCGACATCTTGGCGAGGGTCTCGTAGACGCCGATGGCCTCGTTACCGGCTTTACCGTAAGAGAGGCGCAGCTTCAGGTTGTTCAGCCAGTCGACTTTCTCCATGAACTTCTCGTTGGCGATGTTCCAACCAAGGGCGATAGAGGGGAAGGTACCGTATTTGTTGTCAGAACCGAACACTGACGATCCGTCACGACGTACTGTGAAGGTGAAGAGGTAGCGGCTATCGTAAGAGTAGTTCAGACGTCCCATCTGAGAAACGGTCTTATAGAGATCGGTGTATGACTTTGCTGTCTGAGTAGCACCACCTCCAAGGTTGTGCCACAGCAGCTCGTCGTTGATGAACTTGGCACCGGTAGCGGTGTTGTCGTGATACTTCTTACGTGAAGAAGCATAAAGCAATGTGATATCGAAGTGGTGCTTCTTAATATCCTTGGCATAGGTCAGGATGTTCTCGACCGTACGGCTCTGGGTTTCAGCATTGAAGATGTAACCATAACCGTTCTGGTCATTCTGCTCGGCACCATTGTAATAGTTCTCACGTTTGGGAACGAAAGAGTAACCGAAGTTGAACTTGTAGCTCAGGCCTTCCAGCGGCTTCCAGATATTACCGAAGTTGATGTCGGCGTATGCATTGAGGTTAATGTTCCACTGACGGCGCTCGTGATCCTGGTTCACATCACGCATCGGGTTGAAGAACAAGCTCTCAGTGTACATTGGGTAGATGCAGTAGCTGCCGTCGTCCTCATAGACCTTACCATAAGGTGACATAGCCTCGGCCATCAGGAAGTTCACACGGCCACCGTCGCGGTTGTGGCTGACGATGTAGCTGTTGGTACCGATCTTCAGATAGTCGGTCACGTCGGCATCGATGTTCATACGGAGTGAGTAGCGCTTGTAGTTGAAGCCCTTCAGTACACCCTTCTGGCTCATGTAGTCGCCAGAGATGAAGTACTTGATCTTATCAGCACCACCATTAACCGTCACATTGTGATCCTGGATGATACCTGTCTGTGAAACCATATCGTAGAGCCAGTCAGTCTCCTTACCTGCAGCCTGAGCGTCGGCCTCGTTCTGGTTCTTCACGTAGTCGTTGTACATGGTCTCGCCAGGATTTTGTGCTACATAGTCCTTGTAGCGCTGAGTGATCTGAGCACCGTTACAGAAGTCCATCTTCTTGGCAAAGTTCTCGAAACCGATGTAGCCATTGTAGCTTACTGAAGGCTTACCGTCCTTACCGTGCTTGGTGGTGATCAGGATAACACCATTGGCACCGTTCGTTCCATAGATAGCTGTTGCTGAGGCATCCTTCAGGATTTCCATGGACTCGATATCGCCGGGGTTGATATCGTTGAGCGAACCACCGCTCTTCGAGATGGGGATACCGTCGACAACGATGTAAGGACCTGTACCGGCATTGATGGAGTTGCGTCCACGAACCAGTGCACTGGGAGCGTCGCCAGGGATAGAAGAACCCTGTGAGATGGTGACACCAGCAGCGGCACCCTGCACAGCCTGCAATACATTGGTTACAGGCAGCTTGCTCAGGCGATCCTTATTAATAGAGGTGACAGAACCAGTTACGTCGGACTTCTTCTGAACACCATAACCTACGACTACCACTTCATCGAGTGCCGTGGCGTCTTCCTCAATCGTGATGTTGAGGCTCTGGCCCGGGGTGAAAGCCACTTCCTTCGTCAGGTAGCCGATGTAGGAAACAACGATGGAACCTGCCTTCTGGACACTGAGTGAGAAGTTTCCGTTGAAATCGGTCACTGTGCCTGTCTGGGCATCTTTGACTTTAACGGTGGCACCGATGACGGCATCACCGTTCTTGTCAGTTACCTGGCCTTTCACAACGCCAGCCTGCTGGACGTTCTGTACAGCCTGTTCTGCCATAGTCGGCAATGGGAATGCCACCATTCCTGCTGCCAACGCCATCACAAAGCATAACTTTTTGGATGGAAGAGTTAATTTAGCATACTTCATTTGTTACTGTTTTAATTGTTAATTGTTAGTTATGATAATGAATAAATATGTTAGCGTAAACGATTGCGGTTCTGGCGGCAAAGATACGATAATTGATTTATATCAATGTCTCTTTATTGTGATTTTGGGGGAACAAATCGTGAAAACTGCCGATTTTACCGCTGCCTTTACCTTACTTAACGGATAATTCCCATTCGTCCTGCCACCTGACGACGGGCTTGCCGTCCTCAAACTCAATAGGCAACCAGATGTAGCGTGCATCACTGGGATGTTTTGGACGCCAGATGTCTGCCATGAAGATCAGCTGTTCGCCAACAGGTAGGATGTAGGTACTCTGTCCCCCGAAGGTGATTTCTGACTTCGGTCCCCTACACGGATTGGGGTGCTGTGTCCACGGTCCCCAGATACTGGGTGCAGAGAACATGCGTGCCTCGTTAGGTGCCCAACCTGTGCAACCGCTGGTAATCATCCAATAGGTACCATCCTTCTTGAAGATGGCTGGTGCCTCGTTCTGTCCTCCTGGGGCCACACGGGTATAGCGGCCCGAGTGATGTAGATAGTCGTTTGTCAATTCGGCGATGTGCAGGGTAAGATTATCCTCCGACGAGAAGATATGGTAGGCTTTCCCGTCATCGTCAATATAGAGGGTCATGTCGCGCGACATCTGCCCTGAGCCGAGGTCGCGCTTCAGAAAGAGCCCTTGTCTGATGGCTTCGTACCAGTCAGGTGTCCACCATTCCTTAAAGTGGTTGATGTCCATAGTGTCGAGTACTGTAAGCTCTTTGTCCCCGAATTCAATAGGATAAGTGCCTGCATTTGCTCGTTGGGAGTAAAGGAACTTGTAAGGACCTTCTGGCCTGTCGCTGACAGCTACGCCGTAGCGGGCGGCACTGTAGCCTTTACCTTTCAGTTCCAGATGGAACCACATGCAAAACTTGCCCGTCACCTTATTATATATAACCTTCGGACGTTCCAACACACAGCCGCGTTCAATGTCCGAGCCCTTCTCGTCACTCACATAAAGGGCCACACCGCAATTCCTCCAGTTCACGAGGTCTTTCGAGGCATAACACATCACACCCACCATAGCACTTGAAGTGGTGTCAGCCTTATGCTCCCCAAACCAATACCAGGTGTCACCATATCTCATGATGCCGCCGCCGTGGGCGTTGATATGCCGCCCGCTGTCATCGAGCCACAGCCCACCACTCTTGATGGTCTTGTTCTTGGGTTGCGCAGCCCAATACTGTTCCAGGCGCTTGGCTTCTGCCTTGGTAATCTGAATGACGGAACCGTGTTTAGGGGAAACGAAGTTGGCGGCTTTCATCACACCCTCGTTGAAACGTCCCAAAGGCTTGAAGTTCTTGAAGTCACAGGTCTCCACGAATCCGAAGTTGTGGGGGTTGACGCTATAGATATCATACATCACCACCCACTTGTTCTCACCAATGCGTTTCCACACGTTCGGTGCCTCGCAGCCGCGGTCTTCACCGTCGATCTGCTCAGCGTGATAGTCGTCGAAATGGTTGATTTTGTCAGAAATCATATACTTGATGCCACCGGGATTCTCTTGGGCCACATAAGTCATGAAGTAACGGCCATCGGGCATCGGGCAGATATCGGCATCCAGTACCTGTATCTTCTCGTCAGGGTATTCGAAAAGCAACTGGGGCTCTGTCTCCAAGGTTGTGAAGTCTTCATTAGCATAGCTATAATATAATTTGGTACGTCCGCCCGCGAATTGACGGATGGTGAAGTAGACCATCGGTTTACCAACTTCCGGATCCCAGATAGTCTGGGGTGCCCAGGCACAACCAATCTCTCCGAACCTCTCGGGAAAGAGTTCGTCGATGTGTACTTCGGTATGGGTCCAGTGTATCAGGTCGTCTGAAGCCATCAGTACCAGTCCGCGGTTGTTACCCCAGCCGTATTTGTCTGGGCGCTCCCATTGTGAGGTACGGAGTCCTTTCTGCTTGCCAAATACGTGTAGGTCGGTCATGGCGATGTAAAACTTTCCGTTGGGTGCACGGTAGAGGTGAGGATCGCGAATTCCCCGCTGGTCTGCGATGGAATCGCCAGAAATGATAGGGTCACAGCCGTTAATCGCTGTGAATGTATAGCCGTCGTAGCTGATGGCCATGAAGAGCGAATGTGTAGGATCATTGAAATAGGTGAAAAGATAGGCTCCCATATCTTTTTCCGACAGTTGCTGTTGTCTTTTAGCTTCTGCGGATGAAAAAACAATGGTTACCAGACAGAGTAATAGTTGTAGCTTTCTCATGTTGTAATTGTTAGTTGATGATTTCGGATGCAAAATTAAGAAGATTGATTTATATCAAGGGTTCTTCAGCGTTATTTTGTGGGAACAAATCGTGAAAACTAACTATTTTCTGCTTTTTTTTTGCCATTTGGAGAATGTTTTGTAACTTTGCGGGCGATAAGAGCTAACTAATGACAAAAAAAGGATTACTGCTACTTTCTGTCCTGATGTGCTGTATCTCAATGGTAGCATGGCATGTGCCAGTCAGGATTGTGTCTCAGACTCCAGTGGAGGGAGCTGAGGAGGCGCGTTGTCTGAAGTTTGACCACAACGGATTGATGTGGATAGGTACAGATCTGGGCGTGTGTGCCTACGATGGTTACCGTTTCAGGACTTACCGAAACGATGCCTATTCGCCAGGAATCCTGCCCAATAACTATGTACTCAGAATCACAGAAGCTCCTGAGGATCGTTTGTGGCTTGGCACACGAGACGGTTTGACATGTTTCGATCGCCGTCGGAATACGTTCCGGTCCTATCATCTTCAGAGTCAGAATGCGCGAACGATTGATGCTTTGTTTACTTCTTCTGATGGAACGATTTGGGTAGGAACGTCTAATGGCGTGTCGCGCTATGATGCTGAAACCGACGAATTCACAGACATCAGCATGGTTGCTGGTGTGCGGTCTTTTTCCGAAGATAAGAAAGGTAATATCTATATTGGAACTTGGGAAGGCGGTCTTTTCCGTTTAAACCCTAAAAGCGGTAAGCTTGTGGCTTATCCCCGGTTGAGTGAGCGCAATACGGTACAATCGCAACTGGTGGATAGTCGTGGCCGACTTTGGATTGGTACATGGGAGAATGGTATCATCCGTCTGGATCATCCCGAGAATGAGTCTAATCCCGGCGTCCATAGGATGAACGAGGGACGGCCTGACTTCAGGACGTTCCATCAGTTGGTAGAGGATTCTGTAAGCCATGCCATCTGGGGCTGCTGCATTGAGGGCCTTACCAGCGTTGACCTTGATGACGAACAAAAGGTGGAGAACCACTCCGAACTCAGTTTCTGCTATAGTCTCGCTACCGACGGGCATGGCAATCTGTGGGTGCTTACCCGTAATCAAGGTCTGGTTCACCTTAGTACCAAGCCGTCGCCTTTCCATTTCTACCATCTAAATACAACAGGGTTAGAGTTGCCCGTCAATCGCATACAAACCGTCTATACCTCCGACGGCAATTATTTTTGGCTTGGACTGCAGCCTTATGGGCTGGCGTTATATGATCGCAGGGAAAATCGTGTCAACTATAATACCCATATACCGGGTATGCAGCAGATGACGGGTACCAGTGGTATACATGTCCAGACAATCTATGCTTTCATACAGCGTAGTGAGCAGGAATTGTGGTTGGGCAGTTCACAGGGTATTGTGGTATGTCGGACTGGCGAACCAGCCCGGCTGCTGCCTCGTGAGAGGACCCCTTTTATAGGTGATGGAAATGTGAACACCTTCTGCCAGCTCCACGATGGAACGGTGCTTGTGGGACAAAGTGCCGGTATCGGTGTGGCATTCTCCGATACGCAAGGTCGTCTCTTGGTGAGCAATGTTGATGTGCGTCACATCATCGAGGGTCACGATCATCGTATATGGGTTGCAACCGATAATTCAGGTATCATAAGCTTCACAGGCGATATGCATCAACCACAATCGATACAGAGTAGGCTGTACGCTCCTGTCAAAGGCAACTATCCCCTCAAAGATGCCACGGCAGTCTACGAAGACTCGCACCATCGGATTTGGGCCATCTCTAATGGTGGAGCACTGTTCCTTTATGATGTGGAAAAAGATCAGTTCATCGTGGTAAACCAACGTTATCATCTCAATGTCAACCGTATCTATGCTATTGGCGGCGATGAGAAGGGACAGCTCTGGCTTTCCACGGACAAAGGACTTATTTGTCTGAAGATTGATGATCAAGGGAAATGTCATCCTGCCTATTATAGCGTAGAGGATGGCTTGGAGAAGATCCGTTTCTCTGCCAACGGTCTTTCGCGTTTCGGCCAAGAATTGTTCCTGGGTAGCGCCAATGGCTTCTTTTCCTTCAAGCCAGCTCAGATGGATCACTGGCAACCAGCGGATTCTGCTTCTTTATTAGTTACTGGCTTACAGATCAACGACCGTCCCTACGAATGGCTTGACTCCGTTCTACAACACCGTATATCTGCCGAGCCACCCTATACCACCCGTCAAATCACGATTCCTGCCAGTATTCGGAAGTTCACGGTTGAATTTGCACTATTGGCCTATCAAAACGAACAACAATGTAAATATGCCTATCGCCTTGAGGGTTATGACCATGATTGGCATTATGTTGATGCCGACAATCGTCAGGCCGCCTATCAGAACCTCCCTTCCGGTACTTATCAACTCAAGCTCCGTGCCATTGATAGCTATGGTAACTTGGTGGAGTTGCCATATGCCATTCAAGTACGTGTGTTGCCACCTTGGTATCGTACGTGGTGGGCATACCTTATTTATTTATTGCTATTGGGTTCTGCTGCCTATGGTGTCAAAGAGTGGTATAAGAACCGTTTGAACCACCGTGCCCGTCTGCAGCAGCGTGTCAATGAGTTGCTCCATTATCGTGAGATGATGGTCATGAAACAGTATGAAGGTGCCCGAAAGACTCTCGAAGCCGAGGAGCAGCAGCACTCTTCGCCCGATGAGCTGTTCCTTAGCCGCGCCATCGACTGTGTGAAGCAACATCTTGATGATGCAGACTATGACCGTGAGCAGTTTGCCTCTGACATGTGTGTTTCGTCCTCTACCTTATATAATAAACTCCGTGCACTGACTGATCAGAATGTGACAAGCTTCATCAACAGTATCCGCCTGAAAGAGGCCTGCCGCATTATGCGTCAGCGGCCCGATATCAAGATGAGCGAACTGTCAATGTCGGTTGGTTTCAATACACCAAAGTACTTCACTAAACTCTTCAAGAGAGAATTTGGTGTGCTCCCCAGTGAGTTTATCGAACAAAAGTGAAGTTGAATCAGATGCTTTAGATGAACTGTTTGAAAGCCTCGTCGTAGTCAGGACTGGGGGCAAGACGGCCATCGACGAGACACACGAGCGTGATATCACCTTTGAAACATAACTGTTCATCACTGGCGCGGTAGATAGCCTGATGGAATACATACTTGATGCCTTCCTTCGTGAGTCCTAGGCGCGATATAAACTCATCGTCGCATCGTAATGGAGTCTTATATTGCAAGTTCATACGTGCCACAACAGCATCAACGCCTTTCTCGTGCAAGGCAGCAAAACTGACGCCAAGGCTGCGGAGGAAAAGGTGGCGGGTGTGTTCGGCATAATGCAGATAGTTTGCATTGTTAACGATGCCCTCGATGTCGCATTCATAATCGCGCACTTCCATGCGGGTTTCAAAGATATAATTCATAAAAGCTTCAGTATTTCGTTGAAATGGGTGATTTTGACGAGACGTTCATGTTTAATGTCCTCAAAGTGTTCCAATTGCCAGGTAACATGGAAGGGAATATGGATGGCTGAGGCTCCAATATTGAGGGCTGGGGCTATGTCACTCTTCAGTGAATTACCTATCATCAGCAAATGGGAAGGCAGGATATCGAGGTGTTCACAAAGTTGCTGGAACTCTTTCTCTGTCTTGTTGGATGTTATCTCCAAATGTGAGAAGTATTTGGCAAGTCCGCTTCGATGGAGCTTGTTCTCTTGATCCTGCAACTCTCCTTTTGTAAACACAACCATGCGATAGGGCCAAGCCTGCAAACGCTGGAGAGTTTCTTCTACTTCAGGAAGTGGAGTGGCGGGAAGATGTAATAACGACTTACTATGACTGAGCAAGTCGGAGAGTTCTTCTGCCGACAGATGGTCGCCAGCAACTCTTAAGGCTGTCTCTATGATTGAGATGGTGAATGCCTTACAGCCATAACCGAGATCGGCCATATTACCAGATTCTGTATGGAACAATTCCCTTGCTGGATTCTCGCAATAAGGCGCTATAAGACGATAGAGATGGTTCTCTACGGCCTCGAAATGCGACTGACAGTCCCAAAGGGTATCGTCAGCATCGAAGGCCAGCACTCGTATGTTCTTGAAATCTATCATCGTTTCTGGCAATGGGGACAAATGCCTTTAATCATCATGTTAGACGAAGACATCGTAAAACCTTCGGGCAAACGTACCTCGGGCACCTCGGCATAGTCGAGGCAATAGGTTTCATGGCACTGTTCGCAATAAAAGTGCGGATGCTGATCGTCATCGTGCTCATGATCGTGACTATGACAGAGTTCATACTTTGTGCCATCGCTACTACCCTCAATGGTATGTACCAGATGGTGCTCCTTAAAAAGCATCAAGGCACGAAACACATTCGACTTGTCGATTGTCAGGATCTTACGCTCCAATTCTGTCAGCGACTGTGGCTGCATAGAGGCAGCCAAGGCCTTTGCTACCACAATACGATTGGCGGTGGGTTTGATATCGTGCTCTTCGAGCAGTCTGACACAGGTTGCTTCGTCCATGATAATGCTTCTTTGTTTATATTTGGGCACAAAGATACAAAATAAATCATAATTATTAATGTAGAAACCATAATATTTCGTATCTTTGTGCCCAAATAGACTAAAAACTGAGGGAAGATGAAAAGATATGTACTCCTAACCTTGAAGATTCTCGGTGGATTAATGGCATTGCTGATTGTACTGATGGTAGCAGCTGCCATAATATTGAATACCAATTCTGTACAGCAGAAGCTGCTAAGGTATTCAACTAATCTGCTGAGAGAGAAGCTGCAGACAAAGGTAGAGATTGACAGTATTAGTGTGGACTTCCTGACATTCGATGTTAACCTCACGGGCCTTGACGTGGAAGACCGTCAGCAGCGAAAGATGTTACAAGCCGACAAACTAGCCTTAAACGTCGACTTATGGGATCTTGCCGTTCGTCGTCTGAAAATATCAGAGGCTGATATCGAAGGTGTGCGTGCCCGTCTGTATCAACCTAAAGACAGTGCAGCCAACTACCAATTTGTGATTGATGCCTTTAAGAGTGATAAGCCGAAGCCTCAGAAAACCGATGTAGAAAAGAAGAAGAAGGAAAGTAAACTAACGCTGGATGTCAGCGACCTGAATATATCAAAGATTGATGTTGTTTTTAATGAGGACACTTTCTATCTAGAGAAACTGAATTATAACAAGGGATGGTCCGGACATCAGAAAGGCGAGATACACCATCTACAAGGAAAATTCGATAAGATAACCAAGAAAGGCGAATTGCGGACAAACCGCATCAACCTCTCTCAACTTATACTTTCGGAAAAAGGAAAGGACTTGATGGTGGATATTAACGGGCTTCGCTTCTCCGTTGATAATCATAAACCTCGCAAAAATGTAGGAAGGCCACATCGCGGTGCCTTCGATGTGGGGCATCTGAACGTATTGGCTAATCTGCAAATGAAGGTAAACTATTACGGGAAAGATACCGCCAACATTACTATGACGAAGTTTACTGCTGTTGACTCCCTGACGGGTTTCAATGTGAAAGACCTTCGTTTCACTGCCGGTATCAATAAGGAGAAGGCTTACCTGAGCGATATTACCATCCAACATGAGAACACCGTTCTGAAATTCGATAAGGGCGAGCTGACCATGCCAAGTAAGAAGGCAGGCAGAAAACTGACTTATCACACCTCTGAGATTACAGGCACGACGCTGCTGAAGGATATTTCAAAGCCTTTTGCCCCCGCACTGGCAAACTTTACCATTCCCCTGATGCTGAAGGTTAAGCTAAGCGGAACTGACAGCACCATGCAATTCCGTGATATCCACGTCAACACTTCCGACCAAAGTCTGAAGATTGATGCTGATGGTGGTATCGACCATCTAAAAAGTAAAGAGTTGTTGGATATTCATTTCCACGTGAAGGAAATGACAACTCCATCGAAGACGGCTATTGACATCATCAACCAGTTTACGGTGAAGAAATTTATGATGAAACAACTGAAGGCACTGGGAACCATCAGATATTCTGGAGACATTGACATCCTATATAAAAAAGAACAGTTCAAAGGCCTACTTCGTACAAATGTGGGTAGTATGACCTTTAATGTAGCAATAGATGAGAAAACAAAATATGTTCTTGGTAACGTACAAACCGGTGCTATTCACTTAGGCAAGGTGCTTGAAATGAAAGATATAGGCAATGTGGCCTGTCGAGCCAACTTTACCTTTGACATATCTAAACCCCGAACAGCACAAGTCAGGAAGACAAAAGGCGGAAAACTGCCTATAGGAAAGGTGAATGCAACTGTCTTAGAGGCTAACTATAAAAAAATCAAGGTCAAAAACATCGAAACCATCATCAACAGTGATGGTGCTATTGCCACAGGTAACCTTAAGCAGAAAAACAAGAACGTTGATCTGCTCTGTGATTTCTCATTCACTAATACTGACTCGATCCATAAGATGAAGATCAAGCCCAACGTGAAGGTTCACGATATACGTTTACCTTGGCAGAAGAAAGACAAACAGAAACAAGACACCCCTTCTACCGACAAGTCCAAAAAGAAAGGCAAAAAACTATGGCCATTCTCTCGTAAGTCCTGACTCGCGATTATTCTATATTCCCCGCTCAGCCCAATCGCCTCGGTCTAAGTTACGATAGCCAATAGCCTCAGCAATATGATGGCTAAGAACTTTCTCTGAGCCTTCCAGATCGGCAATAGTACGTGCCACCTTAAGAATACGACTGTAGGCGCGAGCACTCAGACTAAGTTTTTCCATCGCCATTCGCAGCATGTCCAGACTGTTCTCGTCAGGCTCGGCAAACTGGTGAATCATTCTTTCCGACATCTGTGCATTACAATGGATACCCTTGAAATCACGGAAACGCTCTTCCTGTATCTGACGGGCCTTGATAACCCGCTCGCGTATCTTTGCACTGGGTTCTCCTGGCTGCATCTGCGATAACTGTTTAAAGGGAACCACTGACACTTCGCAATGGATGTCTATACGATCGAGCAGGGGACCGCTGATTTTAGAGAGATAACGGCTAATCTGCCCTGGCGTACAGACACAATGATGGGTTGGATCACCATAATAGCCGCAGGGGCAAGGATTCATTGAGGCCACAAACATCAGAGAACAGGGATACTCTACGGTATATTTGGCACGACTGATGGTGATTTTCCTATCTTCCAAAGGCTGACGTAATACCTCAAGTGTTGATTTGGCGAACTCTGGCAGCTCGTCGAG
>CADBVZ010000040.1 GCA_902798285.1 uncultured Prevotella sp. | reverse complement strand
TTTCGGCTATCCTATTACTCCGCAGAGTGAAGTGATTGAGACGCTGGCTGAGCTGAAGCCTTGGGAGACCACTGGTATGCAGGTGGTTCAGGCTGAGAGCGAGCTGGCTTCGATTTACATGGTCTATGGCGCTGCCGGTGCTGGTAAGCGTGCGATGACTTCATCGTCATCTCCTGGTATCGCACTGATGCAGGAAGGTATTACTTACATGGCTGGTGCTGAGGTGCCTGGTGTGTTTGTAAACGTTCAGCGTGGTGGTCCTGGTCTGGGAACTATCCAGCCTTCGCAGGGTGACTATTTCCAGGCTACCCGTGGTGGTGGTAATGGCGACTATAAGGTGATTGTTCTGGCTCCTTCTTCAGTACAGGAGATGGCTGATTTCGTAGATCTCGCCTTTGAGTTGGCCTTCAAGTATCGCAACCCCGCTATGATTCTGAGCGATGGTGTGATCGGTCAGATGATGGAGAAGGTGGTTCTGCCTCCGTTCAAGCCTCGTCGTACGGATGAGGAGGTGATCAAGCAGTGTCCTTGGGCTTCTACTGGTAAGCCTAAGAATCGCGAGCGTGTGGTCATCACTTCTCTGGAGTTGAAGCCTGAAATCATGGAGCAGCGTAACATCGCCCTCCAGGAGAAATATGCTAAGATTCAGGAGAACGAGGTGCGCTATGAGGAGCAGCTGATGGACGATGCAGAGTATGCTATCGTAGCATTCGGAAGTGCTGCCCGTATCGCTGAGAAGAGTGTTGAGATTGCTCGTGAGCAGGGTATCAAGGTAGGTCTGTTCCGTCCTATCACACTGTTCCCCTTCCCAACGAAGCAGATTGCTGAGCTCTCGAAGAAGGTGAAGGGTATCCTCGTGGCTGAGATCAACGCAGGTCAGATGGTACAGGATGTTCGCCTGGCTGTGAATGGTGCTGTGCCTGTAGAGCAGTTCGGACGTCTGGGTGGTATCGTACCTGATCCAGAGGAAATAGTAGAGGCTTTGAAGAAATTGATAAAATAAACACAGAGTTACAGAGGTACAGAGATAAAAAGCCGACGCTGATGAACGACAACAATATGCACTACTGCCCAGGCTGTAGTCACGGTGTGGTGCATAAGCTCATTGCCGAAGTCATCGAAGAGATGGGTATGGAAGACAAGACCGTAGGTGTAAGCCCTGTAGGTTGTGCTGTCTTCGCGTACAATTATATAGATATAGACTGGCAGGAAGCTGCCCATGGTCGTGCTCCCGCATTGGCTACTGGTATCAAGCGCTGCTGGCCCGATCGTCTGGTATTCACCTATCAGGGTGATGGTGACCTGGCTTGTATTGGTACTTGTGAGACCATTCACGCTCTGAATCGTGGTGAGAACATCGTGATTATCTTCGTGAACAATGCCATTTATGGTATGACAGGTGGTCAGATGGCTCCTACGACCCTGATTGGTCAGAAGACTTCTACCTGTCCTTACGGACGTGATCCTGAGATTCATGGTTATCCCCTGAAGATGGCTGATATCGCTGCTCAGTTAGAGGGTACTTGCTACGTTACTCGTCAGAGTGTAGAGAGTGTGGCCTCTATCAACAAGGCGAAGAAGGCGCTGCGTAAGGCTTTCGAGGCTTCGATGGCTGGTAAGGGCTCATCGCTCGTTGAGTTCGTTTCTACCTGTAACAGTGGTTGGAAGCTAACTCCTGCCAAGGCTAACGAATGGATGAAGGAGAATATGTTCCCCTTCTATCCCAAAGGAGACCTCAAGGACACAACGAGTCTTTAATTGAAAATTGATAATTGAAGATTGAAAATTATGAAGAAAGAAATAATTATCAGTGGTTTCGGAGGTCAGGGTGTGCTATCGATGGGTAAGATTCTGGCCTATAGTGGACTGATGGAGGATAAAGAGGTGACTTGGATGCCTGCATATGGTCCTGAGCAGCGTGGTGGTACTGCCAACGTGACTGTCATTGTGAGCGACGAGCGTATTTCTTCGCCTATCCTCAGCAAGTATGACATCGCTGTGGTACTGAACCAGCCTTCGCTGGAGAAGTTCGAGCCCAAGATCAAGTCTGGTGGCATTCTGATTTACGATGGCTTTGGTATCATCAACAAGCCTACTCGTAAGGATATTACCGTTTATGAGATCAACGCCATGGATAAGGCTGCTGAGATGAAGAATGGTAAGGTCTTTAATATGATTGTGCTGGGTGGTCTGCTGAAAGTGGCTCCTGTGGTGAGTGACAAGGGTGTGGAGAAGGCTCTCTTCAAGACTCTGCCTGAACGCCATCACGGACTGATTCCTCTGAATATGGAGGCTCTGAAGGAAGGTGCCAAGATTATTGAGGAAGTGAAGTAAAGACAAACGTCGAATCCTTATACTGATGATCCCTCGCCATACAGGCGGGGGATCGTTGTTTTTATGCCAAGTGGCGAGGGATTATTGTTTTCAGAAGTATTTGGTAATCTGTGCGTTATCGAAATTATTCATCTCGTTCATCATGCGGACAGCAGAGTCGATAATGGGAAAAGCACAAAGGGCTCCAGTTCCCTCACCAAGTCGGAGGCCCAGATGGAGTAGGGGCTTGGCACCAATGGCATCGAGCATCGCCTTATGTCCACTTTCATCGCCACAATGGGTGAAGATCATATAATCCTGGGTAGCAGGATAGAGTTGGATGGCTGCAAGGGCACAAGCTGTCATGATAAAGCCGTCTATTAATATCATAAGGTGTTGCTCAGCGGCTCGCAGCATGGCACCAATGGCAGCAATCATCTCGAAACCACCAAAGATTCTTAGAGGTGAGAGGTGAGAAAGGCTACGGGTAGGCGAGCTTTGCTCGGGAATGGTGAGTGGTGAGAGATATGACTGGTGGCGAGAAATGGCCTGTGATAGAATTACGTATTTGTGGCGGATGCCTGGGGCATCTAGGCCTGCACCAGCACCAATACATTTTTCTAACGGAATGTTGGTGAAAAGGTGCATCCAGATGCTGGATGGAGAGGTGTTGGCAATACCCATCTCGCCAATACATAGAACCTTGCAACCATCTGATATACAGTCGTCTACAAGATCGGAACCTATCTGAATGGCTTGATCGAACTCAGCCTCACTCATCGCTGGCTCGTAGAGGAAGTTCTTTGTGCCATAGGCGATTTTTCTGTCGATAATGCCATCTACTTTCGATAGGTCATAGTCGACACCAACATCCACGATACGCAGCTTGAAACCATGCTGGCGACAGAACATATTTACACCTCCTCCACCATGAGTAAAATTGATCATCTGTTGCCAAGTAACTTCACGAGGTGAAACACTCACTCCTTCACGCTCAATACCATGATCGCCACCAAGGAGTAGATGACATGGGTGGGCGAGACTTGGCTCTAAGGTTTGCTGAATCAGACATACCTGCATGGCCAGTTCTTCCAAACGACCTAATGATCCTTTGGGCTTATTCAGGTTGTCGATCTTCGTCTGAATCGCTGTTTGCAGCGTCTTGTCTATGGGATGTATATCGAATGATTTCATCTTATTGGTGCACGGATTTATTTGATTTTGACAGGAATTCCTGATACCATCCAAATTACTTCATTTGCCTTCGAAGCGATATACTGGTTCATCCAACCTTGCAGGTCAGTGAACTTCCGCTGGAGGGCATTCTCGCTCACACCACCACTGCCAATCTCGTTGGTCACAAAGATATAAGTGGCATCGTATTGGGTAAAGGCATCGAATTCTGCCTTGGCAGCTTCGAGCGACTTGTTCACGTCGGAGTCGTTGGCATAGAAGAAATTGGTGAGCCAAAGAGTAACGCAATCAATGACAGCCACTCGACCAGAGAGATCATGACGACTCAGATAAAGCTCCTCTTCAATATTAGTCCACTGAGGACCTCTGCGCTCCTGGTGTTTCCTGACTCGCTCACGAAATTCATCGTCCCAGATATGGGCTGTGGCGACATAAATAGGGTTAGAACTCAGACTCAAGGCCAATTCTTCGGCCTTGTTGCTCTTGCCAGAACGCTGGCCTCCTGTGATGAGGATGATCTTTTTCATATAGAGGTGAGAAGTGAGAGGTGAGTGGTGAGAGAAATGTGTTGTGAGCAAACTACCAAATAAACGGCTAACTCAACGAGCAGACAGACGGCTCCGCAGCAATCGCCTGTATAGCCATGAATCTTGCGCCAGATGAGCAGATAGAGGAAATACATGACGAGGAAGGGTATGAAAACAACATATTCCCACGATACATTTGTCATATAGATAAACAGTCCCATTGGCAGTAAACCCTGAATGGCGAGGGAAATACCTGCCTGCCAACTCATCTTACGATAGATGGTTTTAGCCTTGGCTTCTTCCTCACGACGGGCATAGGGCATCATCATAATCAGTTGCGAAGTAACCATCTTGGCAAATGGATCTGCAGCCATAATGGTAAGGGCTGCAATGGTAGGCGTCATCGAGAAGAGTGAGGCTGCCAACAGTAACTCATATAGGATCAGTCCGATAACACCATAGGTGCCAATATGTGAATCCTTCATGATGGCGAGGATGCGTTCGCGATTGTTGCCTCCACCACCAAAACCATCGAGGAAATCAGCCAGACCGTCTTCGTGGAGAGCCCCTGTAATCAAGAGTCTTACCACAATGGCCAGCAAAACAGCCACAGCATATGGTAGGAACAGACTTCCCACCCAGAGCGTGGCAGCCATCAGTCCTCCTGTAATCCATCCAGCCAGTGGCCAATGCTCTACTACCGTCTTGTAACATTCCTGAGGTGGCTGGTGCAGTCGCCAGAATGGCAGACGGGTAAAAAAGATAAACGACGCCCAAATGCGGTCGTACCAATGGGTTTGGTCAATGTTTACTTGCATATTTTCTTAATTACCTTGCAAAAGTACAAAATAATTTGTAACTTTGCAAGCAGAAACCCATAAATGATAAGTGAAGTGAAGAAAATATTTCTGACGATAGCGTTGATAGGTCTGCTTTGTGGCTGTTCGCTGAAAGGTGGACAGACTCAGGCTGGTAGTACTGAGGCAGTCGCAGATTCTCTTGCTGAGATGACAGTAAAGTATGCTACAGGGTTTAGTGTAAAGGATACGGCCGGCATTCGTTTGGTGGATGTTGGCGAGAAGTATCATTTCGCTTTGGTTCAGGATGCAGCAGCAGATGCACCAGAGGGATATACGAAGATTCTGGTGCCCATTGAGCGAACCATCTGTATGACAGCCCTGCAGCTATCGAATTTCACTATTCTTGATGCTCACGATGTGGTGAAGGGGATTACTGGTACGAAGAATCTTTTTAATGAAGACATTCTGGCTCGAGTAAAGGATGGACGCATTGTAAAGATAGGTATGGAGGGCAACTTCGATACAGAGATGGTGCTGGCAGCAAATCCTCAGATTATCTTTATATCTCCCTCAAAACGAGGTGGTTACGATGCGATTAAGGAGACTGGTATCACGCTGGTTCCTCATTTGGGTTATCAGGAACTCAATCCTTTAGGACAAGCTGAATGGATCAAGTTCGTTGGTATGTTTATTGGTAAAGAGAAAGAGGCCAACGAGGTGTTCGCTGGTATCGAGAGCCGATATAACGAACTGAAGGAGAAAGCTTCAAAGGTTGCTAAGCGTCCTACTGTGACAAGTGGTGAGATGCACTATGGCACTTGGCATGCAGTGGGTGGTAAGAACTATCTGGCGCAGATATTCCGTGATGCAGGAGCTGACTATGTGATTAACGACGAGGAAACCAGTGGCGAGAACCTGGAGTTTGAACAGATGTATGCCCTTGCTGCCAATGCAGACTATTGGCGCATTCTGAATAGTTATCCTGGCGATTTTACTTACGAAGCCCTAAAAGCCAGCGAGCCTCGTAACGAACTCTTCAAGGCTTATAAGGAGAAGAAGGTGATATACTGCAATATGAAGCAAACGCCTTATTATGAGATTTCGCCAGTCAAGCCCGATGTGTTGCTGAAGGATTTCGTAGCTATTTTCCATCCGGAACTTGTGGAAGCTGATTATCAGCCTTCATTCTATTATCTTTTGGAAAAGTAAAAAGGTAGAAAAGTAAAAAGGTAAAAGAATGAGAAGAACGTTACCCCTGATAGTGATCCTGCTGATATCAATCGTTGTGTTGGCGATTGTGAATCTGCTGCTGGGTTCTGTAAGAATTCCTGTGGGTGATGTGTGCAGTATTCTGTTGGGTAACGAAGAGAATGAGATATGGAGTAATATCGTATGGAAATCGCGATTGCCACAGGCCTTGACAGCCATTATGGCTGGAGCAGGATTGGCAGTTAGCGGACTCCAGATGCAGACTGTTTTCCGCAATCCTTTGGCTGGTCCTTCAGTGTTGGGTATTTCCAATGGTTCTGCCCTTGGTGTAGCATTTGTCGTTTTGCTCTCTGGCAGAATAGGAGGTGTGGCTCTGAGTCGATTGGGCTATCTGGGCGATGCTGCTATGTCAGTTGCTGCCATCGTTGGAGCCTTAGCTGTGATGATGCTGATTATGTGGATCTCGCAGAAGGTGAAGGGCAACGTCACCTTATTAATTATAGGTGTAATGATTGGCTACTTGGCCAATGCCATTATTGGTGTGCTGAAGTTCTTGGCACCTGAGGAGGATGTGAAGTCGTTCGTGGTGTGGGGATTGGGTTCGTTCTCACGAGTTTCTGGCGATGAGATGATACTCTTTGTTGTGCTGATGTGTATCCTTCTGCCTTTGGCCTGCTTGTTGGTGAAGTCGATGAACCTGTTGCTGCTGGGCGATAGATATGCTGCCAATTTGGGACTGAACATTCGTCGTAGTCGTTTGCTGGTGATTATGAGTTCTGGTGTTCTGGTGGCTATTGTGACGGCATATTGCGGACCTATTATGTTTATCGGTTTGGCTGTTCCCCATCTGGCTCGCGCCATCTTCCGTACTTCTGATCATCGTATACTGATGCCAGCCACGATGCTTTGTGGTGCTGCTTTGGCATTGGTGTGCAACCTCATAGCCCGTATGCCAGGTTTTGAGGGAGCCCTACCTGTGAATAGTGTAACGGCCCTTGTTGGAGCCCCAGTTATTGCGATGGTTCTCTTTAGAAGGCGCAAGGACGAAGTAGGGGAGTAGGTTCGTTCAGACCACCCCTGCCCCTCCCTACTCAGGAGGGGATGTAGATATTCCCTTCATCGTCGATGAGGAGAATGGTGAGTGAGCCTCCTGGTAATAAGGGTTTGCAGAAGGTTTCACAATGACGTATCACCACGTTGACGAAGTCCTGAATCTTCTCCTTTGGCATCTTCTCCCAAAGTTCGCGAGCCAGAGTAATGTTGCTGATATCGATGGTGATACCAGCTTCTTGGAGCATCTCATTGATAAAGTTCTTATCCATCGTTGCCTTTTTGCTATGGGTGTCGAGATGGCCTTGGGCGAGTTTGACGGCTTTGCCCAGCATCACACCAAGGGTGATGTTCTGGATACCCAGTTCATGAGCTATCTTCAGGGTTTCGCCAATATAGTTGCCATATTCCACGAAAGCCTGTTGTGGCAGGTTAGGGTAGAGGGCTTTCACAAAACGTTCGCTTTTACCTCCACTATTGATAACAACACGTTCAGAACCAGAGGCTTTGGCGATAGTCATACACTTGCGGATGCTGTCGATAAAGGCTTCTTCGCTAAAGGGTTTTACGATGCCAGAGACACCAATAATTGAAATACCACCTTCGATGCCTAAACGGGGGTTGAAGGTTCTACGGGCTATCTCTGCGCCTTGAGGAACGGAGATGGTTATCTTTAGAGGTGAGAGGTTAGTGGTGAGAGGTGAGAGAATAGACTTGAGGTTTGTTTCTATCATCTCGCGAGGGGCTTTGTTGATGGCAGGAGAACCTGGAGGATAGTCGAAACCTGGGAGCGTAATCGTTCCAACACCTTCGCCTCCCTTAATAATAATCCTCTGGGTCTCTGTATCTTTGTGTTCAAAAATGACGTTTGCTCTTACTTCAACGCCATTCGTCACATCAGGATCATCGCCAGCCTCTTTAAAACAAGAGGCATAACCCTCACCATAACTTACTGAAACCTGAATCGTTTCGCCATTGGGCAGAATCACAGGGACTTCTGCTGGTGTTTCGTTCTTTGTTAATCGAATGGTAGCTGCGATGGCTGCTGCTGTGGCACAGGTGCCTGTGGTAAGTCCACTATGTAAGGGATAAAACTCTGGCAATAACTTCTCTACAGCACGACGCAAACCATAAGGACCATTGACACTATGTTCGAAGTTGATTGCTGGGCGTTTCAGAACCAGTATCCGCATGCCCTTTGCCTTGGCTGCCTCTACTTTTTCCTGAAAACCTCCAGAGAGTCCACTCTCCTTTAAGAGTATAGCATCTGCCTCAACCCCCTGGCGAGAGGCCAGCCCCCCGTTTAGCGGGTGGCTTCCTGCAAAGAAACACAACTGTTCTTTCTTGGCTCCAAGCTTTTGAGCCAAGGCCATTGACGACTCTCTGGGCAAGATACGATAAAAGATCTTCATGCCTTTAGCTTCGAGAGGCTTCAGTTTGGCAATGCTCTGAACGCCTGTCGTCGCTAAAAGGGTATGGATATCCGGTGGTATTTGTGCGTAATCGTCTATCCATTCCAGATGAGGATCGCGCTCAGGATAGATTCTCTCATAACGGATAACTGGGATATGCTGGGATTCAGAAACCTTGGCAATCGTCTGGTGGAGTTGCGAGGCAAAGGGATGGGCTGCATCGACCATCAGTCGGATGTTGTGCTCCTGACAGAACGCACGCATCGCCTCTTCATCAAGGGCACCATCTATACGTTGCCCATGATGCAGGGTGATGTCCTGCTCCCCCGTCTTCGTGCTGTAGAAATATGGCGAGCCTCCCTCTTCCAGCACCTCTACAGCCTTGCGACCCTCTGTCGTTCCTCCGAATACCAGAATCATACTTCTCTATAACTTTTCTCCGCAATGTGAGCAATAGTGGTCTTCATCGCGCACCATGGCATCGCAACGTGGACAATGTCCGTCTTTCGGCTTATCTTTCACCTCATCAATAATGTTGGCAGTCACAATACCTGTGGGTACGGCGATGATGGTATAACCTAACAGCATGACGAATGCCGAAAGCAAACGTCCGATGGCGGTGACTGGTGTAATATCGCCATATCCTACGGTGGTCATCGTGACAATGGCCCAATAGACTGATGTTGCCAGGTCTGTAAATTGTGTATTGGGCTGCCCGTTCTCAACCATAAACATCAATGTACCCAAGCAGATGTCCAGTATCAGCACAAACAAGAAATAGACGGAAATCTTGGTGAGACTCTTCTGGAGCGAGTGCATCAGCATGTAACCCTCGTTGATGAAACTGAACAACTTGAATATGCGGAAGATACGGATGAAGCGGAACGAACGTAGCAGGATCATGTATCTCGCATGGGGCAGGAAGTAGGAGAGGTAAGGCGGCAGTGTAGACAATAAGTCGATGACACCAAAGAAACTCAGCACATAGTCGCGCTTACGGGGTGAGCAGTAGACACGGGCTATATACTCTATCGTAAAGAAGAAGGTCAGCAGATATTCCAGTATCTCCAATATAAGCTGAAAGGTATGCGCTAACGAGGGTATCGTCTCGACAAACGAGATGATGATACTCAACGAGATGGCGACAATCAGCGTGAGGTCAAAGATACGTCCTGCCGGCCGCTCCGACTCAAACATAATGCTATAGAGATTCTCCTTCTCAAGCCATTTTGGTTTCTTCATACTTATAAATCTAAATAGATGTCTTCTAAATAAAGATGTACTTGCAGATGAACAAGACAGCCAGAATCCACATTGTGATGGAGATCGACTTGAACTTACCGGCCACAGCATGACATACCACATAGGATATGACACCAATCAAGATGCCGTCGCTAATACTGTAAGCCAATGGCATCAGGATAATGGTCAGGAAAGCAGGAATAGCCTTGCAATAGTCCTCCCAATGGATACGCTTGATGGCAGGCATCATCATCACGCCCACGATAATAAGGGCTGGAGCTGTGGCTGCACTGGGGATAGCCAGAAACAGAGGACTGAAGAACAGTGCCAAAGCAAAGCACAGGGCTGTAGAGAGAGCCGTGAGACCAGTGCGACCACCTTCGCCGACGCCCGAAGCACTCTCTACGTATGTAGTGGTGGTCGAGGTTCCTAAACAGGCTCCGCAGACTGTGGCAACAGAATCGGCCATAAACATCTTGTCCATTCCGGGTATGTCGTCACGCTTGGATTGCTGATCAGCCATCCCGCCTCCCTGGTGCACACCGATAAGAGTACCCATGGTGTCGAACATATCAATGAACAGGAAGGTAAAGACCACTACCAGCATGTCGAGACTGAGCACGTGGCTCCATTCGAATTGACAGAAAATAGGCCCCACGCTGTCAGGAACGGATACAAAGCCATTCAGTTTGGTGATGGTTTCGCCCGTGGTGGGATCCTTGATGAACAGGCCTATCAGTGTGGTGGCAAGGATACCCCACAGGATACCGCCACGCACCTTGGCCATCACCAGACCAGCAGAGATAAACAGACCAATCATGGCCAGAAGGGCAGTGCCCTCGGTAATATTGCCAAGAGTCACCAGCGTAGCATCGCTGTTGACGATGATGCCAGAGTTCTCCATACCAATGAAAGCGATGAATAATCCGATACCTGCACCAATGGCTTTGTTCAGCGTACCAGGAATGGCCTTGAGCAGCAAACTGCGCACCTTGGTGACGGTGAGAAGGATAAAGATGATACCTTCAATCAGTACGGCGGTGAGGGCAAACTGCCAGGTGTAGCCCATTCCCAGACAAACGGTATATACGAAGAAGGCATTCAGTCCCATGCCTGGAGCCAGCGCAAAAGGCTTCTTGGCATAAAGGGCCATCACCAGTGTACCGATGATAGCAGCCAAAGCCGTGGCTGTAAATACGCTACCGCCGGGCATGCCTGGCAGGGCGCTGAAGATGGTGGGATTGACGGCCAAAATGTAGGCCATAGTCAGGAATGTTGTGATGCCCGCCATAATCTCAGTGCGGACATTGTGCTTCTGAGTGTCGAAGCCGAAGATTTTCTCAAAAGTTGGTTTCATAATGTATATTTTACTCACGAAAATGATCATTCTTCGATGCAAATATACGAATAATAACGGAAATAAGCGAAGCTTTATCTTTTTTTTAATAGAAAAAGACTTAAATAGGTGTATTATTGGAAGATGTTGTGAATCCCATGAGATAAGAAAGCGACTCTCACATTTTTTTTAATGATAAAATAGCGTTTACCGTCATAATTGAGGTTAACTGTATGATTATCAGGTGATTTGATGTTATGATGGTTAATCGCTTACCATCATAGTTGTTCAGATGTGTCGGAAAGCCTTTATACAAAGGGAGAAACGTCATCTTTAAAAGTAAAACAACTTGTTTTACTTTTGAAAAGATATGCTAAACGCTCCTAAGAGATAGTCTCTTTGAAGGTAAAACAACTTGTTTTACTTTAAGCCGAGTGAAGAAAAACTAAAATAAATTTGGGGTTTTGCTCACTTTTTCGTATCTTTGCTTAGGAAAACGGATGGTTCGATTGTATTAAGAGAAAAAGACTGCAAAAAAACAGATGATTGACAAGCGAGAATTCGAAACGGTTTTCAGACGTCATTATGACGGAATGTTCCGACTGGCAATGCGCATGTTGGGCGATGACGCAGAAAGCAAGGATGTGGTGAGCGACGTGTTTGCCAACTTGCTGAAGAGCGGCACCGACCTCAAATCGGATACACTTCAGGCCTATCTGTTGACAAGCGTACGTAATCGCTGTATTAATCTGCTGGTGCACAGGCAGAAAGATCAGCAAATACAGAAGGCCGTTGTTGTAGAGATGATTACGTCAGAACAGACTGCAGAACAGGAACAACTGCAGGCGCTCTACCACTACATCGACACACAGTTGCCCAAACTCTCGCAGCAGATACTCCGTCTGCGCTATCAGCAGGGCCTGAAGTATCGTGAGATAGCCGATGTGCTACAAGTGAGTGAGGTTACCGTTCATAACCATCTGTCGCAGTCGCTTAACAAATTAAAGGATCATCTTAAATCATTAGGTTATGGAATCAAATGACAAACTGGAACAGCTCCTCAAGCAGATGTATTCTCAGGAGACCCTCCACGATGACGATATAGACACATCGGACATCATTGATGAAGAGTGGACGAAGTTTGAGGCAGAACATTTTGGGGGTGAACAAAGAAAGGTCAGGCCCCCGTTCCTCAAGATCGCAGCCCTCTTTATTGGTGTGCTGATGCTCTCAGGCATCACCTATGCCGCTGTACATATCATCAGCAGTTCACAAGAGACACAAGGACCAAAAACAGAAGCGATTGTGAACACTAAGACACAGAAGGCCAGCTATGAACAGGCAGGGCAGGACAGTACGCTGCAAAAGTCCATCGTTTACGAAGATGCAGAACTGGTAACCATTCTGGACGATATTGCAACTTACTATGAGGTGGAACCCGTCTATAAGAAGGAGACGAGCAAGCATATTCGCTTCTATTTTACATGGGACAAAAAGCAATCTCTGGACACTATTATTGATACGTTCAACAAGTTCGAACGCATCCACATCACTCGATACGACAAGATACTGATTATAGAATAACCATAGCCAATACAAAAATGAAGAAATATATATTCACAGCATTGCTCTGTGTGCTGACGCTCTGTGCCCAGGCCCAGCGAATAAGCCGTAGCTACCAGGACGAGTCACTGTCGAAGGTGCTTGAAGACCTGAATGCCGCCACCAGTGACAAGACCATCTATTTCATTTACGACGAACTGGAGGACTTTACCGTTACCAGCCACTTTAGCGACTTGCCTATTAAGGAGGCCGTTCGTGAGGTCATCGGTTTCTATCCCATGAAAGTGACTTACGATGATGACAAGATCTTCATCGAGTGTACCCAGAAAGAGAATACTAAGGTTATCGGACGTGTTGTCGATGAAAGTGGACAACCCATAGAATTCGCCAATATTTCATTGAATAACAACGTGGGGTTTGTCAATGGCGGCGTGAGCAATGAGAATGGCGACTTTGTCATTCCTTGTAAAGAGCAACGTATAACACTGAAGGTGTCGTATGTAGGTTATAAGACCGTTACCAGAAACATCAGTGTGGGCGAAATCGGAACTATCACCCTCCTGCCTGAAACATATATGGTGAAAGGTGTTGAGATTAAGGGTGAGATTCCGCAGTATAAATTAGCGCCAGGTGGTATGACCGTCGATGTGCAGCATTCACTGCTTCACGACATCGGCAATGCCGACGACCTGCTGTCGATGATCCCCATGGTGCAAGGTAAGGACGGTAAGTTTGAGGTGCTGGCTAAGGGCGAGCCCGAGATCTATATCAATAATAAGAAGGTACGCGACATGGGCGACCTGAAGAAACTGAAGTCTACAGACATCAAGAGCGTAGACGTGATTACCGCCCCTGGTGCGAAATACAATGCCGAGGTGAATGCTGTTATACGCATCAAGACACTGAAACCTCAGGGCGACGGATTCAGTTTGATGGCTACCAGTCAGACGTGGAAAAACAACAAGTGGAACAACTACGATGACTTGACGCTTAAGTACCGCACTGGCGGTTTGGAGGCGTTTGCCAACGTGGCGCTCGACAACGGCCATTACAGCAATGATCAGACTATCGAACAAGAACTGCATATCAGCAAGGACCTGTTTAATGCTCACGCTGAATTACCCGTTAGGAGTTCGTGGACGGAGATTCACTATCAGGCAGGTCTGAGTTACGACTTCAATACCGACCATTCAGTAGGTCTGAGTTTCTCATCGCAAAGTAATCTCTATAACCATTATACATCAGAGATGAAGCAGCGCTATCTGAAAAACGGGGCTTTCGATGGTGACGTCTTTCTGACAACGGACATTCATGAACAAAACAAGCCCGTTTGGGAACTGAATACCTACTATGTAGGTAAGGTGGGAAAACTGGGCATCGACCTGAACGCCACCCTCTTGCGACGTGAATCAGAGGATGATAACAATCAGCAGGAAATAAGTCAGGAATACGGCAACCGCACCATCACCACCCTGACCAAAGAAGACCGTAAAATGGTGGCAGGTAAACTGGTGTTGACTTATCCTATCTGGAAGGGTGAATTGAGTGCAGGATCAGAGGCGACGAGTACGAAGAGCCATGGTGGTAACGTCAACCAGGAGAATATCATACCGGAAAGCGACAACGAGATGAAGGAGAATAATATCGCTGGCTTTGCCGAATACGAATTGCTACTGGGGGAGTGGCGCCTGAATGCCGGCCTACGTTATGAGCACGTAAAGACAGACTATACCTCGTTTGGCGTCTGGCAGGAGGAGCCCAGTCGCACCTATAACGACTGGTTCCCCAACCTCTCGGCAACCTGGCAGAAGGGTAAGTGGGGCGCACAGCTGAGCTATAGCAAGCGCATCACCCGTCCGCCATACCAGTGGCTGACATCTATGATCGTGTACGACAGTCGAATACTTTACGAAGGCGGTAATCCGTTGTTGCGCCCCTCGGTACGTCAGAGCATTGACTTTAATCTGACCTATTCATGGCTGAATTTCTCGACAGGCTATACTCGCGAAAATGACTTCTTTACCCATGTAGGCAATGTTTACGATGAAGAGAAAGATATTGCCATCTTCCAGCCCGACAACTTCGACCATCAGGATCGTGTGTATGCTACCCTCGTGGCCTCGCCAAAATTCGGTTTCTGGCAACCGCAAGCCACGCTACATTATTATCAGCAAATGTTCGATGCCGAGAAGTATGGGGTAGCCAAGAAACTGAACAAGCCTGAATTCAGTTTCTATCTGAATTGTTGGTTTGTCATCAATCCTATGACCAAGGCACTGTTGCAAGTGAATTATACGGGCAGCAACCATTGGGGATTCATGTATCGTGGCAGCAACTTCAGTGTGAACGCCCGCCTGCAAAAGTCATTCCTGAAGGGACAGTTGACAGCCACACTGTATGCCAACGATATCTTCCGTACCGCCAAGACCAAGGTGACCACCTATTATGCCATCGGCTCAACCGCCCAGGACGTCTATACCTATACACAATGTGTGGGACTGACCTTGAGTTACAACTTCAACGTTTCGACATCGAAGTATAAAGGTACTGGTGCCGGTAACGACGAGAAGAGCCGACTGTAAGAGTTAGTTTGCCTCGTCGTCGCCCTGACGGAACAGATGGGTAAAGTGTTTCGAGTAGAGTTCAGACAGTCCTTGGCGATTATCAATAGCCTCACCCACCACGAGCATTGTGGTTAGGGTGAGGTTGTTGTCATGAACAATCTTAGCAAGATCCTTTAACTGGCCTCGATAAATCCTCTGGTCTGGCCATGTGAGATGATAACAGGCTGCAACGGGGGTGTCCTCTGGGTACTCCTGAAGCAGTTCACGCTGCACATCATCCACGATGGCGGCAGAGAGGAAGATGCACATCGTACTCTGACTGCGAGCCAGCAGATGGAGTTGTTCCTTTTCTGGCATGGGGGTACGACCTTCGCCACGCGTCAGGATAATCGTCTGACAACGTTCTGGGATGGTAAACTGACTCTGCAATTCTGCTGCTGCAGCAAGGAATGAGGAGATACCAGGGGTGATGTGATAGTCCATGTGGTTGGCATCGAAGAAGGCCATCTGCTCTTGAATCGCGCCAAAAATACAAGGATCGCCTGTGTGTAGACGTACGATGAAGTGTCCCTTATCGTAATGTTCTTTCATCAAAGCACACTGCTCCTCGAGGTTCATGTCGGCAGAAGAACGCACAACGGCTCCAGGCTTGTGACACTCTGTGAGGGCCTTAGGAACCAGTGAGCCTGCGTAAAGGATAAGGTCTGCCTTTTCAAGCATCTTCCTACCACGAACACTCACCAAATCAGGATCGCCAGGACCAGCCCCCACGATTTCTATATGACCTTGCTTCGAGCGCAGGTGTTTGTAATCGATGGCGAGGGCAGCAGTCCAGTTCTTGCCTTTTACCTTGGGGATGATGAGTTTGCCATGATCAGAACCCAGGATGGCTGCTGCCTCACAAACACTGGGGGTACCAACATGCTTCTCTACTACCTTGCTGGGGTTAGGCACATCGATAGCAGAGAGTTCTGCTGCAGTAAAGAATTCCACTTTTTCCTGATAGTCGAGCACCAGAAGATCAACGAATGGTTCATTCTTCTTGACGTCGATGGTGCAGAATTGATGGGCACAAGGCAAGACACCACGATCTGCGAAAGCATCGGCTATCTCGTCGTAAATCTCGTAATAGTTCTCAGGCTCATGAGCCACTCCGAAACCGATAGTTCCTACCATTGGCACGAAATGAAGCACCAACATATCCTCAGGATATTTCTGGATAAAAGGCGATACGATAATCAGTAACTGATACTTCTTAGGGTCAGCCTCACGTATATCATTGATGATGGTAACATGCTCTGGTTTAGTAGCTTCCAGATAGTCAGTACCCTCATCGCGAGCTTGGAGCAGAAGGGCTGTGGGCTTACGATTCACGAAGGCAAAGATGCACTCCTGCATATCCTCGATGTCGCTCGCCATAGGCCAGTCGAAACGCTCCTCTAAGGTGTCAAGTGCCCAGAGTCCGGCATTATCGCTCTGGGTGGTGATGACCTCGTAAGCCCCTATCAGGGCAGAAATCTCACGAGTCAGATGATTGGCTCCACCAACGTGTCCACTCAAAACAGAGATGACATTCTTGCCCAGACTGTCGATGCATACTACAGCAGGATCTTCGTGCTTATCGTTCACGAAAGATGCAATGGTACGAACGCAGATGCCCATGGCTCCGATGAAGACAAAGGCATCGAACTTCTTCCACTGCCTGCCCACTTCGGCTCGCCCTATGGCTTTGGCGCCGAGTTCCTGTTTCAAGGTGTTGGCAATATCCTTGCCAGCCTCACTGACTTGTATGATTGCTATCTGCATAATTTATTTCTGTGGGGTTATCACTCTATAGTTTCCACTCAGGTGCATAAAGGCGAAAAGGCGCAACAGACCATCGTAGTAGGCATCGAAATAACCATCCTCGAAGGGCTCGTGCTTGGCATTCCAGAGGGCATCCACAAACTCTTTGCTCTTATCGTGACTGCACATCATCGAGGCAGCAGCAGAGGTAGCTACCAGTCCGATGCTATGGCGCAGTTTACGGAAGCCACCAGCCTGCAGAATCTCATCACCCTCAGGCAGCGAACCATCCACACGATACTGATCGACGAAAGTATCAACGCCCTGCGAATAGAGGAAGTTCTGAATGGTCTCACCATATTTCTGCTGCCACTCGCTATCAGCACAACTCCACTCGTAGTCGAGGGTGATGTTCATGGGCACACGCCACGAGTCGTAACGGAAGTTATTGTTACCAAACCTGCGAGGCGCAGCATTCTGGTTCTGATTCTGAGGCATACCAGGGAAACGAGGCATCTGCATCTCAGAACCATCATACTGACACATGTCAGCATTCAAGCCTGTCTGCTCGTTGATGGCCTTATGCAGAAACTCACGACTTTTCTTGGCGCACTCGTTCCAGTAGTCTGCGCGTCCGTCGTCAGCCCATTTCGCCCATACTTCATAGAAGGCGGGTATATGATAAGAGGGATCCGTATAACGCTGTCCGAAGCCATCAGGGGTAAAGGTGATCAGTTGTGTTTCAGGGTCAATCAGATACATCTTCTGAGGACCTGTTTGCTGGGGACCAAAGCCTGGGAATCCGCCCTGACGAGGCTCTGGCGTGTACTCCTTGGGCTGGATGCAGTTCAGGATGTTCTGAGCCTCAGCTAAATAGTTGATACCTGTATCATTGCCCCAACGATTCGAGGCGAAAATAAGTGATGTGATGAAATAAAGCTCACCATCGCTGGCTGCTCCCTCAGCATTACGAGTGCCATCAGTCTTGCAACTCCAGGCGAAATAGCCCTTACGATTACCTTCCTGATGCTGCATATACTTCTTGCTCCAACGCCACAGGCGATCGAAGATATCCTTCTCGCCAAACTGAACGGCTATCATCATGCCATACGACATGCCCTCTGTGCGGGCATCGTGATTCTTGATGTCAGAGACGTAGCCCATCGAATCGCCTACCTCGAAATAAACCTTGTTGGGACCACGGAACACGTCATTAAACACTTCCTTCAACTTCGCATCGACGTCGGCTTGTTGATAGCCCATCTCCACGAAGAGGTTACGGTACTGGTTGGTTTCGAACGCACCTTTCTTCCAAGGTGTGAGTGCCATCGCCTGGATGGCCAGCATCATCAGCGATGTTAAGATGATTGATTTCTTCATATCTGAATAGTTGATTTTAAAATTTCTATAGGGTTGTAATCATTGAGTTCTAGGCGGAGTGGGGGCTCTTGATGGAGTCCGAGTTCAGCGCAAGCTTCATCCCAGAGCTGATGACTATCAGTAGTCACCTTGGGCGAGGTAACGCTGTTAAATACGATGACACCTTCTGGGGCGATCACCCTTAATACCTTATTTATAATAGCTTTCAGTTGCCCTCCATGTCCGCCTATAAATACAGCATCAGGACGAGGGAGATCCGTTAGGTCCTGCTCCAAGAAATCACCTATATGAATGTTGATTCCTGGCGCGCCAAATCGTCTGCAGTTTTCATGCATAATGGCTTCGCACTCAGGACGAATCTCGAAGGCTTCAATCTGTAGGTGTGGGAATTGTAATTTCGCCTCAATTGATACACTTCCTGTGCAGAAGCCGATATCCCAGAATACATGTTTCTTGGGAAGTTCGAAGGCTTGAAGTGTCAGCAAGCGGATAGGCATTTTGGTGATCATCTTTTCGCGTCCGTCGAGTAGGGCGAATTCTGAATCAGGAATGCCAAATCTGCGAGGCGGAAGTGTTGCGTCAGAAGTCAGGATGACACAATTTGGCATCGAGAACTCGCACTTGGCGGCTTCCTCAAGTGTTAGTGTGGAAACCTTCTCTAGTGAAGGGTTTCCTATATGCTCGCCAACGTTCATTTTATAATGGTTGTAGCCATAATTCAGCATTCGTTGTGCGATGGCCGCTGGGGTGTGTTCGCGATCAGTCAGAATGCCAATTTTGGTAGCTCTTTCGATAAGCGCTTTGTCGAACTCAGGCCAAGGACGACCAGTAAGCGAAACAATGCGCATATCGTGGTAAGGCATCACCAGTTTGTGGGCCAGCATCTGCAAGGAGTTGAATGTGGGATAGACCACGATTTCTGCCTCTGGCATCTTTCGTTGGATGGTATTGGCGAAACCAAAGAAGAGTGGATCGCCAGAAGCGAAGACGATAACTTCAGAGGTGAGAGAAATGTATTGTTCAAACACATCATCTAGCGGAACTGTTATGTCAATCCATTTCGCATCGGTAGGAAGCAAAGAACCGACTATCTCATGATGGCGCTTGCCTCCAGAGAACACCTTTCCGCTCTTGATGATTTCCATCACCTCTGGCGTGAAGAAAGGCTTGGGATGATCTGTGATTCCGATGACGATGAACTTCATATTCTGTAGAGATGTGTATAGCTTGCCAATACGTTTTTATATCTGAATATTGGTGTGGGCACAGGCTCGCCTTTGGCATTATAAACCTGCACCTCAGACTTAGGTGTCTCACCCAGGCGCTCGGCTTTCTTGCGTCCCGTTGGTAGCAAGCGGCCAGAGGCCGAGCGGCCGCTTTTCTCCGAAAAGAATTGCGTATAGTGGAACTCGTGTCCACGATACTCCTCTCCATCGAGTGTGAACCTGCGATAGCCCAGCGAGAGTTTTCTATCCTCCTTTCGGGCTGTAATCGGGTAGGGCAGAACGCCACACATGGGATATTCGCCCTCGTCCGTCACAATCTGCTCGCAGAGATACATCATGCCTCCGCATTCCGCTTGGATTCTGCCTCCTTGTTCTGCAAATGCCTTGATGGCCTTGCGACAAGCTTCGTTCTTAACCAATGCATCGAGATGCTTCTCAGGATAGCCCCCAGGCAGGTAGAGCAAATCGATGCTCTCGAAACTTGGCACATCCTTTTCTGGGTCGAAGTAGTTGACGGAGGCGAAGGAATCTATCACTTCCTGATAGAGGAAAGAGAAGCTTTCTGCATTGCGGGCTATGAGGGCTCTGACTTTCCTCCGAGGAAACTCCGACTTTCTTGCGTCCCTTCGGTAGCAAGCGGCAAAGCCGAGTTCTCCGATGAAAGTCCGACTTTCATCCGGGGAAACTCCCAGCTTGCTCAGAGCCTCCCAATCTACATGCTCCTCTAAAGCACTGATCAGTCCCTCGTTTTCTGCCTCTTTCGAGAAGTCGAGTCCTAAGTATCTTGAGCCCTGTTCTAATGAAGCGCTCTTAGGCAGATAGCCAAAACACGTTACGCCCAGATCGCTGCAAACCTGCTGGAGCATCTCGAAATGGCGAGCTGATCCCACCTTATTAAATATAATGCCAGCAATCCTCACATCCTTCCTGAAATTCAGGAATCCAGAAATGAGAGCTGCCATTGAGTAGGCAGCAGATTTAGCATCGACTACCAATACTACGGGGATTCCCAACGTTCGTGCTATCTCGTAGGAAGAACCTCGCTCACGATCGTAGCCATCAAAGAAGCCCATCATGCCTTCTACGATGCAGATGTCCGCATCTTCGCCATATCTTGCAAACAACTCGCGGATATGTTCTGGCGAAGCCATAAACGTATCGAGGTTCACGCTGGGACGACCACAGACGGAAGTGTGGAACTTGGTATCGATATAGTCGGGTCCGCACTTAAATGGTTGCACCTTCAGCCCCTTCGTAGTCAGCAAAGCCATCAGCCCTCGGGCAATGGTTGTCTTGCCTGAGCCACTGGTTGGAGCTGCTATCATGAACGATGCTTTAGGTTCCATCTATGCGTTGAATTTGGTGCAAAGATAAAAAAAATCTGCTTATTATGCATCGTGTTTCAAAAAAAATTGTAAATTTGACTATCGTCGAAGATACTTTCGCTCGAAAAAACTCAAATAAAATTTGTTTTTTTGCTCGCTTATTCGTATCTTTGCCCCCAAAATAGGCAATCTGGTGGCCGATGCCGCCTGATGTAAGGGAATCCGGTGAGAGTCCGGAACTGTACCTGCAGCTGTAATCCCCCTTTGAAGGGTCTGCCTGTATAACGCCACTGAGTTCATCTCGGGAAGGTAAGGTAGATTGGGGAAAGTCATGAAGACCTGCCTAAAAGTGAGTGCAGAACCAAGTTTGCTTGAGTTATGCCGAAAAAGAAGAGAAGCCCGCTCAGGAATAAGCGGTGCGGAAAAGGAAAAATTATGAGATTAAGATTAGCAATTAGCTGTTGGCTATTGGCATCTGTCTCGTTGGCGCAAAGTGATATCTGGCGCCAAGACAGTGTGCAGGAAGTCGTTATTACAGGTACTGGAACCCAGCACCTGCTGAAGGATGCGCCTGTTCAGACGGAAGTTATCAGCCATCGTCAACTACAACAATATGCAGGTCGCTCGATAGAGGATATCCTCTCTGGACTTACTGCCTCGTTCGATTTCAGCGAGAACGATATGGGCTCCCATCTGCAGATGAATGGTCTGGGCAATTCGTATGTGCTCATTCTGATTGATGGTCATCGACTGTATGGCGATAATGGAGGCGAGAACGATCTGGCTCTTATCGATCCGCATAATATCGAGAAGATAGAAATCGTGAAGGGTGCCTCGAGTGCGCTCTACGGAAGCGATGCCATCGCTGGTGTCATCAATATCATCACCAAGAAACATCGCGAGAAGGGACTTATGTTCGAGAACACTTCTAGGGTTGGCTCGTATGGCGATATTCGTCAGCACGATGGTCTGGCCCTGAACTTTGGCAAGCTCTCCAGCTATACCAACTTCCAACTTCAGCACTCCGATGGTTGGCAGAACACCTCAGAGGAGGCTATTCAGCAAACGGAGTATCACATTACTGATTCGCGTAATAAGACTGTGAATCGCCACACTAATTGGCAATTGGCTGAGCGATTGACCTATCAGCTGACACCCCAGATAGAACTCTATGCTGATGGCAGCATCTATTGGAAGCGCATCTATCGTCCTTGTGGTCATCATCCAGGCGTTGATGTGAAGACGTGGGATCTGCAATACGATAACGCCTCGCTCTCTGCAGGAGGAAAATGGAAGCTGAACGCTACGAATTACATCACCCTCGATGCTGATTGGAAGAAGCATGCTTACTATTATGCCTATACCGATACCACGCTGACGGATGGTTATGTAAACGGACGATTCACGAATTACTTCCCCTATTTCCCTGGCGACAGAGAACTGCAGAGCGATCAGCGCCTGACGAATATCCTGCTGAAGGGTGTGTTCGAACTGCCCTATGCCCAGCGACTGAGTGCAGGACTGGAGTATCGCTACGACTGGTTGAAAGCCCCCATGCGAGTGGCTGGTGGTAAGGCTACGGATAATACAGAGTCAGTCTATGTGCAGGATGAGTTGGAATTGCTCGATCCGCTTTATATCACAGCAGGACTCCGATTGACTCGTAACGAAGGTTTTGGTGTGCGTCTGACACCAAAGATATCTGCGATGCTGAAGTTGGGCGATCTGCGTCTGCGTGCTACCTGGAGTCAGGGTTACAAGACACCAACGCCCAAGGAGTTGCACTATCAGTATATCAAGAACATGAACGGTGTGTACCTTTATCTGGGCAATGAAGACCTGAAGGCGCAGACATCGAACTATTTCGGAGCGAGTGTGGAGTACACCGTTGGACATCTCACGCTGACCCTCGCTCCGTATTATAATAAGGTGAAGGATATGATTACCCTCGTCACCATTCCCATAAAGAATGCTCCAGGCGATCTGATTACGAAATACGATCCCATCCGTGTGCGCCAGTATCAGAATATGGAGGATGCGAAGACCTATGGAGTGGATTTTACCGTTCGCTATCAAGGACGTCATTTCACAGCGGGAGGTTCTTACAGCTATCTCGATACGAAGGCCAATCAGTACGACTCTGAAAACAACGTGATGCACGAGGTGACCATCGACGGCATGGCCCACCACAAAGCCAATGTCTACGCCACATGGAATCATGATTTCTCAAAGAAATATCAGTTGGGTGTTGGACTTTACGGACGTCTCTCCAGCAAGCGTTATTATCAGATTGACGGCGATGGCGACGGCTATCAGCTCTGGCGCTTGTCCACTACCCATCAGTTGGGGAAGATGTGGCGCATCGAGGCTGGCGTCGATAATATCTTCGACTACGTAGATCGTACGCCTCATGGTCTGCACTTGGGCACTACCACCCCAGGTCGTACCATCTATGCCTCGCTTACCATTCGATTCAATCAAGGCAAGAAACTTACAAATAAATACAATAAGTCTAACTTTAATTCAAGAGAAAATGAAACAGATTAAGTATTTGATGCTGGCCATGATGGCTTTCATCGCCAGCACAACGTTCACTGCTTGTAGCAGCGACGATGACAACAAC
>CADBVZ010000039.1 GCA_902798285.1 uncultured Prevotella sp. | reverse complement strand
CTTCACAGGCTGACCCTGTGTGATCATCTCCTTCAGACAGCTCACGATGTTCTGCAGCACCAAGACTGCCATCGAGTAGTCTACCAACTTGCCATGCTCACTGATGTGCTTGGCGAAACCCTTCAGGTTAAGAGGCTCCTTAGAGTCAGCCTCTGCGTAGTACTTGCCATAAGCGGCGTTGTACTTGTTCTGGTTCCTGCGCAGATTCACAGGAAATGCAATTACTTCACTTGCCATAATCATTTCTTTTAAATTTAAGTTTAACAATAATAGAGGGTGGTGCAAGGCGAGCGCAATCGAATTTATTCGAATTGCCGAGCCGCAGCCCACACTCGCAGAGCATTTTCCCTAATGCTCTGCAAAGTTACTAAATAAAAAGCCGTTTTGCAAATAACTTACCCCGACTCTGCTAAAAATCGCCCCAAACCGCTCAATTTTGCCTTTTTCTCCAATTTTTGAGTATAAAAAGTCCTTTTATCCTGTATTCCGTTGACCTCTCACCCCTCAAAGGCTACGGGTAGGCGCGTCAGCGGGAATCCTCTCACCCCGGGGTCGCAAAACGGCTCTAAGTCCGTTGCAAAATTGAAGAATTTGTAGGGAATTTTTCACTATCATATGATTGGCTATAAAAACACCCTATTTTAGCCCCTTTTAAGCTCCTCTGACTTTCCTCCGAGCAAACTCTAACTTTCCTCCGAGGAAAACTCCACTTTCCTCCGGGCAAACTCAGGGTTTACATTTGGTTGTTTTCGAACGATACATTTTTCCCTTAATAATTATATATTATATTATATATATTATAATATATATAATATAATATATAATTTAATAGAATTATTTGTTCCACCAACTCATTTCTCCACCTTCCAAAATGGCACCAAATAAAAACCATTAAATGTGACTTGTGACTTGTGACCATTCAACTTTTTCTATAATCGACTGCCTGATGTGTTTACCAGAGAAGACGTTAAGAGATGCTTTGGTTACACCACTCCTTCTTCAGTCAAAATGAAGATCTTGCGATTGGTAAATGAATCTGTCATTGCAAAGATAAAGGAGGGCAGCGATGCTTAAAAGTGCTGCATTAGGTCACAAGTCACAAGTCACATTTAATGGTTTTAAAATGAACAACGTAAAAATTAATAAGGAAATTCGCCTCTCCGAGCACTTCTCGCTCGGGGAGGTATGTAAGACAAGCCACAAAACGGCTGATGGGAATATTCCCAGCCGCGTGGCGATAGAGAATCTGAAGAATATCTGTGAGAATTGGCTGGAAGATCTGCGATACAGCAATAATGTGCTGTATGAAGAGGTGGGGTCTGACGGGGGACATGAGGCGCCCATTATCATTACCTCGGGCTATCGCTCGCCAGAAGTGAATAAGTTGGCTGGGGGATCGTCTACGAGCAATCACTTAACGGGTTGCGCCGTGGATATACGATGCATTGGGGTGGAGCAGGCGCTTCGCTATGCTAACATCCTACTGGATATTGCTGATGGCACCAAGCGTGATTTCGATGAGCTCTTCATTGAGCGAAATAAGCAGGGGCGATATTGGATTCACTTCGCAGTAAGGCCGAAAGAGAATCGCAGAAAAATAAGCTTTTTACAAACTTAGGCGGATTCCTGACAGGGGACAGGGCCATGTCAGATAAACCTGAAACGGACCAGTCCCCAGTCAGTATAAACGAAAATCGGGGCGCTCATCGCTGAGGGCCCCGGTTTCTGTCTATCAATAACTAAAAACCTAAAACTATAATGCTACAAATTATATAAAATAATGTTTGCGCATCGCTGCGCTTATGATGAATGTTTTGTGTTTAATAACGGGATGCAAAGGTAGAGGATTTTATGATAAAGGGCGAATTGTATCGACGAAAATCGGCGATTTAACTGCTTTTAACTAAATTGTGGACGAAAACGCGGCGTAGAACTCGGCGCAAAACTGCGAAAAAGAAAGTTTTTCGAAAAAATACCTTTGCACCCGCAATTCAGAAATGGTGCCCGTAGTTCAGTTGGTTAGAGCGTCAGATTGTGGTTCTGAATGTCGACGGTTCGAGTCCGTCCGGGCACCCTCATAAAACTCCTGTGAGTCAATGACATGCGGGAGTTTTTTTTGTGTGTGATAGATTGTAACAAAATGATACGTATTTCTGTTAAATCGTAAGCAATATGATATGATTTTCTATCCATCAACTTACGATTTGAAAGTTTGCAGCATTTTTAACAATCAATTTGTAAACAACATGACGGCTGCATCTTTTTTTCTTTGTACCTTTGCCCTCGGATAATAATGGTAATAATATAGTAAGGTGAGAGGTATGAATATCAGGATAACAGAATTGACAGACAGCCGAGATTCGGTTAACAAGTGGATGGAGCGCTATGGTGTGCGCTTTGGTGTATACAAGAACGGTGTGTTCAATGAGCAACTTTTCCCATTCGATCCCGTTCCCCGTGTCATCAGTAAGGATGATTGGGTTTATCTGGAGCAGGGCTTGAAGCAGAGAGTGCAGGCACTGAACAAATTTCTGTGGGATGTATATCATGAGAAGAAAATCATCAAGGACGGTATCGTACCCGAGGAATTCGTATATTCGTCGAAAGGCTATATGCCAGAGTGTGAGCGAATCAATCCTACGGGTGGGGTGTATGCCCACATAGCTGGTATTGACTTGGTGGAAGGCAAGGACGGCCAGTGGTATGTGCTGGAGGATAACCTGCGCATACCGAGCGGAGCCAGCTATCCGATGATAGCACGGCAGATAACGCGTCGTGTCGCCCCCTCCACCTTTGCCTCGCATACTATCGCGGAGAACCGAGGGTATGCCGACCTGCTGCGCGATATGATGGACGAGATGAATGACGGAAGGGGAATATCTGTCATTCTGACCCCAGGACGTTATAATTCTGCCTACTTCGAGCATTCGTATCTGGCAGAGAAGACTGGGGCGACGCTGGCCTATCCTGGCGACCTGTACGTGGAGGACAATAGGGTTTATTATTCGGGTATCTATAAGGATCGCACTCGCGTGGGCTGTATCTACCGCCGTGTCAGCGATGAATACATGGATCCGCTGGTGTTCGAGGCATCGTCACTACTTGGCATTCCCAACGTGATGCAGGCTTACAAGGCAGGCAACGTAGCACTTGTCAATGCCATCGGAAATGGAGTGGCCGACGATAAAGGCATCTACTATTTCGTGCCGAAGATGGTGGAATACTATCTGGATGAGAAGCCCATACTCCAGAATGCTCCAACCTATCTGCCATATTTCAAAGAGGACTACGACTATGTGCTGTCGAACATACAGCGGCTGGTCATTAAGGATGTCAGCGAGGCTGGAGGCTACGGCGTGGTATTCGGTAAGGATCTGTCGGTAGAGAAACTCGAAGAGCTAAAAGCCCTCATCGTCAGTCAGCCACGACGCTGGATTGCACAGGAGGTCATAGACTTCAAGGATTTGAAGGTATTGGATGATACTGACGCCCAGTCATCAGCCGACGGATTCGTTGAACGCAAGGCTGACTTGAGGGCATTCGTAGTCAGCGGAAAGGAGACGAAAGTGTGGCGCAGTGGACTGACCCGATTCTCGCGTAATCCGGACTCCTTCGTGGTCAACTCATCGCAGGGAGGCGGATTCAAGGATACCTGGGTCATGGAGGACTAACCAACAAGGCCAACAGCCTGTTTTGGCTGGGGCGCTACGAGGAGCGCGTCTATATCACGCTCCACCTGATGCGCAAGTGCTATGACAAGATGATAGACGGAGAAATGGAGGACTACTGGCCCTTCTGGCAGAAACTCGACCCGCAGGGCGTATATCAGACCAATGATGAGTTTACGCTTGGCATGATGTATGACGGCAGTAATCCAAGTTCAGTGATGTCGGCGCAAACCAGGGCTATGGACAATGCCATCCTTTTGCGCGAGGAGATCATGTCGGAGACACTGAGCTATCTGGAAATGAGTGTCGCACTTTTGAAGAAGTGCAGTGAAAAGCAGGAAACGAATGTCATGAGCCTGCAACCCGTTATCGACTGGTCGCTGGCATTCTGGGGAGCTGCAGAGCAGCGACTGCTGAACCATAAGGCTCTATACATCATGATGATAGGACGCAATGTAGAGAACCTCGACATGCTGCTACGCTTTGAATACAGCTACGAGCGCATCGCACAGGCATACGACTCGGTGAAACACTATTCGCGTAGATTACCAGGTCTGCTCGACGAGCACATAGAGAGTCAGTTGGACAGTCTGATTATACGAGAGAAATTCAATCTGAGCGACTTAGATTATAAGAACAAATTGCTGGCGTTTGTCAACCAGTTGGTGAGGGTATGAAAAGGTATTTATACAACTACCAGACCATCGTGACTTTCAGCGAGCCAGTGTCGGCACATGCCGTCATGCTGAGGTGCCAGCCTGCAGCCAACGCCTTCCAGACCATCGAGCAGGAGCATGTCATCGTTTCGCCCGACTACTGGATGAATGCCGGCACTGACGCTTTCGGCAACCGTATTCTCTTTGGCGGCGCCAGTGAGCCGCATACAGTGTTCGCCTACATCAGCACGGGGATTGTGGCTACGGAGACTTATTTCCAGAAACAGCGTGGCGAGAACATGTTCCTATACAGCCAGCCTTCACAGCTCACGCAACTTAACGATGCGATGCGAGAGGCTGCTCTGACGGACGCCGAAGCAACTACGGCAGAGAAGGCTCGACAACTGTGTCACAGGGTCTATGAAATGATGACCTATGAGCCTGAGACCACTACGGTGGAAACCTCGGCAGTCGATGTGTTCAGTCGCCAATGTGGCGTATGTCAGGACTATGCCCACCTGATGATTGCCTTCTGCCGTGCCAACGGGTTGCCCGCCCGCTACGTGAACGGGTTTCTCGAGGGTACTGGTCAGACCCATGCTTGGGTGGAGGTTTTCGACGGCTATAGCTGGCAGGGCTATGACCCTACCCACGACCGCACATTACTGCAGCAAGGCTATGTCAAGATAGCCCACGGAAGAGATTCTGCCGATTGTCCCGTCAGTCGGGGCATGTTCTGCGGACAGGCAGTACAACAAACACAAATCAGCGTAACATTACAAGAACTATGATAAAAACTATAGTATCGACAGAACTGCCCGTAGATGAGCAGTTCCGCATCCGCAAGAATGTGATTCATCACGGCAGGGAGGGACTGCGCTTCTGCGTGGTAACGGGTACACACGGTGACGAGCTGGAGGGACAGATGGTGTGCTTCGAACTATCGCGTATCGTGGGCGAACATCCTGAACTGCTCACTGGTACACTGGAAATCTATCCTGCACTCAATCCGCTTGGCATAGACACCATTCAGCGGGGCATACCCAACTTCGACCTCGACATGAACCGCATCTTTCCTGGTGACCCTCAGGGAACCATGGCCGAGCAGACTGCCCATGCCATCATCGAGGACATCAAGGGAGCCGACATGGTCATTGACATTCACTCTAGCAATCTCTATTTGCGTGAGACACCTCAGGTGAGGATCAATGTTCAGGATGCCGAGTGGCTGGTGCCATTTGCTGAGCACCTTGGCACAGATTTCGTATGGGTGCACGATGCTGCCACCGTACTGGAGGCCACACTGGCTCACTCGCTCAACAGTACGGGTACACCATGCCTGGTAGTGGAGATGGGTGTAGGCCAGCGCATCAACCACAAGATGTGTCGTCGGCTGGTTGGAGGTATTTTACATCTGATGAAACACATGGGTATGTGGCAGGGCGAGGTGCCAGCCGACATACAGCAGCCAATCGTATGTAAGGGCGACCGCGTGACATTCCTTAATGCGGAAACCTCGGGTGTATTCCTTACAGAACTAAAATGTGGTATTACAGTTACCGAGGGGCAGACCATCGGCCGGATTGTAGACCCTCTTCGTGGACGTGTACTCAGCACAGTCACCTCACCCGTCAACGGCTATCTTTTCACCATCCGTGCCTATCCGATTGTATATGAAGGATCGCTGATGGCCCGGATCTTTAATTCAGAAGAACAAGTATGAGAGAAGAGACTATTTTTGAAATGACGTCGCCCTATCGAGACAGTTTCCGCATCCGCGGCTACCGTTTCGGAGAGGGTGCCAAAACGCTGGCCATCGTGGGAGCCATGAGAGGCGATGAGGTGCAACAGCAGTATATCTGTTCTCAGATAGTGAACAGTTTGGGTTTCATTGAGCGCCATGGGGGTATTGCCAAGGGCAAGAGCATACTGGTGATTCCCTCGTGCAACCCCTTCTCGATGAACGTGAGTAGCCGTTTCTGGGCAATGGATAATACCGACATCAACCGCATGTTCCCAGGTTATGCCAATGGAGAGACCACGCAGCGTATTGCTGCTGCCGTATTCGAGGCCCTGAATGGCTTTGAGTATGGTATCCAACTGGCCAGCTACTACGTACCGGGAGATTTTATCCCCCACGTCCGTATGCTCAAGACTGGCTATGAGGATGTTGAGACTGCCCGCCTGTTCGGTATGCGCTATGTGACGATATACCCGCCTCGTCCCTTCGATACCACTCTGCTCAATTATAACTGGCA
This sequence comes from uncultured Prevotella sp., assembly GCA_902798285.1. GTDB lineage: Bacteria > Bacteroidota > Bacteroidia > Bacteroidales > Bacteroidaceae > Prevotella. The sequence goes on along the minus strand of CADBVZ010000039.1, from coordinate 20,634 downwards.
ACTTTGGAACACCAAGGCCTTTTCTGTATATGCGGGCAAGACAAGTCAGGTTGATCTGACAGCTGGCGACGAGAACGTTGATGCCATCTTGCGTATGATGAGCCGCACGGGCATACTCACTATCAACTCGGCGGGATCAGCCTACGAGTCCGTGCTCATTGATGAGTCAACCTTACAGCACATCAAGGCACGTCATGCTGGCATTCTGCTTCGACTAGTCGATGTCGGTAGTCGTGTACGTCCCGGTCAGTCGCTGGCGCACATCATTCATCCCTACAATGGCCAGATACTCAGCGATGTCAAGGCCACAAAAGAAGGAACCGTATTCTTTGCCCATAACCGTCCCGTCGTCCTCCAGAACGCCCTGCTGTTTATGGTTCACACCATAGAGATATAGGACTCTCGTATTTTGTGATACTTTATGATACTCCAATCTGCACTCACTCAATCATAGCCTTGGCCTTCAGCCATTGAATCATCTGGCTGCTCCACGTCTCTGTGGTGGTCTCGCCTGTCTGGGGCATCAGTTCGTAAGGGCCTTTGCCGTCGCCATATATGTGGAGTTCGGCATTGGCTCCTGCTTTCTTCCACTCCATGAACAGAGCAACAAGACCTGCAGCCACATTGGGATGGTCGGCACGCGTCATGATGAGCAATGGAGGTGCATCCTGCGGTACGTTGACAGGCATCAGTGAGGGGCCGAAGTTGGTGCAGAGAAAGTCGGGACGTTCCATACTGTCGGCAGACATCGTGGCTGCGATAGCCACACCGCCACCAGCCGAGAAGCCAAGGAAACCAATCTTATCTTTGCTGATTTTCCACTCATCAGCATGTTCCCTCACCATACGGATGGCTGCCTTGGCATCCAGCGCTGCGAGAAAGATGATGGAGTCACCACTGGCCGTGTGCATCGGATTGGCATCGGCTTGCGGGAATGCTTCGGGATGTGTCACATCTACCATCGGCGGCATCTTCATGCCCTGTGGCATTGGAGCCTTATTCAGATGATAGCGTAGTCCGATGGCGGCAATACCGTGTTCGTTCAGGAACGAGGCCATCTTCACCACATCGCTCTCCCATGACAACCATCGCATAGCACCTCCAGGACAAAGAACGACAGCACATCCGTTAGGCTGTTGGGGCAGATAGACCTCAATCTTCGGTTTGTCCTTCTCGTCGTCCGAGGCGCTCGCCGTTGGCAGGTAATACTGCTTTTGTGCCATTGTAGTCAAAGGCAGGAAAAGCATACATAATAAAGCAAGCTTTTTAGTGTACTTTCTGTATTCCATCTTAATAATATGTAAAGTTGAATGCAAAGATATGAATAATAAGGAGAAAATAAGTATCTTTGCCATCAAATTTAATAAGATTTGTGAAATGAATAGGTCACACATATTCGGCTATCTGCTGGGACTGCTTATCTTTGTGATTGGCATTCCCGCTTTGATGTGGTTGGTGTCAGGACGGCCTTGGCCATACGTTCCTGATTCGGCTGTGCTGTGCATAGTCAGTTTGATACTCGCTGTATGCGGACTGGCACTCAGCATCTACAGCATCGTATATATGCGCATCGTAGGCAAGGGCAATCCCTTTGATGCCTACGGCCATGAGGTGGCTCCACGAACAAAGCATCTGATGACCAGTGGCCCGTATCGTCTGTGTCGCAACCCGATGCTCGTAGGCATCTATATCTATGATGCGGGTGTTCTCGTCTGGCTCTGGTCAGTCATGCCTCTGCTGATTGTCTTGGCAGAAGTAATTCTGCTTACGCTGCAAGTTCGTAGTGAGGAAAAGCGACTGGCTCAGGATTTCGGACAAGAGTATCTTGATTACAAGAAACGAGTAGGGAGATATTATTAAAGGCATCCCCGAAGGAATGCCTCTAACTTAATTTTAAAATTTCAATACAATTCTACTTAACGATACCACGATTCTTCATAGTGGCATTGAGCAGTGTCAGATAAGTATGCATCTGACGCTCGTTGAGTATGTGATGCATCCATTTAACATCGTTAGAGATGGCACGCTTCACCATTGCGTCACGATCCTTCTTGCCATACATGGCTGCGAACTTCAGCTCGGATGCAAGTATGCGATGAACCTCCTCAACAGCTTCCTTCTGGTCACTATACAGACCCAGTGCCATAGAGAGCTTATTCATGTTAATGTTCAACTCATAAGCCTCTAAATTGCTTACTGCAGCTGTCTTCTCTTCTTCTGCAAATGCGGTTGTCATACTCAGCATTGCTACCATTGTCAAAATCAACTTTTTCATCTTTTTACCCTTTCTTTTCTTTACTCGGGGCTTTTTTTAATGTTATCCTGTACGTAGCCCTTTTGGCTTACGCCGCTTTCCCGTTAAACGGGACAAGCTCAAATATCCTGTACGTAGCCCTTTTGGCTTACGCCGCTTTCCCGTTAAACGGGACAAGCTCAAATATCCTGTTTATGTCTTTTGACAATGCAAAGGTAAGAAGTATTTGCTGGTTTCCAAAATAATAGAGTACGATTGTGTCCGCACACAGGGATTATTTGACTCATATCAAATAATTCATAGGAACGCAACATTAAATGCCTTTCCGATATCCATAAATCCTAATATTTCTCAAAACTTAGCACAAAATGGCAAATAATCCTCATTTTTTTGTATATTTGTCCCAAGATTTAAGAAGATTTATATATGGCCGACTATAATTTGAATAACTGATATGAAGAAATGGTTTGATCAAGTCCGTATCTATCATCTGTTGATTGACAGATTCAACGGAAATTGGCAGGTTCCGCCAAAGAGTGTGAATGAATTTCTGGGGGGAAACCTGCAGGGTGTCATCGATAAACTGGATTACATCAAGGATCTGGGGTTCAACGCCATCATGCTGTCGCCCATCTATCCATCGGCGAATTATCACGGCTACCACACGCTGAACTTCGACGAGATTGATCCGCACTTCGGCACCTGGGAGATTTACCAGCAGCTGCTGGACGAGGCCCACGCCAAGGGGATGAAGATTATCTGCGACTTCGTGCCCAACCATTGCTGGTACGAGGCGCCGATGTTTCAGGAGGCACTGCTGAAGAACGGTGGCAAGCATCGCGACTGGTTCTTCTTCGAGAACAAGGACAGCGATGAGTTTGTCTCGTTCCTGGGCTTCGGCGACCTGCCAAAGTTTAATCTGACGAACCCTGAGGTGGTGAGTCTGATGATAGAGAAGGCTCAGCAACTGGCCCGCATGGGTGTAGATGCCTTCCGCATAGACCATGCGCTGGGACAGCCACATGAGTTCCTGCAGAGCCTGCGTGAGCATCTGGAGACGATCAACAGCAATATCGTGGTGTTTGGCGAGGTTTGGGCATTCGGCATCGGTCCGCAGTTGGCCAGTCAGTTGTATTTCAAGACGGAGAACAGGCGGCAGGAGTTCCTGGAACAGGAGACCAAACCATTCAGTCAGGACCAGTTGCAGGCCGACTATGTGGGCACGCTGGATGGTGTGCTCGACTTTGCCTATCGCAACATTCTGTTGGAGGAGATAGGTGCCGGACGAGGCATCAAGGGCAACGCCACGCTGAAGCAGAAGATTCAGGACCACTTTGCCCTGTATCCGGAGGACTTTAAGCTGGTGCTGTTCCTGGATAATCACGACACCGACAGGTTCATGTTCGATTGTCATGACGATGTGAACCTGTTGAAGGAAGCTATCGACTTGACGATGGAATTGGCTCGCCCGTTCTCTTTCCTCTATGGCACAGAACAGCTGATGACCATCACGAAGACCATCTTTAACGCTGAGCCCTATGCCGATCTGCGTGTGCGCAACTGCATGGATTGGTCGAAGTCTCCACAACTACGAATCAAATAACCGATTGTATGGATTTTGAAGTATATCAAATAGGCGAACAACTGGACTCTTTCAACTCCCAGGAAGTGCAGGATGGCATCAAGGCCATTATGGACAAAGGTTCTAATGTGGTGATTGACATGACTGCCTGTGACTACATCTCAAGTACAGGCTTGCGCGTGTTGCTCTATTCCAAGAAGGTGACAGCCGCTAAAGGACTGAATCTCTATCTGGTTGGAGTCCGCGACAAGGTCAAAGACGTCATGGAAGTCACTGGCTTTAATACCTTCTTCGAATCTTTCAGTACGATGGAAGAATGCATGGAGAAGGTAAAAGATTAAAAAGGTAAATAAGTAAAAGGGAAAAACGATGAATAGAGTCGATCTGTTTCCTACACACGAGTATAAAGGACTGAAACTGCGGCCAGGCAGACCTTATCCGTTTGGCGCTATGGTCTTTGGCAATATGGTGAATTTCTCGGTCTATTCCCGTTATGCCACTGACTGCACGTTGGTACTCTTCCATAACCGCGAGGAGAAGCCGTTTGTCGAGATCCCCTTCTTTAAGGAGTTCCGGCTGGGTAATGTGTTCTCGATGATCATCTTCGACCTGGATTATGAGAACATAGAGTATGGCTTCCGGATGGATGGTCCCTTCCTTCCAGAAGAAGGCCATCGCTTCGATAAGTCGAAGATACTGCTCGACCCTTACGCAAAACTGATTGTAGGTCGTGATGTTTGGGGGGAACAGCCCAATTGGGATGGCCTCTACCAGTATCGTGCCCGTGTGGTTTTCTCCGATTTCGATTGGGAAGACGACTTGCCATTGGAAACGCCCGTCAACGACCTCATCGTCTATGAGATGCACGTGCGCAACTTCACGTGTGGTGCTGCCTCTGGTGTAAAACACAAGGGAACGTTTGCTGGCATTATCGAAAAGATTCCCTATCTGAAGGAACTGGGTGTCAACTGTGTGGAGCTGATGCCCATCCATGAGTTCGATGAGTTTGAGAACCATCGTGTCTCGCCAGTTGACGGACGCCCGCTATACAACCTCTGGGGCTATAGCAACGTGGGATTCTTCGCCCCCAAGGCTGCCTATGCCTCTACGGGCAGGTTTGCCATGCAGGTGGATGAGCTGAAGAACATGGTGAAGCAATTGCACAAGAACGGCATCGAGGTGATGCTCGACGTGGTGTTCAACCATACGGCTGAGGGCAACGAGAAGGGACCCTATATCTCTTATCGTGGCATCGACAACAAGACTTACTACATGCTGATGCCTGATGGTAGTTACTTTAACTTCAGCGGCTGTGGCAATACACTGAACTGCAACAACCCCAATGTGCGCGACATGATTGTGGAAAGTCTGCGCTACTGGGTGACCGACTATCATATCGACGGATTCCGATTCGACCTCGCAGCCATCCTGGGTCGTGATCAGAACGGCAATCCCATGTCGAATCCGCCATTGCTCGAATCATTGGCTCACGACCCGATTCTCGGAAAGACCAAACTGATAGCTGAGGCTTGGGATGCGGGTGGACTCTATCAGGTGGGCTCGTTCCCCTCATGGGGTCGCTGGGCCGAATGGAATGGTAAGTTCCGCGACAGCATACGCCGATTCATCAAGAGCGACGAAGGCGTGCTTGGCGACGTGAAGGAGCGCATCGTTGGATCGCCCGACCTCTATGCCTCGCAGAAGCGTGGCATCAAGGCCAGCGTGAACTTCGTAACGGCTCACGACGGCTTCACGCTGATGGATCTCGTATCGTACAACGAGAAGCACAACGAGGCCAATGGCGAGGATAATCGCGATGGTGAGAACCATAACAACAGTTGGAACTGCGGCTGTGAGGGCGAGACGGACAATCCGGAAATCAACGCTTTGCGCCATCGTCAGGTGAAGAATGCCATCACGCTGCTGATGGTGAGTCAGGGTATCCCCATGGTACTCTCAGGCGACGAGATGGGTAACTCGCAGCAAGGTAATAATAACGCCTATTGTCAGGACAACGAAATAGCCTGGCTCGACTGGAATGATCTGGAGAAGAATGCCGACATATTCCGCTATTTTAAGCAGATTATCAAATTCCGCCGACACCACCAAGTGCTGCGCTACGAGGAACACCTCGCCCATAGCGACTATCTGGGGTTGGGCTATCCCGACTTCTCGTGGCATGGGGTGAAAGCCTGGCAACCTGAAACGGGTCACAACAATCTCACGGCTGCTTTCATGCTGAACGGACAATATGCCAAGACCGATGGTGTGCCTGATGACTTCATCTATGTGGCTATGAACATGCACTGGGAGATGCACGGCTTTGAACTGCCGCAGTTGCCCGAAGGCATGAACTGGTACGTATTTGCCAACACGGGTATGGAGCCTCCCTACGATATTGCCGAACTGGGTGAAGAACCCCTTACCGAGAACCAACACGAGATACTAGTTGGCCCTCGTTCCATCATGATACTTGTGGGGAAGAAGTAATCAGAGTCCGCAGGCTTGCTTGTATTCCAATAACTTGTTCTGATAGTCGGCAAAGGCATCAGTATGCTTGTCGAGCGATTGCTGATAGAGCAGCTGAGCCTCGAGCAGATCGCTCATCTTTGAGGTGCCTGCGCGATAGTAGTCACGATTCAGGCGCAGGTTCTCCTTGGCCTGTTCGATGCTGCGCTGGGCAAGCATGAGTTGCTGGTAGGACTCCTCAACACCATTACGGGCATTCTGCATACGTATCTTCAGCAGTTCTGCATTGTCAGTAAGCTGTTCCTGAGCCTTCTGATGCTCAATGGCCTTGCGCTTAATGGCATGCGATCCGCTCCACCAGTCGGTGATGGGCACGCTGACGGTGGCAAACACCATACCGAAGGTGTGATTGTTATCCAGCAGGTTATGATAGGTATAGCCTGCACCCACAGCCACTGAGGGCAGATTCTGACCCACAGCCATCTTCTTCTGTAGTCCTGTAGCCTCTACCTGTTTCTGCAATAACTGATATTCAGTTAAACATTGAACATTGACCATTGACCATTGAACATTATTGGCATCTACCTCCTTTTGCGCAGCAGAATGGTCAATGGTCAATGGTGAATAGTCAATGGTAAACGATGTGTCGCGCAATCCGCAATACTGCGACAGCAGCATACGTACCAGCGAGAGTCCGTTTTGCAGCTTCAGCTTCTGACTGCTGATATCGTTCTGACGCAGTTCTACCTGCAGCAGATCGTTACGCATGGCTACACCAGCGCGTACGGCTACATCCACATCTTTATGTATATCGCGCAGAAGGGTATCCACAGCCTCGATGGTCTTCATCTTTTCCTGCAGCGAAGCCAACTGCCAGAAATACTGCTCGGCAGTTTTCTCTACTTCGTTTTCTGAGAGTCGCAGCTTCAGCTGACTCACGTCTTCGCCTAACTTGGCAAGTTTGTTGCCATTGATAATCTGTCCTCCTGCAAACACAGGCTGTACAGCCATTACCGATCCGATGGTGCCGTTCTTCATCATCGAGATGCTGATGGGGTTGCCTAGGGCCATCAGTGCCTCCTGGGGCAACGACTGAGCCAAGGCTGCCCCTAACTCAGGTGACATATTCTCGCCCAGATTCAGCGTGGTTTGTGCCATACCTTTATTGGCATTAAACCACACCCCTGTACCACTTACGTTGGGGAAGTATTTAGTAAAAGCCTCCTTGCGTTGCTGGTTGGCAGCCTCAATATCGTGTTGTGCCGTACGGATGGCGATGTTATTCTGCAGGGCAGAGTCCTTGATCTGCTGCAGCGTATATGCTTGTGCAAATGCTTTGTTAGAACACAGAGATACGGAGATACAGAGCAATCCACAAAGAGAAAGAATTCTGTTCCTCTGTGTCTCAGTGTTTAATCTAAAAATATACCTCATATCTATTTTATTTTGTTGAAACTTTAACTTCGTTGAGCTTTCTCACGTTCGGAAGTGAGAGCAAGCTCTTACTTCTCTCACTTAGTCGAAACCTTCCAATAAATGACAGGCAGCATGGTGACTACCATGATGAGCGAGCCGATACCACCAGCGAAGATGGTAACACCTACGGGCATCCAGAACGAGCTCTGGGCGATGATCATAGGCACCACACCTACAGCCGTTGTAGCTGTGGTGAGGAAGATGGGCACCATACGGCGCTTGCCAGCATCGTAGGCTGCCTTTTTTACAACTTCGTTGTATTCAGCTTCTAGCTTCTCACCTCTAATCAGATTGATGGCGTGCTCGAAGATGAGGATCTCGTTACGCATAATCATTCCCATCAGCGTGATGAGTCCGAAGATGGAGGTGAGTCCCAAGGCACGATTCATCAGTCCTAAGCCGATCAGCGCACCAGGAATCATCAGTGCCAAGGCCACCATACATACGGTAGTGACGCCATACTTCTTGAAGTTGAACAGCAGGAAGAAGAACACGATAAACTCAGCGATGGCGATGCCGCCGAAGATCTGTGGCAAAGCCTCGTCGCCATATTCTATCTCGCCGCCTACCTCACTACGCACACCTTGCGGCACATCGATTTCGTGCTGCATGATGCGGGCTATCTCCTTCTCGATAGGTGCTGTAAACACGCCTTGCGCAAACTGGGCAGTCACAGTGATACAGCGCTCTCCGCCACGATGCAGGATGCGGCTCTCGCTCCACTTAGGCTGTACCTTCGCTATCGAGCGCAGAGGCACCGTTGAATTGGTGTTGTGCAAACCGCCTGATACCATCGACGCTGGTGATGCGATGCCCAAGTTGGCTACATCCGAGAACGTCATATCGGCATCATCCTTTACCACGATGGGCAGTTCGTAGTTATCCTCCCATATCTGACCTACGCGCAAATCGCTCGCCGTAGCACTGAGGGCCAGCTGAGCCGTAGTACGCGTAATGCCCAGTTGGGCAGAGGTAACGGGGTCGAGCTCTACATTAATAATAGGGTAGGGCTGGAAATAGTCCGTATGAACCCACTCCAGTTCAGGCATCTCCCGCATGCGCTCCATCAGTCGCTCAGCTGCTACATGGAGCGAGTCGAGGTTGTCGCCATAGAAACGATACTCCAACTCTGACACCTCGAGATAATCCAATCGCTTGAACTTCACGTAGGCATTGGGGAATGCCTCGCTGAGTTGGGGCTGATACTCTGCCAAGAGGGCGATGGTGGCCTTATCGCTCTTGGTGTTGACGATGAACTGCGCATAGTTGGCGCCAGCCATCTGTGGCGCATAGGCATCCATGAATCGGGGCGAAGCACAACCGATAAAACCTGTGATACTCTTGATGCGATCGTCCTTCTCCAGCACATGCTGCACAGAGTCGGCTATCAGCTCCGTCTCAGCCATTCCCTTGCCGTCGGGCAGGAATATCTCCACAGCAAACTGATCGCGATCGGCATAGGGGAAGAGTCGTATCTTCAGCGTGGGGGCTATCAGACACGACAGCAGAATCACGGCGATACCTCCACCGATGGTGATCCAGGGGTGGGCAAAGGTCCAGTCGAGCACCTTGTCGTATGTACGCTGCACCCACTTGGTGATGGCGTTTCCGTCAGTACTAACCTTATCGGGTCTGATGATGCGAGTCTCGAGGAACGGAATGACTGTAACAGCCAGCACCAGCGATACCATCAGGTTGATGGTAATGGTGATGGGGAAGTCCTCCAGACAGTCATGGAACATGCCCTTCATCGTGATGAGGAAGGGGTAGAAGATGGCGCAGATGCAAATGGTGGCCAGCATCATCGGCATGAAATACTGCTTAGCCGACTCGATGGCGGCATCGTGGGGCTTGAAACCCTTATTGAGGTATTCCAGATAACCATCGATCACCACAATCGAGTTGTCGACAATCATTCCCAATACCACGATCAAGGCCGCGAGCGTGACAATGTTCAGTTCGATACCCATCATATACATGAAGGCCACACTCACAAACGTGCTCAGCGGAATGGTGATGGCTGCCACAATAGCCGATCGGATGGGGAAGAGCACCATCATCACGAGGATAATGATCAGCATGGCAATCAGCAGATCGCGCAGGAAGTCGCTTACACTCTTCACCACCACCTTGGGCTTATCCGCAATACGGGTCACCTTCACATCCTCGGGCAACTCGTTCTGGCGGAAGTCATTCAGCACCTTATCCACCTCCTTGCCATATTCCACCACATTGTTGCCAGGTGTCATCTCCATCGACAGCAATACGCAGGGATGGCCGTCCTGTTCTATTCGGCTCGACATGGGTTCATACTCACGCACCACTTTGGCGATGTCTCTTACCCTTGCCACCTTGCCCGTCACAGGGTCGGAGAAGATAATCTGATTAGCGATCTCCTCCTCAGAATTCTCCGTATTCTCTATGTGGATAGGTATCTGCTGGTCATCGTCGCTGATTGAGCCGCTCATAGTGGTGACGCCCTGAGCCTGCAAGCGTGAAAAGAGCATCTGCTGACCAATGCCGTAGGCCTGCAGACGCTGACGATCGATATACAGGCTGATCTGCTCCTTCTGCTCGCCGAAGAGTTTCACGTTGGCTACAGAGGGAATACGACGCAGACGATCTGAGAGATCATCGCTGTATTGCTTCAGTTCGCGATAGCTGCGCTGACTGCTCTCGATGGCGATGAGCAAGGCAGAGGTGTTGCCGAAGTCATCATTCACCACGATGGCCAGCACACCGCTGGGCAACTGAGCCTTAAATCCGTTCAGTCCATGCTTGATTTTGCTCCACACCTCGTCTTTATTGTCCACATCATCGTTCAGTTTCACCATCACGATACACATGCCGTTCTGCGAGGTGGTGGTGGTCTTCACACGATTCACTTCGCCATACGTAAAGAGGTAGCGCTCCAAGGGGCGAGCCACCTGTTGCTCTACTTCCTCACTGGTGGCACCAGGATATACAGCCACCACCACACCCTGACGGATGGTGGCGTGAGGAAACTCATCCTTCGGCATGATATACATGCCATAGATGCCCATCACAAACAGAATGCCTACGATGAGCAGTGTTATTGAGTAATGCTCCAATGGCCATCGAAGCCAATTCATATTCTTCATATCAGTAAATCACTTTGGTGTTTTCACTCAGTTTCTGATATCCTTCGGTCACAATGCGCTCACCCTCGCTGATGCCTGTGGTGACGACAATGCGATTGCCCAAAGTCTCGCCTGTGGTAATCGTCGTGCGATGGGCTGTACTGTCTTTCTCAATCGTCCATACAAACAGACTGCCGTCGGCTTTCTTTTGCACAGCCGTTACAGGCATGGAAAGTTGCTCAGTCTTCACTTCGCTCTTTTCGCTGCCAAACGAAACCGATGCCACCATTCCTGGCAACAATTTCCTCTCTCGGTTGGCTACGTTGATGCGGATGTCGTAAGTATGCGTCAGCGCATCGGCTTGCACACCCTTCTCAATTCTGCCGCCTTCGAAACTGCTTCCGATGGCTTCTACCTTAATAATAGAAGAGGTGTTACCACTGATGCCACCGATTTCGGCCTCAGGAATGGCTACCTTCACTTTTACGCTTGAGATGTCGAGGATGTTGACTACGGCCTGAGAGGGTAGGGCAGTCTCACCTGCACCAATCATCTTCTTGCCGATGATTCCGCTTACGGGAGCCACGAGTCTGCAATCAGCCAGATTCTTCTTGGCTACATCCAACTGCGACTTGGCCTGAGCCACCTTACTCTGTATCTCTACCCATTGCACTTCGGGCAGCGATCCGGCATCGTGCAGCATCTTAAAGCGCTCCAGCGCATCGTTGGCCTGAGTCATCTGGGCCTCTGCGCCACTCAGCAGGTTTCGTGCCTGGGTGTCGTCCATCTCGGCTATCAACTGTCCTTTGGCTACAGCCTGTCCCTCGTTCACCAGCACACGCTTCACTACGCCCATGCCTGTGAAACTCACTGCCGTAGCCTCTTGCTCTTCCACCATACCCACATAGGTCTGTCCGTTCACACTCGTGGCAGTCGACGCCACCTCTGTCTTTACTCGGATAGGAGCCTTTGCTTCTTGCTCCTTCTTGCCTGTACAACTGCATATCAGTAATGCTGACAGCAGCATCGTCATACTCTTTTTCATGTCCTAATGATTTGATTCTGAGTGCAAAAGTAGTACAAAAAATATAATCTTTTATGTTCAATTTGGCTTGATTTCTTTCCTAAAACTCACTATATGGTCAAATTGAACATTAAAAAATCCAAATAGTACATGGTTATTGCCATATTATGCGTATATTTGCACCATGAAACAGCAAGAAGAGATTACATTTCAAACATTAGCCGACAATGAGGACATTCAAATCGGCTATTCTGACAACGATATCGTGGTGGTCGACAGCATCCAGCAGTTTGCTGAAATCCATGCTGCCCATGTGTCGATGAATGCCATCGCCATCTGTACCAGTGGTAAGGTGCAGGGCATTATCAATGGCCAGCAGATTGAACTCCACCAGAATCAGGTGGCCATTATTCCGCAGAATATTGTTGTGACCGATGTGATGGTGAGTCCCGACTTCAACCTCAAGGCGATGTTCCTGACCAACCGCATCCTGCAGAGTTTCCTGCGCGAGAAGATGAACGTGTGGAATGATATGATGTACGTGCATCGTAACCATATTGTGACGATGGACGAAGACGAGATACTCTTCTACACCCATTTCTATGATATGCTGAAGCTGACCTTCACCCGAGGTAAGGACAATCCCTTCCGTACCGATGTCATCCAGTCGTTGCTACGCTCGGCCATCCTTGGTCTTTGTGGCGCCATGAAACAGTATTTCCCTGTTGATATCGAACTCAAGGGTAAGACGTCGGATGCCCACTTCCAGCACTTTCTCGACCTGCTTCACTCCGCTGATGTGAAGCACCGTACGGTTGAGGCTTATGCCAACGACCTGTGCATCTCGCCCAAGTACCTCACTACCATTTGTAAGAGGCACTCAGGAAAGACTGCCAATGAATGGATCACTGAGCATGTTCTCGAGGATATCCGATATTATTTGAAACAAACCGATCTCAGCGTAAAACAAATATGCGATCGGCTCGGTTTCCCTAACCCCTCCTTCTTCGGTAAGTATGTCAGGGAGCATTTCGGCATGACGCCTTTAGCTATAAGAAACAGTTAGTTTCTATCCCTTTACCATCTTCTTGGCCTGTTCCTGTGCCTCAATCACCTTGTCGCACCACTCGTTGAATTCAGGATCATCCACTTGCAACTCGGGGTGGGTGAGGAGATAGTCTACACAACGGCGAACACCCTCGTCGAAACGCGTGGTAGCCTTGAATCCGGGAACGGCCCGCTTCAGTTTGGTGCAGTCGAAGATAACCGTTGCCGCCTTGTCGCCGATGAGGTTGCCCTCCAGATCATAGTCCTTCGGACAGACAGCAGCCAGGAAGTCGGAGGATACATGGTAGAGTTGTGGCTTGACATTTAATGCTTGTCCCACGCACTCATAAATCTGATCCCACGTCAGTTGCTCGTCGCTCATAATCTGGAATGCTTCGCCTATGGCCTTCGGATTGCCCAGCAGTCCGATAAAGCCGCGTGCAAAGTCCTCGTTCCATGTGAGAGTCCACAGCGATGAACCATCGCCATGCACCAGCACGGGCTTGCCCTCCAGCATACGTCTCAGTACCGGCCAACTGCCTTTCGGTCCGTGGATGCTGACAGGTACGCCTCGCTCGCAATAAGTGTGCGATGGACGGACGATGGTTACAGGGAATCCGTTTTCGCGATACTCCTTCATCAGCAGTTCCTCGCAGGCTATCTTGTTGCGCGAGTACTGCCAGTGGGGATTCGCCAGTGCCGTTCCTTCTGTGATGTAAGGACTGCGTACAGGCTTTGCATACGCTGAGGCCGACGATATATACACATATTGGCGGGTTCGTCCACGAAACAGACGGATGTCGCGCTCCACCTGCTCCGTCACGAATCCGATAAACTCGCACACGGCGTCGAACTGCGCATCGCCCAGTCCGGCTAGCACACTTTCCGTGTCGTCGATGTCGGCAATCACTTGTTTCACACTCCCGGGCACCTCTTGCTTGCGTGTGCCTCGGTTTAGGAGCCACAGGTCGTGGCCACTTGCTGCTAACTGTCGGGTGATGGCACTGCTGATTGTGCCTGTACCACCAATCATTAGAATCTTCATAGACATCTAAGTTTAGTTATTTTATGTATTGCAATTGTTATTCCAGAGGAATCTCCGGATGCTGTACGGCCAGGGGCAGATCCTTCTGCGAGAGGTAGAACATGTAGAGGATACAATCCTTCGTGCCTCGGTTCTCGCCGTGGTGAATGGTGCCTACCATCTCTACTACAGGCTCGCCCTCATGCACCACCTTCGTCTTGCCGTCCTGACCGATGATGGTCAGCTCGCCCTGCACCAGCACACCATAGTTCATAGCCACATGGTGGTGCCAACCCAGCTTCTGACCAGCGGGGAACACATACTTCACAGCCACCAGTTCGGGGCGACCCTGGAAGTAGTCGGGCAGCTCCACGCCATCCCAGCTCTGGCTGGTGCGAATCAGTTCGGTGCTTACCACCTTCTTTTCAGCCTGCTCTTCTGTAGCGGGAGCCTGGGCTTCCTGAGTCTTGGCTTGCTTGCACGATGTGAATACACTAGCGCCGCAAATCAGGGTGGCGGCGAGCACCCAGTTCATCATCTTTTTCATTGTCATACTATTAATAAATTGTTGTCAATCAGTTATAATCTTATACCAAACGAAGAGTTCACGAACCAGTCGTTCAGATGTCCGTGGGTGTCGTCCTGACGGAAACGGATATTATTGAACTGTCCGAAGGCGTTGATAAAGAAATTCCCGAAGTTGTAAGTCAGCGACACACGGGCATCGATACCTATGCTGATGCCGCTATTGAAGGACTCACTTCCCTTAGGTGATATTTCCAGATTGCCATAGAACCACTCATCCCACTCATCATCGGTCAAATTGGGGGCCCAGCATGTGGGGTCGGCCAGCAGATCGTCTACGTTAGTACGATAACTATACAGCTTCACCTTGTTGATAAGGGTGATCATGGGCATGGCCATCACATTCACCAGCAGTCCGCGACAGGGAACCCAGTTGTAGGCATAGCCTGCGCCAACACTACCTTGCCAAAGCTTAAACCTGCCTATGTCCTGCATCAGATAGATCAAGTCGCCATTCACATCGTCGGCATAATCAATATTGGTATAGTTGTACATCAGTCCTGCCATGAACGATCCTGCCGAACGTTTCTGTATCACCGATTGGTCGTAGGCCGCTGCATACGAGAATTTCTTGCCGTTAAACATATAGTAGGCGTCGGCCATGAATGTATTCACACGGATGGGGTCATACAGCTGCACTTCATGCCACTCATCCTTATCACCTTGTGAAATCAGTTCGCTTTCCAGATTCAGGTTAGGATGGCTGTTCTCGAACCTGTGTATGCGTATGTTCACGCCGTATGCGCCTCCCGTGGCACCAATCGTAAAGGTGCTACCCTTGTCGCCACCCACGTTAAACGTGTAGCCAAAGCCATAGCCTCTGTAGCCTGCCCACAGACCTACATATTGCGACGGCTGAGTCTTGAAGTAAGGATTGGCACTATACCTATGACCCGTTTCTATGATATCTCCATGGGTTTCCATACTCACGACGGTCTGGCTCACGTTGCCTCTGGCTATAATCTGCCAGGGTTTCTTCGGAGCCTCGATATAGCGCTGGTCAAGCCCTTTGACCGCCATGGAGTCGAGCATGGTTCCCACTTTCTTGACTAAGGAAATCACACTCTCTTGTGCCATCATCTGCCCGCAGTAGCTAAGGCCTATGATCAGTATGAGTTGTCGAAACCTGGAATATGTCATAATCCTCATTGTAAATAGGTGATTCGATAGACAACAGGTTAAGTACGGAATGGAAGATGTAATGTTGCTCCAGCACAGCTGGCAGATTGTTCTTGTATGTTCTGTAATTCTCCGAGGTCCATACCAGGAACGGTATCTCGTACTGCTCCTTGGGCGCCAGTTTCTTCGGCAGTCCGTGCATGAACATCTTGTTCTCGCCGAGCGACTCTCCGTGATCCGATATGAAGATCATGCAGCTCTTCCAGTCGGTCATGCTGCTCAGGGTGTCAATCAGATTGTTCAGGAGGTAATCCGTATAGACGACGGTATTGTCGTAGGCATTAACCAGCATGCCCAGATTCTTCTCGCCCTCCTCCACATTCTTGGCCACAGGCTTATACACCTCAAACTCCTTGGGGTATTTGTTCACATACTGTGGTCCGTGGCTGGTGCTGGTGTGCAGCACAATCAGCACCTTGTTCTTCTTGCTCGATTCTATGCGCTCGCGCAGACCCTGGAAGAGTATGTTGTCGTATTTATGGCTCATATGATAGAGTTCGCTCAGCGCCTTTTTCTTGAGATATTCGTCGATATGGATGGGTGGCTCCCCCCAGTTAGTGGTACGCCACGATACGTCGGCACCCATGCGGAAAGCATAGTTGGGCAGCAGCTCATACAGGTCGCTCGCGTCTTTCGGTTCCAGGATGGCCTTGACACCCGCTGTGGTATAGGTGGCACACGATTGGGTCTCGAATACCTTCAGATCCTTCCGTTTCGACAGCAGCGGATTGGTATTGCGCTTGTAACCATAGAGTTGGAAGTTGGCTTTTCGAGCCGACTCGCCGATAACGAGCACCACCACAGCCTTCTCGTCATCGGTAATCTTGCCGTCGGGCAGTTTGATTTCCTCGGCCTGTTTTTTATTATTCTTGTTGATCACACGGCATGTGTTGACAATGTACGACCAGGGCTGAAGCAGTCCACCCAATTCGGTGTCGTGCTGAGTGATGAACAGCGTCTGGCCTATGTTCAGCAAAACGAGCACAAGAATCACGCCCAGCGAAGTGCCGCAATACATGCCCATTTTCTTCGCATTACCCATGACCACCGGCTGGAACAGACAGAACAAGGCCGGAAGAATGCCAAAGACGAAGAAGAGCGACCACAGTTCCCAACTGAAGAATCCCGAAGCCTCCGAGTATTGGGTGTTAAACACATTCCCGATGGTAATCTCATCAATGATGATGTTGTAGTTCAGAATGAAAAATACGGCTGTGGCATTGATCACCGACAGGATAGCCAGCAGAATGCGCCCCACTATTCTCATGCAGAACATCACCAGATAGGTCATCATGAAGTTCACCAGCAGCATGATGATCACCAACGATACCATCAGCCATACAAAACCAATCCCGCTTTCGTTGCTGTTGTCGACGACGAACCGAAAGAATGGCAGGTTATAGAGCAACATGGTGCCTATACTAACGATACATGAGAAGGTAAAAAGCGAAATAGGTCGCAGCAGCGCCCTCTTTGCCTTGCGTAATAATTCACTCATTTTTATTTCTTATCTTCGATCTTGATGTTTCAATTTTCAATTTTCAATATTTTGTCCTTGCATAGGAAGAACATCAGGAACGGCGTGATGACACCGATGATGCTGCCCACGCACACATCCGACAGGAAGTGCTGACTCAGATATATGCGCGAATAGCCGCCCAGTGCAGCCAGCGCCAATGGCAACAAGGTCGCCACGTAAAACAGCACCCGATTCTTGAGGTTGTGTAGCTTATCATTCTTACAATAGTAATATGCCATCACAATCACCATGCAAGTGAAAAACACAAAGAATGTCGAGGTGTGTCCCGAAGGGAACGAATTACTGTGGTGCAACTCCACACCCTCCACCAGGGGCAAAACCATATCCGGATAATTCTCGAACACCACGATCGGACGATCGGCACTGAACAGGTGCTTCAATATCTGTACAAACACACCTCCCGTCGCTTCACAGATGGCATAGAAGAGTGTTATCTTCCACTTCTTCCACAGCAGGGGGATCAGTGCCAGCACATACAAAGGCCATTCCGCCAACAAGGTATAATACTTGAAGAAAGTATCCTGACAGCTGGTGTGATGGGCGTTCAGCATCATGTGAAGCTCAGGCTTCGGATATGCATACAGCAATCCCAGCACCGCCACCAGCAATACTAAATAGGTGATCAGATAAATGCAGACAGCTCTGATAAATTCCTTCTTATAATACATTTTTATAATCTCTTTGGAGCTGCAAAGGTAAGCATATTCTTCCGAATAACCATACCCTTACCCCAAAAAATGCAGATTTCGCTCGTTTTGAGCCAAGTTCCGCTTATTCTATCACCTTAAGAACTTCTTCTAGAATATCTTGTAGCCCACTCTTACCTCCAGGTTGGGCCAAGCCTTCAACCACGACAGCACGCTGCCTATGCCTGCATTCTTGCCCGATGAGTCAATCTCCGTACCGTTGTTCAGCTCGAACTTGGGCGAGCCCCAGAACAGCAGACCTAAATCCACAGCCAGACTCAAGCGATGCTTCTTGGCAAAGTGCTGTCCAAGTCCGATACCCAGATAAGGCTTCACGGCGTTGGTCTTCATGCGCACGTCTATGTTACCATCCTCATCGGCAGTAAACACGTAGTCGCCGAACTGCAAGCCGATGGGGGGATATTTGGTATGATAGAGTTGGTTGTAGTCCTCCACCTTCTGATTGGCATCGTAGAGATAATCCAGGGCGCCGTCGTTGGTACTGCGGAAGTGGAAGAAGTTCTGGCTGCCGATGAACACACCAGCCGAGAAGTAGAAAGGCTGATTCTTGAAGGGATGCACCTCGCCCAGCAGGTAGAAGTTCCAGAAGTTGGGCTTCAGTTCCAGTTCTACCTTGTCTACCATCTGCGCACGCCTGATGGCATCCTCTTCCACCATCTGCATCTCGGTGATTTCCGTAGCCGTATTGGTGGCTTTGAACTTGATGTTGCCCACAGGCCATCCGCCAATACCGGCTCTTACCGTCACCAGCTTGTGTACAGGCATAGCCACATCCACGTTGGCACCAGTGGTTCCGTAATTCAATCCCACGGAGAGGTGGTTGAACAATCCGTCCTCGGCATGCAACTTGTCTACAATCTGAGCCTTAGCCCCTGTTGCCGCCATCATGATCGCGCAGAGAATGACGAGTCTATGAATATTGTGTTTCATATCTTTTTCCTTTTTTTCAATTTTCAATTTTCAATCTTCAATTTACTTGAAGTATGATTTGTTCGACTTGATAAGCAGGTTGGTGAGCGACTGGCTCAGGGGGTGGAACCCGTACAGATAGTCGCTGCTATAGGGCGTACCACCGTTGATGACACAGTGTACGTAGTCGTGGCAGGCCATATCCATCGGCATGATACCCACGGTGCCCTCGTACTTCTGCATGTCTTCCACCACCAGCGGGTGCAGGTTGGCGGCATTGGTGATGTATCCGCGAGGCGATACCTCTGTGTAGGCCGAACAGTGGTTCACGATCCAGATGTTTTCGCTGCCGGCGTTAGCCTCTCGAGCGCTGTGCATCATGTCGATCACCGTCTTCTGCTTGTTCTTCATGCGCGTGGCGGTGGTGGTCTTGTAGTAGTCCTGCTTGTAGAGTCTGGCCTTCACTGTGGTGTCGTTCATGTTATACATGGCACAGTTGCGCTGGGCCACAGGGTCAAGATCCTCCTCAATGTCGGGGTCCTCGTCGGGCCAGTCACAGTACACGATGGGGTAGTGGTAGAGCGGTTGTAGCTGGCGCAGATCGTAGCGGCTCAGCCACAGTATCTTGCCACGCATCTCGCCCACCGTGATGTCCGGTCGCCAGTTCTCAATGAACAGTCCCTTGTACTTCGGCATCTGCATGACATTGTTGAGCAGGGCGAACAAGTCCTTCTGATCCTCAAAACCGTTGTCGAACTGCAGCTTGGCTATGAAGAACTCCGTGGGATGAGCCTTCAGGTAGGCCTGCAGCTGGTCGATGGTCCACTCGAAAGTGATGTCCAGCTCACTGATGCCGTGCGTCAGTCGCAGAATCTTCTTCTTGGCAATGGTGTCGGTGCTTACCACCGGACGGATGTCGAAGAATCTCAGACCGCTGTTCATCTGCTCCCCAAGAGTGGATACCTGACTGATGGCCGTCAAGTTGAAGATGTACTTCAGCACGGGCTGGTAGAATCCCATGCCAGTCATAGTGTCGTGAGTGCCGGGGATACTCAGCTTACACACCTTGGTGTCGTCCTTCACCATCCCCAGCCAGTCGGTAGCTGGCGTGGTCAGGTCGTAGGCCACGACGATGGTGTCCTGGTATCCTTCCGAGAAGAGGTAGGGCACGTCGAGCGATACCCCTTCCTCATAGGCCTTCTCAAGACTCTCGTCGTTGCAACTGTTCAGTGCTGTCATGGCCGCTATGGCCATGATGGCAGTTAGCATACATTTCGTTAAATGTTTCATGTTACATTAATGTTAATAAATTGTTTTAAGCTTTCTGCAAAGATAAGAAAAACATTTCAATTTCAAGGGTTTTTTCGCCAAAAAATGCAGAAATTGTAAATTTTGAAACCGTTTTTGTTTATTTTGAGACTCCGTGGGCTATGAACAGACCTATATGATCTGCAAAGAGTCCCCGCCCAATGTGATGAGCGGGGACTCTGTTGGATGTTACGAATGCGGGATGCGACTTAGTAGCGCTTCTCAACAATCGCTGCGTAATACTCATTATTTCTATAATCCACCCACAACGACTTTCCATTTTGAGGGTCTTTTGCTTGTCCCATAAATTCATTCCTCATACCCCATTCGTTGTCCCAGAAAGCCGTCGCTACAGGCCCAATATTTAATTCCCAGCCAGCAGCTCTAACCCCATCACAACGTACTTCATTCGGGTCCCCGTATTCTGGT
>CADBVZ010000038.1 GCA_902798285.1 uncultured Prevotella sp. | reverse complement strand
ATTGTAATCCTGAGTAACTGGTCGAACCACTGTGTTATAATAGAAAAGTCGAACATAATCTTTATCTGTCAATATCAGGAATTACAACGTCAATAGCAGCACAGGTAGCAATCAGGTCGGCAATCTTCTGACCACGCAGCATCGGGTCGAAGGCACCAACCAGCGAGAGACCCATCGGACGCATCTTCATGCGGTAGGGGCTCTTATCGCCACGAGAGTCGAGATAAACACCAAACTCACCAGCCACGCCCTCAACAGAGTAGTACCACTGTCCCTCGGGCACCTTGATGATGGGCTTCTGCTTCACATAGAAGTCGCCCTCAGGAATGTTGTCGATGAGCTGCTCGATGATATTCAAGCTCTGGTACATCTCGTTGATGTGAACGAGGTAACGACCCATAGAGTCGCAGCTGTCGAGGGTGCACTGTTCCCACTCCACCTTGTCGTACATATCATACGGATGGTTCTTACGCACATCGTTCTTCCAACCAGAAGCACGTCCGGCAGGACCAGTAACGGCGTAGTTGATACAATCCTCGAGACTCATCGGACCACAATTCTCAAGACGGTTGTGGGTGATGATGTTATCGCCGAAGATATCCATATACTCCTGAATGGTAGGACGCAGATACTTCACGAGGTCCTTACAGTTCTTCACGAAGTTAGGATCGATATCGTCCTGCAGACCACCAATGCGGTAGTAGTTCTGAATCAGTCGACCACCAGTAGTCTCCTCCATGCAGTTGAGCACGTGCTCACGATCACGCATACCATAAAGCATGCCAGTGAGAGCGCCCAGGTCCTGAGCCACACACGAGGTGTAAAGCAGGTGGGAGTCGAGACGCTGAAGCTCGTCCATGATGGTACGGATATACTTGATACGATCGGTCAATTCTACGCCCATACCTTCCTCAATAACACCTACCAGAGCATGGCGATGTTGCATGGCTCCCAGATAGTTAAGACGATCTGTTAAAGCAAGTGTTTGGGGATAGGTCATATCCTCCCACATCTTCTCAATAGCACGATGGATATATCCCAGATGCGGATAGATGCGCTTAACAGTCTCACCATCCAAGACGGTCTGCAAGCGGAGCACACCGTGAGTAGCAGGGTGCTGCGGACCGATATTGATCACGTAGTCGTCGGCGCCGAAAAGTTTGTTCTGCTTAGTCTGCAGATAGCCATCCTTGTCGAGGTAGAACTCCAGACCGTAGTCGGGCTCTACATCATCCTCAAGGGTGTACTTATCGTTGAACTTCCAGTCCTTGCGGAAGGGATAGCCCTGGAAATCGCTACGCAGGAACAGACGACGCATATCCTTATGACCCAGGAACACGATGCCATAGAAATCGAAGACCTCGCGCTCCAGCAGATCGGCTACTTTCCAGATGTTTGAAACGGTGGGGATGTAAGCCATCATCTGGCCGTCCATCTCACCTGTACCATTGCTCGACATACCATCGCCACAAACCTGAGTCTTGGCAATCATCTTCACTGAGCAACGCTCGTGAGTCTGGTCAGGACCAAAGTCCTCACCTACGATGGTAACAAGATAGTCGAAACCCTTCTTGTCCTTCAAGTTCTGCATCTCAGAGGCGAACTTGGAAAAATCGAATGATAAGAATTCTAATTTCATGCCTTGTCCTCCTCTACTTTAGCTTCTGCCTGGGCAGTTTTGACCTCTGGTCGAACCTGCTCTCGCTCGGCAGAACTGATGCAAGCATCGTTCTGCTCTTGCTTACTCGCAGTTTTGATTTCTTCAACAAACTTCTGGGGAACCTCTGTGATCACCATGGGCTCACGACGATGGTCGTTGTGCTTAGAGCGGAATGTCAGCTCCTCGTTAGATACACCCAGCTCGCGCTCCTCAGCGGTCTGCTTGTGGTTGGCACCACCGAAGAACTTCTCGATCTTCACCTTACGCTGCAGCTGCATCATGCCATACATGATAGCCTCTGGACGTGGGGGACAGCCAGGAATAAACACATCGACGGGCACAATCTCCTCGATACCCTTCACTACATGGTAGCTCGACTTGAACGGACCACCGCTGATGGCGCAGCCACCTACGGCAATCACGTATTTAGGCTCGGCCATCTCGTCGTACAGACGCTTCAGCGCAGGAGCCATCTTGTGGGTGATGGTACCAGCACACATAATCAGGTCGGCCTGACGTGGAGAGTTACGCGTAACCTCGAAACCGAAGCGTGCGAAATCGTAACGAGCACAGCCACAGGCCATGAACTCGATACCACAGCATGAGGTGGCAAAGGTCAGAGACCAAAGGGAGTTCGAACGTCCCCAGTTAATCAACTGGTCGAGCGAACCTGTCACCACATTGACGCCGCCCTCATGGAGCTCGTCAACGATCTTCTCCAACGAGGCGTTATCATTCCACTCCTCGTAGGGAATACTCTTGATGTGAGGCTTTCTTACTTCCATTCCAAGTCTCCTTTCCGCCAGGCGTATGCCAAGCCTAAAACCAGAACTACCAAGAAGAAGCCGATGCTAAGCAACGCCATCGCGCCGAACTCCTTCACTACCACTGCCCATGGATACAGAAACACCGTTTCTACATCGAACATGAGGAATAAGATGGCGAAGAGATAGAATCCCACAGAGATGGGCAACCACGAGCTGCCTCGCGTGGGGATACCACTCTCATACGGCTCACCTTTCACCTTCGCGTAGGACCGAGGTCCTATCAGCTTAGCTACGACGTAAGCCGCTACCACCAATGTAATAGCCGTCACCAAGACGGTAATTAACAAAGTAAAGTTCATAAAAATAATTATAATGTTATAACAATATTGTTCTCGTTCTTAAGCAGTTAGGGCAAAAATGAAAGTACCTTCACGGCTTTTCTGCTGCAAAGGTACTAAAATTATCCGTAAATTCAACGAATATTTATAAAAAAATCGTTAATTCTCGATATTGAGTTTCATATCGGTTGTTTATAAACAACCATTATAAGTTCAAAGATTCCGTTCTTTCGATGATCTCAAGACACATACGACCGTTGTGATAAGGGCATTTCCAGAAGCCTGCTTTATCGTCGACCGTGTTCAAAGTTCCGTCCGGATGACGGCTCCAGAACCACTCGCCATTTTCCCAATCGATGAGCTGGGTTTTGATGTAGTTCCAGCATCGTTCAGCCTTCTCCAGCGCATCCTTGTCACCAAAGTGCTGCCAGATATTGAACCACCCTACTACATTCTCAGCCTGAACCCACCAATGGAGGTCGTCATCCACATGACCTGTATCGAGATTAGCCTCATGAATCATCGAACCATCAAGGCGCAGTCCCTTCTCTGAAGCCTTAGCCACCATACGAACCACATCTTCAACCTTTGACAGCACCTTCTGGTCGCCCAATACGAGGGCAGCCTCGTGCATCAGCCAAGAGCACTCGATATCGTGTCCGTAGCTCTCCAGATGTCCTGCCCCACGTGTCCAGTCCATATCGAAGAACAGGTCGAGATGGTGAGTCTCAGGATTCAGGATCTTATCAGTAAAGATATCTATCAGATTGCGCAGAGAGGCCTCTACGCTCACGATGGTCTCCATCGGCACACTCACCCCTATAGGCTGCACTGCTCCGAGCACAGGCACATAATCGCACGACTCCTGGGCATGCAACTCCTTCAGGCAACGCAGCAGATTGGTACAGGGTTCGATGATGTGCAGATGGGTGTTCTGCGACTTAGGATAGTTGGCATCGAACTCCGACAGGCGCATATCGGCTATCTCGCCCCACTCTCGCGTACAGGCCTCGATATAGCCGTTATGTTCGCGATCCAGTGCATGCTCCTCAATGCATTCATACAGGTCGAGCGCATACTCCAAAGCCTCTCTGTCGCCTGTGGCTCGCGCATATTCCGAGAGTCCGTACACAGCGAAGCCGATGGCATAGAACTGTTTCTTGGTGTCGAGGGGGTTGCCTTTGTAGTCGACACTCCAATAGACGCCTCCGTATTCAGGATCGATAAAGTGTTCGATAAGATAATCCTTAGCCCTTGTGGCAGCATCAAGATATTCTTGGAGGTGAGGGGTGAGAGGTGAGAGGTGAGAGAATACTCTATAGGCAGCCGAGAATGTCCAGAGGATTCTGGCATTCAGAATAGCGCCTTTCTCGGCCTCAGGATGTAGCACCCCACTGCCATCAATACGACCATAAAAACCACCGTTCTCGCGGTCGATCATCTTATCCAGCCAAAAGCGCAGGATGTTCTTTTCCAGAACATCCTGCATCTCTTTTTTCATTGTTTTGGTTTCCATAGGAATGAATCTTATTCTATATCGCGGAATTTCTTCAGTTCTGCACTGATCTCATGAATACGCTTCGTTGTCAACGGATAGAACCAAACGACTACGATAGCGAAGGCAGCCACAGCAGCAGGAATGAAGCTCATGAGCCAGCGGAGCACCATCAGCGCACTCTCAGGCTGAACGACACCAGCTGTGGTAGAAGCATCGGTATTGTAACCGAAGCCAGAAAGCAACCACAGAACGGCTGCACCACCGATGGCACCACCAAACTTCTGGGCCATAGAGGCTGATGAGAAGATAAGACCCGTAGAGGCCGTGTGGAACTTCAGCTCAGCATAGTCTGATACGTCAGCATACATACTCCATACCAACGGCGACATGATACCAGTGAAGATTGAGATGATAATCTGCAGAATCAGCATGGTCCAGTAACCCTCTGATGTGCAAGGCACGAAGAAGAAGGCGATACTGAATACCACAAGAGCTGCATTCACCAAGATGAAAGTTGACTTCTTACCAATCTTATTGGCAATGGGAACACACAGGGCCACACCAGCCATATTCGAAACCTCACCGATACCCAGGAACAATCCTGAATAGAAGAGGAATGCGATACCTAAGAATGAAAGGCTCACATCGGGTCCGATGATGTCGAGGAAGAAGTAAGCCACCGTTGCACCACGAACGGTATTAAAGAGGTTCGAGCACAGAGCCGCACCAATCAACAACCACCAGGGCTTGTTGGACAGCAGCGACTTGAAGTCGTTACCCACACTCACCGTCGATACCGTCTTCAGATGCTCCCTCGTCAGCAGGAAGCAGAGGATAAACATCACGAAGCAGGCAGCAGCGATACATACCATACCCCAGAACCAACCATTAGGTGTCTGATAGCCTCCGAACATATTGGTCAGAGGTTCCCAGAGGAACAGAGCAAGGAATGAGCCGCCATAGGCAAAGAACATACGGAACGATGAGAACACGGTCTTCTCGTTCGTATCGTCAGTCATCACACCCAGCATAGCACCATAAGGCACGTTGATACCGGTATACACCGTCATCATCATGATATAGGTAACATACGCCCAGATGAGTTTGGCACCATAACTCCAGTCGGGTGTGGTAAACAGCAGAATACCACAGATGGAGAACAACGGAGCCACCCATAACAAATACGGACGATACTTACCCCACTTCGTATTCGTACGGTCGGCAATGATACCCATCATCGGGTCAGAGACAGCGTCCCAGATTCGAGTTACGAGCACCAGCACACCCGCGTCGATCAGCGAGAGGCCGAAGATGTTTGAATAGAAGATGGGAAGATAGTAAGAAAACACCTTCCAGAATGTTGACGACGACATGTCGCCGAAACCATAACCGATTTTCTCGATTAATTTAGTCTTTACCATAGATCTATTGTATTTTTAATTTTTGAATTTACAATTGATTTATCTGAAATCATCCGTTATTGGATATCATTCAGGAACAACACATTCTTTTTCGCGTACATCTCTTTAAAATAAGGTGCATCGGGCTGTGAGGGCGACGGACCAAACCACTCCTCCTTGTAGTTACGCCACACGAGGAAATAGCAGATCTGATGCTTGTCGAGCACAGGGGTCAGCGTGGATGTCCACCAAGTAGGGTCAGCCAGATTCTTCAGTCCGCACTCCGTCAGCGCAGCGATCTTACCACGATCGGCAGCAAACTTCACGAGCATACCGAGGTTATTATCAAGCTGGGCCACAAAGTCCTCCTTCGAACCCCACTGATAGCCATCGATACCTACCAGCGAAATGCGGTCATCGCCAGGATAACGCTCCAGATACTTGGCCTCGTCGAGATTGGGAGCCATACCTGGCGAATAGGCCCAGAGCAGATTGTCGAAGCCATCGGCCGTCAACTTATCCTGCAGCATATTCCACAGGGCCTTGTACTCATCTGCTGTGCAGAGCTTCTCGCCCCACCAGAACCATGAGCCTGTATTCTCGTGCCAGGGACGGAAGATGATAGGTATCTTCACACCGTCCTGAGTCTTCAGCGTAGCCAAGAAGTCGCTCACACGCTGCATCCACGTCTGGAAGAGTTCATATTTCGAGCCACCTTCGAGCACATTCTTCACCACAGTAGTATCGCTGATGTCCCATGCCGTTCCCTCGGGGAACTTCTGACCAGCCAATCCACCACCTTCGATGGTTGTCAGCGGATTGCGCGGATGCCAGCTGATGGTCACGATGCCACCACGCTCGTAGTGCTTGATGATTTCCTCGGTCATACGGGTAAACGGCACGCTGTCGAGGTTCTTTGCATCGCCCATCTCTATGCCGCCGAGCTCAAAGCCCATCACGGCAGGCCAGTCGCCACAAACGTTCTTTACATCGCTCGAATCCTGAACGTACGCCCAGGTGAGTCCGTAGAAAGGATCGTCCTGATGACCAAACATATAACCCTTCTGACGGAGTGTATCCAGTCGTTCCATCAGTTGCTGAGCCTGAGTCTTCTCAGGTTCTGCTTGCTTTGTTGTCGTGCAGGCAACCATTGTGATGGCGACTACAGCCAAGATCATTAGTTTCTTCATTATTTTGCTATTTTACTCATTCTATCCACCTGATTCTTGATAACAGCCAGCGTTGTGGAGTCGCCAGCAAACACAGAGTTAAGTCCCTGAGCCTCCTGAGCCGGGTCGCCCGTATAGTCGTCGCCCACCATCCATTGCTCAGCATGAGTGGGCTTGGCCAGTCCGCCCCATCCCCAGAAGTTACAGCCGGCAAAGTAGCCGCCCTGTTCGGCATTGTCGCCCACGAGCGAGAACACATACTCATAGAATCCATCGCGTCCCTGCGTGGGAGTGCCCAAGGCAAACTGAAAACCGTCTCTCGGATAACCAAACTCCTCCATCACGAGAGGTTTCTTGATCTTCTCGCAAATCTTCAGATGACGGTCAATATATTCCTTCGTATTCGCCTTGGCGCGCGGCAGATTCTCTATCAGCGAGTCCTGCTTTGCCCAGCCCCAGTTATAGGGCCACAGGTGAATATTGGCATAATCAATGTTCTTATCGGCAGTGATGCGCTCCCAGCAATCGAAGTCGCCCTCACAGCCCCATGCACCTTCCGAGCCAATGGAGATCAGGTGGTTGGGATCGAGTTCACGGATCAATGCCGATGCCTCAGCGAGCCATTTCTCGAAGGCGGGCAGCGCCTCAGTCGAGAAAGCGCGAGGCTCATTACCTATCTGCCAAGACATAATGGCTGGATCGTCCTTGTAAGCCACACCGGTATATCGGTTCGTACGTGTAAGGATAAAGCGAACGTAATCATAGAACAGCTCATGAGCCTTCTCGTTGGTGGCATACTGGCTCATAGCCTGCATGAAGGCGGGGTAGCCTGCTTCATTCGGACGGGGCTGCTTACCGGCACCTGCCTGCTCCAGATAGAAACCATAGCCCCCACTCCACTCCCAGGAGTTGTTCAGGTAGAGCACAGCCACCATCTGGCGCTTGCCCATCTCCTGCAACAGGAAGTCGAGACCAGCCAAGATAGTATCATTGTATACGCCTGGCTTAATCTGCAGGGTTGGCTCCACCTTAGTAGTCACACCGCGCTCACCATCGGAGCCTACCAGAATGCGAAGATTATCAATACCCATCTCTTTCATCAGATCGAGCTCCTGACAGAGGCGTTCGCGGTTACCGCCCTGACCTTCCGAGCCGAGGATAGCACCATACCAGAAATTGGTTCCCACGTAATAATAGGGCTTGCCATCCTTGACGAAATGACCGTCCTCGACCTTTACGAACGAGGGAGCGGCAACGTCAGGCTTCTGCTGACAGGCAATCATCAGGATCACCGCGATGAGAGGGAGTATGAATCTAGTCTTCATTGGAGTAACAAATAATTTCGGTTGCAAAGATACAAAAAATAATTGGAATAAACAAAGAAATAGTCAGAAAAGTGCCTGTAATTATCAGGATAAAGGTATTAACTTATTCAGTTATTCACTTATTCACTTATGACAGGAAGGTTTTGGGGTTCGTAAATTAGTTAGTTCCCAGAATTGCACCTAGAAGTTTCTCACTTTCTCACTAGGGACATTTAGGTTTTTGAAAGTAAAGGATGGTTAAGGTACAATGAATAAATTGTTAATATAGAAATTATATTATTAGTTGATAATTTAAAAAGTCGAAAATATAGATGTCCCCAGTGAGAAAGTGAGAAAGTTCGAAAACCTTCTTGTCATAAGTGAATAACTGAATAACCTTTGCAAGTATAATATATAATTTTTTATTTACAAAATTAACAGCAATACACCCTGCTTTAAAGAGAACTCAGAGTAATGTTAAATTTTACTCCGAGTAAAGTGGGGGTTTAGTCGGAGTAAAGTCCGACTTTAGTCCGTCTAAAGTTCTAACTGTTAAAACGCACCAAAATAGGGCGGTTTCGAGCCGCCCTAATGATATTTGATTTTTATTTACACGATGAAAATTGAGTCCGTGCGTTTACTTGGCAAGATGGTAGCCAACAAGGCCACCAAGAGGACTCTGAAGGATGTTTCCAACCTTGTAATCCATGTCTTCTGCAGCATCGCGAAGCAGGTCTTGATAGTGCCAAGCCACGCTTCCTACAAACGAAACGGGCAGATTTTTGTGTTCATAAGGCTCCACATGATAGGTCAGGAAGTCGGTAAAGCACTCCTCAACCAAGTTCTGCAAGCCGGTAAATTCCAGATGGCGACCAATAAACTCAGAGAGCGAAGCCAGCCAACGGTTAGCCAGAGGCTGACGATAAACGCGATCGATAATCTTAGGCAGCGTCAAACCGGTTTCCTGCTCAAACATCTCCACCAACTCCTTTTCCAAAATACCCCCATAAAGGTCGTGAATCAGGCGCTTACCCAGCACGGCACCACTACCCTCGTCGCCTATGATATAACCCAAGGCCGGGGTATGACTAACAATCTCCTTGCCATCGTACAGACAACTGTTGGCACCCGTACCGAGGATGCAGGCGATGCCCTCCTTGCGACCACAAAGGGCACGGGCAGCACCGAGCAGATCGCTGTGAGCCTCAACGGTGATGGCCTGAGGGAACACCTCGCGGAGCAACTGCTCCATCTGCGCCTCCTTCTCTGGGCGCACGCCACTACCATAGAAATACACGGCGAGGGGGAACTCAGGTGTGAGCACACCACTACTCTTCAGCCGGCGCACATCGGTATTGTCGCTCATGCGACTCTGAAACTCGTCGCTGAGTATCTTTACGATTTCCTCACGCGACTGATGGACAGGGTTGATACCCTGCGTATTGATCACTACCGGCTGGGCTGTGCTCGTCACAATCGCCCAATCGGTCTTAGTACTTCCGCTATCAGCTATAAGAATCATATTTTTCGTTTGTTTTGATGATTTCTGCTGCAAAAGTAATCAAAAAAGGGATAATTCCATATGATTATGGGAAAATTTTTCTTGTTTCTCCTTATTTTTTCGTACCTTTGCAGTGCAAAAATATAATAGGAACATATATTAATATGAAACGCATTTTACTGATTCTCGTCGTGATGCTGGGTTTCCATATGGAAGCCGCTGCGGTGCTCAAGGAGAAAGACCTGGAGCAGACACTTGGCATACTTCAGACTGAACTTGAACAATACAACAAGGAGTTGGCGTTGCGCACCAATGCCCGCAGGGCTCGCACAAAGAGCATGATTACGGAGCTGTTTCTAACCATGAAGCGGGCCGATCAGAACGCGCTGATGCTCTACTCGCAGGAGCAGGACAACGTGTTCGATATGACCTACGCCTGCCACGAGGCTACAAAGCAGTATCGCGAGTTCCACAAGAATCAGTTGCCTTTTACCTCTTTCTTAAAGAGAAACGAGATTGAGCTGGCACGCTACGACAGCCTGATAGTAAGGCTGGAGGCTATGCCGGAGATGATGACCACGCAGTATGGCTCCGAGCGTCGCGACTCCTGTCTGGTACTGGCCAAGAACATTCGCAACATGCTGATGGAGAGTCAGCTGCAGCTGAAGCGCAACATTCGCTACTACAACCAGACAGAACGCCGACTGAGCGACCTGAATGAGTATGCCCACAAGCGTTACAGCGAGATTCAGCGCGACATCTTTATTAATGGTGGCGACAGCTACCCCACCCTGCTTAAGAATTTCGGCAGACGATGGAGCTCGATGACGGATGCGGTTTACAAGAAGTACGACATGAGCAGCCACAGCTATTCGCAGTGGAGCGGGCGCTGGATCATCTATACTTTCTCGGCCATTCTGTTCTATATCATCATCGCCGTGGTGCTCAACCAGCTGTTCTTCCGTTTCTTCATGCCCAAGAGGTTGAACACGGAGGAATTCAAGAAAAAGCGTACTTGTATCATCATGGCAACTACCACGATTACGTTCGCTATCATACAAGGAGCCATCAGTATTTTTGGCACAGGTCAGAACTACCCATTCCTCTATATGGCGTCGAACCTGTTGGTGGAGTATGCCTGGCTGTTGGGTGTGATTCTCATCTCGTTGCTCCTGCGTCTGAAGGGTGAACAGATAGGCAGTGCTTTCCGCATTTACGCCCCGTTGATCACCATAGGATTCATTGTCATAGGATGTCGTATTATATTGATTCCCAACGAGTTGGTAAACATTGCTCTACCACCGGTGCTATTCATCTGCGCCCTGTGGCAAGGGATAGTCATCCGCCGACACAACTATAACATTCCGAAGTCCGACATCTTCTACACCTACATATCGCTGACGGTATTCATAGCTTCGGTATGCTGCTCCTGGGCGGGTTATACGCTGCTGGCCGTGCAGTTGCTCATATGGTGGATCATGCAGCTGACGTGCATCCTGACCATTACCTGCATCAGCCGTTACATAGAACTCTATGCTGAGCGCAAGAAGTTGGCCGAAAAGCCCATCACTAAGACCTGGGGTTACTTGTTGGCCGAGAAGGTTCTGATGCCTGTTCTAAGTGTCAACTCGGTGATGCTGAGCATCTATTGGGCAGCCAAGGTGTTCAACCTGAGCGACCTGTGCTGGCGCATCTTCAAGTACAATTTCATCGACATGGAAAACCTGCAGGTATCGATTATGAAATTGCTGATGGTCATCACCCTGTGGTTCGTGTTCCGTTATATTGTCCACACCATTTTGGCGCTGATGAAGATGCACTTAGTATCGAAAGATCCCATGACAGCCGACTCGAGGGAGGTGATGGGCAAGAACGTGCTTCAGGTGTTCGTGTGGGGCATCTGGCTCATGATCGCCCTCTCCGTGTTCCATATCAGTGTTACTTGGTTACTCGCCATCTCAGGTGGTCTCTCCACCGGTATCGGTTTCGCATCGAAGGATATCATTGAGAATCTGTACTATGGCGCCTCACTGATGGCTGGTCGTATTAAAGTTGGCGACTGGGTGGAGGTTGACGGTCGTATGGGTAAGGTGGCCTCCATCAGCTACACATCGACTACAGTGGAGTCGATCTACGGCGAGGTCATCACTTATCAGAATGCACAACTCTTCAAGAGCAACTATAAGAACCTGACGAGGAATCACGGATATCTGCTGTCGGTAGTACCCTTTGGCGTGGCTTATGGGTCGAACCTGAAGCAGGTAACAGAGCTGGTGGAAGAGGCTCTGGGCAAGCTGAATCATCCGTGGATGGATTCGAAGAAACCCGTTAAGTGCGTGGTATCGGAGATGGGTGAATCGAGCGTAAACTTCAAGCTGTTCGTATGGACTGAGGCCCACAAGAGATCGTATGTGATCAGCGACGTGCTGAAATGCGTTTACGACACGCTGAACCAGAACGGTATCAGTATTCCATTCCCACAACGCGATGTGCACATTATTGAAAAGTAAAATATTTCGCCAATTATTTGGTGGATTTGAATAAAATGCTTATTTTTGCACCATTATATGAGTAATAAAACAACCATCATAGCTGGTCCCTGCGTCATAGAGTCGGCCGAGTTGCTTGACACTGTGGCGCGTAAGTTGTTGGAAATCAATACCAAACTTGGTACTGACATTATCTTCAAGGCTTCATTCGACAAGGCAAACCGCACCTCCATCCACTCTTTCAGAGGTCCTGGACTGGAGCGCGGACTTCAGATGTTGAGTGACGTGAAATCGAAATACGGTTTGAGAATCCTGACGGATATCCACGAGAGCACGCAGGCAGAGCCTGTGGGTGAGGTTTGTGATGTGATTCAGATTCCCGCCTTCCTCTGTCGGCAGACTGACTTACTCGTAGCAGCAGCCAAGACTGGGCGCATTGTGAACATCAAGAAGGCACAATTCCTTTCTGGTCGCGACATGTGGTATCCTGTTGAGAAGGCCCGCGAGGCTGGCGCCAAAGAGGTGTGGCTTACGGAACGTGGCAACATGATGGGCTATAACAATCTGGTGGTTGATTTCCGCAACATCCCCGATATGAAGGAGATTGTGCCTACGGTGATTATGGACTGCACGCACAGCGTACAGCGTCCCGGAGGCAGCGATGGCAAGACGGGCGGCGATCGTCGTTTCGTACCTCAAATGGCTCTCGCAGCCAAGGCTTTCGGTGCCACTGGATGGTTCTTCGAGGTACATCCCGATCCCGACAAGGGTCTGAGCGACGCAGCCAACATGCTGGAACTCGACAAGTTGGAAGGACTCGTCAAGAAGCTGATTGAAGATCGCGATTAAGTAAGAGCAGAGCTAAGCTTGCTAAGCTATGCCGAACGTGAGCGAGCTCGATATGAAATATCAAGATTGATAATTGAAAGATGAAGACGTCAAGAGAACTAGCGATACAATGTTTCAAGGATGAGGCAGCAGCCGTAATGGGACTGATTCCGCAATTGGGCGAGAGTTTCGATGAGGCAGTACGGCTGATGTACGAATGCAAGGGCAAGGTGATTGTAACGGGTGTCGGCAAGAGCGGACACATCGGCGCGAAGATCGCTGCTACCCTATCATCGACAGGCACGCCCTCATTCTTCATCAACCCGCTCGACGTATTCCACGGCGACCTCGGTGTGATGACTTCCGATGACGTTGTACTCGCCATCTCGAACTCAGGTCAGACTGATGAGCTGCTGCGATTCATCCCGATGGTGCTCCATATGGAGATTCCCATCATTGGCATGAGCGGCAATCCTGAATCGTTGCTGGCCAAATACTCCACCTGCCATCTGAATGTGAGTGTAGAGAAAGAAGCATGTCCGTTGAATCTGGCTCCCACCAGTTCAACAATGGCGCAACTGGCTATGGGCGACGCATTGGCAGTAGCCCTCATCGAGAAGCGCAACTTCCAGCCTCGCGATTTCGCCCAGTTCCATCCGGGAGGAGAACTCGGCAAGAGGTTGCTGACTACCGCTCAGGATGTAATGCGCTCCGACGATATGCCAATACTGCCGCCTGAAATGCACTTGGGCGAGGCCATCATCCTGGTGAGCAAGGGCAAGTTGGGACTCGGCATCGCTGAGGTCGACGGTAAGATTGTAGGACTGATCACTGATGGCGATATCCGTCGTGCGATGGAGAAATGGCAGGCTGAATTCTTCGACAGGACCGTGAGCGACATCATGACCCGCACACCGAAGACCGTGAAGCCTGAGACGAAGATTACGGAAATTCAAAGAATTATGAACAAATATAAAGTACACTCCGTATTGGTAACCGACAACGACAACCGACTGCTGGGCGTTGTAGACCACTACTCGTGTATGATTTAAACATAGGTAATAAGGCCTTATGAGAACTATAAAGAAACTATTGATTGTGCTGATGCTGACACTGCCTCTGGCGGTGGTGGCAGACTACCTTTTCAAGACGTTGGATGCCCGAGACGGACTGACATCCAGTCAGGTAAACTGTATTCTGAAAGACTCCCGTGGTTATGTATGGTTTGGTACCCCAGCGGGTCTGTATCGCTTTGACGGCTATACATTCCGTAATTTCCAGAGCGACTCTCAGGACGGTTCCTCGCTGAACGACAGTTACATTAACTCTATTCAGGAGATGCTTGATGGCAACCTGCTGATTGAGACCTCTTCGGGCTATTGTATCTACCATCCACAGACTGAGAGTTTCGAGCGCGACATGAAACAGACCTTTGCTCGCATGGGTATCGAGACCATCCCATCGGTAGTTTTCATTGACCGTCACAAGAACCTGTGGGGCGCTATTCCTAATAAAGGTGTAGTATGTTACAACCAGCAGCAACAGTTGCTTTATGAATTCGGTTATACAGACGATGCTCATGGTGTGCCTCAGGGTATGGTATGCTCCATCGGTGAATGTCGTGATGGAGCCATTGTGGTATATGATGACGGACGACTGGTTTGCTGTGATGTGATGCACCAGCAGCATACGGTATGGGCTGCAGATGCTGTTCCAGCTTTACAGCGTCGCCGCACAAAGTCGCTGAAGTGCTTTGCCGATCAGATGGATAACATCTGGCTCTACGGACAAGGTACCTTATACATGTACAACAAGAGCGAGAACACATGGAACACATCGATCGGTGAGAGGCTCGGTCTGACAGGTCTTGGCGTTGACAGGAACATCAATGGTATGGCTGGCGACAAGAGCGGAAACATCTGGATAGGTTCCGACCAGCTTGGACTGCTCAAGATGAACGTGAATACCCACGAGACGGAGTCTGTACAGCCCCGTAACATCAACGACCAGCAGTGGGTGAAGGAGACTGTAGCCATACAGAGCGTATACGTTGACGACACCGACCTGCTTTGGGTAGGTACGGAGAAATCGGGTGTTGCTTTCTCCGGACAATACATTTACCGATTCGGATCTAACCTGATAGGCGATATCACCGCAATGACACAGGACGCCAACGGCACCATCTGGTATGGTACCAGCGACAAGGGTATCATCGGTTATCAAGGACAGTTGGCAAGTCTGAAGGTTTCTTGTATGGCCACAACCCCTGACGGAAGCCTGTGGATCGGTTCTAAGCGCAACGGTCTGACTCGAATCAAGAACGGTGTATCAACCGTTTATTCTCAGGCACGTGACAGTTCGGCCACACTGATAGACGACCATATCAATGCTCTCTGCAAGGATAAGATAGGTAACCTCTGGATTGCCACCAACGGCGGTCTGCAGGTATACAACCCGAGAATGAACTCGTTCTCGTCATACACTCGAGAGAACGGTAAACTTTCTACGAACAACATCACGGCGCTGTTCTATAACGATAATGGTACAGCCAACAACCTGCTGATAGGAACAGCAGAGGGACTGATTATCCTGAACCTCTCTTCTACTGAGAAGAAGGTGATGACGGGTAACTCAAACAATATCAAGCCCTTCACCAACAACTACATCACGCAGATTTTCCAAGACTCAAGAGGATTGATTTGGGTGGGTACTCGCGAAGGCTTGAACATTCTTAATCTTGAAAATGACGACCTGGACTATCTCACAGAGAAACAGGGACTCTGCAACAATAACATCTGCGGTATAGCCGAGGACAAAAACCACAGCATCTGGGTAACTACAAGTAAGGGTGTATCGCGTATCGTCATCCAGCGTAACCATGAGGACGGTACAAACAACTACGGTCTTTACAACTACACCACTGCCGATGGACTACAGAGCAACGAGTTTAATACAGGTTCTATTCTGACCCGAGACGACGGCAATGTACTGTTGGGTGGTCTGTATGGTGTCAACTGGGTTTTGCAGAAGTCTGCTGAGGACAACGATGCACTCCCACGTGTGATGCTGACTCAGTTCTTCATTGGTGAGGAAGAGGTGCTCACTGGTCATGAATATGGTGGCAGGGTTATCCTATCGCAGGCCATGAACGAGACCAGCAAGGTGGCGTTAGCTCACGATCAGAATACCTTCACCGTGAAGTTTGCTGCCGGTAACTACAACCAGAGCGAGCGCCTGCAGTTCATGTACTGGATGGAAGGTAAGGATGAAGACTGGCGTAATGGTAATGCCCTGACGCACGGTGTAACATTCAAGGATCTGGGTAGCGGACATTATACCTTGCACGTAAAGGCTATCAGTGCCGAGGGTGCTGTGAGCAACCAAGAGCGAACACTCGATATCACCATCGAACGCCACTGGCTGTTGTCGTGGTGGATGATTGTAGCATACGTTATCATCGCCCTCGTCATCATCTACTTCTGGCGCATCGGTATCAAGCAGCTGAAGGCCATCAAGTCGAGGAAGCTGGCAGTGATCAATGAACTGAAGATGCAGCGCGAAGAGATCAAGGCAGCCAGCGACGACTTGCGTCAGCCTATGGCTCGTATGACCTCTATCATCGGTAACCTCACGGAGAAGGAGAAGACGCTCGAGGAGAAGGAGCAGTTGAATGCCCTGCACTCACAGATGCTTCAGATTATCACCCGTGTGGCCGACATGCAGATGAACCTTGAGCATCCTGAGGAGAAGGCAAAGAACGTAGTACAGGATCGCCTGGAGATGAATGGTAAGGGCGAGATAGAGTTGCCCGAGATTGCCAGCGAGCAGATGACGGCAGAGACCACACGTTCGCGTGCTGCTCTCGACTCTCCGACAGCCAAGTTTACCGTCGTGATGATCGACGACAACGAGGACTTCCTGAAGTTCGCCTCAGCACGACTGAAGTACGTATACGACTTCCATGTGTACAACGACGTCATGAAGGCAGCCGACGATCTCGACGAGATGAAGTGCGACATGGTAGTCTGCAAACAGGAAATGGCTGGTATGACAGGTAGTGAACTCTGTAACCAGTTGAAGACCAACATCAACACGCAGAAGATTAAGTTCGTGCTGATGACGGAAGGTGTGCTGACACCACAGGATATGCACTCGAAGAACATTACTGTATCGGCCGATGACTATCTGGCCAAGCCGTTCAATCTGCAAGAGGCTACGATGCGCTTCAACCAGGTACTCGGACTGGGTGCCGTCAAGCTTAATAGCAATCTCATCGAAGGTGCCGAAACACGTATGCTGGAGGATCGCAACACCAGTATGACTACGGCAACAGAGAGTATCGATATGAAGGGTTACACCCCAGATACCGAAACGGAGATTGCTGCCGACGACCCAATGAACAAGGTAGATACAGCTATCGTGAAGAAGACCTCACTGACAAAGAAGAACAATCTGCCAGAAGGCATTCTGCCCGACAGTCAGGAGAGCGAGGAAATGCAGTCAGATTACTCTATGCTCGACGCTATGGATCAGCAGCTCATTAAGAATATTGAGCAATACGTGATGCAGAACATGAGTCGCGGCCAGATCAGTCTGGAGGAGATGTCGAGTGCTATGGGTATGGGACGCGTTCCATTCTTCCACCGCATACGCAACCTGACAGGCAAGACACCTGCAGAACTCGTTCGCGACATGCGACTGAAGCACGCCTGCATCCTGCTGAAACGCACGAACATCAATATGAGTGAGTTGGCTACCAACGTAGGCTTCATGACAGCAGAAAACTTCATCAACATATTCCGTGAGAAGTTCGGTATGAGTCCGCTGGAGTACAGACTGAAACACAGGAAGGCACAGTGATGAGGAAAGTATTCTTACTGTTCACCCTTTACTTATCGATACTCACGGTTTCCGCCCAAACGGAAACCAGTGATTCGTTGACTGTTGGCCAGATGAGTGATTTGGGCATCCATTTCACTAACGACAACAAAATAGAGTTGCTCATGTCGGGCAGAGAGAAGTTTGAACGACTCTTTGAGGACATCCGTCAGGCTAAACAGAGCGTACACTTGGAGTACTTCAACTTCCGCAACGACTCCATCGCCTCACTGCTCTTCGACATCCTCAGGGAGAAAAGGAAGGAAGGTGTAGAGGTGAGAGCCGCCTTCGACGGATTCGGAAATGACTCCAATAACCAACCCCTTAAGAAAAGTCACCTCAAATCGCTTCATGCCGACAGCATCAATATCCGCGAGTTTGATCCTATCCGTTTTCCTTGGGTGAATCACATCTGGCCCAGAGACCATCGTAAAATCGTCATCATTGATGGTCGCATCGGCTATACTGGTGGTATGAATGTGGCCGACTATTACATCGTAGGAACAGAGCAGGTAGGAGAATGGCGTGATATGCACTGTCGTATTGAAGGTCCGGCTGTCAACGACCTGCAAGCCATCTTTGCACGTTTCTGGAAGAAACTTGGTAAAGAGGATCTATCAGCCCCACGCTATTATCAGGGCACCTGTGCTGGTAACAAGATGATTGGTATCGTGAATCGTGAGCCAAACGTATCAAATGAGATTATGCGAAGGCTCTATGTGCAAGCCCTCGACAATGCGAAGGATTCAGTGAAGATTGTCAATCCCTACTTCGTCCCCACCCCATCGGTTATGAAGGCTCTGAAACGTTGTGCTGAGCGTGGGGTAAAACTCGACATCATTATGTCGGCAAAGTACGACGTACCTCTCACGCCCGATGCAGTCTACTATAACATGCGCAAACTC
Organism: uncultured Prevotella sp.; assembly: GCA_902798285.1. Lineage (GTDB taxonomy): Bacteria > Bacteroidota > Bacteroidia > Bacteroidales > Bacteroidaceae > Prevotella. The sequence continues at coordinate 6,849 of CADBVZ010000038.1, read as the reverse complement.
ATCAAGCGAGGAGCCAATATCTGGCGTTACCGTCTGGGATTCCACCACTCAAAGATCATGATGGTCGATGGAAAGTTCTGCACCGTAGGCAGTACAAACCTCGATGCTCGAAGCTTACGTTTCGACTATGAGATCAATGCCCTCGTCATCGATCCGGAAACGACAGCTAAACTCGATGCCAAATTCATCGAGGACACGAAACTGTGCGACCTGGTGACGATGGAAGAATGGAAAAAGAGCCGTACTACGTGGCAGAGATTCTGCGGATGGTTCGGACATTTGCTTACACCATTCCTATAAACAATGAAACGCGACACTGTCATATCCATTGCCAAGGGTATCGCCATCATCCTGATGGTGGTGGCTCACGCTGAAGCTCCGGGATGGTTATGTAAGTTTATCTTCGAGTTTCACATGCCACTCTTCTTCATCACTGCAGGCTATTTCTTTTCACTGAAGTACCTCAATGATGAAGCAACCTTCGTCAAGAAACGCGTAAAAGGTCTCTACTGGCCCTTTGTCAAATGGTCTGTGTTTTTCCTGATCATCCATAACTGGATGTTCGACATCGGCATACTTAACGAACGTTTCGGCAACGAGACTGGCGGTGTTACTCACCCATACAACTGGCATCAGATACAACAGAACCTATGGCACATCTTCACTGCGATGGGTGGATACGACCAATTCCTTTGTGGTGCCTTCTGGTTCTTCCGTGGGCTCTTCGTAGCCAGTATCCTATACCTTATTATATATAAGGTAGTGCTGAAGGTGCTGCCTCAGAAGTCTGCATCCGCCGCACCTTACATCATCTGCATCGTCTTACTTTTGCTCTGCGGATGGAAGACCTACGAGGGATTGAAAATCATCACCCTCGTACAAGGTGGCTATCGCGACCTGATGGGTTGTTTCTTCTTTGGTTGCGGTTTTATCTTCAGACAATTTGTAACCCAATACAGACAGATGATATCCAAGTATTATTCATCTGTATGGACCACCATACTCTTTGGCGTCATTGTGTTCCTATTCTCCAAGTACCTGACTGCCAACATGAACTGGCGATCCACCTTTACACAATTCCTCTCATTGCCGATTCCCGCCCTACTTGGTTTCCTGATGACCTATAACATCAGTATGTGGCTAGACAAATACGAGGGAAGAGTGAAGCAATTCTTGGTCTATACGGGCGACAACACACTCAATATCTTTATCTTCCACATTGTAGCCTATAAGGTGGTAAGTCTTATAAAGATATGGTACTATGGACTCGACATCCGCCAGATCGGTTGCCACATGGTTATTCACGAGTACTCACAACAGGATCTGTTCTGGATACTGTACACAATAGCTGGTGTAGGCATTCCTTTAGGATGCACCTGGTTCAGCGAGAAAGCGAAAGCAAGAATCAAAGAACGTAAAGCATCATCTGGCATTCAGGCTCAGTAATGCCTTTCATACGAATCAGCTCCTTCTCATTGTCAAGAATAAACTGTTTGCTCTGTCCTGTCTCCTTCAGATAACGGCGGAAACAATCGACGGCCTCATCTACCCTACCACTGAACCAAAGGCAATAACCATTGTTCAGGATATCTTCTGACAAGGGTTCCTCCACCGATAGCAGTTGCTCATAGAATTTTTCTGCCTGTTCGTATTTTCCATCACAAGTCAGCGTCCAAGCAAGCACACGGTTTACATAAATATCGTCGGGCGATTCATAATTCAGACGGAATAGCACTTTCTCTGCCTCATCATACTGCTGTAGATTCGTCTGACAAACAGCCTTGTTTAACAGGTAAGATTTCTTATCTGGTTGCAAACTTAAGAGTTTGTCGAATAGCTCCAAAGCCTCCTGATACTTAAACTTCGAGAACAGAGCTCTGGCATATCCAGCCATAGCGCGCTCATTCTCTGGCTGAAGTTCAAGGGCACGGGAATAATTCTTCAAAGGATTCTGTCCCACATAGGCACACATCATGAAATATTGAAAGTCCTGACGATCAAGATCATAATTTGCCAGCATTTCTATAGCATCACGATGACGCTTCTTCTTGATCAGGAAGGACGTTATCTCATTAAAATGTTGTTCTATTGGTGTTCCCGAGAACAAAGACCTGGCAAAGAAGATATATTTCTGTTCCTGAACGTCGAAGATATTCTCAAAAGCATCCCGTTGTGTGAAAAGACGGAAGAAACGATAGAGGTCCTGAAGATAAATGCGACGAATATAGGCAGGTTTCATGATCTCCTCTGTTGCTACTTCTTGAACAGCAGCTTCTCCACGATCAAGCATATTCCTCACATTCTGGGGCAACTGACCGATAACCTGTTCAAAAGCCAGCACGAAAGAGTATTTATCACTATTACAGAAGGGACCATTCTTCATCATGGTTTTCAGGAAACGATTTCCTTTAAACTGGTTTGCAGCCGTCTGGATCTCGGGATGATTCATATCAAACGGCATGAGCCAATTAACCATCTCATTGAAGAAGGGGAAACGTTTCATCTGTGAGAATCCACCGAAATAAATATCAGATCCCTGCTTCTGCATAGCAATCATCTTCTGGAAACTGGCCTCCACCTTCTCCAGATTCTCCTCAGCCTCATTAGGATGAAGTATATCGCGCAACGGATCTTCTTCCTGCTCCTCTACTCCGTCCTTAGTAATATGGAATCCCTGATGTTTGATGATATCAGGCATGATTTCCTTCTGGATGGTGGCATTGTCCTGCTCAGCATTGATACAGTAGATAACCTGCTTCTGCAGTTCCGTCAGTTCCTGACAACAATGTTCATCCTCCAACACAGACTTCAACAATTCCCGTACTTCTGGGTATATATAAAGGATGATCACTGAATCAAGTGCAAACACCCAACCGATAAGGGCACGCTGTCGTACCTCTTCATCCTTGGCCTGCTGATACACATGCATCAGTAATCTGAACTTAGTAACATCGAAATAACTCATTGCCGACAACATCACGCCACTGATAATCAGTTGCTGATCGTTTGAGTCAACTGTTGGAGCCAAGAGAACATCCTCTATCCCTGCAGCAAAACTGTCTGTCCAGAGGCCCGACGTGAGGATATAATCGAACAGTTCTACCATTGAACGGTAGTGGCGAGCATAGAGGTCACTACGCTTTGCTTCTGAAGTATGTTCAGGCTCAAGATCGAGCAATGCAACATCTGATACATACGACTCCAGATCCTCCTTAATAACCTGTGGCGACCAGTCGCGTGCTGTCATATGAGCCTTATAGAACAGCGATGACAGGAAAGGCATATGTCTCACAGTATAGTTACTGGCTATATTAGCATAGAGCACATACATCCGCTTAAGCAGGTTGTCGTAGAGCTGAGTCAACTGTGGATCTTTAAATCCATGACGCCAATAGTCTGCCATCAACTGGTAGTCAGTTCTGATGGCAAAGAGTCTATCTGTATTGATCTGATGGGGATGAACAGCAAGAAAACTGTCCATCGCAGCGATTGCCTCTCCGAGGTTTCGTGCAATCAGACACTCAAGAACACGGGTCAGAGCTTCACTTTTTATCATACCTTATTTCTTCGAAAGCCACTTCTGAGCCTGTTCAACATCTTTCTGTCTGGGTGCTGCCGCATGCTGGAACTTCAATGAGTCGGGCAACTTCTTCAGAGCGTTTTCTGAAATCTGATAATGTTTTCTGATCACATCGGAGTAATGCAACACCCCATAATGATTCAGTGAATCGCAGGCTTCATTATAGCCTTTCAGGAAAACATCCATCTGTCGACGACGATTCTTATCGTCCATACCCTTGGTACGAAAAGCGAATACGCCCATCTGCATATCAAGTTTTCTAGTATCAAGCAGCACTTTGTGTTTACCTAACAGGGCCTGAGTAGCTTGAGGCTCTGTCAGCAACATAGCGTCCATCTCATTATTCTCCAACATCTTCAGGCGGATGTTTACATCATTGATCTGTACACGAAACACCCGCTCTGTTTTTAATTTAGCACTGTCGACTGCCAGATCGCCCAACAGGTCGGTAACCGAATAGCGTGTCATCGCCAACATTCTGTCATCCAGATGCTTTAGGTTCGACATACGCAACTGTCGATTACTGATAAGCAGCCAATAGGCATTCGTAGCCGCCACATATTTTAACGGTGTTCCCTGCTGTATCATTCGTTCAGTCCTTACCAGATCGCTAATAGCACCTTCCACTCTTCCTCGCATCAGGGCCGTATCACAATCCATCTGAGCGGTAAACTTCTTCAAACGAATATCAACCACTGTATCAAACATCTGATGATCCTTGGCTATAAAGACCGGTAGACAGTCGAGTGTAGGCATCACGGCAATCTTAAAGGCAGCAGAGTCCTCACGCCACAACTTCAGGCGCTGTGCCTTAGTGAGGCGTTTTGTCTCCTCATATGACTGACCGCAGCCTGCAATCAGCAATATTGTAGCTAATAACAATAAAATCTTTCTCATATCGGTTGCAAAGTTACTGCTTTTTGGCCGAAACTATTGTCCTTTAACTCCCTTTAACTCCTTTTGCTCCTTTTACTCCTCAAAAAGTATTACCTTTGTTGCCAATTATGGCAAAAGACAAAATCGCATATGTATGCTCCAACTGCGGCCAAGAGTCGCCAAAGTGGATAGGCAAATGCCCTTCATGCGGGCAGTGGAACACGTTTAAGGAAGTCCGTGTAGCAGCTGACACCAAGCAACAGGCAGCCACAACAGCTGCAGCATCAGCAGGTCATGCTCTACGTAAGAATAAGGTCTTGAAGTTACGCGACATCTCCGACCACGATGACCCCCGCATTGATATGCACGATGAGGAACTCAACCGCGTACTAGGTGGAGGATTGGTTCCCGGAAGCATCGTTCTCTTAGGCGGTGAACCTGGCATCGGCAAGTCCACCCTCTCACTCCAAACTATGCTTCGTATGCCAGAGAAGAGGATCCTCTACGTCAGCGGTGAGGAGAGTGCCCACCAGCTCAAGATGCGAGCCAATCGTCTGGGTGGAGATAATGAGAATTTCTTGATTCTCTGTGAGAACTCCCTTGAGCATATCTTCGACCATATTAAGGAGGTACAGCCCGAATTGGTCGTCATCGACTCCATTCAAACCATCTCAACCGAAGATGTGGAGTCGAGTGCAGGTTCCATCGCCCAGGTCCGTGAGTGCGCCTCTTCCCTACTCCGCTTTGCCAAGACAAGCGGCGTACCAGTAATCCTGATTGGTCATATCACCAAAGAAGGTACCCTCGCAGGACCTAAGATCCTTGAACATATCGTCGACACCGTCATCCAATTCGAGGGTGATCAGCACTATATGTACCGCATTCTCCGCAGCATTAAGAATCGATTCGGCTCTACGGCTGAATTGGGTATCTATGAGATGCAGCAGAACGGACTCAGACAAGTTAGCAATCCCTCAGAATTGCTACTCACACAGGATCATGAAGGTCTCTCAGGTGTTGCAATCAGTAGTGCCATCGAGGGCATCCGCCCCTTCCTCGTAGAGACTCAAGCTCTTGTTTCTACGGCTGCTTATGGAACTCCACAACGTTCAGCTACTGGTTTCGACCAGCGCCGACTGAATATGCTTCTCGCCGTACTTGAGAAACGCGTGGGTTTCAAACTCATGCAGAAAGATGTGTTTATCAATATCGCTGGTGGACTGCGCGTCACCGATCTCGCGATGGATCTCAGCGTCATCGCTGCCGTACTTTCCTCTAATGTTGATACACCCATAGAAGCAGGTTGGTGCATGGCTGGCGAAGTAGGACTCAGTGGTGAGGTACGCCCTGTGAACCGCATAGAACAGCGCATTGCCGAGGCTGAGAAATTAGGCTTTACCGATATGATTATCCCCAAGCACAATCTTCAGGGTTTCGACCAGAATAAATATTCAATCCATTTGCACCCTGTAAGAAAGGTAGAAGAAGCCCTACGTGCAATCTTTGGATAACAATTCTAAAACACAGAGATACAGAGACGCAGAGAAATATATTAAAAAAGTAAAAAATCGAAAAATCTCTGTATCTCTGTATCTTTGTGTTGATTTTTATTTGTAACTTTGCACTCGCGTTTAGGAGACATTTTTCACATTATTAATAATAATAAGATTATGACTATCAACGAATTCAACTTTGCCGGTAAGAAGGCAATTGTACGTGTAGACTTCAACGTACCCCTCGATGAGAATGGTAAGATCACTGACGACACCCGTATCCGCGGTGCCCTGCCTACCCTGAAGAAGATCTTGGCCGATGGTGGTGCAACTATCATCATGAGCCACATGGGTAAGCCCAAAGGTAAGGTAGACGCTAAGAAGTCTCTGGGTCAGATCCGTGAGGCTGTTGAGAAGGCCCTGGGTGTTCCCGTTGCTTTCGCTCCCGACTGCGCTAAGGCTGCTGATGCTGCTAAGGCTCTGAAGATGGGTGAGGCTCTGCTGCTGGAGAATCTGCGCTTCTATCCTGAGGAGGAGGGCAAGCCCGTAGGTATCGATAAGGCTGATCCTGCTTACGACGAGGCCAAGAAAGCTATGAAGGCTAGCCAGAAGGAGTTTGCTAAGACTCTGGCTTCTTATGCTGACTGCTACGTAATGGATGCCTTCGGTACAGCTCACCGCAAGCACGCTTCTACTGCTGTTATCGCCGACTACTTCGACGCTGACAACAAGATGCTGGGTCTGCTGATGGAGAAGGAGGTTCAGGCTGTTGACGCTGTGCTCAGCAACATCAAGCGCCCCTTCGTTGCCATCATGGGTGGTTCTAAGGTATCTTCTAAGATTGGTATCATCGAGAACCTGCTCGGTAAGGTTGATAAGCTCATCCTCTGCGGTGGTATG
>CADBVZ010000037.1:674-46893 GCA_902798285.1 uncultured Prevotella sp. | reverse complement strand
CAACCACGGTCTGAAGGCCAAGGGCGGTATGGGTAAGAGCCAGGCCGAGGAGAAGAAGGCTGTTGAGTGCGGTTACTGGCACCTGTGGCGTTACAACCCCGCTCTTGCTGAGGAAGGTAAGAATCCGTTCAGCCTCGACTCTAAGGAGCCGAACTGGGCTAACTTCCACGACTTCCTGCTTGGCGAGGTTCGTTACCTGTCAGTGAAGAAGGCTTATCCTAACGAGGCTGAGGAGCTGTTTGCCGAGGCCCAGAAGATGGCTCAGATTCGCTACAAGTCTTACATCCGTAAGAGCCAGGAGAACTGGGAGGATTAATCCCCTATCCTATTATATCAAAGGAGCATCCGAGAAATCGGGTGCTCTTTTTTGTGTTCGAGAAAGAAACTGTCAACTGAAGAAACTGTCACCATTTCGTTTAAAAATACGCGTAGTTCATTGAATAGATTTGTGTCTGCGCCGTCAGTTTCCACACAGCCTACTACGAAAGTATACATATCTCTATTTGAAACTGTAACAACAAAAAAAGCTCCCGAATTTTCGGAAGCTCTTTTTTGTAGTCGATAGGGGAATCGAACCCCTATGCCAAGATTGAGAATCTTGTATCCTAACCATTAGATGAATCGACCAGGTGCGGAAGGAGGGGGATTCGAACCCCCGGTACGGGAACCCGTACGGCAGTTTAGCAAACTGCTGGTTTCAGCCACTCACCCATCCTTCCAAAAGGACTATGGAGTTCGAAACCGTGGGGTTATCTCCTTGATTGCGGGTGCAAAGGTACAACTATTTTTTGAACCCACCAAATATTTCCCGAACTTTTTTAAGAAAAAGGCTAAAATTGCCCGAAAACATATAGAAAATGGGGACTTTCGCCCCCACTCTCCTTATTTAAACGCATGTTTTGTCCTTATTTGAATGCTACAACTTCCTGCGCCTCCTGATCCAGATAGAATGTGTTCTGCAGCGTATCGCCCTTCATCACATACTTCATTCTGAGGTACAGCAGATCGCCCCTGGGCGGCTCAGCGTAACTGATGCCTGTCTTAAACCCGGGCGCTCCCCGATGGCGCATCACTTGTATCAGCGAGTCACTGATGTGCCTGGTGGTGCCCACATCGGCAAAGTCGCGCCCCGTCATCTCGCTCGCAGCCTCCATATTCTCCTCTACGAAGGCTTTTACGCGCTGCTCAGCTTTATACTGCCGTCCGCACGAGGTGGCCATCAGCATAAAGCCCAGCATATATATTATATAATGTACGCGCGCGAGTTTCATTTCTGCGGAATGTTTTTAAGCACGTCAAGTAGATGATCCCAAACCATCTGTACGGTCGGGATATGCAGGCGCTCGTCGGGCGTATGCACAAAGCGCAGCGTAGGTCCGAAGCTCACCATATCCAACTGCGGATAGCGCTCCGAGAAGAGTCCGCACTCCAGTCCGGCGTGAATACCACGCACAATGGGCTCCTTGCCGAACAGCTTGACGTAGCTCTCGCGAACTATCTTCTGCAGCTCGCTGTTGGCCTTCATCTTCCAGGCGGGATAGCCGTCGCTCGAGTAAGCCTCGGCTCCAGCCAACTGGAATACGGCCTGAATTGTGGCACACATATTGTCGAGGTTCGACATCACGTTCGAACGCTGGCTCGACAGAATGTCGATCGCGGTCTCTGATGAGTGAACGCTGGCTATGTTGCTCGATGTCTCCACCATGCCGCCCAGCGCTTCGTCCTGACAGATGGCGTAGATACCATTGTCCACAGCCTGCAGCGCCCAGATAAAGTTCTTGGCCACCTTCGGGTCAATCACCTGCTCGGCATCGGCGCTCTCCATCGAGAACTCCATGGTGGTGTCGGTTACGTGGAACTCGTCCTCCACCTCAGCGGCAAATATGTTCCAGTCGGCACGCACATTCTCCTTCAGCTCGTTGGGTACAGCTATTACGAAGTAACCGTCGCGGGGAATGGCGTTGTGCAGCTTGCCGCTATGGAACTGCGCCAGCTGCGTGCCCTCGTAGCGGTTCATCGTCTGGAAGATGAATCGGGCCAGCACTTTGATGGCATTGGCGCGCTTCTTGTTGATATCGTCGCCCGAGTGTCCGCCTACGAGTCCCTTCAGCGAGCCCTTCAGGAAGAAGCTGCCTGCGGGAGCCTCCGTGCGAGCGAACGAGAACTTAGCCGTGGTGTTACGACCGCCGGCACAACTTACAAAAATCTCGCCCTCGTCCTCAGAGTCCAGGTTAATCAGATAATCGCCCGTCATGAATCCGGCCTTCATGCCCTCAGCACCCGAGAGTCCGGTTTCCTCGTCGCGAGTGAATACACACTCAATCGGTCCGTGCGCGATGTCGTCGCTGCGCAGAATGGCCAGCTCTATGGCACAACCTATACCGTCATCGGCACCCAGCGTCGTTCCCTCGGCCGTGAGCCATTCGCCATCGATGTAAGTCTTAATGGCATCCTTATCAAAATCGAACTCCACATCCACCAGCTTGTCGCACACCATATCCATGTGGCTCTGCAGAATCACCGTCTTGCAGTTTTCCATTCCCTTGGTGGCCGGTTTGCGGATGATCACGTTGCCCGTTTCGTCCACTTTTGTATCGAGTCCGCGACTCTCGCCCCAGTTCTTCAAGTAGTCAATCATCTTCTCTTCGCGCTTCGAAGGACGGGGAATTGTGTTAATCTTCGCAAATTCTTCGAAGACAACAGCAGGTTTTAAATCGTTTTTATTCATTATTAATACGTTTTTTGATTATATTCGTAATTTTATTCGTAACTTTGCAGCCGAATTGCTTGTGCAAAAGTACAAAAAATGATTGAAACTCTGCTCATATCGGTGTTAATAATTGCTATTGCGATGGTTCTTTTACTCGTAAGAGTGCTGTTCGTGAAGCGGGGCGAGTTCAAGTCACAGCACATTCATGACTCCGAGGCGATGCGCGAGCGCGGCATTCACTGCGTGATGGATCAGGATCGCGAGCTCCGCACCAAGAGCCCCTTCGCCGTCGATGAAAGAAAAGAAGATTAATTAAATAAATAAGAAGTAAAAAATGAAAAAGTACATTTTCTCAGCACTCGCCGTCGCTGCCATGATGGCTTCGTGCAACAATGCTAGTCCTAAGATGGACGATCAGCCCGCAGCCGCTTCGAGCGAGGGTCTGAAGATCGCTTATGTTGAGGTCGACTCACTGATGACTCAGTACGACTTCGCTAAGGATTACAGCGTAACCCTCCAGAAGAAGAGCAACAACGCCCGCAACACCCTCACCCAGAAGGGTAACGCCCTGCAGGCTGCCATGAACAATTTCCAGCAGAAGATTAACAACAACGGTTTCCAGAGCCGCGAGCAGGCTGCCAGCGTGCAGAATGCCATCCAGCGCCAGCAGAACGATCTGCAGGAGCTCCAGGCCCGTCTCGAGAACGAGCTCGCCACTGAGACCGCTAAGTTCAACGAGGCTCTGCGCGATTCACTGCAGAACTTCCTGAAGGACTATAATGCCGATAAGAAGTTCGACCTGATTCTCTCAAAGGCAGGCGACAACATTCTGCTCGGCGCATCACGTCTCGATATTACTCAGGACGTTATCAACGGCCTGAACAAACGTTATAAGCCCGCTAAGAAGTCTGAGGCTTCTTCAGAGGACAAGAAGACTGAGGATAAAAAGTAAGGTTTTCTGGTTAACACACGCAGAGAGGCGCTCCGTCCGGAACGCCTCTCATTTTGTTATAACCATGTTTAATCCAGTGCAGGGCTGACAGCCTTCAGTACAAGATTCAGTGCAGGATAATTATTCCGAAATCTCTCTAAATAAAGTCGCTGTGCTAGACAAATTGAGATTTGTATAAACAATTAATCCCTCGCAAATCTGCGGGGGATTAATTGTTTATAATAATTTGAGTATTCTTATTTGACTACCTTTTTGCCATCGATGATGTAGAGGCCGGAGGGGAGGTCGTTGAGGGACTTGGCATTGAGGCGGACGCCGTTGAGGTTGTAGATGCCCTTCGAAGCGTCGAGGGTCTTGTCGGCATCAACCTTGCTGATGTTGGTGGACTCGGACTCGGGCTCACCACCATTCAGGCCGCGAACGAATCCGGCATAAACGTGCTTGCGGTAGAGGTCGAGATCCCAAATACCAACGGGCTCGCCACCACGCCAACCGCTATTGGTGGGCGCATCAGTAGGACACCACTGGCAAATGCCCCACTGCTGGGCGGGCGGGATGATACGGAAGTACTCCTTGATAATCCACTCATAATAGTCGGCCATATTCTTATGCTCGGCTTCTGTGAGCTGGCTGGTCTGCACTGAGCCTGCCCACTTATTGGAACCGCGGACATAACCCATATCCATTTCGCTGACACGGCAGAGTTTACCACTTTCAGCAATAATCTCGAACATTTTAGTAATATGCTCCTTTGCACTCTTCTGAAGATTTGCATTATCATAGTAGCTTATGTGCATCTGAGTGCCGATACCGTCAATCTTGGTAACACCATCGGACTCCCACTTCTTAATCCAACCTACGAGCGACTTCACCTTTCCATTATCGTCCCAATCAGACTCAAGGTTGTAGTCGTTGATGAAAAGCTTGATGTCCTCGGGACCATACTTGCGGGCCAGACGACATGCCTCGCGCACATAGTCGAGATCGCCCATATAGTCCTGCCAGAAGAAAGCATCACCGCCCACATCCCATGTAGCATCGGGATTACCATTGGGATTATAAGCATCGGAGTGCTGCAGGACGTAGTTGCCCTCGCCATCGTCGCCACCGCCGGAAATAGCTTCGTTGACTAGATCCCAGCCTTTCACTTTTCCGTCGCAAGCTTCCATCATGCCCTTGATCCATTGATCCATCGCATCAACCAATGCATCGTGCATCTCCTGTTTTGTCTGAGGAATCATCTTGGCTGAATTACCTTCGAACTTGATGGACTTAACATAGATGTCGCCCACGAAATCGCCACACTGAAGCAGTAAGAAATTATTAGCATATGAAGGTTTGTATTCTATTTCCACATCCTTCCACTCGGTAGTAAAAGGAATCTCAAGACAATAATCTGTGTTCCAAGGATCGTTCAAATCGCTAGCCATCTTACTATGAAATTTTCCTTCAGTTGAGCCCTTCACTGTCATCGTCATCTTGTATGTATTTCCGATTGTAGCAGGGATATTTTCCATAACGATAAACTGTACATCCCAAAAGTTGGTTGCCATTTTGGTACAATTTACATGGAGACCATCATTTGCATCGAACTTAAGGGAGTAACCATAGGTTGCTTCGTCTGATTTCCATCCAAGGGTTTTATCTTTGGTGAAGTCTTTGCTGGCTACAGTGGTATAAGTCTCCTCGCTATTGGGATCGGGCTTATCACCGATGAGTTTGAGCAGCCAAGCCTTGGGCTGCTGAGAGTGCCAGGCGAGTGTGTGACCATAAACACTGAGTCCGGCATCAGTGGCTGATTTCACATATTTCTTAACCGTCTCGAAGTTCATATCGCCGTTGCCGTTTACGATACTACCCATTTTCATGGCGTTGCCGGCTACGGTCTCGGTGAAGTTCTTGTTGTGCAAGTTTCTGATCTCTTCCTTGTTGAGATAATCGGGAACAGTAGTACCAGCACCGAGTTTGAAGTTGGGGTACTTCGAAGTGTTGATGTACTCTTTCAGAGCTTTGTACTCATCAAGGTAACGATAGTTAGAGTCGCCAGGTTTTCCCTGCTCGAATTTTTCTTGCGCCAGAACCGAAACAGACAGGCTGGCAGCAAGCATTAATAAGTAGAATTTCTTCATTTTATAAGAATAGTAAATAAGTTAATTAAAATGCAAACGTATTATATCATCTCCCTACGGTATTAATAAGGAGGAATCGCCATAACTGAGAAAGCGGAAATCGTGAGCGAGGGCGTAATCATAGATCTTGTGCCAATCGCCCTTGACGAAAGCGCTCACCAACAGCAGAAGCGTAGACTGCGGCTGATGAAAATTGGTAACCAGCATCTTCACGATGTGATAATCATAACCCGGAGCGATGATGATCTGCGTGCTGGAGTGGAGCACTTCGAGATGGTGGGTATCCATCCAGGCATCAAGAGCCTTGAGTGCATCGACGGGAGCAACGGAGCTCGGAGCGTCATACGGCTCCCACTGCTGAACGTGGAGTTGCTCTTCGTTGAGGTCGGCATTCTGCATCACCTTAAGCCCCATATAGTAAAGGCTCTCGAGCGTGCGAACACTGGTAGTACCCACAGCGATGGCGCAGGCATCGTGGCGGATGAGCTTCTGAATGGTATCGCGACGAACCGAGATATACTCGGTGTGCATTTCGTGGCCCTCGATCTCCTCGCTCTTAACGGGTTTAAAGGTTCCAGCTCCCACATGCAGCGTGAGTTCCTCGCGCTCAATGCCGTGAGCATCGATATCGGCGAGCACCTCGGGGGTAAAATGGAGTCCGGCCGTAGGCGCAGCTACCGAACCTTTAATCTTAGAGTAAACGGTCTGATATGTGGTTTTATCGCTCTCCTGAGTCTCGCGATTCAAGTACGGCGGAATGGGGAGTTCGCCCATGGCGTCGATGAGCTCAGCAAAGCTGAGCTTTGAGTTGACAGTTGACAGTTGACAGTTTGTTATTTTCCAACTAAAGTCGATGCGGTGGGAGGTTCCATGGATGGGGCCACGGGTTGCGGAAACCACAACCTTCTGCCCATTAATCTCAATCTCGCGTGTGAGCGTTCCCTCCTTCCACTTCTTCAGATTGCCCACAAGACAATACCAGGCGCAATGGCCTGTGGTCTGGAACATCAGTTCATAGTCGGAAGGCTCGGCAGGCTCCAGCAGGAACACCTCGATCAGCGCTCCTGTATCCTTGCGAAAATGCATACGGGCCTGAATAACCTTCGTATTGTTGAACACCATCAACGCACCAATCGGCAGATAGTCGGGCAGATGATAGAACACATCCTGACTAACCACACCTTTATTATATATAAGGAGTTTGGAGTGATCGCGCTGGGCGATGGGGAATTTGGCGATACGCTCATCGGGGAGCGGATAATTATAGTCGCTAATGCGAATATGACGTGGATCAGAAATCATATGAAACAAGCTAAAATAAGGGCAAAGAGCAAAGTAAATACAAACACCTCTACAGGAAGGTCGCAATCACTACGCATATAGCCCGTCACGGTATATTTAGATGAAACAAGTCGCTTGGCGGGATTAGACTTTCGCGTTAAGCGATAATAAAAATAATAGACAAGACTAGCAACAGTACCACCCCAGATAAGACCGGCCAGGATGTCGCCCGGGAAATGGAGTCCGAGATACATACGAGTCCAACAGTTAAGAAACGACCAGAAGATCAGGGTGACTGAGAGCAGCCGGCTGCGCACCAGCCAATAAAAGAGGATGGCCACGCTAAAGGTATTGGCAGCGTGGGCAGAGAAAAAGCCGTACTTATAACTACGATAACCGTCGACAATATCGACCTTCATCCCGATTTCGGGATCGTGAGACGGGCGCCAGCGGGCCACAAGATCTTTTACAATAGCATCGTCGAGACCTCCAGCCAGCAGATAAACAATGCCTACCGTAACCAACACGTTAAGCACCTTGCGCACAATGGGGTTGTTATTGAGAACGAGATAGAACAGACTCAGATAGAGCGGTATCCAAGTAGCCCCATGCGTAAGAATAAGCACCAAGCGGTCGAGATAAAGCGAATCGCTACCGTTAACCGCCAGCAGTAACTGCTTGTCGGCAGACTCTAACGTCTGCAAGAACCCATCAGCTACAAGGAGAATATCTGCCCACATCATCATTAAATCGTTTCAATTTTGTTACTTTCTATCCAACCTTCCTTTCCGTCGGCCAGACGAATCTCCTTCCAACCCTTCATCGAGCCGTCGGTAATATTGACTTTTGTACCTTCGTGGAGGATAAAGAGGTCGGTACCATTCTTGGCGGGTGTACTCTTAACCGTTACCGAAGGAGCCACGACGATGGCACCCTTGCGGAAAAGCAAATTCTGCTTCTGCTGCCAGGCGAAGATATTACTCAGCACAAAGAGCAGCAGCAAGACGAAGCCTCCGAAGAAACCAATCTTACGCAACCAGATACGCTCGGAGAAGAGATATAGCAACGAAAGAATAATCACCAGC
Source organism: uncultured Prevotella sp. (assembly GCA_902798285.1). Lineage (GTDB taxonomy): Bacteria > Bacteroidota > Bacteroidia > Bacteroidales > Bacteroidaceae > Prevotella. The sequence continues at coordinate 38,736 of CADBVZ010000037.1, read as the reverse complement.
GCCAACGAGAAGATAGCCGTACGAGCCCATCCGTCGACACTCATCAGATTGACGAGCGAGTGATACCAAGTGATGAAGAACATCTCCGACTCGGGCACAATCTTATCGATCGTCTTGCTCTGAGCCAACTGCAGGTTGAAGCGGATATCTCGATCGCCTGGCGAGAGCAGCAGCGCACGCTCGTAGTTGAGTACGGCGCGAGTGATGTTCTCTGTGCGATAGTAGGCGTTACCGAGATTATAATACAAATCGGCCGAGGCACCATTCTTCAGCAGTGCTTCATAGTCGCTGATGGCCTGCTGATACTGGCCACGAGCGTAAGCACTATCGGCCTCCACTTTCGTTACGGCCTTAGTGGTGAGTGGTGAGAAGCTAGAAGCTAGAGAAATGACCATCAGCAGCAGAAGTCGGGCACTGCCACTCACCTCTCTCCTCTCACTTCTCTTCTTCTTCATCGTTTCTTCAATCTTTTCGATAGCCGTCATAGCTTTATCGTATACTTTATTCATATTACCCTTAGGATCGCCCGGAGCATAGCGTTCGAACTCGCACTCATCGAGCGCACCGATAAACTGACTGATGGTTTCCTCATCGACGTTACGCTCAGATAGACGCTGGCTGATATTATCGTGCGAGAGTTGCTCAACAGGCATATTCAGCTTGTCGCCCACATAACCCCAGAGCGCACGCAGCACTTCGTCGTAGAACTCGCCGGGCTTATTGTCGGTCATCAAGCGAGCAGCTTTCTTCAGGCGTTTCGTAGCCACCTTGTTGGCCTTCTTGCCACGCATCTTCGTTACATTAGCATGATCGATGGCACGCTGACGGAACACCACGAAGAGTGTGATAAAGATAAGCGCCAGCACAGCCAACGTAATCCAATAGGCCACAGAACCGAAGAAGAATCGGTCGATACCCTGCTGACTGGCCTCACCGGTCTTGATATATCGGATGTCCTTATTCAGTTCCCTCAGATCCTCCTGACCCGAGAAGTCGCTTACCGTTCCTGCACCAGAGCCCTTCGCCACATCGAGCGTGAAGCCCTCGCTCTTAATGGTCTGATAGCTGTTCTTAGCGATATCGAAATAGGTAAACTCCACAGGCGGAATCTCGAACTTACCCTGATGGCGAGGCACAATCAGAATGTCGTAAATCTTAGAACCTTCCAGACCGTTCGTGGTCAGTTTGGTCTTATCGGTAATCTTAGCATCGTACTTATCGAAATCCTTGGGGATATTGACCATTGGCTCTTTGATGAGTTTCAGGTTACCCGTTCCGCTTACGATGATGCGCAGGGAAACGGGATCGTTGGCCTTCGTTTCAGTCTTATTCAACTGAGCAGAGATGTTGAACTGCCCCACTCCACCCGAGAAGTTTGCTGGGCGTGTAGGCAGCGGATCAACCTGAATCTCGATACCCGGAGCAACAATCTTCTTCTTCACTTCCACATAGCCGGAGCCACCATTGAAGAAAGCCTCGAAGGGATCCACGTTGCGATTCTGCTGCACCACGATTCCCTCGAAGGTGATACTCGGAATCTGCAGTTTGCCCGTCATCTGCGGGAACATCACATACTGGCTCCAAGTACAAGTGCGATAAGGGCGACCGTTCACATGTTCTATAGCGAAACTTTTCTGCTGAGGCAGATCGACCTCCTGTGTATAGAAACTCTTCAGATCGGGCATATCGCCACGCAACTGGGTAAGCGATACGAGCGTATATACCTTATAAGTCAGCAGAATGGGCTCCTGTTCGTGAACTCGCTTCTTGTTGGCACTGACCTTAATAAAGAGGTCGGAACCCGAAATCTGACTTCCGGCATCGCGCATCTCTCCCCCATCGTCGTCATTATGACGCTGACGGGCTGAGCCACTATTGCTCTGTGCTGTACCCGACACCTGAATCTTGATGGCGTTCGAAGCGATGGTCTTACCACCCACCACCACATGTGCAGGAGGAATGGTGAAGGTGCCGTTCTTCGTGGCTGCTACGATATAGGTGTAGGTAATCGATGAGGTCGAACTGGTATGGCCGTTAATCATCTGATAACTCGACTGCATAGAGCGATTAGGGCCTATGAGCACCTCGAGTTCATCAGGAATGGCGCCAGCTCGGAAATCGCTTACATCCTGGGTATTCACAGTATAGGAAAGTCGGAACTGCTCTCCTACTGCCACATGCGAAGGAGCAGAACCGGTCAACGTCTGAGCGATGGCTGCTACTGCAGCCATCATCACACATACTATCGTTACTATTCGCTTCATTTCTACCAATTCTTTTGAACAGTACGGCGCTGGGGCTGTTGCTGCGCCTTCTTCATCTTATCCTGCGTCTGCTTCTCATTCTGGATAGCAGCATTCAACAGTTGCTCCGCATTATCCTTGCTCATCTGAGGCTTAGGCGGTTCCTGCTTCTGCTTGTCGTCCTGCTTATCCTTATTCTGATCCTGCTTCTGCTGGTCTTTCTTATCATCTTTCTTATCGTCCTTCTTCTGCTGCTGATCCTGATTCTGCTGGTTCTTATCCTGTTTCTGCTTCTGATGCTTGCAGAGCACAAGATTATAGCGTGTCTCGTCATCGTTCGGATTCAGTCGGAGCGCATTCTTGTAGGCCTCAATCGCCTCGCCATACTGCTTGTGAGTCTGACAGATAACACCCATATTATGGAACGACTGCGCCTTACGCAGCGGATTTGACTCCAGATTGGCTGCATTCTGGAACTGCTCTATGGCAGCAGAGTCTTTCTTCTGCGCCATCAGGGCATTACCCAGGTTGAAGGCCGCCTGCGGATTCTTGGCATTCTTCTCTACAGCCTTACGATAGGACACCTCGGCATTGGCATAATTACCTGCGTGGAACTGCTTGTTTCCCTCGCGGATATACTGACGATCGGAGGTCTGAGCGTTGGCAGAAGCTAGTGGTGAGAAGCTAGAAGCTAGAGAAATGATAAAGAGCAGAAGGAGTCGCGCATGAGGTATTCTCTCACTACTCACCTCTCTCTTCTCACCTCTCTTGAACAACGATATGTTCTTCAGCAATGGGTTCTTGCGATCGAGGATACAAATCTCGAGCACGAGGAGTAATAAAGCCAGCAAGCCGAAAGCCTGGAACTGTTCATCGAACTCACTATAAACCGTTGTCGATGTTTCCTTCTTCGCCAGTTTGTCGAGTTCATTGTCAAGTTGTTCCTGAGCAGCGCTGTTGTTCTCCACATGAATATAGGCGCCACCACCGGCTTGAGCCACTTGCTTACACATTTCCTCATTCAATGCCGACATCACCGTATTACCCGTATTATCGGTCATAAAGTCATTGGTGCCAGGAATGGGGATAGGAGCACCTTTCGTGGAGCCCACACCGAGCACGTATACACGCATATCGGCATCCTTAGCGGCTTCAGCAGCCTGAAGCGCACCACCCTCGTGGTCCTCACCATCGGTAATCACGATAATCGCCTTGCCGATGCCCTCTTCCTGCGTAAAACTATGTGTGGCCATTTCTATCGCACGAGCGATATCGGTTCCCTGTGTCGCCATCATCGATGGATCGATGCTCGAGAGGAACATCTTAGCCGATACATAGTCGCTTGTGATAGGCAACTGCACGAAAGCATCACCAGCAAAGACGATCAGTCCGATCTTATCGTTCGAGAAGTGATCCACCAGGTTCTCTACCATCATCTTACTACGATCCAGACGACTCGGCACAATATCCTCTGCCATCATGGAGTTACTGATATCCATACAGATAATCGTCTCGATACCAACACGCTTCTCGTGATTAATCTTCGTACCCATCTGCGGACGGGCCAGCATCACAATCAACAACGCCAGCGCACCTTCCAGAATCCAGAACTTCACCGAAGGACGGAATCGCGACACATCGGGCATCAGCGACTTCAGCAGCGAGGGTTCGCCGAACTTACGGAGTCGTTTTTTCTGGTTCCTATAGGAGAAGAATCTGATGAGTGCCAATATGGGGATCAGCACCAGCAGATAGAGATATATGGGGTCTTCAAATCTGAACATCGTTACATTTTACAATTTAACTATTTTACTATTTGACCATTTATGGTATCCGACGGAAGATCGTGATACGCAGCAGGATTTCGAGCAAGAGCGCCAGAACAGCGATAATGGCAAAAGGCTGATAGGCCTCATATCGCTTGCTAAACTTCTTCACATTCAGTTTGCTCTTCTCCAACTTATCAATCTCGTTATAAATCTGACGCAGTTCCTTTGTGTTCGTAGCACGATAGAAGTCACCTTCGGTCACACTGGCTATCTCGCTCAGCGTCTTGGTGTCTATCTCCACCGGAATGTTCACATACTGCACGCCACCGGCTACAGGCATCGGGTAAGGAGCCACCTTATTCGTTCCCACACCGATGGTATACACGCGAATACCTAAGCTCTTCGCAATCTCGGCAGCAGTCATCGGCGAGATGTCACCTCGGTTGTTACTACCATCAGTCAGCAGAATCACAACCTTGCTCTTGGCCTTCGACTCCTTCAGTCGCGATACAGCATTCGCCAATCCCATACCGATAGCAGTTCCGTCTTCTATCAATCCGCGAGCAGCAATATCCGTACGCACATTCTGCAGCAGATTCAGCAGCGACGTATGGTCGGTAGTCATAGGGCACTGGGTAAACGATTCTCCAGCGAAGATGCACAGACCGATATTATCATTCGGACGTCCGATAATGAATTCTGCAGCCACTTGTTTGGCAGCTTCGATACGATTGGGGCGAAGATCCTCAGCCAACATACTCGTCGATACATCCATCGCCAGCATGATATCAATACCTTCTACCGTTTCGCTCTTCCATGAATTCTGTGTCTGCGGACGTGCCAGCACCAATACTATCATCACAAAGGCCAGGAGGCGCAACAGCAACGACAGCGGCATCAGCGTTATCTTCCAGCTCTTGGGGGCATAACGGAAGGCGAACGTATCGCTCATCCGCATGGTGGGCTCCGTCTTCTTCCTGTACATCACATACCATATTATATAAGGTATGAGCAGCAGGAGCAGCAACAGATATTCTTTATTGGCAAATTCCATTTTTACCTATTCTCTTTTTTACCTTTTTACTATTTTACCCTTTTACCATTAATATAGCAACTGATAAAGCGTGAAAACCACGTAGCCGAACAAAGCCAGACACACTACCGAAATCGCAATGATAATCGTCTTCAGCAGTCTGCGTGCCTTCTGGCTGCGCTGATCCTCTTCCGAGAGTTGTGGTTTCACCGTCTCCTCCACAGGCTCATTCTCCAGTTTCGTCTGGTTAATGAAGTCTATGGCGTTCACCAGATTCATATCGTTCTCATTGATGAGCGTAGAATACTTGGCAAACTTCACGAGATCGGCCGTCAGGAACAGATGACGCAGTTCACTCAGCGCTCCTTCATCCTGTGTTTCCATCAGCTTCGCAATGATCTCGCTACTCGTCATCTCCATGGCCGAGAATCCATAACGCTCTTCGATATACTTACGGATGGTATCCGTCAGTCGGGTATAATACTCTTTCGAATCCTCTGCTGTCACCATCTTCTCAGCCTTAATCTGCTCAATCTGCTGCATAGCCTTCTGGTGGGGCAACAACTTCTTCACAATACGTATATGCGTGATAATCGGTTTGTTATCCCTCATACGGAGATACAAATAATAGCAGATGGCCAACAGCACGAGCATCAGCACGCTCAACCAGAACGTCAGGCTCCAATCGCTCCATTGGAAGGGATTATCCTGTACATCCTTCGGACCGAAGAACTGATCCACGTTCGTAGTATCTACATCAATCGTCAGCACCTTCAGGGCCAGACTCTTGCTCTTATAGGGTTTACCGTCTATCTTCACCGTCATTGGTGGCAGATAGTACAGCGTATCGTCGAACGATGTCAGCGTATAAACGGTTGCTCTCGTCACGAATCCGTTATCCTCCTGCTGCGATTCCAACTCCTGAGAGCCCAAAACCTCCACACCCGGAGTAATCATCTGCGTGGGCTTAAACTGCGGAAATTCCACCTTCGAATTCTCCTTAGCCACAGCCGTCAGAGTGACATGCGCCTGCTGGCCTACGAGTATCTGGATAGAGTCAATCATAGCCTCTACCGATACTTGCGCATGCAGACCTAACGCACTCGTTACCAATATGATAAGAAACAATATTCTCTTCATCAGCTTCTTTGTTTAAACAACAGCATCAACGCCTTCACGAAGTCCTCGTTGGTGGCAATGCTCACATTGTCTACTTGGCTCTTATTGAACGTTTCCAGCAACTGCGACTGGCGATTTACCCAATACTTATGATAAGCCTCGCGTAGTCTTTTTGAACTGGTATCCACATACTGTTCATAGCCCGTTTCAGCATCCACCACCTTCATCAGTCCCACATCGGGCAACTCCTTCGCTCTCTGGTCATATACTTGTATAGCCACCACATCATGTTTCCTGCTGGCTATCTGTAATGACTGTTGGAAATCGTTGCGTACAAAGAAATCACTCAGGATAAAGGCGGTAGTACGACGTTTCTGAACACTCGACAGGAACTCAACAGCCTGCTTCACATCCGTCCGCTTCGATTCCGGCTCAAAGTCCAGCATCTCGCGAATGATATAAAGAATGTGTTTACGTCCCTTCTTGGGCGGAATATACTTCTCAATCTTATCCGAGAAGAACACCACACCAATCTTATCGTTGTTCTGAATGGCGCTGAAGGCGATGGTGGCAGCTATCTCCGTCACCATATCGCGCTTCATCTGCTTCTGCGTTCCGAAGTCGAGCGATCCACTGACATCAATCAGCAGCATCACTGTCAACTCGCGCTCTTCCTCAAACACCTTCACATAAGGGCGATGGAAACGTGCAGTCACATTCCAGTCGATGTCGCGAACGTCATCACCAAACTGATATTCACGCACCTCGCTAAAGGCCATTCCCCTACCCTTAAAAGCAGAATGATACTGACCTGCAAAGATGTTCGAGCTCAAGCCACGAGTCTTGATCTCAATCTTTCTTACTTTCTTGATGATCTCAGAAGTCTCCATCTTCAATCTTCAATTTTCAATTTTCAATCAAGGAACTTCTACCTTATTAATAATCTTCGAAACAATCTCCTCGCTGGTGATATTGCTGGCCTCGGCCTCATAGGTGAGTCCGATACGATGACGCAGCACATCATGAGCCACAGCACGTACATCCTCAGGCACCACATAACCACGACGCTTGATGAAGGCATAAGCACGGGCTGCCTTCGCCAGGTTGATACTTGCACGCGGACTACCACCAAATGATATCATATCCTTCATATCCTTCAAGCCATAGCGATCAGGATAACGGGTGGCAAACACGATGTCGGCAATATACTGCTCAATCTTCTCGTCGATATAAACCTCGCGAACCACGCTGCGAGCCTTCAGAATCTCTTCGGCTGATACTACAGAGGGCACCTCATGTGTCTCGCCACCGATATTCTCACGGATAATCTGCTTCTCTTCCTCCAGCGAAGGATAGTCGATCACCACCTTCAGCATGAAACGGTCCACCTGAGCCTCAGGCAGCGGATAGGTTCCCTCCTGCTCGATGGGGTTCTGAGTAGCCATCACGAGGAAAGGATTCGGCAACTGGAATGTCTGGCTACCGATGGTTACCTGCTTCTCCTGCATGGCTTCGAGCAAGGCGCTCTGCACCTTAGCCGGAGCACGGTTAATTTCATCAGCCAGTACGAAGTTGGCGAATACGGGACCCTTCTTCACCTGGAACTTCTCGTCCTTCTGCGAATAAATCATCGTACCAATCACGTCGGCAGGAAGAAGGTCGGGTGTAAACTGAATACGACTATAATCGGAATCAATCAACTGCGAAAGGGTCTTGATAGCCAATGTCTTAGCCAATCCAGGCACACCTTCCAACAGAATATGTCCGTCACTCAAAAGACCTATCAGGAGCGAGTCGATCAAATGCTTCTGACCCACAATCACCTGATTCATTCCATTTACAAGATTAGCAACAAATGCGCTTTGTTGTTCTATCCGGATATTCAATTCACGGATGTCAATAGCTTCTGCCATAATATACTTCTATTTTATAGTTTTCTTATTTTGCCTTTTTATTTTTTAACTTCGGAATCTTAATCTCCTGTCCAACCTTCAAGGGCGAACTGGCTGTGAGGTTGTTATATACCTCCACATAACATTCCATATCCGGTCCCAGATAACGGCGAGAGATCTGAGCAAGCGTCTCACCCTCTTTCACCTTCACAGTCTGGGCTGTTCCTATAATGCGCCATGCACCAGTACGAACTCTTACGTCCTTCTGCTGATACTTGTCGAGGGCAGCAGGTTTCTCCTCAGCTTTAGCTGCAGGCTTTTCTTCAGCCTTAGGAGCTGCCGGCTTAGGCTGCTCTACCTTGGGAGCAGGCTTCTCTTCTGCTTTGGGAGCTGCTGGTTTTGCTGCTTCCTCCTTCTTGGGCTCTTCTGCCTTTACCTCTTCGGCTTCGGGCTTCTCAGTCTCCTCCACCACAGTGGCAACGGAGTCAATCTGGCTTACATCTTCGAGTGTATCAATTGGAGCAATCACAGGCTCTTCCGGCTTTACCACCTCCTGCTGAGCAGGTATCAGGTTCGACAGCGGGTAATAACTACCCAGAATATAACCACCTCCGAGTCCTAACAGTAAGGCCAGTAATGCCCACAGCCACTTCTTTCCGTTAGAAGATTCCTCTTCCTCATACTCATACTCAGGCTCCGATTCTTCCTCATCAGCCTCAGGCTCGGGTTCGGGCTCCGGCTCTGGAGTTGGCTCGGGTTCCGGTTCCGGCTCAATTTCAGGCTCGGGTTCCGGCATAGGCTCGGGCTCTACCACTGGCTCTGGCTTCGATTCAACTACAGGTTCAGGCTCAACCACTGGTTCTGGCTCGGGCTCCGGCTCGGGCTCTACCACAGGCTCTGGCTCTGGAGCAGGCTCTTGTTCCGGCTTCGTGGGAGGAACTATCGGCTCAATCACCCATTCCGGAATATCCTCATCATCAAATTCTTCCTCCTTTTTCTCTGGCTCCAACTCAACCACAGGCTCGGGTTCCTCTACAGCCTCTTCCTGCTCACCGAAATCCACCAAAGGAATGACTTCTGGTTCCACTTCCTCTGGCTCGGGTTCCGGCTCAGGCACAATCTCAATCAGGGGTGCTGCAGCAGCCTCCAGTTCAGCCTCAGTCTCTTGCGCTAATGCCTCGCTGGCTGCAGGATCATCGAAATCCACACCCTCATTCAGCACCACCGTCTCAAACTGAGAGAATGGTTTGTTCACCAGTTCCTTCATCAGCGGATCGGGCGCAAAGGTTATCTTGTTGTGTCCTTCTATCAGCACGCGCTCACCCGTATTCACATTCACGCTCTCACGGGCATCCACATCTATGATCTTAAACGTGCCAAGACCCTTGATCTTCACCACCTTATCCTCCTCCAGCGATTGCTGGATGATGTCGAACATCTTACTGACGAATTCTGTAGCTTCTTTCTTATTCAGCCCATACTTCTTTGAAAGTACGCCGGCCAACTCTAACAATGAAATCTTACCCATTACTCCTCTCCTCCATTCTTTACACGTTCTTTCCAACTTACATTCGGCTTAAAATTCAGCACGAGTTTCGGCGGAACAAGCATTCGCTGTCCCGTTGATGGATTCACCATCACACGCTCCAGTTTCTTCTTTACTTCGAAAGTTCCGAACGTGGGAATAACCACATTGTCGTTCTCCTGGAAATGATCGCCCATAGCTTCGACAATGCTGTTCACAAACTTTTGGGTGTCCTCTACTGAGTAACCCGTTTGTTGTGCCAATTCTGCGATAAAGTCTTTATTGTTCATATTTTGTTGATTGAGTTGTTCCATATAAGTCAAATTCTTCCGAATCCGTTATGAGTACGTCGTAGAATTCACCGAGTGTCAGTTTGCGCTCCTTGGCAGGAATCAGCACCTCAGGATCCACCTCTGGCGAACAGAATTCCGTACGTCCTATGTAATAGTCACCTTCCTTTCGGTCGATGATCACCTTCAGCGTCTTTCCCACCTTCTCAGCTTCTATCTCCGAGCTGATGTTCTGCTGAATACGCATAATCTTATCCAGTCTTTGCTGCTTCACGTCCTCAGGCACATCGTCCTCGTAATGCTGCTCCGAGTAGGTTCCCTCTTCCTCAGAATAGGCAAAGGCGCCCATACGCTCAAATCGGGCCCATTTCACGAAAGCCTTCAGTTCCTCAAAGTCCTCATCCGTCTCACCGGGGAAACCCACCATCAGCGTCGTACGGATATGAATACCAGGCACTTCCCTTCTCATGCGCTCTATCAGCTCATAGGTCTCCTGCTTCGATACATGACGCTGCATACGCTGCAACATATTGTCCGATACATGCTGCAAGGCGATATCCAGATACTTACATACGTTCTGCTTCTCGCGCATCACCCTTAGCAGATCCCAAGGGAAATGAGCAGGATAGGCATAGTGAAGTCTGATCCACTCCACGCCTGGTATGTCGGCCATCTGCTCTATCAGCTCTGCTATATGCTGTTTACCATCTATATCTACGCCATAATACGTCAGTTCCTGAGCTATCACCTGGAATTCCTTCGTTCCTTCGGTCACCAGATGGCGCACCTCATCCAGAATCTCCTGCATCGGCCTACTCTGATGGCGGCCTGTTATCAGCGGAATAGCGCAATAGGCACAATTCCTATCGCACCCCTCCGAAATCTTCAGATAAGCATAATGCCGGGGTGTTGTGATGTGCCTTTGGTAATCTCTCACCTCTGGCTTCTCACCTCTCACCTCTAGATCTTCAATCAACTGCCTATAATTAAACTTCCCGTACCAGCCATCCACCTCTGGAATCTCTGCTTCCAAGTCAGCCAGATAACGCTCTGACAGACAACCCATTACGAACAGCTTTCCGATGCGGCCTTCCTTCTTGGCTTCACCAAGTTCCAGTATCATGTTGATACTTTCCTCCTTCGCATCATTGATAAACCCGCAGGTATTCACCACCACAATGTCACCCTGAGGATCGTCGCTATCGTGCGTACACGTATAGCCGTTAGCCTCAAAGAGTCCCATCAGGTTTTCCGAATCCACCAGATTCTTCGAACACCCCATCGTAATGATATCAACCGTCTTCTTACTCATTGAACAGCGAATCTACGAATTGTCGTTTGTTGAAGAGCTGCAGGTCCTCCATGCCTTCACCCAGTCCGATATACTTCACGGGCACCTTCAGCTGATCCGAGATGCCGATCACTACTCCACCCTTGGCCGTACCATCCAGTTTGGTAATAGCCAGCGATGTAATCTGAGTTACAGCAGCGAACTGCTTGGCCTGCTCAAAAGCATTCTGACCAGTCGAGCCATCAAGCACCAGCATCACCTCATCGGGAGCCTCGGGCAATACCTTCTTCATCACGTCCTTGATCTTCTTTAGCTCGTTCATCAGTCCTACCTTATTGTGCAGACGTCCGGCTGTATCAATCAGCACCACGTCGGCACCATTAGCCTTTGCACTCGAGAGTGTATCGAACGCCACAGAGGCAGGATCACTGCCCATCTGCTGCTTCACCACGGGCACACCTACGCGCTCGCCCCAGATGCACAACTGCTCCACAGCTGCTGCACGGAACGTATCGGCTGCGCCCAGATACACCTTCTTACCGGCCTGCTTAAACTGCCAGGCCAACTTGCCGATGGTGGTGGTCTTACCCACACCGTTCACACCCACTACCAGAATCACGTAGGGCTTATGATCGCTGGGCAAGTCCCAGTTATCGTTGTCTTCCGAATTGTTTTCAGCCAACAGATTGGCGATTTCATCGCGAAGGATAGCATTCAGCTCCGACGTGCTTACATATTTGTCTCTGGCTACGCGCTCCTCGATTCTTTCGATGATTTTCAGCGTGGTGTCCACACCTACGTCACTCGTAATCAGCACCTCTTCCAGGTTGTCGAGCACATCGTCGTCCACCTTTGTTTTTCCGGCTACGGCACGCGCCAGTTTGTCAAACACGCTGGTCTTGGTCTTTTCCAGACCCTTGTCGAGCGTCTCCTTCTTATCCTTGTTGAAAAATCCAAAAATTCCCATACTTTCTTCAATTTTGGGGACTAAGGTCCCATTTCATGGGACAAAGGTACAAAAATTCGATGAAATCGCAAAAAAAAGAGGTTGCAATTTAACTTGCAACCTCTCTTTTTATGTAAAATTAAAATTAATTCTTGAAGAAGTCCTTAACGGCCTCGTTAGGAACCATCTGCTCGTCGAAGATGTAAGCACCAGTCTTGGGGCTCTTAACCATCTTGATTACCTTAGTGTAAGCGCGACCATCCTTCGAACCTTCGTGGAGGGTAGCAACGGTTTTCTTTGCCATACTTCAGTCGTTATTATTTAATTTCCTTGTGAAGAGTCATCTTCTTCAGGATGGGGTTATACTTCATCAGTTCCATACGCTCGGGCGTATTCTTACGGTTCTTTGTGGTAACGTAACGGCTTGTGCCGGGCATACCACTGTTCTTGTGCTCGGTGCACTCCAGGATTACCTGAACGCGATTACCCTTTGCTTTCTTGCTTGCCATCTCTTAATCTCCTATCACTTTAATGTCCTTCCAGTCTACATATCCCTTGGCAACAGCCTGCTTCAATGCAGCGTCCAGACCTACTTTGTTAATCATACGAAGGCCAGCAGCGCTGATCTTCAACTGAATCCAGCAACCCTCCTCTACATAGTAGAACTTCTTGCTGAATGTAATTTGACAAATCTTAGACATTTCTATCTACTTTTTACTTGTGATTTACACTTACTTATTCCAAACAGGGTGCAAAGGTACACATTTTAATTGAGAATCAAATGATTGCACCACCCGAAAACCAAAGAATTAATGTTTTTTAACCTTCGTACACGGGTCTGGGGTCATTTTCCTCCTTCAAGTAGTTCAAAAACAGCTCCATAGCCTTGTTGGTAGCGATGGCCAGATTGATGTCTCTACCATGGTCTTCTTCCACCTTCAAAGTCACCACTCTTTCGTCGTTTCCGCATGCCAGCCAGATGGTACCCACTGGTATATCCTTCGTACCACCTGTAGGACCGGCAAAGCCTGTGGCAGCAATGGCGTAATTAGTGTTCAGAGCCTTGCAGGCGCCTTTCACCATGGCGATTGCAACTTCCTCACACACAGCGGTTTTCTCTTCCAGCACCTGAGGATCCACACCCAGCAGACTCTCCTTGATTTCGTTCACATATGAGATGATACCACCCTTGAAATACTTCGAGGCGCCAGGCACGGCGATAATAGCCTCGGCTATACGTCCACCTGTGCAGCTCTCAGCCGTTCCAACAGTCTTCTCCGTCTCCCAGAGAATCTCACTAATCTCCCTACTTGTTATCTTACTCTCAAAATCCATATTTAGTTATTTAAATGTTACTTTTGAAAAGGCGGGGGCGTCAATGGCGCAGAATTCATTGTCCAGATACTTATAATGCCCCACGATACCTATCATCGCAGCATTATCCGTGGTATAGCTGAACTTCGGAATGTAAATCGTCCAACCATAACGCTTCTCCGCATCGTAGAACGCATTGCGCAGTCCGTTGTTGGCACTCACACCACCAGCCACAGCCACATGCTTAATACCCGTCTGCTTCACAGCCTTCTTCAGTTTCTTCATCAGAATGTCCACGATGGTCCACTCCAGCGAGGCAGCAATATCCTCCTTGTGATGCTCTATGAAGTCAGGATCCTCCTTCACCCACTTCTGCATCGAGTAGAGGAACGATGTCTTCAGTCCCGAGAAACTATAGTCCAGATCGGGAATATTAGGCTCAGCAAACTTAAAGGCCTTCGGATTACCCTGACGGGCCAGTCGGTCAATGATCGGACCACCGGGATAGCCCAGTCCCATCACCTTCGAGCACTTATCGATGGCCTCGCCGGCAGCATCGTCGATGGTCTGTCCCAGCACCTCCATATCGTTATAGGCATTCACCTTCACAATCTGCGAGTTACCACCGCTCACCAGCAGACACAGGAACGGCAGAGGTGGCTGATGCTGATCGTCCTCGCTCTCCTTGATGAAGTGCGCCATCACATGTCCCTGCAAGTGGTTCACATCTATCAGGGGAATACCCAGCGAACGGGCAAAACCCTTGGCAAAGCTCACGCCCACCAATAGCGACCCCATCAGTCCCGGACCACGCGTAAAGGCGATGGCCGTCAGATTCTCCTTCGTGATACCAGCCTTCTTGATGGCCTGATCCACCACCGGCACCACATTCTGCTGATGAGCCCTCGAGGCCAGTTCAGGCACCACGCCCCCATAAGCCTCGTGTACAGCCTGCGATGCTGTCACATTCGAGAGCAGCACCCCATTCTTCAGCACAGCCGCCGACGTATCGTCGCAACTCGACTCTATACCTAATATATATATATCGCTCATGTTCAATGCTCAATGTTCAATAAGTCAACACTTCCACACCATGTTCCGTCATTACCAGCGTATGCTCCCACTGAGCACTCGGCTGCTCGTCCTCACTGATCACCTCCCATCCGTATGGATCGTCGGCATCTATAAACACCTTCCATGTGCCCATGTTGATCATCGGCTCGATGGTGAACACCATACCAGGCACCAGCAGCATACCCGTGCCACGATGGCCATAGTGGTTCACGTCGGGCTCCTCGTGGAACTTCAGACCCACGCCGTGTCCTGCCAGATCGCGCACAATGCCATAACCGTATTTCTTGCAGTGCTTCTCAATCGCATGACCTATATCACCCACGAATCCATAAGGCTTGGCGGCCTCCATACCTATCTCAAGACACTCCTTGGCCACACGCACCAGCTGTTCCTTCTCAGGCGTTGTCTTGCCGATGATAAACATACGGCTTGCGTCGGCATAATAGCCATCCAGGATCGTCGTAAAGTCCACGTTGATGATATCGCCTTCTTCCAGCACATCCTCCTCCTTCGGAATACCATGACATACCACCTCGTTGATACTCGTGCATACGCTCATTGGGAATCCCTCATAGTTCAGACACGCAGGAATCGCGCCGTGTTCTTCGCAGTATGTTCTACAAATCTGGTCAATCTCAAGTGTCGACATACCGGCATGTATCTGCTTGGCCACCTCGTCGAGCACACCCGTGTTCACCACACCCGCCTTGCGGATGCCTTCTATCTGCTCGGGAGTCTTAATCAGGTCGCGTGTCGGCACCAGTTTACCTTTGTTTTCCCAATACATAATGGTCTTGTCCATCTCCGTAGGTTCTTGCCCCGACAGACAGTGCCATCTTCTCTTCTTATTAGCGTTCATTTACCTTATTATATATATATTAAAGCAGCGGATTTCAAAAAATCCGCTGCAAAGGTACGATTAAGTGAGCAAAATGCAAAATAAATCGGGATTTATTTTCATTTTCGAGCGCGAGTACCTTCGAGACGCAGTCTCAAAGTTACCTCCCTCTTAATAATTTGCCTCTAAATATCTCAAGGGATTATATTCACTGGCGATACCAAGATTCTCATCCTCTTTGATATCCGAGAAACTCTTATGTCCCAACAGTGCCAGGTTCTTTCCACCATCAAAATACGTCTTCACCTCCTGGCGCATTTCCGGAGTCACATTAATATTCTTAATGATGCTGTTATACACAAAGCAGAACATCTTCCAGGCCGTCTTCACCTCCTCGAGCGAGTAGTGAGGCTCGCCATTTCTCTCGCGCTCAAACATCTTACACTCCATGATGTAGGTGAACACTCTGGCCTTGTCCTCGTCCGTATAGGCCACCGATGCCCAGTCGCCCAAGCCTGGGGTATCGAATGGTCTGTTGTTATAAACCATGTTGTAATGCCACTGTGATTCCTTCTCGTTGTATTCGAGAATCATATTTTTTCTTCCCATAAATTGATAAATTTAAAGTATTGTTATCTTAAAAACGAGTGCGAAATTACTACATTCTCATGCCATCACCAAGGAAAAACCGAACTTTTTTCCAACTTTTTTGTTAACGCAGGTTAATGTATCGGTTTTCGTCGATAATATTTGGCGAAACCTATTTTTTGCTCTATTTTTGCAACCGAGACAAAAAATGATGAATTGTTTATCCTAAACCAAACATTCTGGTTAACGTCATGTGATACAAATTGGGGCCCTCAGTGATGAGCGCCCCATTTTTCATTTAAAAATATCGCCAGTTCGCAGAATAATTTTCGCCATAAGGCATTCTTGTTTTACTTTTGCAGCAGAAAAATGAATCATTTAATAAACAACGATATGGAAGTAATAAGCAAGATTCTGATGGCGATATTCAATCTCGTAGTACAATTCATCGGCTTTATCATACTCTTTTATATGCTCTGTTTCGCAGTCCTCTGCATCTTCACCCACAGCAACAAGAGCAATACAGCATACGCCACAGCATAATTCGCTATTTCCGAATGAGGCGGATGTATTCTTCGTAGGGGATGAAGCGGGCGCCCATGGAGCGGAGATGTGGGGTTTCGAGTTGGCAGTCGATGAGGGTGCCGCCGAGTTTTGCGAACTGGCGGGCGAGGAAAATAAGGGCTAACTTGGAGGCGCTGGGCACTAACGAGAACATACTCTCGCCAAAGAATGAGGAGCCGAGGGTTACGCCGTAAAGGCCTCCAACCAAACGGTCTTTCTCCCAAACCTCGATGCTGGCGGCGAAGCCTTGACGATGGAGCTCGGTATAGGCTTTGACGATGTCGGGACCCAGCCAAGCGCCTTCCTCTGTGGAGCGGTTCTGGGCTGTGGCGCAGCCTTGCAGCACACCCGCAAAATCTTTGTTAACCGTGATGCGATACAGATCCTTATGAATAAGCTGGCGCATGGAATGACTCACATGGATCTCGTCAGGAAAAATGACAAAACGCTGGAGCGGACAGAACCACAGGGGCTCCTTCTGATCGCGATAGGAGAACCAAGGGAAGAAGCCGTTGGAGTAAGCGAGCAACAGGCGATCGACACTGAGGTCGCCGCCTACGGCTACAAGTCCGTCTTCCTCACCTAAGTGGGGGTCGGGGAACCAAAGATTTTTATCGAGTTGGAAAACGGCCACTTCGTTAATTGAAAATTGAGAATTGAAAATTGAAAATTAAGAGGTAAGCATTTCTGCGCTTATAGTGATTTTGCCGCCGGACTTGAGGGAGCCGAAGAGGATTTCGCGGGTGAGGAGGGGCTTGAGGCGCTGGGCGATGACTCGATCCATCTCGCGGGCTCCATACTCGAGGGTAAAGCCTTCGGAGAGCAGGAGGGCGAAAGCCTCGTCGGTAAGTGTCATCTCCACCTGCTTGGCTGTGAGCTTGTCCTGAAGCTCGCGCAGCTTCTTCTGCAGAATGAGCGTGGCCATGGGGCGATCCATATCATGGAACACCACTGTGCCCGTGAGGCGGTTGATGAACTCGGGCTTGAAGGTTTTCTTGACTTGCTTCAGCATGGCCTCGCCTCGCGACACACCTCCCACGAAACCGATATTGGCCTGGGCGGCATACTGCGCTCCGGCATTGGAGGTCATGATGAGAATGACATTGCGGAAGTCGGCCTTGCGACCTTTATTGTCAGTGAGTCGGGCATAGTCCATCACCTGGAGCAGAATGTTGTAGATGTCCTGATGGGCCTTCTCGATCTCATCGAGCAGCAGCACGCAATTGGGCGTTTTGCGAATGGCATCGGTGAGCAGTCCGCCATCCTCGTAGCCCACATAACCGGCTGGCGAGCCGATGAGTTTGGCAACTGTATGCTTCTCGGTATACTCGCTCATATCGAAGCGTAACAGGGTGATTCCCAGCTCCTTAGCCAATACGCGAGCCACCTCGGTTTTACCCACACCGGTAGGACCGACGAAGAGTAGCGAGGCCAAGGGTTTGTTATCATCGAGCAATCCGGCCTTCGACATCTGGACGGACTCGACGACCTGACGAATGGCTTCGTCCTGACCATAGATTTGAGTTGACAGTTGAGAGTTGAGAGTTGACAGTTTCTCATTATCGTCGTCGGCTTTCATCGCCATCGCATCGACCTTGCAGGTTTTCGCCAATACTTCCGAAATCTCCGCCTTAGAGATTTCTCTCACCTCTCGCTTCATTCCCGAGCTAAGCTCGCCTACCCGTAGCCTTTCCACACTCACCTCTGAGGCCGCACCGGCCTCATCAATCAAATCAATCGCCTTATCGGGCAGGAAGCGATCGTTCACGAACTTATAGCTGGCATCGACGGCAAAATCGAGCGCAGCCTCATCGTAAGTAACGTGGTGGAACGCTTCGTATTGCGGACGCAACTGACGGAGGATGTGCTTGGTTTCCTCGGGCGTGGGCTCAGGGATGTCGATCTGCTGGAAACGGCGCACCAGGCCCTTGGAGCGCGAGAAGTGGCGATTGTATTCCTCGTAGGTGGTGGAGCCGATGAAACGGATGTTGCCCGACTCGAGATAGGGCTTGAGCATGTTAGAGGCATCCATCGAACCCTCGCCGATGGCACCAGCGCCTACGAGCGTGTGGATCTCGTCGATATAAACGATGTTCTTGGTGCTCTCCTCCTGAATGCCGTCCATGATCTGCTTGATGCGGTTCTCGAAGTCGCCACGATACTGGGTGCCTGCAAGAAGGGTGCCGATGTCGAACTGATAGATGCGGCTGCCCTTGAGGCGCTCAGGCACATGGCCTTCCTGAATCATTCGGGCAAGGCCCCAGACGAGGGCGGTCTTCCCCACTCCGGGCTCGCCCACATGCAGCGGATTGTTCTTATCGCGACGGCAGAGCACCTGGATAGTACGCTCCAACTCCTGCTCGCGACCGATGAGTGGATTGTGGTTCTCGAAGTGATCGTTCATGCAGGTAACGAGTCGGCGCCAGGCGTCCTCGTGTTTGCGAGTACCTGTCTCCTCTTCCAGATGGTCGTCGAACTCATAGGCGCTGATAAGCTGGCTCATGAAGACAGTCTCCTTATTGATGAGGGCCTCCTTGAGCAGGAAGCAAGCCCACGACTCCTTGAGCTGCAGAATGCCCATAACGAGATGGGGCACATCGAGGGCCTGGGCGCTGCTGTTCATCACCTGTTCGTAGGCAAAATCGATGACCTGCTCCATCTGAGCCGACACCTGAGGGGCATAGTCCTGACCATCGGGGATGGACTCGGTCTCCTCGAGTTTCTCCTCGAGTTTCTCGGCCAACGACTCTGGCGAATAAAAACTGCTGAGCACCTGATTGAAGGTATAGTCATCGGTTAATGCCAGCAAGAGGTGTTCGGGCATGACGAACTCATGTCGGTATTCTTTGCAGCAGTCGAGGGCGAATCGCAGGGCCTTAGCTGCACGTTGGGTTTGTTTTATATCTGCCATTTTAGAGGTGAGAAGCTAGAGGTGAGAGGTGAGAGATTACTCTTGTTCTTCGGGTTCAACAGTAAGCCTTAATGGGAAGCCGGCGTCGCGAGCAAGGGTGGTAGCCTTGCGCACTTTGGAGGTGGCTACATCGTAACTGTAGATGCCCACCACAGCCTTGTCGGAATGGTGAACCTGCAGCATCAGCGTTTCGGCCTCAGACTGACTCTTGAGAAACACCTGCGTGAGGATCTGGACCACGAACTCCATGGTGGTGAAGTCGTCGTTATAGATGGTGACCTTATAGCGGCGGGGCTCACGCAAATCGGTACGCTGACGTTCCTTGATAGATGATTGTTCCTTAGGCATACGCTTTTGTTGGAAGGGAGACAGAATCACTTGGGCACTTCGAGGACGAAGCGGGCACCTTCGAGGTAATCGGTATCGAGGGTGAGATCGCCACCGAGGCTATTGGCATGGCGCTTGCAGAGCGGCAGACCGAGGCCGAGACCATTCATCAGATCGTCGATCTTAGTGAAGGGATGGAAGAGAGCGGTAGTGGACTTATCCTTGATGCCGGGGCCCTTATCCTCGACTATGAACTGCACAGTATGTTCGGTTTCCTTTATGCGCACCTTGATATGCTGGCCATCGGAGAACTTGCAGGCGTTGTAAAGCAGATCGCGCACAGAACGCATGAGATAAAGATGATTGGTAAGAATGTGCAGCATATCGGGCACCGTAGTCTCCATCACGGCATGCTTATCGGGGAAGTGGGTCTTGGCGTAGGCGATGCACTCCTGAACGAGGGCATTGCACGATACCTCGTCAGTGCGCTCGTACTTCCTGCCGCCACCCATCTCGGAGCTATCGTAGAGCATGAGCACCATTCGGTTCAGCTTGATGGCATTACTCTTCATCATGGACGTGATGGTGTTCATCTCGTCCTGACTCATGAGGGCATCTTGCTCGCTCTGCTCAGCTTGGATGGCCTTATAACTATCCTCGAGCAGACCGGTAAAGCCGAGGATGACGTTAAGCGGCGAGCGCATCTGCTGGGCCACCTTGTGGATGAACATGTTCTCGCGCTTTAGGATCTGATCCTCCTGATCCATGTTGTTCTCCAGCTCGCGGTTGATACGTTCGGCCTCCTGAATGCGGTTGGTGACATCATTCATACGGATATAGAGTCCGTTCTGCATGCGCGAGAGACTATCCTGGAGCTGCCCCACAGGATTGCGGCTGTCGCTCATGGGAATGCGCTCATCAAGCTGACCTTCGGCTATGCGGCGCGAGGCTCCCATGAGGTAATGGAAGGGCTCGATGATATAGCCCACCACGCGACGGGTAAGCCACATGATGAGGATGAGACCGATAATGATAATCAGACCGATGAAGAACATCTGGCGATGATAGCCTTGCTGCAAGCCACTGACAGGACTCACCATAGCGAGGCTCCAGTTGGTGCCGGGCACTGGCTGATAGCACACGTAGCAATCGCTATCGTGAACCTTCATGTAGAGCGAACCAGAGCGGCCAGAGGTCATCTCATGGCCCAGGGTAATAAGCTCGCTATGCTGACGCGGATCGGCATCGGTGAAGATAGTCTTGCGGAACAGGCGCGTGGTATCGGGATGGATGAAGTAGCGGCCATCGCTGCCCAGCAGCACGAAATAGGCACCGGGATAAGGATGCTCAGTGTTAATGACACTGCGAGCGAGCTGAGCAAACGAGATGTCGGAGGAGACCACACCCACCACGCGGCCTTTGACACGTAGCGGACGGCAATAGGTGGCCACAGCCGCATGATGATCGATGGCGCTAGCGCTGTTGTCATCGAAAGGTTCCTCCCAAGCGGAATGGCCCGTATTCACAGGCTCCTGATACCACTGCTTGGAGAAGTAATCAAAGGGAGGCTCAAGCATGGTGGTAATGCTATCGCCATCGTTGACCGTATAGAGCGAGAAGTGGCGCCCATACTGCGGGAAGGTGTTGGGCTCGGCACTCACGGAGCAGCTGAGGATATGGCGGTTCTGGTGCACCATGCGATGCGAGATGGAGCGCAAGGAGTCGGGATTGAAGTGCTCCTCGAGCAACCAAGCATTGGCATCGGTAGAGGTCTCCACAGAGCCCATATAGGCGCGCACATTCATCACTGTGCGACGGAGCGTGCTATTGGCGCTCTCGGCTGCCTCGAGGCGGATGAGATAGAGCGACTTAATGAAGAGTGTACCCACGCAGAGGATGAAAATGGGAATGGCCATCAGCAGGATACGAAGGCTGAGCTTACTAGAGAGACTACGTCGTAACTTACTCATTATCAGCCTCCTTTCCCTTAATGTTCTCAACTACCTTGAGCGTTTCGTCGAGCAGATTAATGATGGCTTCACTCTTCGACTTGATAGCCTCTACCTGCTTCGTGAACTTGGTCTCGTCCAAGTCGCGATAGTTATTGCAGAGATTGGTAACCGTACGCTCCAGCGTTTCGGAAGGCACAGTCATCTGATTGGTCATATAGTGGATGAAGCTGGTCTCCATGTTGTCGGTCTCCTGCGCCTTGTGATAGCCCTTGCGCAGCACCTCGGTACGCGACTTGAGATTGGCTGCCTGCGTGGAGAGTTCGCTGAGTCGGCCCGAAACCGAACGCTGCATCTGCTGTATCTGCATGTGCAAATCGCCTATCTCATCACCGCGACGGGTATCGGTGACGATCTCCTTGAAATTGCTGCCCACCATATTATCCACCGACTGCACCAGCTGATTGAGTGGCTGGAGTTGGCGGCGGATGGCCCAGCGCGACACCAGCAGGAAGACCACCAGTCCAATGATGGCGATCACAAGCACAATGATGATGAGGTGATTATGCACGCCGAAGATATCGTCGTCAGGATAAATCACACCTAAACTCCACCCCAGCGCTTCCTGATGGGTATTGGCCTTCTCGCTGCGGGAGAAGGGTTTATAGAACACGCACCAGTCGTCGCCAGCCATCTGGAAGTAGTTATAGCCCGTCTTGCCGGCCAGCATCGACTCAGCAGCCTCCATGATACCATGACCGCCTACACTATCAACCAGAGCATAAACCGACTGATGGGTGTAATACTGAGGATAAGGATGGACGATGAACGAGCCATTGCGCGCCAGCAGCACACTAAAGCCGTGTTCGGAGGGCTTGGAGGCGAGCACCACGTCGGAGAGCAGTTCCACAGGCACATCGACTGCCAAAGTGCCTACCAGCTGGCGATTGCTATCGTAGATGGGTCGGCAATAGGAAATAGTGACACCCTCGTCTTCCTCCTCAGGCAGAGGATTGGTCCAGCAGGCGCAACCCTTGCCCATGGGCTCGAGATACCACACATGCTCAGTATAGGGG
This sequence comes from uncultured Prevotella sp., assembly GCA_902798285.1. Lineage (GTDB taxonomy): Bacteria > Bacteroidota > Bacteroidia > Bacteroidales > Bacteroidaceae > Prevotella. The sequence goes on along the minus strand of CADBVZ010000037.1, from coordinate 15,987 downwards.
CGATCGCCAAACGAAGTTTCGGCCACGAGCGAATCGCCTGCCTCGGAACTCAGATGGACATAGGTCATGAACAACTCGCGATCAGGATAGAAGTAGGGTTTGAAGGCAATGGCACAACCCGTGATGTAAGGGCTGCTCTCCACAATGCGGCTGCAGTAGGTAAACATGCGGTCGCGCTGAGAGAGGTGATTGCGCAGGTCCTGATACACAAAGTCGGTGCTCTGCTCTACATTCACCAGGATATTATCCACTTGCTGTACAGTGCCCGAGAGCATCTGCTGGGCGTTATGCATGGCTTCATCCTTCAGGGCCTGATGGGCAAACCACGACAGCGCACCCAGCGACACCAGCAATAGCAATACAGTGCCACAGGATACGAGGACAGTAAGCCTAAGTGAAGAGGCCGAAAAATGAAGCTTCGGGAAACGCATGGGCTAACGTTTGCGGCGGATAACCAGCCAAACCAACAATAAACCAACCAGAGCTACTACCCCGAGGGTAGCACCATAAAGGAACAAGGGCTGGCGCACATTCTGACGGGGCGCTACCACGCAGAGGTGCCAGTTGATGTGCTCAATAGGACCATAGAACACTGTAGAGGGCACACCGTCGACGTTCATATCGATGGTACCACACTTATTATCAACAAAGTCTTGAAGCACCTTATGATCATCGATGGCCACAATCTTATCAACGGGATGAACAATACAGCTGCCATCCTCGGCAATAATGACCGAGAAGAAATCGAGCTCAGAGTGATTGTGATAAGCATTGAGCAGGCTATCGGCCTTAGTGGCATCGTCGATTTTCTGAAGGGCCTTAGAGAGCCACTCGAAGGTCATATCGGCTCCACATACACAAGCCAACTTGCCCGAAGCATCGTAAATGGGCTCGACAAAAGTGGTGTAATGGCCGCTGATATCGGTGCCATCGTAATAATAATAAGGATCGGACCAGAAGCTTTTGCCGAAGTTCTTGGCGCGCTTATACCACTCGCTCTTGGTATAATCGTGGCGGGCAGAGCCTACCTGCGACATCACGAAATCGGTGGTATCAGTATGATGCACATAGGGCTCAAACCAGCGGCCCTTCTCAGGGAAAAACTCAGGTTCAAAAGCGGCAAAGTAGCCTCGCACATCGGGTGCCAGGCGGGTTTTGCTCATCAGGGCATCCACCACAGCATTGGGCGAAGAGAGATTCTTCTGCACCTCGTCGAACACATTCATGGCATTCATCTCCATACCCTGAACGGTTTTGGCAATGCGCTCCGCATGGACGTTCCTGATACCTAAATAACGCGCATGATTCTCGGCTTCCATCACGAAACTGGTGGAAACAAGCGATACAGCAATGGTGATGGCCAATACTATAAACACAATCAGCATAACATAAAGTTTATGCCACTTAGAGGTTTTATCAGTTGTTTGATTCACGGCTATATATGAGTTTAAAAAATAGCTAATAAGATTGAATACTTTGTGCAAAGATAAGAAATTAATCAATCGAAGCCAAAAATCAATTGCTAAAATAAACAAATTTTAACAAGACAAAATCATTATTTATAATTAAATCTGAAACGTTTGAAATAAAAACACTAACTTTGCACCAAGAAAACCTAAAGCTGAGATTTCGTATGGACTGGAAAAAGTATGCTACGGCATGGAGGAGTAAAGGAAAAATACTGATTGGTGTAGTCATCATCGTGATTGGCGCCACGTATTTCTTCTACAATCTTACGCAGAAAACCATCGTCAACTTACAGGCTGAGAATTTCCACGCAAAAATGCTCATTAACTACGAGTATACCAGGCGTGTACTATCGGATGTGTACGTATCAGTAACCAGTAATGTGTTCTATCTGGAGCAGACACTCGACAACACCGAGGGTCAGCAGGAGGTAATGGCGCGTATAGTAAAGCAAGGTACGCGCGTACATAGCTGTGGCATGAACTTCGTGAGAGACTATTATTATCCCGAGAAGGGCCATCGGTACTGTCCGTTTGCATGGCGCAACCGCGAGAACCACGAGGAGATACTGACTGAGGAAAAGGGCGACGCCGACTTTGACTATCTGGAGGCAAACTGGTTTACGAGTGTGATAGATGCCGACACCGCCATGTGGTCGGAACCCTTTGCCGACGGCTATGATAACGTGACGCAGTTGGCTGCCTACATGGTGCCCATACACAATCAGGAAAGAAAGCCCGTAGCAGTGCTGGGCGCCGACATATCGCTCGACTGGCTGACGAACAAACTACTGGAGACGGATAGCGCCTATAATGCTCTGAATCCGTTTGCCACCAACGCGCTGGGACTGCGCTCCAGGAGTTTCATCGTGAACCACGACGGATCGTTCATCACCCACCCCGAAGGCGAGCTGCGTCTGGAGGGTCTGATATTCAACCACCTGAAGCCCATCGGCGACTATAAGATGTCGACACTGATAGACCATATCGAAAAGGGCATCATGAGCGAGCAGGAGAGCCAACAGAAGTTTCTGTTTGATGGCACAGAGTGCTATCTGTTCTATACGCCCGTGAAATACACCCGATGGATGATGGTTTCGGTGGTGCCGTGTAAATCGATCGACATGCCTGGCATTTATTACGGTCTGAAGATTCTGGGCATCTTCATCGTAGCGATGCTGCTCATAGCGCTACTATGCTATCATTACATCATTGTGTACGGCAGGAAATACTGGAAGAAGGAATAAAACAAGAATCCCTCGCCAAGATTGGTGAATAAAACAAGAATCCCTCGCCTTGAGTGGCGGGGGATTCTTATTTTGAAATCGAGGTGACAGCCACCTGACGATATAACAGATGGCATCATTGTTCATTTATGTATTGAAGAATGAATTTTTCTGCCACAGGTAAGAATCGGTCGTGCCCTTGCGGATTTAGGTGAGCTGTGTCAGTACCTTTTCCTCCCTGAAAATAAATCTTCCGAAACTGTTCACTTGCTGCAAAGATATTACTATGACGGGCTGCATCAAAAACAGGGATTCCGTATGATCCGCAGATCTCAAGTATCGTATCAACCACCTGTTGACGTGGACTGCCTATAAAATCTTTGCAAGTCCAAGGTGTAAAAAAGAATATCATTGCATTAGGATATCGCTCAATAAGCCCACTGCATAGTAAGCCAAGACGTTCACGGAATGTATCCATGCCAATAGAGTCAAGACGTTCGCGGACGGCATCGTTGTGGCCAGCAATAACTATGATATAATCCAAAGAGTCCTTCATATCTTTGTAGCGCTGGTACATGCCAGGTCCCCAACGTTCCAAATCGAGAGCAATACAATTTCCGTTACGACCATAATTAAAATACTGCATCTGATGTTTCTGTGCAAACTTATAATGCCAGGTATCCTCAATCTTACCAACATGATTGCGGACATAGCTATCGCCAATAACGCCAATCTGCTTGCCTTTCAAGCTTCCTGTCTGTGCAAATACGAGCACCGGCATAAGACAGAATATCATTAACCATTTTCTCATAATTTATAATTCTTTAGCACCACTGGGCCTATCAATCCTGAGCGGAGAAGCGGAGTGTCTTTCTCAAAAAACTTAAACGAGACGACAGCCTTACGCTTGGAGGGGCGTGGCTGTCCCTGGCTGAGCCATTCTGGCACTTCTTTCATAAACCGGCCAATGGTTGGTGAATTGGGAGCAGCTCCGAAGGCCACAGGTTCTGACCATTCCACATCGTCAGGTTCTTGTTCATCACCCACCATACGATTCACCCATAGATTAGTGACATCAACCTTCAGCAGATTGTCACCGCCAAGCAGCGCCTCGGTGATGTCAATGGTAAAGGGTGGTCGCCAAAGTGTACCACATACCTTTCCATTCACACGAACCGTTGCAAGATTCTTCACTTCACCCAGATCAAGGATATATCGATAGTGGCGGTCAAGTTCGTTCAGATACAGGTGCTGCTCATAATGAGCAGTCCCTGAGAAGTATTTGATATCGCTGTCAATCGACTCATTCCAAGGCATCAGCGATGGCCATTCAACAACCTTATCTTCATCAAATCCGACCGTCCACGTTCCATTTATGGGTATGGTGTCGGTGATGTCGTCTGAGAAAGACTCTTTTGCCGATCCAGTCTCTGTCGTTGGATTCCTGAAGACGAGGAACACGGCTCGCCGTGTGGTCAGATTCAACGTCACTTGTGTCTTGCCGTCTGCCATCTTCCATATTTCTGCCTCAGACATATTCCCTGTTTCCGGATTCCACACCTCAGGCAGTCTGCCCGTACCTGTAATAGTAACATGAGGCATCAGCGTACTGTCCTTGGTATTGGCTACGAAATAGATATCGGTCTCACCGTCCCGCCGGTGTATCCAGTGGATGCTGTGGGCGTCAGTGGTCAGCGAGGCATCCCTGCTCTTGAAATCATCCACGTAAACCCCTCGCTGCAGCAATGCCTGGCATCTGGCAAAGTAAGAGAACAAAGGCTTGGCACCATCCTTCCACCATGTCTGTCCTGGCGTCCACTGTGTACCCCACATACCGAACGACATGCCAGGCTTGGCATTCACCCAAGGATTGTGTGCGCCAGCATGCAGCATCAGCTTGTTAATGCCACGGCAGAAAGCCGAGTCGGCGATGGCTTTCAGCCGTGCTGGATCATCTTTCCACGCATATAGGGGCCAGCAGGTGAATCCCTCTGCATAGACAATTTCGTGTCCTGCCCGTCTTGTCGCATCCACCACCCTCGGTACGTCATTCCATCCCCAGTTGGTGGGGTTGGTCCAGAACTCGGCACTAATGGGATCATCTGCCGCCAACTGCCTGCAGATTTTGTCGGTATTGATAGGATTGAAACGGCCACTTCCTCCCCCCGTTCCGTAGGGCTGTACCAATAGCTGTAGGCCGTGCTCATGCGCCAACTGGCTCATATAACCGTAATAATGCTCGGCAAACAGGTCGGTAACCGTTTCACGCCAGTCATTCAGAAACTTCTTGCTGCTCGCTTTGTTGTCGATAGTCATCCCCGCAGCCACGGGCAACCAAGTCAACATGTCGTAGCCACGCCGTTTCTGAAATTCCCTAGGCATCGCTGAGGTCCAGTCCTGACCACCAGCCTCATAGCTGTCAATTTCCAATCGTTGGAATGTCTTCCCAATTTCATCGCCAGCCAGACTTATTAAGATAGAGGGATAAGACTCCCAGAAATGCCTGATTGCCTCACGGTTCATTTTGTCACACTCCAATCCAACACCACTCTCTGGCGACGTAGCCACATTGGTTTTCCCGTTGGGTGTATGCCCGAAACGATAGATCCTCCAACGTCCTTGAGGCATCTTCCAATGCAGTATGCCCTTGCTGTCCATCTGGCCTGTCAGATTCCTGACCGAACTCATCGGCACGCTGTCCTGATCGGGAACAGCTATCACCGCCACATCCTGATAATAGCTATACTGCGGGTCTGTCTCTGGCATGATGAGACGAGTGCGACTCCTGCCAGAAGCTACCGTTGTGCTCCATACCAGTTTCTGCATGGCATATTCCTGTTTGACCGCCGGATAGGCGCTTGACGACCATCCTGGACAGTTATGCGTGCCGAACGATAAACCCAGCCGACGGCACTCGTCGATGGCAAAGCGCATCAGCCGTTGCCATTTCTCAGAACCGATGGCATTGGTGGTGTCCTTGGCGAGACCCTGCATGGGGCCACCCACCTGAAAGTTCTGCACACCACCAATACCCGCCTCTTTGTAGGCTTCCAGATCGGCCGTGATTCCCTCTCTCGAGACGAGTCCATCCATCCACTGCCATATCATAAGCGGCTTCGCCTCCGCCGGAGGATTCCTGAATGCATCCTCCATGGTGTGACCCTCTGCCCCTATGCCTGCCAGAAACAGGATACTCATCATCAAATATCGTATCGTCATCGCCATTTTTCAGAAAAAGAAGGGACAGGAGGTTGAAGGTCCTGCCCCTTCTCACTAACAATTAACATTAACTAAAACTAATAACGTGAAAAATAACAACTTATTATGAATAATGATGCTAATTCTTATTAATATCCAGGGTTCTGTTCAAGGATTCCATTTGACTCCGTAATGGCAAACTGTGGAATGGGGAACAGCACTTGATAGTCCTGAGCATTATTGCCACGCTCACGAGCCAGTTTTATATACACCCCGTGGCGGATCAGGTCTTGACGACGCATGCCCTCACCAAATAGTTCATGACCACGTTCCAGCAGCAGATAGTCGCGGAATGCCTCTTTACTGGCAGTTGCCGATGCGGGAATCTCCACACCAGCTCGGTCGGTCACCTGCTTCAGAGCCTGAACAGCCTCGGCACTCGGACCGTTCAGTTCATTCTCAGCCTCAGCAAACGACAATAGGACTTCTGCATAGCGGAGCACGGGCTGGGCTGTCTGTGTTCCCCAGTTGGCAAACTGCGTGTCCATATACTTGACAGGAATGGCTCCAACCATACCGGACTCTCTAGTTATGTGTTGGTTACTTGAATTGTCATATTCACAGAGGATGACCTGTTTGCGTGTGTCATTATCCTCAAAGGTGTCATAAAATTCCCAGCGCATGCAGTAAACCTTCCATCCAGAGAAATAATTATCCTCAGTACCACGGATATACGATGTACCTTTACTCGTATAGCCACGCTTGAAATCATTAGGAAGCACTTCGGTCACATAATAGTTATCTGATGCTGTGTTTGAAGGTACGGCCCATATAAGTTCATCGTTAACTGCCGACTTGAAAACATCCTCGTAGTTGGCCAGTAACGAGTAGCCCATTCCCATCAACGTCTTGGCCACAGCTTTTGCCTGCTGCCAATTTTTCTCATGCATATAAAGACGAAGCTTGATACCATATGCTATTGCCTTTGACATTCGTCCCCACTCATCAGGATTAGAGTTATATTTGTCAGGGAAAGAAGTCGTGGTAATGGCATCGTCAAGATCTTTCTCTATATACCCAATATAAGTTTCACTCGATGGTCGCGGCTCTATGGTGTTGTCCATCAGTGTCGATGGATCTAATTTCACATTCAACGGTCCAAAGAAGTCAAGCAGTGTATACATATAGAATGCACGCAAAGTCTTGGCCTCCGCAATATAGCGAGTACGAACAGCCTCTGTCGAACCGCTGCTTTTCTCCATCTGATTGATTACATCTGTAGCTCGGGCAACAAATCGCAGTACGTTGTAAGTAGTATTGATAGCACCACCTGTAGAAGGGCCAACGTTGAATTCGTCATATACATAACTTGAGTAGTGACGCATGATATCAGTCGTAACCATGCCTCCCGCAAAATAGGCATTGATATCTGCGTTGAAAAGGGAGTTATACCAGCCACCCGTGCCGCCATCACTATATCCCCAGTTGGTTGTCAATGGCAGGTAAAGTCCTGTTACAGCTGCATCGAAGTCGCCTTCGGTCTTGAAGAAATTATTTGGCGACATATCCGTGAAGTTCTTTGTTTCCAGCGTGTCCTCACACGAAATGAGCAGAGTCGCCATTGCTACTGCGCACATCATAGCGCTTATCATGATCTTTTTCATATTCTGTCTGAGTTAAAAGTTAAGATTAAATCCGAATGAGAGTGACAAAGCCTGCGGGTAGGGATTGCCCGTTGAGAGTTCCGGATCAAAGCCGTCATATCCAGTAAAGGTAGCCACATTCTGCGCATCCACGAAGAAGCGGGCACCACGGATGAAGTTGCTCTTCAGGAAGACACTTTGTGGCAACGTGTAGCCAAGGGTGATGTTCTTCAACTTGACGTAACTGCCATCTTGTAGATAGAAATCGTTGGCACCCGATGGATTCTTGCTGTCGTATGGATTGGTTGCAATACCTGGCATCCAGCCTTGTCCTTTCTGACAGTTCCAAACATCTGTCATGACATTGGTATAAGTGTTACTAGGTGCATTACCATTGTTGCCGAGGTTTGCTGCTACGGGAATCTGGCCGTAGGTCCTGCCTGTTCCGCTGTTATGGGAACCTATATATTTCTTGAAACCAAGAGCGCTATAGAAGTATATGTTCAGGTCGAAGCCCTTCCAACTCCATGTATTGCCAAAGCCTATCATCCAGCGTGGCGTGCTGTTACCTAATTTAACTACATCCTTGGCATCAAGTACACCATCACCATTCTGGTCAACATACTTGATATTACCAATATTGGCATCGGGCATATACGATGGGATATCGCTCTTACTGCGGATAATGCCTGCAGTCTGCCACCCATAGATAGCGTCAATCTCACCCTTTTCGTCGATATACTCCGCCAGAGCCACTTCCGGGTTACGCTCCACCCAACTGGCCTTGAAATAGGATACGTTTAGCGTGGTCTCCCACTTAAAGGTCTTGCTGTTCAGATTGTCGCTGTTCAGGGAGAACTCAAAGCCCTCGCTCTTGGTTTCGCCGATATTGGCAGCCACGCGCCCCACGGCATTGTTTGAGGGCAGTGTCTGATAGTCGAGCAGATCCTTTACGCCACGATGGAAGAATTCGATAGAGCCATTGATGCGCTGGTTGAATAGTCCATAGTCGATACCGATGTTCAGTGTGTAGTCGGTTTCCCATTTCAGTTCCGGATTCTCTATCTGGGTAAGCATCAGTCCGGTATGCATCGTCGAGCCGATCAGGAAGTTATAGCCCGAACGGTAAAGCGACTGCGAGTTGGTGCCCAGCACATTCTCATTACCCGTAGCACCATAGCCCACTCTGAGTTTCAAATTGCTGATGGCCTTGGCGTTCTGCATAAAGGACTCTTCACTCAGTCGCCATGCCACGGAAGCACTAGGAAAAAACCCCCATTTCTTGTTCTCGGCGAAATAGCTCGATCCGTCACGACGAGCAGTGATGGTCACGATGTAACGATCCTTATACGAATAGTTGGCACGGAAGAATTGTGACAGTTTCGTGCGCTCAGCATAGTTGGAGCTGATACCCTCTTTATCCTTATCACTGGCTATACCTACATTATTGTAACCAAAGGCATCGGTAAAGAAGTCGGACCCCGTAAGCCCGAAGCTCTCGCTGGTGGTCTTATAGTAACCAGCACCCAATACTGCCGACACATGATGTACTTCGCCAAACGTCTTGTCGTAGTTCAGATACGACTCAATACTGGCATTTACCACCTTTGATTGTCCCAGACTGGCCATACCCTCCTGAGCATTCACATTATTCGCGTGCTTAGGGATAAAGAACTTTCTGACAGATGTCTGCGTGTCATAGCCACCCACGCCCCTCAGCGTTAGCCCGTCCATCAACTTCAGGTCGAAAGAGGGCGCGATGAATACGCGCTCCGTCGTGGTCTTATCCTCTATCTCACAATAAGATACCGGGTTCGTGTAGAGTTTATTATAGCTCTTGTTATAATTGCCGTTCTCGTCCATCACGGCAATGTCCGGCGCATAGTCAATGAGTCGCATGATCATGTTATCGCCATTACCGCCCGTACCTACGGAGGTGCTGTTGGCATTCACATTCGAGTAGCTGAACTTGATACCCGCCTTGAAGATTCTTGAGAACTCCTGATCCAGATTCAGTCGCAGGTTATGGCGCTTCAGTCCCGACTGTTTCAAAATACCCTGATTATCGTAATAATTATAAGAGAAGAAATACTTCGTCTTGTCATTACCGCCATTGACCGATACGTTCTGGTCAACGACATATCCCGTTCTCGACACCTCGTCAATCCACTTAGTGTCGGCGGCATAACCATCTACGTTGTCAAATACGGGCTGATAGCCACTGAGGTCTTCGGGGTTGTCGCCATACACACCCATCTTATTATTATAAAGGTAATACTCCTTTGTCCAGAAGTTGGCCTGCTCTCTGAACTGTCGGGCATTAAGCACCTCGGGGTATTTCTTCATCAGCTGAGCCGTGAAAACACTACGATATTCCACCTTCGGTTTACCCGACTTGCCGTTCTTGGTCGTTATCAGCACGACGCCGTTGGCCGCCGAAGCACCATAGATGGCAGCTGCCGACGCATCCTTCAGCACCTCAATACTCTCGATATCGTTGGGGTTGATCGTGTTCAGCGGGTCACGGTCCACGCCAGCCATATAGTCATATCCCGGTGTGCTGATGCCTGGCGTTGCCGACGAGTTGGTCTGGATAGGAACGCCGTCGATTACATAGAGCGGGGCATTGCTACCATGAGGCGATGCTGCCCCACGGATATTGATAGAGATACCCGCACCAGGCTGAGCAGAGCTCTGTGTAGCCGACATACCCGTAACGCGACCTTGTAGCATCTGACTCACGCTAGTACTGCTGACGGAATTTAGCTGATCACCATTGACAGAAGCCACGGCGCCAGTGATGTCCTTTCTGCGCGACGTACCATAACCGATCACCACCACTTCATCCAGCCCATTGGCCTCCTCTTCAAGCGTGATGTGCATAGGCGCATTCGTAGGCTTAATGTCCTGCGACTTATAGCCGATGTAAGAAACAGAAATCATGGTTCCCTGCCCCACCTGAAGCGAGAAGCGCCCTTCCAGGTCAGTTACCGTGGCATTCTTTGTCCCTTTTTCCACTACTGTGGCTCCGATGACGGGGACACCGTCCCGATCGGCCACGACACCACTGGCCTTTTGGTTTTGTGCCATGGTCACCATACTGCAGATGGTGAACAAAGCCAAGAAGAATAATTTTGTTTTACTCATGTTAAAAATGTTTTTAGTTAATATTTGAGTTATCTCTCAGTTTGATTCCGGCTGCAAAGTTAGGGTGTTTTCCTGAAACAGGCTTGTCTATGCCGTTCATTAGCTTTCACTATTTGTGCAAAGTGAGGTTTCACACTATTTTTCTTTTATAATTATATAGGTATATGAGGATTTTTTTGTAAGTTTGCACCAGAAAAAGAACTCTACTATGCAACTGAAGACAATTCTTCTACTTATCATTTCACTATCACTAAGCCATCCGTCCAAAGGCTGGCTAGCTAACGAATACGTATTAACCGAACTGCCCACCCAGCAACAATTGCCAGTGGCCAATGTCCACTGCATCTATCAGGACAGGGAGGGATTTATCTGGTATGGAACCCGGGGAGGAGGCTTGTGCCGTGACAATGGCTATCATATTGATGTCTTTCGCTCCGACCGCAATCATCCCGACTTGATCGGTGCAAGTAATGATATTACAAGTCTGGCAAGCGATTTCCACAATCATATCCTTTTCTCCACGAAGGAGGGTCTTTATATGCTCGACAAAAACGACTACACCATCCATGTCGTCGATCAGCAACTGGCGGGCAAATCCGCAGGGCCCATATTAGTGGCATCCGATAGTACCGTCTGGGTTTGTTCTTCAAAACAGGTCTATCATTATGACCAGCATCTGCACCTCATGGCAACCATCCCATCGAAATGGAAGGGTCAGGATGCATGGGCGTCGCGCATCATGCAGGATAGTCGCGGCAGAATATGGGTGACACAATGGAATGGTGGCGTAGTAATGTACAATCGAGCCGCCCGACGGTTCGAAGAGCAATACTGGGAAGAGAGCATCCCTCCAGCCGACTTAGTGGAAGACCCTACGGGCCACGGCTTCTGGATAGGCACATGGGGGAAAGGTATCATGCACTACGACCCCGATCATCGCCGGGCGACGCCATTCCCCTGCACATACGGCGATGCCAACACCTCGCTGACCATCCATCTCATCGGCGACACCTCCTCCCCACGACTATGGGCCTCAACGATGTATGGTCTCCATGCCTACGACATCATAGACGGCAGCCTGCGCCCCGTGAGCTTGGACAACATCCTGCCCGAGGGTATGAGCGTCATCGACAATACGGCTTTCGACAACAAGGGCAATCTCTGGGTTTCAGGATTCTCGCCCCACACGTTTATCCTGTCGCATCCCGACACGAGCATCATGAAAGCCGACCTCTCGTCTGTCAGAAAACAGTTGCATAACCGCCCCTTCATCCGCAACACCGTGAAAGAGGGCGACAACATCTGGCTGGGGCAGGATCGCGAACCCATCGCACTCTATCTGCCAAAGGCAGGAACCATCGCTTTCGACAAGAATGTAAGCACCATCTCACGCCCTAGCGTGACCGATTTCTGCAAGCGTCAAGACGGGCAGGGCATCTGGGGAAAAGAGCAGAATCAGCTCTATCACCTCTGGTACGACGGGCTGGCCATCCAGTCACGAGTAGAGACCAAGGCACGAGGCTTCATCAACTGCATTCTCGATGCCGGAGGCGGCGAGGTTTACATCGGTCATCAAGAAGGCATCGACCTCTATCACGCTACAACCCATACCGCCACCCGAATACCCGTCTCTGCCAAGCGGGTTGTGGCCATTCTGAAAGCCCGCGACGGAAATTTGTATTACGCCTCCGACGACAGCCGCCTGTCATGCTATAACGCCCGACAAGGCGAACAGGTACTCTTACATCAAAGTGAGATTACCGATATGGCCGAAGACGAGAATGGATATATCTGGGCCACCACCCGTCATGGCGACCTGCTATGCCATCATCCCGCGACGGGCAAGACCATGATCGACGATAAAGGCAGCAATGCCAGTGGCGACAATATCAAACATATAGCTATCGACGCCAAGGGCCATCTCTGGCTGCTATCCGACCAGATGGTGAAAGAGTACAACCCCCGAAGCAGGGCTTATCGCATCTTCCGCTCATCCGACAAGGCCATACAGATGGACTGTTTCCATCATGTCAAGGCCGAAGGCGACCACGTGACGATCGATGGTGCCGGAGGCATCCTCTATATCCAACCCTCGGCCAACATCGACCAACTCTCCTCCGGGGCGTCACCCATCGTCACATCAGTCACCATCGACGGCATCCGACAAATCGTAGGCATAAACAGCAAGCAACTTGACATCCGTCATGATGCTGTCAACATCGAGATACAATTCTCTACCCTCAACTATCTGCATGCCGACAAAGTCTCCTATGCCTACCGGCTCAGCTCTGTCGACACCCAGTGGCACTATCTGCCCCAAGGCGTAAACAAGGCCACCTTCGTCCTGCTGCCCAAAGGCGACTACACGCTCGAACTGATGGCTACCGACGAGTACGGATGCTGGGGACAGAGCATCCATGCCCTTCAGCTCCACCGGCTGCCTGCCTGGTATGAGTCGTGGTGGGCCTATCTGCTCTATCTGCTTGCCGCCACCTTACTGATGGGCAGCATCGCCCGCTACTATCTGAGACGCCAAAAGGAAAAACAGCAACATCAGATGGATGTACAACTGACAGAGATGAAACTGCGTTTCTTTACGAACATCAGCCACGAACTGCGAACCCCGCTCACACTCATACTCACGCCATTGGAGAACATGGTAAAGAAGATAGACCACTGGCAACAAGAGAATCAGGAAGAGACACACCTCGTTTTTATCAGCAGTCAGCTCATGATGATCCAGCGGAATGCCCAACGGCTGCTATCGCTCGTCAACAACCTGCTCGACTTCCGCAAGCTGGAGATGGGGCAACAGAAACTGGAGCTGACCAACGGCGATATCCTCGACTTTATCCGCTCCGTTTGCGAGACTTTCCGTCCCATATCCACCGAAAAAGGCATCGGCCTGGGGTATGCCATACCCAATGAACAACTCTACATCAATTTCGACAGCCGCAAATTGCAGCATATCCTATACAATCTGCTCAGCAATGCCTTCAAGTTCACGCCAGCTGGCGGCCAGATAGCAGTAAGCGTCGCCAAGACCGATACAGAATGGCTCAGCATCACCGTAAAGGATACCGGCTGCGGCATCCCCAATCGCGACCTTCCACACATCTTCGACCGCTACTACCAAAGCAAGAACACAGCGGACCCTTCGGTGACCGGCACTGGAATCGGGCTACATCTAACCAAAGAATACCTGCAGCTTCATGGCGGAAGCATTACCGTCAACAGCAAACTTGGCGAGGGCACCACTTTCACAGCCTTTCTGCCTACAAACATAAAGATGAAGGAGCAGCCCCTGCCTGCCGAGCCTCATCAGCAGGCAGAAACATCAGAGACCGAATCCCATAAGGCCAATCTGCTCATTGTTGACGACAACGACGAGTTCCGTCAGTTCCTGTGCGGCGAACTGGCAGAGCAATACAACATCCATCAGGCAGCCAATGGCGAGGAGGCGCTCACCATAATTGCCGAGCAGGATATCGACCTGATGGTATCCGACGTTATGATGCCCGCCATGGATGGAATGACGCTCTGCCGCCGTATCAAGCAAGACGTCAACACATCCCACGTGATGGTCATCTTGCTGACAGCCCGCACTGCCGAAGAAAGCAAGATAGAGGGATTCCGGGCAGGAGCCGACGACTACCTATCAAAGCCGTTCAACATGGAGATGCTACAACTGCGCATCAGCCATCTGTTGGAATTGCGCCGCCAACGCAATCAGGATTTCCTGAAAGGTGAGGATGTCGAAGTCGAGGCTGTAGCACTCAATGAGATCGACCAAAAATTCCTTCGTAGTGCCGTCGAGGCAATAGAGCGTCATCTCAGCAACGAAGAATACGACATCGATGCCCTGGCGGCCGATGTCTGTATGAGTCGCTCCACCCTCTACCGTAAGCTTCATTCACTGACAGGTCAAAAGCCCAGCCTATTCATTCGGGCTATACGCCTCAAGCATGCCGCCCGCATGATAAAGGAAGGCAGCTACAACCTCACAGAGATATCCACGCTTTGCGGATTCTCCTCACCGAGTTATTTCAGCCGCTGTTTCAAAGCCCAATACGGCATACCACCTGGTAGTTACTGTTCTTCATAATAGCAATAATTACACATTATTTTGTATATAAACGAACGATTTCGGTAAAATGTGATATCAAGAGTATTATCACAGCCGTTATTGGTCTGCTCGTATCCACAGCATGCAGCGGCGGCGCTAAACAAGAGAAAGTTATGAATAAGGATTCAAAGGCAATTGTAGTGTTCTTCTCTCATGCAGGAGACAACTACGCAGTAGGAAACATTGAGGTGGGCAACACGAAGATTGTTGCTGACTATATCTCTAAGCTGACCTATAGCAAACTTTTGTATGATTGAGGGGATTTGCACCGTGATCAAGAAACAAAATGTCAAACTCTAAAGTATAGGAGATTAAGATATGAAGAAGATGATGATCCTGGCAGTGATAACGGACACGGTGATGTCTTCGGCATCTGGTGGGATCGCCGTAACGCAGACCTCCGCTTCGTGCTGACCGCAAGGTGACAAAGCCTGCTGTACATCATGCTAACAACGTTCCTGCTAAAGTCAACAAGTCCAGCAACGGCTCTACTTGGAGAAATACAGG
>CADBVZ010000037.1:0-537 GCA_902798285.1 uncultured Prevotella sp. | reverse complement strand
GCAATGAATACAAACAACAATCGCAGTGGTTCAGGCCACTTCGGAGGACGCAGATAAAAGCACACGTTTTGCCTTTATATATGCCTTCAAAAAAGGACATGGGGAATTCTCAGCAATGGGAGTTCCCTTTTTACATGTAAAACACGAGTTTTGTTCCCTTCGAGCCCACACCGTCATAATCAGCCGGAACTGGAAACTGGTTGATAAGCTTGTCAACCTCTTCCTCCTCAAGATACTTTGTAAGCTCCAGCTCAATAGCCATCCGTCGCTCATTATAGCTCAGATTCCAAATACACTCACCCAGAACGGCATTGACTATCGTTCTGATTTCATCCTGAGTGCGCCATATGGAATCGAAGTCAGTCATTGTTCTGAAAGCTTAAGAAATCGGTTAATGTTGTATTCAAGTTCCTCCAAGTCAATGAACTGGGAACCACGATATACCTCCTTGCCATCCATCAGAAGCAATACTGTTGGTCCTGAATAAACCAGGAATTGGCCAGCTATCAAAGGTTCTTCTGTGATGTCAGTATAGAA
>CADBVZ010000036.1 GCA_902798285.1 uncultured Prevotella sp. | reverse complement strand
GCCTGTAGTCTTACAATAGTTATACAGGTCGATAGCATCCATCTCGGCAAAAGCCCTGTTGCCACCGTCGTGGCGCATATTGTCGTGAGCAAAGTGTAGCAGGTTGAGGATCTTCGATAGCTCATCGCCCTGCCCAGCCACCGAGTCGAGTTTGAAATACTCACGAACCATACTCAGACTCCGCGATTCCTTCGACTCATAACGGAACGAGTTCTCCATTTTTGTAGAATCTGGGGCATAGTGAGCCGACTTCCTGAGAACCTTCTTGTCTTTACGGAGCGATACAAGATCGTTGTCGTTGAGCATGTTGTCGTAACGCTTATAACCGCTATCCACCGACTTCTCAAGTGTCATCAACGCCAGTTTCTTCTGCTTCGTCAGGGCATAGCAGCAGGCTAAATCATAAAGATAATCGGCCTTTGCGGCTTTTACCATTTCAGACGGCATTTCTGTGTCTTGACAGATCGTTGTGGTGTCAAGTATGTTTATGAGCGTTGTTAGCGGTGCTATCGCTTCTTTGTGTTTCTTATTCTTGAGGAAGTTCTTATAAGTGGTATCATGCATAGACATCATCACCTGGAACTCCATCATTCGCTGACTCTGAGCCTTCACGCTCATCACACTCATCAAGCCGATGGCTAATACTGCCAAAAATCTCATTGTTTTCATATCTTACGTTTTTTATTATTTGACGTTGCAAAGATACATATAGTTGCTACATCAAGCAAGAATTTGGGATATTCTGCACTTATTTGTGATGAATGGATAAAAGTTGATGCCACAACAAGCAATCATCTTATTCATTTTCTCCAGCGTTTTAGCATTGGGAAGTACTGTTGCATCATTTGCTTATACTCCTCCTTGGTCATGGGCTTAGGCATATTTTTGTTTACCTCGTCGACAAACTGGGCGCAATGCTCAATCATCTCGTCCATGGTGCATTCCTGCAGAAACTTACCATCCTTGTAGCAATACTGGCAGTAATCAAAATTGGTGCTGCCATCGGCATTGGTACCGCAATCCTCGATACGCATTAATGGCATACCGCAACTCTGGCAGAACTGTGGCAGCTGGCCCTCTTGGAATGCTTTGTCTTTCTGAGGGAACGAAGCCTCATAAGCCTCGAAAGCATCAGGGTTCTCGTCGGCTACGAAATAACCCTTGGGAGGACAGTAGGTAGCCTCGGCGATTCCGTTCGATTTAAGCCAGCCAGGGATCAGTTCTTGAGCGAGGAAATACGGAACCTCTGACTCTCTCGGCTCGGCGTGATAGTGAATGTTCAGTTTGCTGGCGAGGTCGAAGCCTGCATGCTTGTAAAACTCGATGTTGCCCTCCATGCAGATAAAGCCAATACCCATGTCGCGGGCCTTGTTTAAGGCATACTGCAGTAACTTCAAACCGTAGCCCTTACGCTTATAGTCGGGATGGATGCTGATAGGACCGAATGTCCATGAAGCTTTCTTGCTACCATTCTCCAATACAAGCTCAGCCTTCGAAAACATCACATGGCCGATAATCCTGTTATCCTCTTCCATCACAAAATCCAACTCAAGAATGAAATCAGGGTTCGTTCTATACTGATTGAGTACGTAATGTTCTGTGCATCCTGGTCGATAGACGTTCCAGAATGCCTCACGCGTGAGGTTCTCCACCTCACGATAATCTTTGGGTTGTTCTAATCTGATATTCATTGTTCTATCATTGTTTATCAATTGACGCTGCAAAGTTTCAAAAAGTTCTTAATTCGGCAAGCGACAAAGTCGAGCGGCAAAAGCAACACCCGTCATCACGACGAGTGCAGCTTTCAATACTCTAACTTACTTTTAACAATCATACAAGCAAAGTATGATATTCCTTATTTCTCAAACTCTCGGAGTTCCTCCAGTCCGCGCTCTACCTCCTGTAGCTGATGGGCATGGCGGTGGAGCTGCCATTTAGCGAAGACAATACCAAGACCAAAGGTGAGGACTGAGAGCCCGAGAGGCAACAACAATCTCGTGCTGAACTCGTAGCCAGCCTCCGTGTTGAATCCCAGTTCCAGGATGTAGAAAGCGATCATCGCCAGACATACGGCACCTATCATCCATACCTTCTCCTGATGGCAGACCTTCTTGTAGGTGAGCACCAAACGGCTGAGCTCGCTGCTGCTCTTGCCGCCCAGATCGAATTTCGACAGCAGGGAGAGTTTCCATACCATGGGGATCATTCCTATTACCATCACACCCTCGACGATGGCGAACGAGGTGGTCTGAATAGGGGTGTTCATATAGACGTATGGGAATACTCCGCAGATGATGAGCATATTCACCACGAAGCTGTAGATGTTCTGTCCCATGATGTGGTCGTAGGCCGACTTCGTCTTCTGCTGGATCAATTCCTTCACCACGCGAAGGTTCACTATTTCTGTTTCTGCCAGACGCTCATCGAGTTTGTTCCAGCTGGCTTTCAATGCTTCAAGTTCCATATCAATACTAATTTAACGGTTCGACATTTTTGCCGAGGATGTCGGCGATTTCCTCATAACTCCGTTCTTCCAGCCAGAGGAGAATCAGCGCGCGTTCCAGTTTCCCCAGCTGGTTGATGAGTCGGTAGAGCTCCCTGAGCTGTCCTGTCGTGTCGTCGTCTGCTGCTACGCTTGCCACATTGGCCGTCATTGGTACGGTGTGCGGACGGGCATTAGAGCGTCTGAGAAACGTGATGCAGGTGTTCATGGCGATGCGGTAGACCCATGTTGTGAGCTTGCTATCCCCCCGATAGCGCGGGGTCCTGGTCGTTGGCATAGATATAGCACACCTTGTAGATCGTACGTTTCTGCGCCTCGACCATCGTCAGGAAATCTTTCTCTAATTCTTTCGTCTCCATTGTTCAACTAAATCATTTTGATGATTCACATCGAGTTCGTTCACGCTCGGCATAACAAGCAAGCTTGATTCTGCTCTCGCTTAATCACGAACTTTAACCAATTAGTCGCAGGAAAAGTGAATTAATTACATCCAACAGAAAAAAATGTGAGAGACACGATTATTTCCATTTCATATTCTTTCCATTCTTCTCCGTCAATCGGATAAGAATCTTCGCCTGTGATGCGGAAACCGACAGACTTGTAGCATTCAACGGCGGAGAGATTATTACAAAACACACCAAGGGTAATCTTTTGAGCACCCAGTTCTTGTTTTGCATAATCGATAGCGAGGCGCAGCATCTGCTTGCCATAGCCCTTACCGCGTTTCGAATCATCCACAATGACGAAGCCGAAACGGATGTGCGTCCTATCCACCATCGGATATCTTAGCAGGATATGTCCAATGATTGCATTTCCCACTACTGCTGTAAGCGGATACATATTATCACCCTTGTATTGCTCCAGCATCTCCTCGGGCTTGGCAGGGAAATCTTTGTACCTGTCTGCACTCCAAAACCGGAATGCATGCTTATCTTTGCACCAACCCAGAATCGTCTCCGCATCGTTGATGTTAAATGGTCGAAGTGTCATCATATTATCTTTATTATATGTTTTGATGCTGCAAAGGTACGCATAGTTGCTGAGACATCCAAATTTCTGTGATAATCTGCACATATTTGTGATGAATGGTTTGATTATATCTACACAGTCCTATCCGTTTGCTGTTTCATTCCTTCAAAGAACTTCTGTTGCAGTTGTTGGGCCAGCTGGTTGTCGGGATTGAGTTTCAGGGCTTTCTCGAAGTTCTCCATTACGAGGATGTAGTAACGCTGTCCGTTTTGAGCGGGATTCTGCACAATGCGCACCATGTAGAGGAAGCCGCGAAGGGTACAAATGTCTGACTGGTCAGCATGCTTCATCTGCTCCATTTTCGTGATGCTCTGTTCGGCCTCAGCTATCATGTTTTCCGTCTGAGGGTCATGGGGATAGGTTACTGCAAAAGAGAGGCTCTGCAGGGCCAGCTGATACTTTGGCTGAATGCTGTCGGGCTGCATGGCCTCGATACGCTTCAGTTTGGCTACGTTGTTTAACATGTCCGTTTGGGTGGGCTGCTGGGCATGGATACTTACTGATACCATCATCATGAGGACGATGGCTAACACACGGTGGTTAAAAATTTGAAATGTCATACGCTTTGTTATTTTTAAGTGAAACAAAAATGCCTATGTATAGGAAACGGTCGCGGGAGGCTGTGATGGGACTTCCATTCGTGTCATAGCTGAAAATGTTGGTGCGACCAAAGATGTTATTCAACGAGGTATAGACGATAACCTTTGGGCTTAATAGATAAGTGAGGTTCACGTCAACACTATTGTAATGCGGTGTGGTGCCAGTGGGGAAATGTCGTCCGCTGGCGTATGACTCAGCGATGCCGATGATGGCTTTGCCGATAGCGTATTTGGCTGTCAGTCGCAGGTTGTGGCGTGAGGCATAGTCAGGCGTTCGCACTTCGGTGTAGTCGAGATAGAGCCGTTCGGAATCATTGAATGAATAAGAAAACGTGGTCGTCAGATGCTTGATGAGGGAATGATCCTCGACGAAGATGTCCACACCTCGGCTTGTGCCATAGCCGTGTGGCTGATAAACACCGCCCTCTAACAAAGGAAGATGGTGGTATTTCTTCCAATAGGGTTCAATGCGCAGAAGCGTAGCGTCTGATTTATACTGCATAGAGAAAATGGCGTGGTCGGCAGTGCTTTGACCGAGAGCACATTGAGATAATGCTAAATAGTCATCAGCTGCAGTTTGACTATAGCGACCACCAACTAAGGAGAATTGCAGATGCTTGTTGGGTATATAGCTGAGCGTTACCCTCGGCATCAGCAAACAGTCGGATCTCATCAGCTCGGCTCTTGCAGAGACATTGAGAAATACACGGGGAATGATGCGCCACTGGGCATCAATATGAGTAGCGAGGATGTTATAATCAAGCTGGTAATGGTAGGCATCGTAACTCATCGTGCTATTGCGGATATAGTCTTCAACACCTGCCGACAGTTTCAATACGTCGGAACAAACTTTGCGGACTTCAGCCTTCAGATGTACTTCATTACGGAAATTATGATAATGGTCGCCAACCATTCGCGCATCGTCAATATCGGTGAACACAGAAGAGTTGGCGATACCGGTAAAGAGGGTGTAGCCACGTCCTATCGAAGCACGATGTGTGACATTGGCATAGATATTATGCTCCTTCAACAAAAGGTTACGCTCGTCGATATGCTGTCCGACTGATGTCAAGTCATAGCCGACGTATGACTTCAACACACTCGAGGTGTTGAACTCCTTTTTATATTGTGCCTCGCATGATAACTTACGATAAGGACGAGTGAAGTCCTGCCGCTGCGTGAACAACTGGTCATATAGCCCCATGCTGGTAAGTGCGGCGTTGAACGACAGACTGCTGTTCTTGTATGCCTTGGTGCCACCTATGTTCCAATCTACCAGCGATGCGCTCACTCCGAATTTGTCGCTTGTTGCTGCATCAGTAGTTTCCATGGGGAGTACTGACGAAAGTGCTTGGCCGTATTCACCGCTATAGCCGCCCAACGAGAAATTAATACCTTTGAACAGGAACGGTGAGAAGCGTCCACGAACAGCCGTGTTCTCTGTGTTGGTGCTATAAGGTACAAGCACATGCATCCCATTTACGAATGTCTGGCATTCGTCGCTCTCGCCGCCACGTACATATAGTTTACCGTTCTCGCCAACCATCTGTGTGCCAGGTAAAGTCTGCAAAGCCGCTACGATATCACCACATGAGTTACCCGCCATCACTACATCAAGTGCATCCATCGTCTTGAAATTATCACTCTTACCGAAACTGAATGTACTGGCCGTTACTACAACTTCATTGATGGTGGTTGCCTGTTCGTTCATTCGAATGGTGAGATTGTGCATGAGGCTGATGTCGGTGGTCAGCATATAGTCCTCATAGCCAATAAAGGAGGCTTTGAGGGTTGCTTTACCCGTTTGTGAAGTTGTAAACGAGAATCGCCCAAGGGAGTCGCTGAGGCATCCGTCAATCGTACCTAATATAAATATGTTGGCACTAGCGAGCGGTTCGCGTCCGTCGGTAACGATACCCGAAATTGTGGTCTGTGCAGTCAGATTGCAGACTGTTAACAGCATTAAAACGATATATGCAATTCGATGTTTCATGCCGCAAATATACGGCAAGAAAACGTACCCTCCAAATATTCGTGACAGACAGCTAAAACCGCTGACAGATAGCTAAGCCAAATGGCGAATGACTAAGTTTGCGGACGAAAGGCTACGGGTAGGCGAGCTTGCTCGGGAATATGACTAAGCTATAAAAGACTTCAACTGAGGCACATACGAGCGAGATACTGGTATGCTATTCGTACATGGGCCGAGTGTGAGTTGATAGCCGTTGGAGTTGCCCTTGGCCGAGGTGATATTGTTCACATTGACCACAAAGGAACGGTGGCACTGGAAGATATTCTCGTAGGCTTTCAATTCCTCAGTCACGGCAGTCAACGTCGTATGAATCTCCATGCTTGTCGGCTTGCCGTCTTTCAGATAGCATACAGAAATATTGTTCTTCTGCGCCTCTATATAAAACAGATTATTGATGGGAATCGTGAGGTCGTTTCCTCGTACATTTGTATCATGAATGGTTATTGATATGTCCTCCTGTTCCTCCGTCGTTTTGTTCAGCAGGGCCTCCATTCTATATTTCAGACTTCGGTTATACTCAGCGCCGATAGTCAGCACTGTTATTATGAGGCCGATGATAATCGTCCAATATAAGAACAAAAGGAAGATGCCGATGGTGATAGGATAATGGAAAATAAAAGAGAACAACCAAAAATTGCAGACGGCAATAAAGATGATCAGCCCGAGTACTACACTAGCTTCATGCCAGATGCGCCACGGCTTGACGACTTGGTGCAGGCGTTTGGATACTGCCCATCCATAAAGAATACAACAGCACGATGTGACAAGTCCAAATACCGCCGCCACCAGACATTTATTTCCGCTATAGATGCTGAATCCAAATGGTTGCAACAGCCAGAGTATCGCCCAAATGATGACGCCGTAAGCGATACTGTATCTTAGCCAGTGCTCACTCTGCTTAAAGGGATATGTACGCGTAAGAAATGACATAACTCTATACTTTTTATGGGTGCAAAGGTACTAATTTGCTGATCTTTTTTTGTTAATCTGCTGCAAAAATATGAATAATATTTGGTAATTCGCGTAATTTCCATTATTTTTGCAGAAAAATATTAAAGCTATAAATCTTATGTACGACAAAGAAAGAGGGCTTTACATTGCCCATTGCGCTAACGGCGCACTCAGCATTACAGGTAAGATGGCTAACCGTCATGGACTCATTGCGGGAGCCACAGGTACAGGTAAGACCGTTACCTTGCAGGTGATGGCCGAGACATTCTGTCAGGCAGGCGTGCCCTGTTTCATGGCCGATATGAAGGGCGACCTCAGCGGCATATCGCAGGTGGGTAAGTTGAGCGGCTTTATAGAGAAACGCATGCCTGAGTTTGGCATCGAGAACCCTGAGTTCCAGAGTTGTCCCGTACGTTTCTTCGACGTGTTCGGTGAGCAGGGCCATCCTATGCGTGCAACCATCTCGCAGATGGGTCCGATGCTGCTCTCACGCCTACTGCAGTTGAACGAGACACAGGATGGTGTATTGAACATCGTGTTCCGCATTGCTGACGAGCGCGGCCTGTTGCTGCTCGACTTGAAGGACCTGCGCGCCATGCTCGACTGGGTATCGAAGAACGCCAAGGAGTACACCACGAAATACGGTAATATATCAACAGCCACCGTGGGCGCCATCCAGCGTGCGCTGTTGCAGTTGGAGAATCAGGGTGCTGACAAGTTCTTTGGTGAGCCCTCGTTCGATATCTACGACCTGATGCAGACCGAAGGCGGCAAGGGCATCATGAATGTGCTGGCAGCCGATAAGCTGATGATGCAGCCGAAGCTTTACTCTACGTTCCTGCTGTGGTTGCTTTCAGAGCTTTACTCCACACTGCCAGAGGTGGGCGACCTGGAACTGCCGAAGTTGGTGTTCTTCTTCGACGAGGCTCACATGCTGTTCGATGGTACTTCGAAGGCGCTGCTCGACAAGATTGAACAGGTGATCCGACTGATCCGTTCGAAGGGCGTGGGTATATATTTCATCACACAGAGTCCGACGGATATTCCTGAGAATATACTGGGTCAGCTTGGTAACCGCGTGCAGCATGCCCTGCGTGCCTACACGCCGAAGGACCAGAAGGCCGTGAAGACCGCTGCCGACACCTTCCGTGCCAATCCTGACTTCAAGACCGACGAGGCCATCATGAATCTGGAGACGGGTGAGGCCTTGGTAAGCTTCCTCGATCCGAAGGGTGCGCCCAGCATCGTGGAGCGGGCTAAGATTTTGTTCCCATTGTCACAGATCGGTGCTGTGACCGAAGGTCAGCGCTTAGATATCATCAAGCAGAGCCGTATCTATGGCAAGTACGACACGCCCATAGACCGTGAGAGTGCCTTCGAGGTATTGATGGCGGATGCTGAGCGCCAGTTGGCCGAGCGTGAGCAGCAGGAGGCTGAGATTGATATCCCGAAGCCTACAGAGGCCAAGGCCGAGAAGAAAAAGCCGGGTATGATGAGTAAGGTGATGAAGGCCATCATCACGGCCATCACGTCGACGTTGGCCACCATCCTTGGTACTTACGTGAGCGATAAGGTGACGGGCAAGAAGACCAAGTCGAAGACCTCGGCTACGGGTCGTGTGGTAAAGAATGCCACCAGTGCCGCTACTCGATCAGTAACGCGAGAGCTCACCCGCGACATCCTCGGAAATCTGGTTAAATAATTGGAGAGCTTATTGTATAGATATACCGCTGTCGATCGACAGTGGTATATTTATATTTGGTAGTATCGATGATAGCCTTCATGTCGTTGCTGATGCCAGTGCCGATAAGTTTCATGGTGGCTTCTTTCATGGTCCAGAAACGGATGAAGGCTGAGGCTGGGTCGGCGGCGGATTCTATCTCACGCACCTCGTCATCGTTCATGGTATAGCGCACCAGTGACTCCTTGTATTCGCGGATGCTCTCTACATCGATGCCAACGGGATGATCGCTGACCACACAGACGGCTGCCTCCTTGCAATGGCTCAGGTTGAAGAATATCTCAGGATGGCCTACGATGGAGGGTTTGCCATGCTCGTTATACTCGAAGATGGGGTTCTCGGAAATGCCATATTCCTCTTTCAATCCCTGTTTCAGCAATTGATAAGCCAGCACACAGAGCCGCTGCCCCTGTTCATGTCGGAACTTCAGGGCCTGCTCTCTCCGCTGCTCTGAAATCTCCTCCAGCCCCGCCTCGAGATCAAAACTCCATATATCTTCGCAAACGTAAATCATTCCAGTCCTATTTCGGGCATAGGGATTTTGCGGTTGGCATTCTCTTTGGCACCGAGATCTACAAGCTCACGGCCCTTTTGGACTACGCTCTGACGACCAGTGATGAGCTTATTGTTCGTATTCTCGTACGCCTTCTGTACAGCCTCGATCTTTGTTCCAAGATCGTTGTATCGCTGTACGAAGTCGCCCAGGCGGTCGAGCAACTGCTCAGCCAGTCCGAAGACCTTCTGTTGGTTCTCGGCCTGTTGGTTCTGTACCCAGGCTATGTGGATCATGTGGAGAATGCCTAGTAGGTTCTGCTCGCCTGTGACAAACACCTTCTTCTCGAACGCCTCGCGCCAGAGTGTGGGATCGTTGGCCAATGCCAACTGCAACGACGACTCAAATGGTACGAACATAATCACAAAGTCCACGGCATCGCGACCGTTCTTGATATACTTGGAATAGTCCTTACGGGCCAATTCGTTCACATGTCCACGCACGCTCTTGATGTGCTCCTGCAGGTAACGCTCCTTCTCCTCGGGCGTTTCGGCGTTCACGTACTTCTCGTAAGCCACAAGCGACACCTTCGAGTCGACGATGGCGTCCTGTCCCTGGGGATAATGCAGAATGATGTCGGGTTGCATCTCTTTACCCGTCTCATCATGCTTTAGCGGACGACCCAACTCGTCGCGCAGACGGGTCTGTACCTCGTAGTGGATACCCTCGGTGAGCCCCTGCGATGCCAACAGGTCGCCCAGAATGATCTCACCCATGTTTCCACTTACCTTATTATCGCGACGGAGCACATTTGTGAGGCTTTCAGCCTTCTCGCCCAACTGTTGCGTCTGCTGCATCATCTGTATCATCTGCTCACGGAACGAGGCCGAGTGGGCAGCACTCTCCTTCTGATTTTCGCTGATGGCCTTCTGCATATTGGCAATGGCATCCTTCAGCGGCTGGGTGATACCCGTCATGGTCTCTGTGTTCGACTCCTTGAGTTTTGAGGCGCTACGCTCCAGTACCTGCTGGGCCATGTTCATAAACTGTGCATCGCGCTTCTGTTGTTCCTCCTGCTTCTCGCCGCGCACCTCTTCTATCTGCTGACGTACCAGTTGTAATTCTCTACCCTGTGCCTCTGCACGGGCATGGAGATCCTTGTTCTCGGCCTCAAGATGACGCACACGACTCGTAGCATCCTGCAACTGTTCGCCCTTCATGGCGAGCTCGATATCCTTCTTACCGCCTTCGATGCGGAGGGTGTCCATCTTACGGTCCATGAGCAGATAGAGCACCACGGCGCCCACCGCTATACCTATTATAATATATAATGCGATCATCATGACTACTAATTTTGGTGCAAAAATACAAAAAAAGCATCAAATAATTGCATTTTTAAATAATTATACGTATATTTGCCCCAAGAAAACTTTCACCATTAACTTAAAATTATAGATTATGGATTACAAGATTATCGACATTGAAGGTGTAGGCGACGTTTATGCAGAGAAATTGACGGCCGCAGGTATTAACAAGGTAAGCGAACTGCTGGAGAAGTGTGCAGCCCCTAAGGGACGTAAGGAACTGGCTGAGGCTACAGGTATCAGCGAGAAACTGATTTTGAAATGGACCAACCATGCTGACTTGTTCCGCATCAATGGCGTAGGTCCTCAGTTTGCTGAGTTGCTCGAAGCTGCAGGAGTAGACACCGTAAAGGAATTCCGTCATCGCGTGGCTGAGAATCTGCAGCCCAAGCTGGTAGAGGTGAACGATGCCAAGAACATCTGCAATCGCGTTCCTGCTATCAGTGAGGTTCAGAAGATGATCGACCAGGCCAAGGAACTTGAGCCGAAAATGACTTATTAAAACAACGATATTTCCCTGCGGCTGTGGGGAAATCATCTGATAGAATGAATCCCGGCAATGCTGGGATTCATTCTATTTGGGTCTTGGGCCAGTTGACCAGGAAGAGTTTTTCCGTAGCACGGGTAAAGGCCGTATAGAGCCAGTGGATATAGTCGGGCGTGAGCATATCATCCGTCATATAACCCTGATCAACATAGATATGCGCCCACTGTCCACCCTGCGCTTTATGACAGGTCACGGCATAAGCATATTTTATCTGAAGAGCGTTATAATACTTATCGCTCTTCAGTTTTTTGATGCGTTCACTTTTAAGGGTGATATCAGCGTAATCCTCCATCACGGCGTTATAGAGCTGTTCTTGTTGGTCGTGGGTAAGTGAGGGTGCCTCGGCAGTGAGGGTGTCGAGACAGACGGTGGCGGTAAGTTCGTAGTCATCATAATCGGGGAACTGCAAGGTAATCTCTGCGAAGTGGAAACCATAGAGTTCGTGGAAGTTCCGAGCCCGTTGTACGATGGCCATATCGCCATTGGCAATGAACGAAAAGTTAGAGGTGAGAGGTGAGGGGTGAGAGGTGAGAGAAATGTCCTGGGGCTGGGATTTTTCCACCCAGAAATAATTGTTCTTCACGATCATGAGTTGATCGCCACGACAGAGTTCGTCATCACGGTCGAGTACTGTGTTACGGATGCCCTGATTATAGATATTTGCACGCTTGTTGCTGCGGGTAATCACCATTGTCTCATCCATGCCCACTCGGCTGTAGCTGGTGGCCAACGATTCGATTAGTTCATCACCAGGTACGACACGGATATCGGCATAGCCCTTGAAATGTATCTTAGGCAACTGCGTCATCTCGTCGTGAGTCACCATCTGACGTATCATCGTGGCGTTCCAGAGGATACCCGACGCCTCACTCTGACGGAGCACCTGGTTCAGGTCGCACTCATACACCCGCATGCCGTAGACCTTGTGTACCCCAGCCATGAGCGCAGGGCTCTCTTCCTCACCTACTGGTGGCAACTGAGCCTTGTCGCCAATCAATAGCATACGACAATTTTGTCCGTTATACACGAACTGCATTAGATCGTCGAGCAAGCATCCACTTCCAAAGGCCGAATCACCATAGCCCTGATTGGCTATCATGGAGGCCTCGTCAATGATGAATAAGGTATCGCGATTCAGATTAGCGTTGAGGTTAAATGCCGAAAGATCGCCTGCCGACTTCTGACGGTAGATGCGACGATGGATGGTATAGGCCGAATGACCTGCGTGGAGCGAAAACACCTTGGCTGCGCGACCCGTAGGCGCCAGCAGAATCATCTTCTGCTTCAGTGTCATCATCGCCTTGACGATGGCACCTGCCAGTGTGGTTTTACCCGTACCAGCCGATCCACGCAGAATCATCACCACATGCTCCTCTCTGTCAGTCATGAACATGGAGAATACATCGAGCGCATGATCCTGCTCGGGCGTAGGCGTAAGGCCAAACGTCTGGAGAATCCTGTATTTCAATTCGTCGCCTATCATATCGCATGCAAAGGTAGCATTTTTTTTAAACACAAAGCTACAGAGGCACAGAGTTTTTAATAAAAAAACAAAAAACTCAGTATCTTTGTTTCTCTGTGTTGCTTTTTTTATCTAACTTTGCAGGCGATTATGCAATTCAATGACAAACTGACAAATATCATCCTGGCCCTGATAGCTGTGGGACTGCTCATCATCTGCGTGGCCAGTGTGATGAACGGGAAATGATGGACAAAAGAAAGATGACCATACGCATAGGAAAGAACACGCTTTCCTTCACGATGACCGACGCAACCGATAAGGAGCGTCCCGTTATCTTTGAACCCTATATTGTGAAGGGTGGCATTTCCATGACGGCCAATCTGCGAGAGGCCTTCAAGACCGTTAACCTGATGGCTACTGATACACGCAGGGTTCAGGTGCTTGTTGATACGCCATCGATGTTGGTGCCCATCGAACAGTTTGAGGAAGAAGATAAGGAAGCTCTTTTCGACCATACCTTTCCCACGAAGATGGGAAAGCGTATTGTGCATTACAACGTGTTGCCTGAGTTGAAGGCCGTATGTCTCTTTGCCGTGAGCAAGGATGTAGCAGTTTCCATTGGCGATCGCTTTGACGAGGTGCAGTATATACAAGCCATGACGCCCGTGTGGCATCATCTGCACCAGCGTAGCTACACGGGACATCGCAGTAAACTCTACGGTTACTTCCACCATAAGCAACTCGATATTTTCAGTTTTCAACAGAATCGCTTTAAGTTCTGTAACAGTTTTGAGACCTCGCATGCCCACGATGCGCTATATTTCCTGCTCTATGTGTGGAAGCAGTTACATCTGGAGGCTGAGCACGACGAGATGCATATCGTTGGCGACATACCCGAGAAAGAGTGGTTGTACCAAGAGTTGAAACGCTATCTGCAGAAGGCTTATGTAATCAACCCGTCAGCCGATTTCCAGGAGGCGCCCGCTACGAAGATAGCTAATATGCCCTACGATCTGATGACACTTATCGTGAAAGGACGATGAGAAATTGAGAGAATGAGAAATTGAGAAAATGAGGATTATCACAGGAAAATACAAGGGACGGCATTTTGAGATTCCGCGTTCGTTCAAGGCAAGGCCTACAACCGACTTTGCCAAGGAGAACATCTTTAATGTGCTGACAGGGTATCTGGACTTTGAGGACTGTACCGCCCTAGATCTCTTCTCGGGTACTGGCAGCATCTCGCTCGAACTGGTATCACGAGGCTGTGCCCATGTGATTAGCGTAGAGATGGATCGCGACCACCATCGTTTCATATCCGATTGTCTGAAGAAGCTTGATACGCAGGTATGCGTCCCTCTGCGCGGTGATGTTTTTCGTTTTATCAAGTCGTGTAAGCAACAGTTCGACTTCATCTTTGCCGATCCACCCTATGCTCTGAAGGAATTGCCCCAGATTCCCAGTCTCATCTTTGAGAAGAATCTACTGAAGCCCGATGGCGTCTTTGTGTTTGAGCATGGCAAGGACTACGACTTCTCCAACGATCCCCATTTCGTGGAGCATCGCAGTTATGGCAGCGTAAACTTCTCGATATTCAGAACAACGGAGAAAGCATCCTCGTAAGACTCTCCCATAGTCTTACTGTAATCTTCTTGCTCATACGGCCTGGCACCTCCGTCAATGGTACCGATTGCTCCATATCCTTCAAGAACACATCCTTCATGCAAAGGGCAACGTCCTCACCATAAAAGAAAATGTTGGCCTCGAAGTTATTCTCGAAACTGCGGAAGTCGAGGTTGGTTGATCCGCAGGTGGAGATGGCATCATCACAAACCAATAGCTTTGAGTGAAGGAATCCCGGCTCATACAGACTCACTTGTACGCCTGCCTCCACAGCCTCACGCAGATAACTGCGGCTGGCCCACTCCACAAACCGGGCATCGCTATGCATTGGACAAAGTACCCTGACATCGACGCCAGCCAGAGCGGCCGTCTTCAGGGCGAAAAACACCGACTCGTTGGGTAGGAAATAAGGCGTCTCCACATACAGATAGCGACGAGCACCGAGAATGATTCGTACGAAACCCTGCATAATCTCAGGATAAGGCGTTACGGGACCGCTGGTAACTACCTGCGATATCGTGTCGTTGATAAGCTGATCATCGGCAATAGGCGGATAGAACCTACGGTCGGACAACAGCGAACGATCCACAAAATACCAGTCGACGAGGAAGGCTCTCTGCAGGGCATATACGCCACCGCCCGTCACTCTCAGCATCGTGTCGCGCCACTTGGCATTCGCATAGCGCATAGCTATATTCATGCCACCAATATAACCTACCTGTCCGTCGATAACGATAATCTTACGGTGGTTGCGATAGTTCACCTTACTTGTAAACTGCGGGAAGTGAACGGGCATAAATGGCATGGCCTCGATACCTTCCTCACGCATACGCTCAAAGAAACGGTGCTTTACATTCCAGCAACCCACATCGTCGTACACCAATCGCACCTCGACACCTTCTCTTACCTTGTCAATCAGTGCATCGGCCACCAATCGCCCAAGGGCATCGTCGGCAAAGATATACATAGCTATGTGGATATGGTTCTTTGCCTTTTTGATATCAGCCAAGAGCGCTGGGAAGAACTCAATGCCGTTCGTCATCACAGTAACCCCGTTGTCCTTAAAAGGCAGCGTCAGGTTCTGGTTCACAAAAAGGTCGATCAGGGGCTTATAACGCTCTGGCAATCGGAGATTCTGCTGCTCAGCAAACTCCAACATCGAGCGTTTGGTAAGCAGGTTCATACTGCGCTCACTTACATAGCGCTCCTTGCGGGTATTGATGCCGAAGAAGAGGTAGAACACGATGCCCACAATGGGAACGAACCATATCACCAGTGCCCAAGCCATCGTCTTGGCTGGTTGACGGTTGTCGAGTATCACGTGGATGATAGCCATTACCACGAACACCTGATAGACACTGAATAATATGAGTTTCCAACTATCCACCTTTTACTTTTTTACTATACTACGATATCATTGCCCAACTGTTTGGCTAGGGCATTGCGCAACTGTTGTGTGTCTTTAAACTCCTCAAGCAGCAGCTTCATCTTCTCCATGTCAGAGCCCACCGTTCGCAACTGCTGATTAATCTCTTTCAAACGTTTCTCAACGATGTCCATACGCAGATCGAGTACTAGATGGACCACATGCTGACGAAGACCATCCTCACGCTCCTTCAGCTGGAAACTCTTACCTAACTGATGGCGATCGATGGCCAAATGGGCGGCCAACTGACTGATCTGGATGTCAGGATGTTGAATGAAATAGGTCTCAGCTACGAAACCCTCCTCGCCACTATGCGCCACAGCTTCTTCGAGTATATGGTTGTAGCGGTCATCTTGGAAAGAAATACCATCGGAGCCTAAATCGTAGGCCACATACTGTGCCACAGTCAGGTTCATCTTCCCACCATCTTCCGTTTCCACATTTTCGTAGATCACCTTTTCACCATGACGGATGATTGCCTGGATGAGTAAACGCTCCACCTCTGAAGAAGGAGACACGGAGTTCAGTGAGTCCAGGACATTACTAGAAGTAGTAGGAGTGTTGTCTTGTACTCCTTGTCTCCCTGTTTCCCTGTATTCTTGTCTCTCCCGTTCTTTCTCTTTTTCCTCCTTATCCTTGCGGATCATGCCATTCATGGAGTTCAGAAGCGTCTGTTCCTTGATGCCCATGCGCTGGGAGAGTTCACTAAGATATGTAGAACGCAGTATCTGATCGGGAATTACGGAAATGCTTTTTACGATACCGCCGATAGCCTCTGAACGCTTTACGGGATCGGTGATACCCTCCATCGTCACCTTGGTCTTAAACGAAATGAAGTCCGTAGAATTCTTCTCGATATAGTCCTTCAACTCCTGTGCACTGTGTTTCTTGGAAAACGAGTCAGGGTCATCGCCATCGGGCAGGAGTAGCACTTGGACATTCATGCCCTCGGCCAAGAGCATATCGGTACCACGCATAGCGGCATGGATACCAGCTTCGTCGCCATCATATAATAAGGTGATGTTCTGTGTAAATCGACGCAGGAGCTTAATCTGATGCAATGAGAGTGCCGTACCCGAATTGGCCACCACATTCTCCAGTCCGCACTGATGCATGGCAATCACGTCGGTATAACCCTCCACCATATACACACGATCCTCCTTGGCAATGGCTTTCTTGGCCTGAAAGAGTCCGTAGAGCTCGCGTTCCTTATGATAAATCTCTGAGTCGGGTGAGTTTACGTATTTCTGTTGCACGCCTTTCGTTCTGGCATCCAACAGTCGTCCGCCAAAGGCCACCACTTTGCCGCTTACGTTCAGCCATGGGAAAATCACGCGCCCGCTGTAGCGGTCGTGAATACCTTTCTCTCCATCAATACATAGTCCAGTCTTCAGTAGGAACTCATCTTGGTAACCTGCTTTCTTGGCCGCTAAGGCCAAGGCATCACGCTTGGGGAGCGCATAACCCAGATTGAACTTCTCAATGATATCATCGCGGATGCCACGACTGCGGAAATACTGCTTACCGATGGCGATGCCATCCGGGTCGTTCTTCAGCATGTCCTGGAAATACTTCATCGCCCACTCGTTTACGATGAACATCGATTCGCGATCGCTCTGCTCTTTCTTCTCCTCGTCGGTCAGTTCCTTCTCCTGAATCTCGATATTGTATTTCTTGGCCAGCCAGCGCAAGGCTTCGGGATAGGTTATCTGTTCGTGCTTCATCAGGAAGTTGATGGCCGTACCACCCTCACCACAGGCAAAGCACTTGCATATCTGTTTCGATGGCGACACCATGAACGAGGGTGTTGTATCGTCGTGGAAAGGACACAAGCCCTTATAGTTCACGCCCGCCTTACGTAGCGTCACGAACTCTCCCACCACGTCGACAATGTTCGTGGCGTCCATTATCTTATCTATCGTAGCTCTGTCAATCATAACCGAGTGCAAAGATACGAATATTTTATGTGAACACCAAACGAAAAGGATAAATATTTCCGAAGGCTCCTAATAATGATGAAAGCCTTTGATTAGAATGAAAAAGCCCCGCCAATCAGCGGGGCTTCTTCTATTTATAGGGAATTAATTGTATTTCAAGATCTGGCCTGGCATCAGGCGGATGTTCTTACCAATGTGGTTGAGCTTGCAAAGGGCGTCAACCGTGGTGTGGCACTTGCGGGCGATGGCCTGAAGCGTCTCACCCTTCTTAACCTTGTGGAGATGTACCTCGGGAGCGAAAGTGGCTGAGGGGGCTGCAATGGCGAGCTCTGAATCCTCGTCACCATCATCGGTGAAGCGGCTGTTACCACCGGCATTGGCACCACGCAGACGTGTGGCCTGAGCAGATTCAGCTGCATACTTGCTACGACGGAAGGTGTAGAAATCGCCCGTGACATCCTGATTGCGGAAGTCGAACATGAGGGCGGGGTTGAGGGCTACACCGCAAAGGCGAGTCTCGAAGTGGAGGTGAGAACCGGTGCTACGGCCAGTGTTACCACCCAGACCGATAGGATCACCAGCCTTTACTTCCTGATTCTCCTTAACGAGCCAGCCTGACATGTGGCCATAATAGGTCTCCAAACCATTGTAGTGGCGGATTACCACATACTTACCGTAACCACGAGGCTCATATTTTACAACGCGAACCTTACCGCTGAAAGCAGCACGGATGGTATCGCCAATATACACCTTGATATCGAGGCCCTTGTGCTGGCGACCCCAGCGGGCACCGAAATTAGAAGTTACCACGCGGCTAGGCGTAGGCATACAGAAACCGCGCAGATCAATGGTAGCCTCGTCGGGGAGAGTTACGCCATTGTAATGGGTGAGCTGGTTGTCCCACTCATCATACAGATCGTTTGCGGGGTTCTCGAACATTTCCTGCTCAATCAGTCGATTGAGTACTATGGAGTCGACTGCCTTCATCTTCCTGTCAACGGGAGCCTGACGAGCTAAAAGATCCTGTCCCTGTGAAGGAGTGGATGTGAATGACATCAGTGCCAGAATTGCAGTCGTTTTGAATATTTTACTTGTTATCATTATGGATATGGTTTGTATGTTAGAGCAAAAACTCGGTTGCAAAGGTAGTAATAATATTCTAAAATCATGCATAAATAATGTGTCCGTTAACAAAGTTTAGGGTATTTTTAACACTAAAACTACCCATCGGCTATGAAATAGCCGCCCAATTAATGTTAGTTTTGCGCAGTTGACGCAGACGAAACCATAATAATGCATATTTCTCGGATTTGCATTCAGGATCGTCGTCGATAATCTTTTGAGCCTCGTCGCGGGCCAACTGTACAATCTGTCCGTCGCGGGCGATGTCGGCTATCTTCAGGTCGAAAGCCATACCACTCTGTTGGGTACCTTCCAGGTCGCCAGGACCGCGCAACTTTAGGTCGGCTTCGGCAATACGGAAGCCATCGTTGGTGTCGCACATGATGTCGATACGCTTACGGGTTTCTTCGCTGAGCTTATAGGGCGTGACGAGAATACAAAACGACTGATCAGCACCGCGTCCAACACGACCGCGCAACTGATGGAGCTGGGCGAGTCCGAAACGCTGGGCTTCGAGGATAACCATCACCGAAGCGTTTGGTACGTTTACGCCTACCTCGATGACTGTAGTAGCTACAAGTATCTGTGTCTCGCCTTTGACGAAGCGCTGCATCTCTTCCTCCTTGTCTTTGGGCTTCATGCGACCGTGTACCTTGCTGAGGCGGAACTCGGGGAAAGCTTCCTTTAAAACCTCGAAACCATCTTCCAAGTTCTTTAAGTCACTCTTCTCGCTCTCTTCGATGAGTGGGAATACGATATACACTTGTCGCCCTTCATTGATTTGTTGACGGATGCCGTCGTAGAGCGAGGTCATGCGGGTGTCGAAGACATGGGTGGTGCGAACGGGCTTGCGTCCTGGCGGCAGTTCGTCGATGACGCTCACGTCGAGGTCGCCATAGAGTGTCATGGCGAGGGTGCGGGGAATAGGGGTGGCCGTCATAACGAGTACGTGGGGCGGGTTGGCGCTCTTGCTCCAGAGTTTTGCACGCTGTGCCACGCCGAAACGGTGCTGCTCGTCGACCACTACGAAGCCAAGACGGGCGAACTGTACTGTGTCTTCGATGACGGCATGTGTGCCAACAAGTATCTGGATGGTACCGTCGAGTAGTCCCTCGAGTACTTCCTCGCGACGTTTGCCCTTGACGATGCCAGTGAGCAATGCCACACGGATGTCCATATCTTTTAGGAATCCCATAATGGTCTGGAGATGTTGTTCGGCCAGGATCTCGGTGGGTGCCATGATACAGGCTTGGTAGCCATTGTCGATGGCAATGAGCATCGACATAAGGGCCACGAGCGTCTTGCCGCTGCCTACATCGCCCTGCAATAAGCGGTTCATCTGTCGACCGCTACCGGTGTCGACGCGTATCTCGCGGATAACACGTTTCTGCGCACCGGTGAGTGGGAAGGGGAGATATTTGCTGTAGAAGGTATTGAATACCTCACCCACTTTCGAGAAAATGTAGCCGCGGTACTTACGCCGTTGGTCGCTGGCATACCTCAGGATATTGAGTTGGATGAAGAAAAGCTCCTCGAATTTCAGACGCAATCGGGCACGCTCCAGATCCTTGGCGTTCTGGGGATAATGGACGGTGCGCAGGGCGTCATCGCGACCTACGAGATGTAGGGGATGGGAGATGAATTCGGGTATGGTCTCGGGTAGGGTGGGGAGTTTTTCTATCAGTGTCTTGGTCAATCGCTCGATGGCACGTGAGTTAAGTCCGCTTTTCTTCATCTTCTCCGTGGTGTTATAATAGGGCTGTAATCCCATGGTGGAGAGATCGACCTTTGATGCGTCATCGAGGTCGGGATGGGTGAAGTTAATGCGGTTGTTGAATACTGTAGGTTTTCCAAAGACCAGATAATCGATGCCTACTTTGTAATTTTGTTTAGCATATTTGCCACCATTAAACCAAGTGAGATCGCAGATGGCTGTGCCGTCGGTGAAGTGGGCTACCACGCGTTCCTTGCGCGGTCCCATGGGGAAGGCTTCGAAGCTCATGATGCGGCCTACCACCTGCACGAAAGGCATGTCCCCCGTGAGTTCGTGGATGGTATAGACCTTAGAGCGGTCTACATATTTGTATGGATAGTATTCAAGCAGGTCACCATAAGTCTCAATGCCGAGTTCATTACTCAGCATCTTTTTACGGTTAGGTCCCACGCCGGGAAGAAACTTAATGTCCTGTGATAATATATCCATTATATGAGAACTTCAGCAATCTTCATGTCGTAGGGAGTGGTGATCTTGATATTTTCGCGATTGCCTTCTACCAAGGTAATCTCATAGCCGAACGACTCTACCACCGAGGCATCATCCGTGAAACCATCATTGTAGGGCTGGCGGTTGGCCGCCTTTAGCAACTGGATATCGAACGTCTGTGGTGTCTGCACCAATCGGTAGTCATTGCGAGGTACTGTCTTGGATTGCTCACCTTCGAGATGGCGCACTGTCTCGACTACGGGGATCACGGGAATGACGGCCTTGGCTGTGCGGGCGGTCTCGTAGCAATTACGAATTACCTCGATGCTGGGGAATGGACGTACGCCATCGTGAACACCAACCACACCAATGGCATCATCGGGCACCTTGGCCAGTCCGTTCTGTACGGAGTGGAATCGCGTCTGTCCGCCATTAGCCAGCGTGTATTCCACATCGAAGTGATACTCTGCGCAGAGTTGATGCCAATAGTCCTGTTGGGCCTCGGGTAGAACGAGGATGATCTGCAGATCGGCAGAATAGGCACGGAACCGCTCCAGTGTGCGCATCAGCACCGGTTTGCCGCCAATGGGCAGGAACTGCTTGGGTATATCGGTCCCCATGCGTAATCCCTTGCCACCTGCTACAATGATGATATAGTCCATTATTTCTGCATTAAATGTTTGAAGCGCATGCCTTCGGCGATCTGGTCAGAAGTCGCTTTGTCGACCAACTGCGACAGGAGTTCGTAAGCGTATGGGAACGCGGCGGCAGGACCCTCAGCTGTGGTGACAGTACCGTCGACGGTTACAAGGTCGGCCGTATAGGTGGCGCCTGTTTCAGCGAGAGCTTTCTCAAAACCAGGATAGCAGGTAGCTTTTTTGCCATTAAGGATACCCAACGGGGCGAGCACAACGGCCGGAGCAGCACAAATGGCTGATACCTTCTTACCGGCATCGAACTGTGCCTTGATTGCCTGACACACTCCTTCGTGGGCAAACAGATTGCTGGCTCCTGGCATACCACCCGGCAGCATCAGCAGATCGGCATCAGTATAGTCGGACTGATCAAACTGGAGATCAGCCTCGATGCTTACGCCATGGGCCGACTCTACAAGAGGAAACTCGGTGGTGCTCACCGTTATAACATCAACACCGCCACGACGCAGTACGTCGATGGGAATCAGGGCCTCGACATCCTCGAAGCCGTCAGCCAGGAATACATAAACTTTTGCCATAATACTTATCTTTTATTTGGTTTTCTGACTGCAAAGATACAAATTTAATCTAACACAGAGGTACAGAGATACAGAGATTTTTAATAAAAAAACAAAAAACTCTGTCTCTCTGTGTCTTTGTGTTCCATATTTTAATTATATTTGCACCCAAAAGGTCTAAAGAATGGAACATCGTAAACTAAGATTTGCCCTGTTGGGCAATATTTATCAGGCCAAGAAATCGGCGAGTATCCAAAAGGTACTCTCTTGTATCACCAATTTTGGTGCAGAACTCTATGTGGACATGGAGTATTATTACTTCTTGAAGGATAACCAGCGTCTCGACGTGAGGGCTACCAAGGTGTTCTCTGACGATGATTTCGATGCCGACTTTGTGATATCGATGGGTGGTGATGGAACTTTCCTGAAGGCCGCCAGTAGGGTGGGTAAGAAAAACATTCCCATTCTGGGCGTGAATATGGGCAGACTGGGCTTCCTGGCTGATATCAGTCCAGACGATATAGAGCATTGTCTTGAAGCACTGCATAACGACGACTATGCTGTGGAATCGAGGGCTATGATTCAGGTGGAGGCCGACGGAGCACCACTGGGTGATTTCAGTTTTGCTCTGAATGATGTGGCTATTCTGAAGCGCGATTCAGCTTCAATGATTTCAATACGTGCTAATGTGAACGGACAATACCTGAATACCTATCAGGCTGACGGACTCGTGATATCCACACCTACAGGTTCAACAGCTTATTCACTCTCGAAC
This sequence comes from uncultured Prevotella sp., assembly GCA_902798285.1. Classification (GTDB taxonomy): domain Bacteria; phylum Bacteroidota; class Bacteroidia; order Bacteroidales; family Bacteroidaceae; genus Prevotella. The sequence continues at coordinate 23,721 of CADBVZ010000036.1, read as the reverse complement.
GGTGGCCCGATTATCGTGCCAGGAACTAAAGTGTTCTCGATGACGGCTGTAGCACCTCATTCGCTGAATGTACGTCCGATAGTGTTGGCTGACTCATCGGTCATCGAACTTGATGTGGAAAGTCGTTCGCATAATTATCTTGTGGCTATTGACGGCCGCTCAGAGAAATGCAAAGAGGGCACGAAGATTACACTCCGTCGTGCCCCCTATGATATCAAGGTTGTGAAGCGATCAGACCATCGCTATTTCAACACTCTTCGTGAGAAAATGATGTGGGGTGCTGATACAAGATAACTCGATCAAATCACCCCCATCATAATAGCTTATTTTACTACAAAATCAATTGCTTTCAGGTCCTTGTCGAGTGACGAGGTGCCGTAGAGAATCTGATAGCGGCCTGCCTTGGTAGACAGCTCGTCGATACTCTCGTCGTAGTACTCGAATGCCTCGCCATCGAGTGTGATGGTAGCCTTCTGTGTCTCACCAGACTTCAGACTCAGTTTCTGGAATCCCTTCAGAGCCTTGATGGGAGCGCCGGCATCGTCGAGTGCCTTCACGTAAACCTGAACGGTCTCAGTACCCTCGCGCTTACCGGTGTTAGTAACAGGAACGGTGAGTGTTACCTTACCATCCTTCTTCATCGACTTAGAAGAGATCTTAGCATCGCCGAGTGTAAAGGTAGTGTAGCTGAGTCCGTAGCCGAATGCATATTGAGGCACACCTGTGAAGTAACGATAGGTGCGGTTCTTCATTGAGTAATCGAGGAAGTCGGGCAGGTCGTTGTTAGAGCGATAGAACGTTACAGGCAACTTGCCGCCAGGGTTATAGTCGCCAAACAGCACCTCAGCCAGAGCTTTCGAACCACCCTGACCAGCGTACCAAGCCTGGAGCAGTGCATCGTACTCGCCTTCAACGCTACCAAATGCGATGGCAGAACCAGAACAGTTCACGAAGATAACAGGCTTGCCAGTCTTATGCATAGCCTTAACCAGCATTTGCTGAACCTTTGGCAGCTCGATGTCCTGCTTGTCGCCACCTTCACCCTCCATCTGGGCTGAGATACCGCCGATGATGATGATGGCATCGGCATCCTTAACCTGATTGGCAAGATCAGTGAAGTCTACGAGAATGCGCTCACAGATGTCGCCACGCAGCATGGCAAACTGTCCGTTACCATGCTTATATTCTATCACTACATCATAAGTCTTACCAGCCTCTACGGGGAATGACTTATACTCTGGCTTACGGCCGAATCCGAAACCGAATCCACGACGACCACCAGCCTGGGCCTCTTCTACCACTTCGCCATTAACCTTCAGTGTGTAACCATTATCGGTTGTCAGTGTATACTTCATTTCGCCAGTGAATGTGGATTTGTAAGTACCACTAATACGAACAGAAAGTGAGTCGCGACTGACACCCTGTGCAAAACCCCATGCACCAAAGGTTGAGAAGTTCAGCTCGTTGTAATAATCGGTCTTGGCGGGCTCGCCTTCGAGTTCACGATTATTCCAGAATTCCACCTTCACACCCTTGCCATCGTTGAAGTCCTGCAGATGGTGGATGGTGCTGTATTCGTCGTTCAGTTCGCATGCCTTATCGTAGATGATCTTGGCGCCAGGAACAGCAGCCTTGATACCAGCCAACAGTGAGTGCTGATGAGCCTCGGTAGGTGTACCACCATAGTTGCCATTCAACATGTTTACATCGTCAGCATTAGGACCAAGAACGGCGATGGTCTTGATGCTCTTTGAGAGAGGCAATACGCTAGCCTTGTTCTCAAGCAGTACCATCGACTCGCGGGCAGCCTGAGTAGCCATGGCGTCGTTCTTCTCGCTGCTGATGACATCAGCTCCAAGGTTGGCCCAAGGAAGCATCTCGGCAGGATCAAACATGCCCAGCTCAAAGCGCCCCATCAGGGTTTTGCGCAGATGCTCGTCGAGATCACTCTCCTTAATGAGGCCTTTCTTAAGTCCCTCAACGAGCGACATGAATACCTTTCCACATTCCAAATCGGTGCCGTTCAGTACGGCATCGACTGAGGCAGAAAGACCATCTTTATGGGTCTCGTGCTGGCCCTTGTTGAAGAAATTGTTGATGGCATCGCAGTCGGTCAAGACGATAGCATCGTAGCCCCACTTATTGCGCAGGATATCGATGAGCAAACGGTCGCTGGTGCAACAGGGCTTACCCTCGAAACGCTGATAGGCACACATCACCTCGCGCACATTACCTTTTTTAACCAGTGCCTTAAAGGCCGGCAGATAGGTTTCCCAGAGGTCGCGGTTAGTTGGCTCAACATTCATGGAGTGGCGCAGAGGCTCTGGACCGCTATGCACGGCATAGTGCTTGGCACAGGCGTGAGTCTTAAAATACTTGTCGTCGTTGCCCTGCATACCCAATACCGTCTGCACACCTAATACAGCATTCAGATAGGGGTCCTCACCACAAGTCTCCTGACCACGACCCCAACGCGGATCGCGGAAGATATTTACGTTAGGACACCAGAATGTCAGTTCTGGATTACCGGGGTAGTAGATGACGCCCATGGGCACGTTGAACAACTTGGGGTCGTTGTGATCGGTGCGGTTCCAGTTGGCACGCGCCTCGTCACTGACCTGCGAGAATACATCGTAAAACAGTTGCGCATTGAATGCAGCAGCCATACCAATGGGCTGGGGGTAAACGGTGTAACCTCCCTGACGAACACCATGACAGGCCTCACTCCACCAGTTGTAGCTGGGGATGCCCAAACGGTCGATGGATATCGACTTGTTCATCATAAGACCCACTTTCTCCTCGGGCGTGAGCAGGCTCAACAGATTTTCTACACGCTCTTTGTTTGATAACTTGGTATCCAGATACGGATACTTGGGCTGGGCAAACGTAGTTGTTCCCAGCATCATCGTCATCGCAATCAGAATTAATCTACTTTTCATTTGAATAGTTGAAGTTGGTTAGAAATGATGCAGCAAAGTTAGTGATTATTATTGAATGTACCAAATACACCCAAGAAGTTTTATTGATTTTTAATCTTATTATAAAATAATGTACACGCGAGGACGAATGTTTAAAGTGTGTTAAGAAATGAAAGATTTTAGCTTAATTGTTTGGAGCATATTGATAATTATTCTACTTTTGCAGTGTACTATTGAAGTAGTACACTAATACAGAGGTAAAGATAATAATTAATAACGGTTATGATAGAAGTACAAAACATCAGTTTTAAGTATGCCGGAGGAAAACGTCTGGTGTTCGATGACTTCAGTTTGAAACTGGAGGAAAATAAGATTTATGGCTTGTTGGGCAAGAATGGTACTGGCAAGTCAACCCTATTGTATCTGCTCTCAGGACTCCTGAGACCCATGAAGGGAAGTGTAAAGTGTGATGATGTTGATGCTTACAAGAGGGAACCGGAGATTCTACGCGAGATATTCCTCGTAACTGAGGAGTTCGAGTTGCCTTCGATGCGTCTGTCGGAGTATGTGGATATCTATAAGCCTTTCTACCCCAAATATTCACAGGAGGTATTAGAGAATTGTCTGAGAGACTTCGAACTCACCACCGATGTTCATCTCGGTGAACTTTCGATGGGTCAGAAGAAGAAGGCCTACATGTCGTTCGCATTGGCTACGAACACGAAGTATTTGTTGATGGACGAACCTACCAACGGACTTGACATCCCCTCGAAGAGTCAGTTCCGCAAGGTGATTGCACAGAACATGACCGAGGAGCGTATGGTGACGATCTCAACCCATCAGGTGCATGATGTGGAACAGATGCTGGATCATATTCTGATTCTCGATCAGCACAGTGTATTGCTGAATGCATCGGTTCAGGAGATTACCGATCAGTATGTGTTTGAGTATCGCAGTCCGCAGGAGATGGACGAGACGGTGCTCTATGCAGAGCCTTCGCTGCAAGGTAATGCAGTGATTGCCGAGCGTAAGGAGGACGACGCAGAGACACAGGTGAATCTGGAACTATTGTTTAACTTTAAAACGCAGTCAAAATGAGTACATTTAATATCACCCGATTCGGTCAGGCTCTGAAGTGCCAGTTCATTGTTTCCCGCAAGGACTGGTATCGTGTGTTCGCCATTTATATCATTGTATTGTCCTTCGTAAACATCTTCATCACTAGAAAGGCAGCTTTTAACGGATTGAGTTATGATGATGCTTTGCAGAAGTTCGGTGAGGCAACTATGGCCAGTAATTACAGTATGCTTTTACAAAGTGTCGTTGTCTTCGATGTCATCTTCTTCTGTCTCGCTATGCTGTTCGGTGCCTGCCTGCTCTTCTGGCATCTGAAGAAAACACCCCAGCGCTCGGCCTATTTCCTGTGGCCGGTGTCGAACCTCGAGAAATATATCGTATGTCTGGTTCATAATGTGCTGTTGGTGGCTGTAGGTACTATCCTCTCTATCCTGATAGCCGACGCTATCCGTGTGTTGGTGGATGTAATGGATGGTCGTGTCATGATGTGGAGTGTATCGCTGGTGGCTGAGATCTTCAATGTGGAAAAAAATCTGTCTCTATTCCTATTCAGCCTTTTTACCGTCTGCCTGTATATCCAGTCGCTCTTTATCTTGGGAGGTTCGCTGTTCCGTAAACAGCATATTATCCTGACGAGTGTATCGGTTATGTTGTACTTTGTCGTACTCTTCAAGGTTGTTGAATGGGTTGTCGTATGGTTTGGAATGGAGGACAAGAGTATCTCTATCGTCAATAATGGCGAAGTAACCAATGCCCTTCTGTATTGGTCGTTTATCATCGGTTGTTGGGCACTGGTTGTGATCCACTACTGGCTCTCGTACAAGTTCTTTACCCGTATGCAGGTTATTAACAATAAATGGTTGAACGTATGATTTTTACTAATGATAAAGCGATATATATCCAGATAGCCGATCGTCTGTGCGACGAGATTCTCTCTGGGGTATATAAGGACGATGACCATATCCCGTCAGTCCGTGATACCAACACAGCCGTCAAGGCCTACGAGCAACTGGCGCGTGAGGAGATTATCTACAACAAGCGTGGTCTGGGCTACTTCGTGACGAAAGGTGCGAAGAAGCAGATCCTCAAAGCCCGTAAGCAGGAGTTTATGAAGGAGCGTCTGCCAGAGCTGTTCCGTCAGATGCAGCTGCTCGACATCACCATTGAAGATGTTGAAGAAGCCTACAAAAGCTTACAGAATGTTAAAGAATAGTAGTTTTCTTCAATAGTATGAAACTTTTCGATGGTATTTGGCGTCAAACAGACAGAACTAAGTTAAACTAAGGTAAATAGATTGTATTAGAATGATACATTTACAAGACATCAACAAGACCTATCAGGGAGCGCAGCCACTGCATGTGCTGAAGGGCATCTCGCTCGACATCGCTAAAGGTGAGTTCGTATCCATCATGGGTGCTTCGGGCTCTGGTAAGAGTACCTTATTGAATATATTAGGTATTCTCGACAACTACGACTCGGGCACCTACGAACTGGCAGGCGTCCCCATCTTGAACCTCTCAGAGACGAAGGCAGCCGAGTATCGTAACAAGATGATAGGTTTTATTTTCCAGTCGTTTAATCTCATCTCTTTTAAGACCGCCGTGGAAAACGTTGAGTTGCCATTATTTTATCAGGGAGTGTCGCGCAAGAAGCGTCATCAGATGGCTCTGGAGTATCTGGAGCGTCTCGGACTACGGGATTGGGCAGAGCATTACCCTAATGAACTGTCGGGAGGACAGAAACAACGCGTGGCAATTGCCAGAGCACTCATCACCCGTCCGCAGATCATCCTGGCCGACGAGCCTACGGGCGCACTCGACTCGAAGACCTCTGTGGAGGTGATGCAGCTGCTCAAGCAACTGAACCAGGACGAGGGCATGACCATCGTCGTGGTGACTCACGAAAGCGGTGTGGCGAATGAGACAAACAAGATCGTTCACATCAAGGACGGCATCATCGGAGAAATCGAGGAGAATCTGAATCACGATGCCTCGCCCTTCGGAATGAATGGAATGATGAAATAGGAATCCGTGCCAAAAGAACAAGAATATGCATGATATAATAACTGAAATATGGCAGACGGCACGGCGTAATAAACTCCGTACGACGCTCACAGGGTTTGCTGTGGCGTGGGGTATCTTTATGCTCATTGTGCTGTTGGGTGCGGGCAACGGACTCATCAACGCCACCATGAAGATGACGGGCGATTTTCTGACCAACTCCATGGAGGCGTATGGCGGTCAGACCTCGAAAGCCTACCAAGGCTTGAGCGAAGGGCGTTATATCCAACTGAACAAGCGCGACATCGAAGCCAGCGAATCGGAATTCAAGAACAACATCGACGAGGTGGGAGCCTGTTACTATTTCAATACGACGGTTACCCATGGCGAGCAATACATGAGTATGCAGATCGCTGGTGTCTATCCCGTTCATACGAAGATCGTGAAGCAGAGGCTGATCTGTGGGCGATTTGTCAACGACATCGACCAGAGAGAGAAGCGCAAGGTGCTGGTGCTGAACGACAAACAGGCCAAAGAACTGGAGCCCAGAGACTATAAGGCCATGCTAGGAAAAAACGTGAAGGTTGGCGATTTCTCGTTCAAGGTGGTTGGTATCTATAAGAATCCTGGTGATGGTGAAGGCAATGCCTATTCAGCCTATTCAACGATCAAAGGCATCTTTGGTGCCAATAACCCCAGTATTGGAAACATTGAGTTCACCTTCCACGGATTGACGACGGAGGAAGCCAACGAGGCCTTCGAGAAAGACTATCGTCGCCGTCTGAATGCGAACCATCAGGCACATCCTGATGACGAGCGAAGCATCTGGATATGGAATGGCTATACGCAGAGCATGCAGATGGAACAGGGTCTCTCCATCATCCACACGTTCCTCTGGGTGGTAGGCTTGCTCACACTACTGTCAGGTATCGTGGGTGTCAGCAACATCATGCTCATTACTGTGAAGGAGCGCACCCATGAGTTCGGTATCCGTAAGGCCATCGGCGCCAAACCCTGGGGCATCCTGAAACTGATTATCACAGAGAGCGTGATTATCACCACTTTCTTCGGTTACGTGGGTATGCTGCCACACTGGGTCATGAGGTAACCAACCTGGGCGTAGAGAAGATCACCCTGTTTGTCAATCCTACTGTAGGACTGGATGTCTGCTTCGAGGCCACGATGGTGATGGTCATCGCAGGCACCATAGCAGGACTCATCCCTGCCTATAAGGCATCAAGAATCCGCCCCATCGAGGCATTAAGAGCTGAATAAGATTATGAGAATAGATATTGATACATACAGAGAAATCATCGACACGCTGACTCGCAACAAGTCGCGTTCGTTCCTCACTGGATTCGGTGTGTTCTGGGGCGTCTTCATGCTTGTGGCGTTGATGGGAGGCGGTAAAGGACTGAAGGAGAAACTCGACAAGAACTTCGAGGGCTTCGCTCAGAATGCGGTGATTATAGGAGCCGAACAGACCACAAAGCCCTATAAAGGTTTCCGTAAGGGTCGCTGGTGGGCGATGGAGTATAAGGATATCGATCGTCTGAAGCAGAAAGTGCCTGAACTGAATGCAGCTGCGCCCATCTTGTTCTCAAGTTGGCGAGGCGGCAACACGGCCTATTACGGCGATCAGAAAACTACACCGAGAATACAGGGTACTGTGCCAGAAATCGTCGAGATCATAGCACCGAAGATGTATTACGGACGTTATCTCAACGAGATGGACATCAAGGAGCATCGTAAGGTGTGTGTCATCGGAAAGAAGGTATATAAGGACCTTTTCAAGGAGGGTGGTGACCCCTGCGGCAAGAAGATTCGCATCGACTCTACCTATTACGAAGTGGTGGGTGTCGACTATAGCTCTGGTAATATAAATATTGGTGGACGCACGGAAGAAAAAGTCACCATCCCCATCACGATGATGCAGGCAGCCTTTAATCGTGGCAACGAGATTGATGTCATCGCAGCCACAGGCCGTCAGGGTGTGATGATGTCGGAAATCACGCCACGCATCCGAGAGACGATTGCCAGAGCCCACTATGTGGATCCTACTGATGAACAGGGCATGTTCGTGTTTAATTCCGAATTGATGTTCCAGATGATCAACAACCTCTTCAAGGGTGTCAACATCCTCATCTGGCTGGTTGGTCTGGGAACCCTCCTGGCAGGCGCCATCGGTGTGTCGAACATCATGATGGTCACCGTCCGTGAGCGCACCACCGAGATCGGTATCCGCCGCGCCATCGGAGCCACCCCCAAGATGATCCTGTCGCAGATTATCTCCGAGAGTATCGTGCTGACACTGGTGGCGGGTATGAGCGGCATCCTCTTCGGTGTGATGATACTCCAGATGCTGGAGATGTATAATACGGAGGACGGCATCATCGAGACGCATTTCCAGGTCAGTTTCTGGACGGCCATCTTCTGTGCCGTCATAGTCAGCGCGCTTGGTGTACTGGCTGGCCTCGCCCCAGCGGCAAGAGCCATGAGCATTAAACCGGTTGACGCTATGAGGGACGAGTAAGGAAAATGTAAAAATTAGAAAATGAGAAAATTGGATAATATAAAAATGAAATAATTATGAAGAAGTACAGCAAATTGATTATCGCAGCGATTATCGCACTGATTTTCATCGGGACATTCGTTTTCCTGTGGCAGAAGAGCCAACCGAAGGAAGTGGTCTACAACGAGTTTACTCCGAAACTGGACAGTATCCAGAAAACGACTATCATTACAGGTAAGATTGAGCCTCGTAACGAGGTCAACGTGAAACCTCAGATTTCGGGAATCATTTCGGAGCTTTACAAAGAACCAGGCGACCGTGTGAATGCTGGCGATGTGATTGCCAAGGTGAAGGTGATCCCCGACATGGGGCAGCTGAGCTCTGCCGAGATGCGTGTACGCCTGTCAGAGATCAACCTGAAACAGGCTCAGGTCGACTTCCAGCGCGAGGAGAACCTCTATAACCAGAAACTCGTCTCTGCCGATGAGTTCGACAAGAGCAAACAGGCGCTGGATCAGGCCAAGCACGAGAAAGTGGCTGCTGAAGATGCGCTCCAGGTGGTGCGCGACGGTGTGTCGAAGTCGAATGCCTCTGCTTCTTCTACCCTCATCCGCTCTACCATCAGCGGCATCATCCTCGATATCCCTGTAAAGGTGGGTAACTCGGTCATCCTGTCGAATACCTTCAACGATGGTACGACGATTGCCACCGTTGCCAATATGAACGACCTCATCTTCCGTGGTAACATCGACGAGACCGAAGTGGGACAACTGGTGTATGGTATGAACATGAAGATCACAATCGGCGCCCTGCAGGATCTGAGTTTCGATGCAGCCCTTGAGTATATCTCGCCGAAGGCCGTAGAGTCGAATGGTGCTAACCAGTTTGAGATCAAGGCAGCCGTGAAGCTCTCTGAGGGCAGCAAGATCCGTGCCGGCTATAGTGCCAACGCCGAGATCGTGCTGGCCAGAGCAGATAAGGTGCTTAGCATTCCTGAGAGTGCCATCGAGTTCAGTGGTGATAGTACCTTTGTATATATCATCAAGGGCGAGGGTAAGAATAAGACCTACGATCGTACTTATGTGGAGACAGGTCTCTCTGACGGTGTGAATATTGAGATTAAGAAGGGTGTTACTGCCAAGGATAAGGTACGTGGCCCAGAGATCGTAGCAGAAGATAATGACTAAGCGAATATGAAAAAGTATATTTTATCATTCATCGTTCTTCCTCTGTCCTTTAGCACAGCAAGTGCGCAAAAGGAGTGGAGCCTGCGCGAGTGTTGTGACTATGCTGTAGAGCATAACATCAGCATCAAGCAGCAGCAGAACCAGTGTCGCCAGAAGGAGCTTCAGCTCTCCACGGCTAAGAACTCGCGACTTCCAGATCTGAGTGGAAGTCTCGGACAGAACTTCTCGTTCGGACGTGGTCTGACCGCAGAGAATACTTACACCAATACCAACACTAGTAATACATCGTTGCAGCTCTCTACGAGCGTGCCCATCTTTACGGGCTTCCAGATTCCTAACCAGATTAAGCTGAGCCAGTTGAACCTTGAGGCAGCCACAGCCGATCTGGAGAAGGCTAAGAACGATATCCGTATGCAGGTGGCCAAGGCTTATGTACAGATCCTCTACGATATGGAGATTGCCGATGTGGCCCATCGCCAGATAGAGATCGACTCTGCTCAGGTGGCTCGTCTTCAGGCTTTCGTTAATAATGGCAAGGCTTCCGAGGCAGAACTCTCTTCCCAGAAGTCTACACTGGCCAATAGCCGACTCACGGCAACACAGGCTGACAATAATTGTCGTCTGGCCATCCTTGATCTTACTCAGTTGCTCGAACTTCCTAGTCCTGATGGATTCTCGATAGTGCGTCCTTCATCGGAAAGCCTCGATGTCTTAGCTAACATGGGGCTGATAGGACCTGATGCTGTTTATGCCGAGGCCCTTGGTGTGAAGCCGGAGATCCTCTCCCAACAGTTGAAGCTGAAAGGTACCGACCATAATATCAAGATCCAACAGGCAGCCAACTATCCCTCGCTGTCGTTCTCTGCTGGTCTTGGAACGAACTATTACACCACATCAGGCTTCCCTCACGATGCACTTGGTAAACAACTTGAGAATAATTTCTCGCAGTATATCGGTCTTAATCTGAGTGTGCCCATCTTCAACCGTTTCCAGACGCGCAACAATATCCGTAATGCCCGCATTGAGCAGGAGACACAGCAGTTGCAACTCGAGAACACCAAGAAGACACTCTACAAGGAAATCCAGCAGGTGTACTATAATGCCCTGAATGCCCAGACCAAGGAAAAGAGTTCTGCTGAGGCTGTACAGAGTTCGAAGGATGCCTTCCAGCTGGTGCAGGCCAAGTACGAGAACGGCAAGGCTACCATTACAGAGTTCAACGAGTCGAAGAACAACTACCTGAAGGCCGAGTCCGACTTGGTTCAGGCCCGTTATGAGAACCTTTACCAACACGCACTCTTGGAGTTCTATCGAGGCAAAGACTTGAACTTCTAAATAGGAAAGATAATAGCCCGCCAATCAGCGGGCTATTATCTTTTTCTGGTTATTATTCACGTAGATGCCTTTTTTTTTAGGCGTGTCTGGGAGTTTTCGCCCATCAAGGCTGTACCAGGTTTCATCAGAATCCTCCTTATTAATCATAGGTATATTGGTACTTCCGTCATTATAGTTCTTCAGTTCGTAGAGAGCAGGCAGGGCACGACCCGTCTCGTTGTCGAAGAGCGAGGCGTTATACCAGCCTTCCTTCAGGTCTCCCGTGCAACCTTTGGCATTGGCCTCGGCATACCACCAGGAAAGACCATTCACCTGCGGATGTTTGTTCAGCGTGGCAATCAGGTCTTCCGTAAATTTGCGCTGTCCTTCGTGGGAGTAGGGGTAAGTGTCAGTGTAGTCGTAGGTAGTCCCGCCGACGGCCCATTTCGAGGGATAGCCAGTCTCTACAAGTTGTATCTCCTTGTCAGGGAAATTGGTCTCAAGTTGTGTGAGTCCCTCATCGAATTTAGAGAGTGGCCCCTTGAAATAGGGATAGTACGATGTGCCAATGATGTCGTAGTCAATCTCGTACTGTTGGATGTGTTTGAAGAAAGCCACATCGAGTGTGGGGTTGTTGGCGCATTGTTCCGTATGGATGATGATTTTCGCCTCAGGACACTCCTCCCGACAGGCCTTGCCTGCTGCCTTTAGCATCTTTGAGAAGTTATCCCAGTGCTTGTCGGTATAGTCTTTCCAGTCTGAGGTGGCTTCAAGATGGCCTCCCAATTGATCCCATTCTTCGAATTTGTCGTCGTTGACGAATCCCCACAGCATGCCGAAACTGATCTCATTGCCCGTCTGGATGAAGTCGGGGGCGGCTCCTGCTTCCACAAGCTCCATCAGCCATTGCTTGGTGTATATATAGACCGATTCTTCAGGATTCCAACTCCAGATGGACCAGGCATAGGGGATAATCTGTTGTCCTGGGTCAGCCCATGTATCGGAATAGTGGATGTCCAGCATGAACTTCAGTCCTGCGTCCTTGATGCGCTTGCCGAGTTTTTTCACATATTTGATATCCTGACATACGTTCTTGTCAGTATCCTTCGATGGATCGTCGAACAGACGCACTCGAATGGTGTTCCATCCTTGTTGCTTCACGAAGGTTAATACGTCGGATATGGCTTTTCCGTCCTTATCCATATAGGTGGCGTTCTGCTCCTCATATTTCAAGAGCACGGAAAGGTCGCCTCCCACATACTTCTGGGCATGGACAGCGGATGAGCAAAGCATCAGTGCTGTGGCTAAAAATAGTCTGATTCGTTTCATTATTTGTAGTTGTTTGTCTTCTTTTGTCTGCAAAGTTAGTCTTTTTTCGTGTTGATTCCAAGAAATCTAGTTGTTTTTTTGCAAAATGCTTGCAGAATCCGATGAAAGGTTGTACTTTTGCACCCGAATTAATAAAAACCGTAAGATTTTGAAACATTATACACGTATTTGCCTTCTGGCTCTGCTCTTCTTGCTGAGTCCTTCTGTTGTTTCCGCCTATACAGAGGCGGAGGAAAAGATGTTGGAGATGTTCCGTCAGTTCCGTGAACTCTATGAACAGGATTCTGAGGAGGAATTCTATCAACTGGCTCACGAGTATGAGGGATACCTACTTGCTAATAACCGTAAGACGGACTTTTACAAGATCAAGTGTAACGAAGGTTTCTACGATGTGCGTCATCAGCATAACTATAGGGCCATGAAGACGGCCAAGGAGTTGGATGAAGTCATGCGCAAGAATGGTGATAGCGAGTATTATTATCTGGCCACGGGCCTCTTCGGCGATGTATATCGTGCAAGTTTCGATGGGCCGAAGGCCAGGAAATATTATCTGCAGGCCCTTGAGGAAGTAGGCGATCGTGATCCGAAGTTCTCGATGACAACCTATCTTCATCTGGCTGACCTGCTGAACCTGAAGGATCCGAAAAAAGCACTCGACTATGCCGACAAGGCGATTCAGATGGCTAAGAAGGCTGACAATATAGAGTTCCTATCGTTGTCGATTGCCTACAAAGCCTTCGTTACATTCCTGTCTAACGCCGATCCCAAGGAATTCAATCTTCTCTATGAACGTTATGACTATCTGAAAAACCAGAATGATCCGGATTTCAATCACCGCTACGACCAGATTATGGAGGTAGCCAAGGCGGCTTACGATGGAAAGTATAACGAGGCACTTGATCTCGTAAAGAATGGGAAAGTAAACGTGGACAGCGCACTGACTGTAGTTCGTATATATGGGTTGTCGGGTGATATGAACAATACTTTCGAGGCCATGAGTAGATTATATAGCGATCTCGACTCAGTGTTCAGTATCACGCAGAATGCCAATTTTGATGAGTTGACCACAGAGCGCCAACTGGTTCTGAGTCAGGAGGAGGCCGCAATAAACAAAAAGCTTGTTAAGCGTATGACTAACTGGTTTATCATTTTGGTTCTTATATTCCTGATTGTTTATATCATGGGCCGCCGTCGCTTGGTACGAAAGATATGGGTGAAGAACAAAGAACTTAAAGACGCTTTGGAAAAGGCTGAGGAGGGCTCACGTATGAAGTCTCGCATAATTAGTGGAATAGGACGTGAGCTACGCACACCACTGAATGTCGTGGCAGGTTTCTCGCAAGTATTGAGTAGTCCCGACTTCAATCCCACGGAGAAAGAACGTCAGGACATGCATCAACGCATCACGGAGAACGTGGATAAGATAAACAGTGCCATTGACAGGCTGGTTGAACTCTCAGATGATAAAGAAGAATAAAAAGAATCCCTCGCTTTTTGGCGAGGGATTTCTATTTTAATGCTTGTGCCTGTTGGCACGCTGTTCACGATATTTGGCTTTCTGTCGGGCAGAACCACTACCATGAGCACCAGTAATATACTGCTTCTTCTTGGCTTTGGTCTTCACCTTGCCGGTATCCTTTGGCTTATCACCTCCACGTCCGAAGTTGATGCCGTTTTCGAGGATGTTCTGAAAATCGTCCATTAAATCAAAAATTTAATGATGGAACAAGCGAACGCCAGTAAATGCCATGGCGATACCATACTTGTCGCAGGTTTCGATCACGTTGTCATCGCGAACTGAGCCACCGGCCTGGGCAATAAACTCTACGCCACTCTTGTGGGCACGCTCGATATTGTCGCCAAAGGGGAAGAATGCATCACTACCCAGAGCCACCTTGGTGTTCTGAGCAATCCAGGCCTTCTTTTCCTCCATCGTCAGTACCTCAGGCTTCTCCTTAAAGAACATCTGCCAGGTGCCATCACGCAGCACGTCGTCGTGATCCTCTGAGATGTACACGTCGATGGTGTTATCGCGATCAGCACGACGGATATTATCGATGAAAGGCAAGTTCATCACCTTCGGATGCTGGCGCAACCACCAGATGTCGGCCTTGTTACCAGCCAGACGGGTGCAGTGGATACGACTCTGCTGACCAGCACCGATACCGATGGCCTGTCCGTCCTTTACGTAACATACAGAGTTACTCTGCGTATACTTCAGGGTAATCAGGGCGATAATCAGATCGCGCTTGGCCTCAGGAGTAAAAGTCTTGTTCTGTGTAGGCATGTTCTCGAAGAGGGCATCGTCGTCGAGCTTGATCTCGTTACGACCCTGTTCGAAGGTAATGCCAAATACCTGCTTACGCTCAATGGGCTCAGGCACGTAGGTGGGGTCAATCTTAATCACATTATAGGTTCCCTTACGCTTGTCCTTCAGAATCTCGATAGCCTCAGGAGTATAGTCGGGGGCAATCACACCGTCGCTCACCTCGCGCTTCAGCAACTTAGCGGTGGTAGCGTCGCAGGTATCTGAGAGAGCCACGAAATCACCATAGCTCGACATACGGTCGGCACCACGGGCTCTGGCGTAGGCACAAGCGATGGGCGAAGCGTCGAGATCCTTCACATCGTCTACAAAGTAGATTTTCTTCAAAGTGTCAGAGAGGGGCAGACCTACTGCGGCACCAGCAGGGCTTACGTGCTTGAACGATGCTGCTGCAGGCAGACCAGTGGCAGCCTTCAACTCCTTCACAAGTTGCCAGGCGTTGAATGCGTCGAGGAAGTTGATATATCCAGGACGACCGTTAATCACTTCGATGGGTAACTCTCCCTCCGTCATGAAGATGCGTGAGGGTTTCTGGTTGGGATTACATCCGTACTTGAGTGCTAATTCTTTCATTTTATGATGGATTTTCTGAATTTTGCTGCAAAATTAGTGCAAAATGAGCGAAAAGCCAAATTTTTATTTGAACTTTTCCGAATTGCAGCCTAATTTCATCAATGAAATTGATAAAGGTACAAAAAAACTCTTAATTCTTATTTCTTAATTCTCAATTTATTATTAATTTTGCACCAAAATTAATAGTAAGTTATGGAGAAGAAACGTTTAGCCCTTAAAAAACTCTTGGAGGCTGTGGAGAAGGAAATCTTCACCAACGTTGTGGCGCTTCTCCTTAATACGGGCAGCCTTACCAGTGAGCTTGCGCAGATAGTAAAGCTTAGCGCGGCGAACCTTACCTACCTTGTTGATCTCGATGCTCTGAATGTTCGGAGACTCGATGGGGAAGATACGCTCTACACCAACGGTGCCTGACATCTTACGTACAGTGAAGCGCTTCTTGTCACCGTGACCTGCAATCTTAATCACAACACCACGATAGAGCTGGATACGCTCCTTTGAACCCTCGATAATTTTGTAAGCGACAGTGATTGTGTCACCAGCCTTGAACTCTGGGAACTTCTTGCCGGTTGCAAATGCTTCTTCAGCAACTTTAATTAAATCCATTTCTTTATTTAATAATTAAATTTGTTGTATCGTTCCAACGCAACATAACAGGCCTCTCGATACTTCCTGCCAGCGATTACGCCGAAAAGCGGGTGCAAAGGTACAAATATTTAGGAAAACAAACAAATATTTCGGATATTTTTTGTACCTTTGCACCAATAAATTTAAAAATCATGAAGAAAAGACAACTAATTCATTGTGTTGTGGCATCTATGCTGATGGTTTCGTGCGCTCCTAAGCACTACCAACTTGTCGGTGTAGAACGTTCACGTATCATTGTTGACAGTCGTTTTGATCAGAACCCCGATGAGGCGGCTGCAAAGTACCTTGAACCATTTAAACGGGTGAATGACTCCATCATGGGCCCCATTATGGGACAGATAGCCCATAACATGCACCCCCAGCGCCCTGAGAGCGATCTCTCGAACCTGGTGTCCGACATCCTGATCTGGGCCGCCAAGGATTATAACGAGACTCCCGTACTTGCCATCTATAATATGGGTGGTATTCGTGCCGACCTGACGAAGGGCGACGTTACCTATGGCGACATATTAGACGTGGCACCCTTTGAGAACAAAATCTGCTTTACAACTCTTACAGGCGACAAGGTGATGAAACTCTTCCAGCAGATTGCTAAAAGAGGAGGCGAGGGCGTGAGCAAAGGTGTGGAACTCGTCATCAAGAAGGGTGAACCTAATGAGCTCATCTCTGCCCGTCTGCATGGTCAGGAGATCGATCCCAAGGCAGAGTATCGCATTGCTACTATCAATTACCTGCTCGAAGGCAACGATGGTATGCCTGCCCTCCGAGAGGGAACAAATACGGTTGCTCCTCAGGATGCCAGCAACAATACCCGCTATCTCATTATGAACTACTTCCGCGATATGCATGCTAAGGGTATCGTGGTTGATGCACAAGTTGAAGGACGAATTAAAGTACAATAATTATGAAACGTATACACCTTATTATATTGATGGCACTGCTTTCAGTGCTCACCGTTGATGCCAAGAAGCATAAGCAGCTTGTTATACTTCATACCAACGATACCCATTCCGCGATTATGCCCCTGAACGTGAATCTCGACAACAAGGATCTGGCTGGTCGTGGTGGATTCCTGCGTCGTATCAATATGATCAAGGAAGAGCGCAAGCAGAATCCTGATTTGTTGCTCTTCGACTCTGGCGACTTCTGCCAGGGTTCTGGCTATTACACGCTCTTTAAGGGTGAGGTAGAGATTGGCCTGATGAACCAGATGGGCTACGAGTGTACCACCATCGGTAACCACGAGTTCGACTTCGGTATGGAGAATATGGCCCGAATCTTCCGTATGGCCAACTTCCCTGTGGTGTGCTCAAACTATGATTGTACAGGTACTGTGCTCGAAGGTCTTGTGAAGCCTTATATCACTATCAAGCGTGGTGATGTGAAGATTGGTGTTTTCGCGCTGGCTCCGAAGATGAAGGGCCTCGTTTTCGATGGCAACTGTGAGGGTATTACCTATCTCGATCCTGCTGAAACGGCTCAGAAGTACATCGATATCCTTCGTAAAAAGGAGAAGTGCGATCTCGTGATCTGTGTTTCTCACCTGGGATGGGCCGTGTCAGACTATCCCGATGAGAAATTCATCAAACTGACTGAAGGCTGTGATCTTGTGCTGGGTGGACATACCCATACTTATATGTCTACACTTGAGTATGCTCCTAACAAGAATGGAAAGATGATTCCTGTGGATCAGAACGGAAAGCATGGTGTGTTTATCGGCAAGCTCATTCTGGATCTGGAGAAATAACTATTCGAAATAAAACGTTAGAACTATCATTTTGCTGTGGCCACTGGTCACAGCATTTGTGTATATACGCTTGTTCGCATCCTTCAACTCGTTGGCATGCTTATGGTCGATGGCGTCGCTCAGACTGTAGCAGAACTTCAGTTCTGGTATCAGTTTGAAGAAAGGTAGGTAGAAATCACACCCCAGTCCTACCTCCAGAAACAGGTCGCTTCGTTTCAGTTGTACAAAGTCCTGGTTCTTACTCGTCAGGTTAAGCATAGGGTTCACGCCAGCCATCATGTACGGACGATAGTTATTCCAACGTTCAGCACTGAACTTCAGGTCGATGGGGAACGATACGTAGGTGTTCTTCATATCCTGGCGCTCCTCTTTGGGTTTGCCCTGTTGGTCGAGACTCGTCAGGTTGTGGAACATCAGGTGCTTGGCGCCGAAGTGCATGGTGGGCGAGAACCTCAGGTTCAGATGGTTCGATAGTCTCAGGTCGGCCAGCACGCCTACTGAGAATCCTGTGTTCCATCGGTCAGCATCGCAAACAATCGTTTGCTCTTGCGTGGTTCCATCGTCGAGGGTGATCGTCTGAGGCCCCACATTCTCGAACTCTATATCCTGCATGTTCATACCCACGAGTATGCCGAAGTGCATGGGGCGCAGGTCGATGTAAGGCTTATACTGCACCACACGCTTCTGCGCTGGGCAGCTGAGCGCTGTCCAGAGAAGCAAAACCACGGTCAATAATCTGCCCTTCATCATACGCTTAAAATAACGCAGAAAAGGCCCTTTTATTATTTCGACATCGTATAAATTATTAAAAAAGCATACCTAAAGTTTGGTATATTTCGAAAAATATTGTACCTTTGCATCATCATAAGTGAGTATTAACAGTATTAACAACTTTAATTTATAAGAATTATGGCATACGTAATTGGTGAAGATTGCATTTCTTGTGGTACATGTGCTGGTGAGTGCCCCGTTGAGGCTATCTCTGAGGGTGCAGAGCGCTACGTGATCGATGCTGATGCTTGCACAGAGTGCGGCACATGCGCAAGTGTTTGTCCTTCTGAGGCTATCAGCCTTCCCTAATCTACTAAGGACATAACAAACCTCTAAGAGGCGTTTCCCCACGGAAGCGCCTCTTTTCTTATTCCTTCTCCCTTGCTCGTATATTATATATTAATACGTTTCAGGAAATCTTTTGTCTTTCTCGTAGTCAATGCCTTCGTAGAGGTTTACTCCGAGTAAAGTCTAGGTTTACTCGGACTAAAGTCCGACTTTACTCGGCAGTCTTTAATAGTTCCCTTCGGATTGTTTAAATAGTCGAAACACATTGTTTCAACGTTTGGCACACTGTGTTCCGACTATTGAAACAAGTTGTGCCAGATATTGGAACAAATCTTGGAACTACTTGTTTCTAATAACTAACATCTATTATAATAATGATGTACGCGTGAGGGGATAGAAAAAATCAAGAGGCGTTTCCAGTAGGAAGCGCCTCTTGTAAGTATTGATAAACTTGAATTACTTCAGGTTCTTGATTTCGAGGGCGGGCTTGTACTCGGGATCGATTGCGAGGATCTTATCAGCAAAGTCCTTAGCATCGGCTACCTTCTTGTTGATGTATGAGTTGAACATCATATAGTGGTAAGCTGTCTTCAGCATGGTGTCCTCTCCCTTGGTACGATCGGCCTTTGAGCTCAGCAGACTGATCAGCTTCAGATAGTCGGGCTTAGCCAGAGAGTTCTTCATGTTGTCATCGAGCTTGTTTACGTTGTTAGCAGCCATATAGGTGGCATATACCTGCTGGATGGGGAACTTCTCACCAGCGGCACGGAACAGATCAACAGCTTTCTGGATCATCTCTGCCTTCTTGGTAGGATCGGCATCACCATACTTAGAGTAGATGTTGGCAAGACCTTCCTGATCGTCGAAGTTTACATCGGGCTTGCAGCCGAGGTAGTCGTTGTAGTATTTGATGGCCTTCTCGAACTCCTGATCCTTCAGATAAGAGTCGGATACACTCTTCAGGATAGCCCAACGCTTGATCATAGATGAGTCGTTAACCAGCTCGAGAGCCTTGTCGTACTCTGCATACATATTGGCCTTATCTTCGAGAGCCTGATAGATCAGAGCTGTGTAGAAGTGGTCGTACTCAGAGAACTTGGCGCTATCGGTCTCGTTGAAGTACTTGATGATGTAAGCCTTAGCTTCGTCGTACTTCTTCAACTCATAGTTGGCGAACATGGCCAGACGGTTGAATGTCGGGTTGCGTGGCTCGAGCTTGATACCAGCCTCTGCGGCACGGAGGGCATCCTCGAACTTACCAGTGAAGTATGAGCAGCGTACGAACTCGTTGAGTCCGAGCTTATCGAGTTTGTTGATGTCTGCCTTCTTGTAGTTCTCGTAAGCCTGCTTCTCATCGCCAGCCAGCATGTAGATATGAGCCTTGACGGCATCTACATCCTCATTGGGGCAGTTTACCTTCATATCATCCAGCTTCTTGGCTGCCTGAGAGGGGCTGATCTTACGATAAACCATAGCCCACTTCTTGTAACCCTCGGGGTTCTTCGGATCGAAGTTGATAGCCTGGTTGTAGTAGCCAGCGGCCTTACCACCATCGGTACCATAGGCTGACTCGATGTCACCAAGGAGCAGATAAGCAGGAGCATACTGATACTTGGGCTTGCCGGCCTCGTTGGCATAACGTGCGAACTGGGCTGCATTGGCAGTGTCCTTTTGCTCATAGAAGGCACGACCGATCTTAACAAGAGCCTCGGCGTCTTTCTTGTTCTTCTTATAAGCTACTTTTGCTAACTCGGCTACATTAGGAGCCTTTGACTTAATTCCTTCGAGAGCTGCATTGAGCTCTGCTTCCTGTGCATTTGCGGTGGCGCTGAAACCTGCCAGCATCACACCCATTACTAGATATTTGATTGCTTTCATAATTCTTTTTGTTTTTAAGTTATACTTTATTTTGCTATCTCTCTCTTGTTATCTGTTTGACGTTAGATTCTTCGTTTGGTTTAAAAAAGCGCTCTACTTTGTGTTCACGATGACGTCGCGCACGTTCATATTTGCAGTGCGGGGCAGTAATCCATAGCGGAGGATAATCTTCTGTCCCTTGGGCAACTGGATGAAATGGGTGAAACCCGAGGGAATGCCATTGCGCGTATCGTTGAGCAGGGCATAGATGGTACGGCGGAGGGGGTAGTTGCCGTTGTATAGATAGTACTGATAGGGTTTCCAGCTGTTGTAACTCTTGGCTGAGTCCATCTTGCTGACACCCATCACGGTGATATTCTTCTTAAAGGTAACGTTGGTGGTGTCGCGCTTGTCGTTGAGCCAGTTGCTGCCAATGATACCGAGTGAGTTCTCGTGTTTCTCGACATAGTCGATCACAGCGGCACTCGTCTGTACGGCACCAATGTTCTTGGCACTGAACTGCTTGCCTCCAAGGATGGAGTCGACACACCAGCGGACGGTACTCGACAGGGGATTGTCGAACACCACGTCGATTTCGCCAAGTTTTGATTGTGGGTCGAGGTCTTTCCAGTTGACGATCTCACCACGGAGTACACGGGCAAAGTCCTTGATGGTGATGCATGTGTCGGGGTTTGCATTGTTGACAATGATGGCCAGACCGTCGTACGCGATGGGAATCGCTCTTGGCATGTACTTACGGTCGATCAGGTTCTGACGCTCCTTCTGTGTGAAGTCACGAGTGGTGAAGGCCAGCCACGTCTCAAGTTTCATCAGTTTCTTGACTGCATCCTGTTCGTTGATGTAAACGGGGGTGATGGAGTCGAGTGTCTGACTGGTGAAATAATAAAGTTCCTCATCGAGGATGGGGTAGAAGCTCTCATCGGCTACGAAGTAAGCTGCGGCTTTCTGATAAGCTTCCTCCAATTCAGGATTAGGCTTGCTCCCACATCCGGGGAACAAGCCTAATATCAGTGTTAATCCAACTAATTTTGTGAATTTGTTGAATGCGTTCATTTCAGATTGATCAGCGTTTACTGCAGACGGAAGGTTACAGGTACGGTGTACTTTACACGTACTGCAGAACCGTTCTGCTTACCAGGAATCCAGTGTGGCATGGACTTAACCACGCGCTGTGCCTCCTTGTCGAGTGAGGGGTCAACGCTCTTCACAACCTTTACGTCGGTGATAGAACCATCACGCTCTACAACGAAGGTTACGATTACACGACCCTGTACACCGTTCTCCTCGGCTACTACCGGATACTTGATATTCTTAGACAGATACTCGAACAGGGCTGAGGGACCGCCAGGGAACTGGGGCATTTCCTCTACAACGTCGAATACCTTGGATTCCTCAACCTTCGGGGGCTCGGGCTCGGCAATTACTTCCTTTGCCTTCAGCACCTCACCACCAGTCTCGTCGTTACCCTCAACAGTGAAGGCACCGATAGCGGTATTGGTTTCCTGAAGTTCTTCCTGAGACTTCATCTCCTGATCTTCCTTCACCTCATTATCCTTCTTAATTTCAGGAACGGTGAATGCTACAGAACTCTTTACACGCTCTACTTCAATCTTCTCAACCTCGGGTTCGTCCTTCTTCTCAACCTTTGCCTCCTTCTTCTCAGCCAGACTAGCCAACTCTACGTCGGCCTCGATGGCTGCGTTCTGTGAAGCAATATAGTTTTCGATAGACACCTTTGCAATGACGATGGCTGCGATGATGGCAAAACCAACGAACATTGTAATGATAGCCTTTAAGTTACGAGCACCGGTGTTCTTGCGCAGTTGATAAGCTCCGTAAGCCTGGTTTTTGCCCTCAAACACGAGGTCAACCCAGCCATTGTCAATAAGATCTATTTTTGCCATAGTTCTTTCTTCTTTTTAGGGGTTAATCACTTGACACCAGCCTTCGCAATGAGCTCCTTGTCTTCGTCGCTCATCTTGTCGACATTGTCAATGACGTACTTATCAACGTTGCTAATCAGCATCTCATCAAGAGCGGCTACCATGTTCTCATACGTAGCGGTGTTGAGAGGACGGATGATGACGGTCATCGTAGGAACCTTCTCGCCGTTGGGGAGTTCACCCTTCTTCAGCTTCTTGAGCTGTTCCTGGTACTGCTCGTCGGTCATCTTCGAGTTGTACTCGTTCTTCTTGGCATCGAGCTCCTTCTTAGCCATCTTGATCTTGGCAATCGGGTTGATACCTTCCTCTGTAGTGTGCTCGTTAAGAACTTTCTCAATACCTTCCTTACCATAGGTGGTCTCCTTTACACAAGATGGATCGTCGTAGTTGGGCAGACCAGCTACATACCAAACCTTGTCGTTAGAGCCCAGATAAAGGGTAATGGTGTGAGAAGCCTTTGTAACCTGCTTCTGTTCCTCACTCAGATTCTTCGTGTCATCGTTTGACGGCATGGTCAGCTGCATAGCCTGCGGCTTGGCCAGTGTAGTACACAGCATGAAGAAGGTGATCAGAAGCATCATCATGTCT
The DNA here is from genome assembly GCA_902798285.1 of uncultured Prevotella sp. GTDB lineage: Bacteria > Bacteroidota > Bacteroidia > Bacteroidales > Bacteroidaceae > Prevotella. The sequence continues at coordinate 622 of CADBVZ010000036.1, read as the reverse complement.
ACCATCGGCGTGAAGTTCACGCGGGTATCCATCTTTTTCTGCTTGGATAGATTTTTCTTTGCCATAATACTACTCGTTTAAACGTTTAACATCGAGATTCGTAATGAGCTGGAAACGGTTCTCGCTCATGTCCTGAAGTTCCGACATCAACAGCTTGATAGCTGAGTATGGAGTCTTAGAGTCGCACTTGATGGCGAGCTTGATGTCGGGGTTCACATCGCGGGCCGCTGTGACCCACTCCTGGAATTCGCTCTTGCCTCCGTCGATACTATCGAGCGGCAGACCGAGCTTCTGGATAGCCTCACTCATCTTCTCGGGCTCGAGATTGAGGTAGTTGGGGAGCTGAGACATTGCAGCACCGACCATAGCATCCTCGCGGAAGTGCTTAACCTGGTTGGCGTTGAGCTGTACACCAAACTTGTCGGTCATGGCGTCCAGCATAGCCTGCATGTTGTTCTTGTTTTCCGTACCACAGAATACCTTGCCCTCTGGGGTTACCAGAATGTTCAGGACATCCTGCTCTGGAATCTTCAGCTCTGACACAGAGTTAGGCGCGGTGACTGATACTGGTTCCGGTGTCAAGAATGTTGAAGTCAACATGAAGAAACACAGAAGCAGCGTC
>CADBVZ010000035.1 GCA_902798285.1 uncultured Prevotella sp. | reverse complement strand
TGTCAGCTTCATCATTGCAGCTCCGATAGCTTACTACATAGGACGTCAGTGGCTTCAGTCGTTTGCCGAGCGCACGCCCATCTACTGGTGGCTCTTCCCACTGGCTCTGCTTGTCATCGCTCTCGTTACCCTGCTGACGGTTGTCATCCAGAGCTGGCGCGCCGCCACCGAGAACCCCATCAACAGCATTAAAAACGAATAAACCATTTAAACCGAATGAAGAGTTATTTCAGATTCCTATCACGCAACAAGCTCTACACATTAATCAATGTGGTAGGGCTTGTTGTGTCGTTGATGTTTATCATCCTGCTGGGCGATTACACCTGGCGCCAGTACAGTATCGACTCGTGGCACAAAAATGTCGATCGTATTTACCTGGTGGGCCATCAGGAGGGTTTTGCCATGTGGCCCGAAGCCGTGAAAGGCATCAAGGATATGTGCCCAGAGGTGGAACAGACCTGCTGCGTGTTGAGCCAGAAGGGTAGAATAAAGTATGGACAGCAAGAGGTGACCGATGCTGATAACGAGAATGGCATCATCATGCTGGCCGACTCTACATTCTTCCGGTTCTTCGACTTCCCGTTGGTGGCTGGCGACAGACTGACGGCTCTTGATGCACCCGATAAGTGTGTGATTACAGAGCGACTGGCCCATCGCTTGTTTGGCGCGAAAGACCCGATTGGCGAGTCGTTGCAGATTATAGGCGATTGCGAAAGCGACTTTGCCAAGGAAACTTTTGATAGTACATTGGTTTATACCGTAAGTGCCGTAGTAAAAGACTTGGATCATACGGTGCTACCTAACGAAACGCAGATTATCCTTAGTATGGAGCGCTATCCGCAGGTGATAGGTTATCGTTTTCCCAATTATAATTATGCCACTACAACGGTTAGTTGTTGTAAGGCTTTCTTCATGCTACGCGCTGGCATGACACTCAACAATAAAGCAAAAACCATCGACAGCTATCTTTCAAAGAACTTCCGTCCGATTCTGGGCGAGTACAAAACAAGCGTAACACCATTCAAGGATGCATTGTTTGCACCGCAAAATGATGGAAGGGATCTGGTTAAGGGCGATAAGCAACGCCTGCACATCCTGCTGGCGGCAGTATTGATTCTGCTGTTCTTTGCTATCACCAACTACATCAACCTGACGGTTGCCAACACAGGTTTCCGTGCTAAGGAGATGGCTACCCGAAAGCTGTTTGGTAGCAGTCAGCTGCGTGTGTCGCTCAAATTGATAGTGGAGTCGACATTGATGGTGGCGCTCTCTTTCGTCATCGGTCTGTTTCTGGCAGTTTGTCTGCGGGATGATGCTACCAATTTGTTCCGTGGAAAGATAGCCCTGCTCGAGGATATCAATGTGGTTAGTGTAAGCATTAGTCTGGCCTTTATCTTGCTGACGGGCATTGTGTCGGGCATCCTGCCATCGATGCAACTCTCGCGCTATCAGCCTATCGACATTGTGAAAGGCAACTTTCGCTTTCACTCCAAGATGGTGCTGGGCCGTTTGTTTATTATCCTGCAGAGCGTGATAACGATGACCATGCTCACAGCCACCCTCGTTGTGTGGTTGCAACTGAACCACCTGATACATGCGCCTCGCGGTTTCGATGCCGAGAACCTGTATTGCATCATGAGTCCCGATGGTAAGAGTCAGGCCATTGGTAAGCAACTGGCTGAGTTACCTTTTATCGAGAAGATGGGCACCTACGAGGGTGGACTGTTTAATTATAATTTCCCTACTGCCATCGGAATTGTACGGGGCGATCAGTTCTTGGCGTTGTTCTGTACACAGATGGACCAGGCCTCTTTCGATCTCTTGGGACTGAAAATTATCAAGGATCATGGTTCTGTCAGCGGTGGCTATTACTTGACACGTGATGCCCTGGGCCAGTTAGGCTATAACGATGAGACACGTGAGATTGACTTTGGCACCGGTAGTAAGGCTCCGATAGGTGGTGTGCTGAACGATGTCCAGTTGGCTAATGTGCTGAGTAACGAAGTGCCGCCTTTTGCCATCTGTATAGATAAGCATAAGGAGTTTCCATATTTCTTGGTTAAGACCAATGGCGATAAGAAGGCTAAGGCTGTTTTCCAGGAGATAGTTCAAAAACTCGAAGATCCTAATGCCCCCAAAGTATTAGGACTGGAACGGGTGCAGAGTGTTGAAGAAACGATAGCGAAAGCTTTCGAGAACGAGCGTAACACTCTGTACATCGTGTCGCTCTTCACACTGATTGCCGTTATCATCTCAATCCTAGGCACCATCGGCATGTCACTCTTCTTTATCCGTCAGCGTCAGAAGGAGATCTCTATCCGTAAAGTGATGGGCTCTACATCGGGCGAAGTACTGATGTTAATGCTCCGTATCTTCTCAATACCTTTGCTGATTGCGTTTGTCATTGCCGTACCCCTCTCGTGGTATGTGATGACCGACTGGCTCAGCAATTTCAGTTATCGTATCACGCTCAGTGCCTGGATATTCATTGCGGCTGGCTTAACCTGCTTCATCATCTCGCTGCTTACCGTTATTTTCCAGAGCTGGCGCGCTGCTTCCGAGAACCCTGTCGACAACCTCAAGACCGAATAAACCGGGTAGTGTCAACAAATCATACAGCAAAGTGTATAAAGATTAGACGAACGCCCTCTGAGCACTCCAAAAAGCTTGCATATCATGTAAAATGATTGTAACTTTGCATCAGAATTAAAAACAGAAACGTTATGAAGAGTTATTTCAGATTCCTATCGCGCAATAAGCTTTACACATTAATTAATGTGGTAGGGCTTGTCGTTTCACTCATGTTTATCATCCTGTTGGGCGACTACACCTGGCGCCAGTTCACCATCGACTCGTGGCATAAGCAGGCCGATCGTATCGTTCTGCTAGGCAATCAGGATAATTTCTTTATGTGGCCCCAGGTTGGCGGTGAAATCAAGGCCATGTGCCCTGAAGTGGAGCAGACGTGCGCCGTGATGAGCCAGAGTGGAAAAATCAAATATGGCGATCGGGTGATAGAGGATGGCGACGACAAGAGCACCATCATGCTGGCCGACTCAACCTTCTTCCGCATCTTCGACTATGAATTGACGCAGGGCAACAGGCATTTTGCACTCGATAAGCCCGACAAGTGCGTGATTACAGAGCATCTGGCCCATCGCTTGTTTGGCGATAAGAACCCCATCGGCGAGTCGGTTCAGATTACCGGCGAACGCCATGTGCGTATCGGACATGAAGACCCTTACGACAGTACGCTGGTTTATACCGTTAGTGCTGTGGCAAAGAACTTCGATCATACGGTACTGCCTAACGAAACACAGATTATCGTCAACATGGAGCGCTATCCGCAGGTGATGGGCTATAAGCTGGAGAATTACACGGCGGCCTACGGTCCTCACGGCTGTAGCAAGGTGTTCCTGATGCTTCACCCAGGCACAAACCTCGAAAGCAAAAAGGCTGTCATCACCGATTATATGTCTAAGAATTACTATGGTAAGTGGGAAGATAATCCCCTAACCTTTACGCCACTCAAGGACGTCATGTTTGCGCCACAGAATAATGGAGCGGGCATGCAGAAAGGTGATAAGTCGCGACTCCACATTCTGCTGGCGGCTGTATTGGCCATCCTCTTCTTTGCCATCAGCAACTATATCAACCTCACTGTTGCCAATACGGGTTTCCGTGCTAAAGAGATGGCCACAAGAAAGCTGTTTGGTAGTAGTCAGAACGACATCTCGCTAAAGCTGATAGCCGAATCAACCCTGATGGTAGCCATATCCTTTGCCATCGGTCTGGCCTTAGCCTTTGGTTTGCAGGATGAAGCTATCGATTTGTTTAAGGGCAAGATCGATCTCTGTGGCGACATCAGTCTGGCCACCGTTAGTGTCAGCATCGCTTTCATCCTGGTGGTAGGTATCATCTCAGGCATCATGCCTTCGTGGCAGATATCGCGCTTCCAGCCTATCGACATCGTGAAGGGCAGTTTCCGTTTCCGTTCCAAAATGCTTCTGGGCAAAATCTTTATCATTCTGCAGAATGTGGTAACGGTAGTCATGCTTACCTCGGCCCTCGTTATCTGGTTGCAGTTGAACCACCTGATTCATGCGCCGTTGGGCTACAACACAGAGAACATGTTTGTGGTCTCAGCTCCCGGCGGAAAAGACCAGACGGTGAGAAACCTCCTGGAAAAGATGACTTTTGTCGAGAAGATCGGTATGTTCGAGCAAACCTCGCTGGCAGGTGGCAGCAGTAGCATGCGTAGTATTAAGCGCGACGACAAACTCGTTACCATCTACCTCATCAACCTCGACCAAACAGCCTTCGACCTTTATGGGTTTAAGATCAAGAAAGACTATGGCCCAACCAGCGGTGGTTGCTATCTCACGGAGGAAACCATGCGCCAGATGGATTTTACTGACAGCACCAAAGAGATTGTCTGGAGCGAAGATATGAAGAACCCCATCGCGGGTGTACTAGCCGATGTCCATCGTGTCAACGTGCTGAAAGGAGTTGATCCTTTCGCCATCCGCGTGGAGGAGACATTCAACTATCCTTCCTTCCTGGTGAAGACCAACGGCGACAAGCAGGCCAAAGCCGCTTTCATCGACATGCTGAAGGAGCAGGGCGTTCCCGAGGCCGATATGCAGTGGTATGTGTCGTCGTTGGAGGAGAATATCGCCGAGACCTTCGCCGATCAGCAGAACACGCTAAAGATTATCACGCTCTTTACGATCATCGCCATTATCATATCCATTATGGGCTTCGTGGGCATGTCGCTCTTCTTTATCCGTCAGCGCCAGAAGGATATCGGCATCCGTAAGATCATGGGCAGCTCCTCTTGCGAGGTGATGCTGCTGATGCTCCGCACGTTCTGCGCCCCGCTGCTGGTATCGTTCTTCATCGCCACCCCACTCTCGTGGTACATCATGCGCGACTGGCTCAGCAACTTCAGCTATCGCATCGAACTCAGTCCGTGGATATTTGTCGCCACCTGTGCCTTCGCCCTCCTTGTGGCATTACTCTCTGTCAGCATTCAGATTATCAAGGCCGTCCGCACCAATCCTGTAGAAAGTATTAAAACCGAATAAAATTATGATTAAGTTAGAAAACATTCAGAAGGTGTTTCGCACCGAAGAGGTGGAAACCGTAGCATTGGGCGGTGTATCGCTCGAAGTAAAGAAAGGTGAGTTTGTTGCCATCATGGGCCCCTCGGGCTGTGGCAAGTCTACCCTGCTCAACATCCTGGGTCTGCTCGACAATCCTACCAGCGGCACCTACTATCTCGATGGCAACGAGGTGGGAAAGCTGAAGGAGAGCCAGCGCACCAGTGTCCGTAAAGGCCAGATAGGCTTCGTGTTCCAGAGCTTCAACCTCATCGATGAACTCAATGTCGAGGAGAACGTAGAGTTGCCACTCACCTACCTCGGCGTGCCCAAGAAGGAGCGCAAGCAGCGAGTTGAAGAGGTACTGCGCCGCATGGCCATCAGCCATCGTGCCCACCACTTCCCCCAGCAGCTCTCCGGCGGTCAGCAGCAGCGTGTGGCCATCGCCCGTGCCGTGGTGATGAATCCCAAGCTCATCCTCGCCGACGAGCCCACCGGTAACCTCGACTCCAAGAACGGTCTGGAGGTGATGCAGCTGCTCGCCCAACTGAATCAGGAAGGCACCACCGTTGTGATGGTAACCCACTCTGAGCGCGATGCCGGCTACGCCCAGCGCACCATCAACCTCCTCGATGGTCAGGTAGTGCCAGAGGTTAAACTGTAAAACAATCAAGAATGCCCTCGGAGATTTCCGGGGGCATTCTTTTTATTTTGATTAGTCTTCCTTCACGATCGGATAAAGCTCTATGAACTCACCCTGATGGTTCTTGCCGTCGTTGATGAGTTCGGCAAACTTCTGGCCTACCGTCTCGATGTCGTGGAATCCGGGCAGCGCCATGTTGCCGTTCAGGTCGGTGGTGGTGGGACCCGGGTGAACGGAGAATGTCTCTACCGGCGTGTTAGCCTGCTGGAATTCCGTAGCCATCACACCCATCATGGCATTCTGAGCCGCCTTGCTGGCCACGTAGGCCAGCGGGTGCCAGTAAGGACTGATCTCTGAGGGCACAGTCACGTTGGCTATCCTACCGCTATTCTTGGCTATCAGGGGTATCAGCGCCTTGGTCAGGGCGAAGGTGCCGATGAAGTTCACATCGAGTGTCTCCTTAATCACGCTGATCTCCGTATGCTCGCTGTCCACACTCATATCGCCGGGGATACCGGCATTGTTCACCAGCAGCGTCAGCTCCGGATATTTCTCGTTGATCTCCTGGGCGGCACGCTCAATGCCGTTGAGGTCCTTCAGCTCAATGTTCACCCATCCCAGCACGTTGATGCCCTGAGCCTTCAGCTCGCCCACGGCTTTCTCGGCACGCTGTTCATCGCGTGCACCAATCACTACTTTCCAGCCACTCAGTCCGAGGTGCTTGGCAATTCCAAACCCAATGCCCTTATTGGCACCAGTTACTAAAACAATCTTTTCCTTCATGTTGTCTTTGTGTTATTAATTTATACTTTAAACCACTTCTGCTACGACTTCAATTTCAACCAGTGCCCCTTTCGGCAAAGACTTGACGGCAACAGCAGAACGGGCAGGATATGGTTCTGAGAAGAACTCCGCATAGACGGCGTTCATATCGGCAAAGTCTGCCATGTCAGCCATGAATACCGTAGTCTTTACCACATTAGCCATTGTCAGACCAGCTTCTTCTAAAATAGCCTTTATGTTGGTCAGCGACTGACGAGTCTGTTCCTTGATGCCACCCTCAACAAAACTGCCAGTGGCAGGATCTATGGGAATCTGCCCAGAGGTATAAACGAGATTACCCACTTTGATGGCCTGACTGTACGGCCCGATGGCAGCTGGTGCCTTTTGTGTACTGATTACTTTCATAAACCTAATCTATTTTATTTCGCGTGCAAAATTACTACTTTGGGCTTGTTTGCTTCTTACACCGTCATTCTCCCTTGTCAACTATAGCAGCCACACAGGAATCAGACCATACGTTCTCAGCCGTCTCCACCATGTCGATGATGGTATAGATGGGCAGGATGATACCTAGAACAGCCACTGGGGCTCCGATGCCCGACATGAGCGAGAGCGTAAGGAAATAGCAACCCATGGGTACACCGGCATTGCCAATGGCGGAAATGACGGAGATGAGGATCCACAACAGGATGGTGCTCCACGTGAGGGGTGTGCCTCCATTCTGCATCACAAAAAGCGAGGTGACGAGGATAAAGGCGGCACAACCATTCATATTGATGGTAGTACAAATGGGGAGCACAAAACGAGCTACGTTCTTACGGATGCCCAGACGGTTCTCGGCGGTATCCATGGTAACGGGCAGCGTGGCGGCACTACTCTTAGTGAAGAGGGCCATAAGTACAGCTGGCATCATACGACCCAGCACATGGATGGGGTTCAAGCCTCTGGCCAATAGGAACAGGGGCAGCACCACAAAGAACTGAATGACATTACCACCCAGCACCACGAGTACATATTTCCCGATGGAATCGGCCACTACACCTGCAGAGACCTGCGCTGACAACTGGGCCGAGAAAGCTACGATGCCGAGGGGCAGTGTCCAGATGAGTCCACGAATGAGTAGGAACAATAGTTCTTGAAGTCCAAGCAAGAACTTCACGACAACCGCCTTGTTCTCTGACTCTGGCAACTTAGAGAGTCCTATGCCGATGGCAAAAGCCAACAATAACAATGAAAGCACATTACCTTCGAGGAAAGGCTTCACGATGTTATTGGGGATGATGCTCAGCAAATGCTCGGAATAAGAGAGTTGAGAGGTGAGGGGCGAGAGATTAGAGGCATCATTGACTGCATCAAGGGGCAGATTGCCGGGGGCGATGAGTACATAGAGGATAGCTCCTACTGCCGCTGCCGCAATAGTGGTAAGCAGAGTATAGGTAAGCGTACGACCGAAGATGCGGCCTGAGCCTTTCGAACCGAAAGTGGCAAAGGTGGTGATAACCGCCAGCACAATGGTAGGCACTGCCAAGAGTTGGAACAGTCGGGTATAGACCGTAGCCACGAAGTTCATCACCTCATCGAGCCAACTGATACCTAATAGTCCCAGCACCGCACCCACCACAAGTGCCCCAATCCACAATATAGTATTCTTCATTTTGACTGCAAAGGTACGGAATTCTTGCGAGAATCCCGTACCATTTTTATTATTTCTTCTATTTATTTACTTTGAGACCCTATAATCGAGTGCTGGCTTACGATCACCTAACAGCGGTACATACTTAAAGTCGGGACCAACAGTCTGCTTGAATTCCTCTTTTACAGCATTCAGCAACTTGGCATCGGTTAGTAATTCCACAGCTGTCAGTGCAAACACCCGACTGGCATTCAACAAACCTTTCGTACCAATGGTAGTACCATCGACGGCTACGTTCTGCCAACTATGACCTGCACTACCTGGAGCGAATGTGGCTGCTCCGAAACTGGCAAGAGGTACTACCCATGACACATCGCCTACATCACTTGAGCCACCACTACCCTCTTTTGGAAACTCTGCTAAAGGACGTACCTTAGATGCCTGAGCAATAATAGAATCGGGATTGCCTGTGGTACGAATCACTTCCTCAACCAGTTTACGTTCACGCTCATCGTAGATGACACCACCAACAGTCTCCAAATTCTTCTGGATAACCTTTGACAGTGTCTTATTATGCAGACGCTCGTATGTTCCTGCCACTATTTCCTTTTCCACACGTGTCTGAGTACCCTTGGCAGCACCAACAGCAGCAGAGTCAATCCACTCAGTGAGAGTATTCAGTATATCACGCTTAGGACTGCGGATATAGTAGCTTACACGGGCATACTCTGGTACCACATTGGGAGCAAAACCACCATCAGGAATCACATAATGGATACGCGAAGAAGTGGGCACATGCTCTCTGAGCAGATTAACCATATAGTCGAGAGCTTCCACTGCATCAAGAGCCGAGCGTCCTTTCCATGGGTTTCCTGCTGCATGAGCTGGTTTGCCGTAGAACTTATAATCAACCATGACCATGGCAGTACCGCCATTGGTAGAAACGGCATTAGTTGATGATGGATGCCAATCAAGGACTGCATCAACACCTTCGAAAAGGCCTTCACGTACGAGATATACCTTACCTGCACCACCTTCCTCGGCAGGCGAACCATAGATCTTGATAGTGCCACTCTGCTTATTTTCAGCTAACCACTTACTCAGAGAGACGGCAGCCGCCGTAGAAGCTACGCCAAGGGTGTTATGACCACAGCCATGACCCGAACCATTCTCCTTAAGGGGCTTGCGGTAAGGAACTGTATCCTGTGACAATCCTGGCAGAGCATCAAATTCTGCCAAAAAACCTATCACAGGCTGACCACTGCCATAGGTGGCAACAAAAGCTGTTGGCATTCCAGCCACACCTTCTTCAATGGTAAAGCCATTCTCACGCAGGTGCTGTTTCAGCAATCCGCTACTGTTTTCTTCCAAAAAACCTAACTCAGGGTTAGCCCAGATTGTTTTTTGGAGTTTATCATAGGTTGCGAAGTTGCTATTCAGATAATCTATTGCAACTTTTGCTTTCTGACTTCCCTTTACGTTCTTTTTCGCTTCTGCGCTGTTGCCAACCATCAATGTGGCAAACAGCAATAATCCAACTATCTTTTTCATTGTTTCAGATATTTATCAAACCAATTTGTAATTTCTTTATTGTCTATTTGCTTAAATAATCGTCAATGGTATCTACCAAAGACTGGAATTCTTCCGTCTTGAAAAGACGCGTACGCTTAATGATCTTGCCATTGCCGTCAATCAGGATATTCCGAGTGATTCCGGATTTACGCAATGCATACTTGGCATAAATATCAGCTCCAGGATCGAGCGCCAAAGGATATGTCACACCAGTTTTCTCAGCGAAGGCCTTGACCTTATCCAATGGCTCATCACGATCAATTCCGATGAGCACAAAATTAGGATTATCCTTGTGCTTCTGCCAAATTTCACTTTCTATATAAGGCATTTCCTTACGACATACCGCACACCAACTGGCTGTGAACTGAATCAATACCAATTTGCCACGCAGATCTGACAGTCTTACCTGTCGTCCATCTGTCAGAGTGGTCACAAAATCGGGAGCCTCATCACCATCGAATACCACATATCCATTAGAATCAGCTTTCTCTTCTAAGGATACTGTCTGTGCATTAGCACTATATCCCCATGCCAACAGGAATGCCAGTCCTATTATTTTTATATTCATTTTCATACCGTCTTATCTATTATGTTATACATTATTCTGAGGCCTTCCATCCCACGTCGTTAGCTGTAGCCAGCTCACCGAAGATGCCCTTCTCACCGATATATTCCTTGCCACCAAAACTATACAATTCCTCACCGATTAGTTCAAGTTGTTTCTGGGGAATAGGATACTCTGTAGGAGTACCACCTATGAGAAGGTCGTTGCGTCGCATAAAAGCAAATGGAACAGTGACACCACCAGCAGCATCAATCTCAATCGCATATTCATAATGGAGAGCCTGACGAATGGCATCTTCATTTGCAGCAACATCACCCAGATGTCCTTGTGACTTACGGGCGGCACCTGTCTCATTTAAGAGAGCCGAAGCACCTTCATAATCCTGTAACCAAAGTCTAGCCTCTGCTTTCAACAGCCTTACCTCTTCGGCTAGGAAATAGGGGTTGACAGAACCTACCTCTGCTAAACTATTGCTGCTATTGGTCCAACGTTCGCGGATATAGTTTGAGAACAAGCCTCGTCCGCGTGACTCCATCAGGATTCCGAAACTCGGCGTGTAGGAGAAGTATTGATAAAAGCGATCGTCATCGGTTGTGATGGGACTCAGAATAGTATCATCAGTAGGATAATAATTTGGGTACTGGTGTGTATTATCAGCCAGATAAGGCACCTTGATATCCACAGGACGATTGCTGTTACCCTTGAAGTTCAAGTTGTTAAGCAAAGCATTGTAGTATCCTCCAGAGGTAGTGATAATCAGAAAATCATTTGTAAAACCCTTCTCTGCAAACGACAACACCCTCTGCCAATATGCTGAACCCAATGAGACAGCCTCAGACTTGTCGCGTGCTATAGAAGACAGGATGCGGGCAGCAATGGAATTAGCCAATTTCAAGAAATCGTCCTTACTGATGGTGACACCTCTGAGGAAGTCGAACTGTAATGTACTCGAAGCTTGAGCCAGTTCGATAGCCTTTTCAAGATGCTTCACCCCATTCAAAGTCAACTCTTTATAAGAATCGGGATATCCTTTTTCTGTCTGGGAAATGTCATCCACAATGATGCCGCGATCATAAAGGTTGCCAAGATAACCCTGAGCAATACCTTTGGCATAATATGCACCTACAAGGCAGTCACTAGTACGATCCTTGCCTGAATCGTCATAAGCCTTACCACCCTGGTTCTCTATGATATCGATAACTTTCGTCGCATCCAGATTCGCCTGATAAAAGTTACTGTAAAGCGAATTGAGTGAAGCACTATAGGAGCGCTCAGAACTACTGTTAATAATCCTCATTCGAGGTTCTTGGGCGTAATACCACCAGTTGGAATTACCATTGGTATTTGTAGTCTGATCTGCCAACAGGCTGAAATGAACACCTGCCGTACTGGTAGTGGTATTGAATACTGTCTGCACACTACTTGTTACCAGCGAATAGCTAAAGCTCTTGATTGTGCTGACTGCCTCCTCATTAGTGAGTGTACTTGGATCGTCGAAATCCGTTTTCTCACATGCCGTAAACAAGATTACAGCAACAATATAGGGTATGATATTTTGTTTCATTGTGATCTGAATTTAGAAATCAATCGTTAACTTTGCTGAGAGTGTGCGATAAGATGGATAGTTAAAGAAGTCGGATGTTCCAGCACTTCCATCATAATCGTCACCATCTACATTGACACCAGTAAATTTAGTCAGGATGAACAGGTTTCGACCAAGCAGGGCAAAGCGTGCTTTCTTGATCCACTGTCCAAGGCCCAGACGTGCCACCGGGATGTTATAGGAGAGCGACAACTCACGCAGTGACAAATAGCCAGCATCCTCCACCCAATAATCGGTAGGCAACTCTGCATTGAATACTTGTGTGGCAAAAGTCAAGGGAAGTCCAGCTTTTGCTGCCTTGTCGTCGAACTCAGAACGCGACACATAGGCCAGATACTGCACCGTTTCGTTATACTTCTGACCACCCTTCTTCCAATCGAGCGAAGCATAGAGTGAGAATGGGCCATAGGTAAGGGTATTGGTGAAACCTACTGTAAAGTCGGGCTGTGCATCGCCAATCACCTTGGTATTACCCGTTTTCTCATCTACATAGAATACTGGTGCCTCATTCTTTGTTCCCAAAGCAGCCTTCTCCACTACAAAACCTAAGGAATTGACCGTATAGTCATTCAGGGTCTTTGTTCCATCACCCGCATTCGTCACGAAACCAGCTTCATTCGTACGCAACTGATTCAGGCTTGTGAAAATACCATAACCCCAAATAGTAGAGGTACTCAGGCCCTTATCGCGACGATAGTCGCCATCGGTAAAGGCAGGAATGTCACCCATGTCAGTTATTTCACTACGAACGCGACTGAACGTAAGTCCTGCATCCCATGAGAAGTTCTTGCTATTAATGATACGTCCGGATACTTCCAGTTCCAGGGAGTTCGACTTTACTTTTCCCAGGTTATCATAGATCGTTGCAGAACCTTGTAAGGGTGTAAACGAGGGTACTGAGATAAAATCGTTCTTACTGTATGCAAAAGCATAGTTAAACTGAACATTCAGCCAGTTCCAGATGACAGCATCGAATCCCAACTCTGTCTCTGATGTGATGGCACGCTTCAGATTTGTATTGGCATTTTGGGTAAAGCTGACACCACCAGAGTTTGTCAGGGTAACGCGGCTATCCTTGGCACCATAAGGAGGAAGACTACCTGCCTCACCATAGGCCACACGAAGTTTCAACTCATTAACGGGGCCTAACTTAAAGTCCTGAGTCAGACGATAAGCCAATGATACACGAGGGAAGAATGCCCAACTTACATCACTACCAAAGCGTGAGCTCTTATCGAGACGTCCTAATACATCGAGATACCATTTATCCTTCCAACTACCTTTAAAATTCAGAAAATAACCATAGTTGACGGTTTTCTGCCATACGGAGGAAATACTTCTCGTTGAAGCATCAGTAATATCCAATGACTTAACTGGTGCTGTCAGGTTATAACCATTAGCACTAAACCCATCAATCTTTTCATACTCGTATACACTCTTGAAAGCTGCGCTCAGATCAAAGTCGCCAACTTTCTGATTGTAGTTGAACTGGAACTGAGCATTTCTGGTATTGGTCTGCCTGATGGTCTTCTCATAATAACCATTATTCTTTGTTGCATCCACCGACAGGGTTTCATAACCTACAGGATAATAATTCTCTGTCTGATAGTCTGTTCGCTGAATAGAGTAGGCAGCCTCTGCACTGAAAAGTTTAGAGATTTGATATCTGGCTTTCCATCCGAGAAGCAGATTCTTAGTGACATACTCGTATTGACGGTTCGTGAACTCATACAATGGATTGCTGAACTGTGTAGGAACCAGATTCAGACCGTCGGGAGCCACCATATAGTTTCCCTCGGCATCCTTCTGGGCCAAATTTACAAAAGGTTCGAGCAGCAAAGCAGAATAAACCAGGCCATTGGCATTTGAATTATTAGCTACGTAAGAGGGATTGTTACTTACACTATACTGAGCCGTAAATTCCGTTGTAAGTCCTTTGACGGGTTTATATCCCAGATTGAACAGGAAACTCTGCTTCTTGTCAGGATCAATAGCACTGGTTACACCGCCTTTCGACTGATTCTGGAAAGAGGCATAAAAATTGTATAGATCGCCGGTTGCACCCAATGATACTGTATTAGTCAAAAAAGGCTGGTCGCTCAGCAGATTGCTGATATTATCAACAGGATCAACGTAGGAATGGAGGTTCACAGAATAACCATTATCCTGATAATCAATAACGCGACCACCCTGATTCAGCGCAAACGAACCATCGCTATTCACCTTGTAATGATGATACTGTGAAGTCTTTGGGATATTGATGGCATGGCTAAATCCTATCTCATTGTCGAGAGTAACAATTAACTTGTTTCCTTTTCCCTTTTTGGTGATAATCTGGATTACACCACCTTCACCTCGAGTTCCGTAAAGAGCTGATGCTGCAGCTCCCTTGACAATCTCGATTGTTTCGATATCAGTAGGATTGATATCCGACAGAGAAAGAGATGTTACGAAACCATCAACCACAATAAGCGGCTCGATATTGCCATTGATTGACTTAGCACCACGCAGATACACCTTTGCTCCAGAATTACCATTTGACTGTTCGATTCTGATACCAGCCACCTTACCACGGAGTGTTGTCGAGGCATCAGACTGGGGGACGGTACTGATCAATTCGTCACTCACCTTTGTCAAGGCAAACGACAGACCTTTTCTTGAAGTTCCCTGTGCAACACCTGTTACTACAATACCCTCCAGATTATTAGAAGTTTCTATCAACTGGATCTCTACGGGTTCGTCGAAATCGTATACGTCCACGTCCAGTGGACGATAACCTACATACTCCACTCTCAGGGTGAGGGGGGCTTCCACCTTGGTCTGGAGCGAGAAGTTTCCATCTATATCGGTTACTACGCCCTGGCCTTTCTCGCTTTTAACAATCACGGAAGCTCCTATCAGGGGATCACCTGTGCGGACATCGGTGATATGTCCTTTTATCAGTCCTTGGGCAACAGCCAACAGGGGGCTGATTGCAACGACTGTTGCAATAATCAATCTCTTAACCATAAAGCTATTTGCTAATTAAGTCCATATATAGAGGGTAGAGCTCATGTAAGCCGGGCCCTACCCTCACTGCTTCGTTACTTTTGTGCGGTCAAAACAGTTCTTACTTTATCAATCTGTGTGCCGGCCTCCTTACGGTCAAGGTTCAACAGGCCGTACTCATGGTTATATTTTGTACCATTCTCGAGTACCCACTGCAGGAAATGGTTCACAGCGTCGTCGGCATCATTGAAGGTGATACCCACCTTCTCAATCGTTACCTCTGCTGGCGATCCGTTCTCCAGGGCGTTGAGTACATCGTCGAGCGAACCCTCGTCGTTCAGGCTGTTGGCAAGCTCCTTCTTCAGGTCGAGGCCTACGAGTGAGAGGTTGCTCTTCAAGTGACGACTCTTCAGGTCGAAGATGTTCGACAGGGTATTGAAGGTCACACCGAGTGGATCCTTCGAAATGGCGGTGTTCAGAAACAGATCGTCGCCTGAGATGCGCTTGCCGCGGAAGCTGCTGCTCTCCTCACCGAAATGATGGGCAAACGACGATGCTACCGACGATGCGTTACTGCCGCTATAGATGATAATGTTCTCGAAAGCCTTGATCTTCTTCACATCCTCGTCGAAATCGTCGTTGAGGAAGAAGAGTTGCTTCAGTTTCTTCGAGTTCAGATGCTTTCCTTCGAGCAGTCGGGCTGCCTCAGAGCTACGTGCGGTAATAGGCAGCACGGCTGTCTCTCCGAAATATACAATATGGCTAAAGAGTTTCTCGTTACTATCCTGATTGTCCAAGAATGTGACATTCAGGTCGATGTTATCCTGATTTCCTGAACCCTTTACAATCTGGAATTCCACACCCGGTTCAGTCTTGGCGTATTCCTCAATCCACTTTTCAATCAACGGACGTGCAAAGCGTGGACTCTTAATGGTGCGCACACCGCTGTTTGTACTGTTACCCTCTGCCCAGGCGTTTGTCAACCCCAGAACCAATACTGCTGCTATAATTGAAACTAACTTTTTCATATTCTTTTTGCTTTATTTGTTCATTACCTATTATTATATATACACTTCCTTTCATTGTCATCGCCATCATACAACAGCAACAACACTCTTGCATTTGCATTCGATTCATTGTCTTCATAACTCCTAATGTTTAATATTTAATCTTTAATTTTTAATATTTTAAATCACGCCGCAAAGGTACGGCGATTTCGACACTCCCACAATCCCAATGATGGGGCATTCCGCATACCACGAATATGGTATTTTGCGAAAATGCCCCATATTTTGGATTAATTTGCGGCTGTATTTACCAGAATTTCGTAGGATGGGAGTGCCCAGCAGTAAGCCGTACGGTTACTGGGAGTAGCCACAACTACGGTGTCCCATTTGCCATTGGTAGTGGTGGCTGCCGGGTGAATAAAGTCCTCACCGCGACGACTGATGTCGAGACCACGGATACCCTCACCGATAAACTCTGCACGGCGTTCGTTGTAGATAGCCTCCCTCAGGGCCTCGCCCGTCAACGACTTGACGTCGAGGATATCACCTGTGGGAATGGAACGGCTACGTACCTGATGGAGCAGTTCAGCTGCCTTGGCGTCATTGCCGATATTGAAGTAGCTCTCTGAGAGGTTGAGCAGCGTCTCGGCATAGCGGAAAATATGGATCCACTCCAGCGGTGTGGTGTATTCGTCGTACTTCTCATACCAGGTCTCGCGACCCGTGGCAGGATCCACCTTGATAAAGGAGGTGCGACTGTCGGTGGCGAGATGATAGGCGGGAATCGTCACGATACCTGTACGTACATTCAGCGTGTCGATATAGCCGGCACCGCTCGAGATGTAGCTGGCAGGATTGCCACTGCCTCGCTCAGTATTGGTGAAGGGCAGCGAGTAGATATTCTCCTGTGTGTGATAAGGTGCATCAAACATCTCGCGCACACTGCCACTCAGTGTGAATCCCGTTACCTTCTCACCCTCTTCGATGGCTTTCTGCCATTCCTGCTTAGCCATGTAGATACGCTGCAGCAGCATGTGGGCAGCAGGCTGCGAGGGGATGATGGGACTGAACGATGACTCCCCATTAGTAGGCAGGGCGGCAATGGCACTGCTGCTCAGATCCTTGATGATCTGGTCGTAAATCTCGCCGATAGACCATAGCGGTGCCTCGTTATGTCCGGGCTCAGTCACTGCCTCCAGATGCACAGGGATAGCCTTGGAGTTGGGATCGTATACGTAAGGCTGTGAGTAGACCTGCGACAGATAGTACCAACTAATGTCGCGGATAAAGAGACAGTTCGATATATACTGCTGGCGCTTAGCCTCCGAAATAGGCAGATTTGCGCGCTGCTCCAGATTCTCCTTGAGGGTGTTGGCGGCATTGACCACCAGGTAGCCTGCCTGGAAGAAACCCGGGTTCATGATACTCGTCTGACCCACAGTCATGTTGTACGTATCAGAATGGGCATAGGTATTATTGCCGGTATTTACGAAGTCGTCGCTGCGGTTGTCGAAGATGACGGCAATGTTACCACCAGCAAAACTACTGCTCTTGAAACGGGTATACACACCAGCCATGGTGGCATCGATCAGTTCCTCCGATGCATAGATGTCGTTCTCGGTGACATCGAGTTTCGGGTTCTTGTCCAGGAATTCATCGCCGCAGGATGTCAGCGTCAGGACTGACACAAGGGCTATGGCAACTGATATGATAGATATTCTTTTCATAATCGTTCTTATTTGTTTAGAATGAAACATTAACACCGAAAGTAATCGTACGAGTCAGCGGCGTGGTGTTGAGGTCGATACCCGAGCGGAGGTTTGCCTCGTTATAGTATGAGTTGATCTCCGGGTCGAATCCCGTGTAGCCGGTCAGACAGAAGAGGTTCTGTGCCTGGGCATAGAGTCTGACGGAGGAGATACCCCACTCCTGCGACCACTTCTTGGTATTGAACTGATAACCGATTGACAGACTCTGCAAGCGGATGAAGTCTCCATCCTCAATCAGGTCGCTGATCAGGTTAGCCGTACCGTTTGAGTAGTTATCGTTAAACGAAGCCTTGGCATACTTGGCGTGATCGCCCGGCTGTCGCCAGATGTTCTCGTAGTACTCCTCAGTACCACTCCACATACGTCCGTCCGATAGGGTGGCGCGCATAGCGTTGAGAATCTTGTTGCCACCCGAGAAGTGGAAGTTCACCTTGGCATCCCAGTTCTTATAGCGGAAACTGTTGCTCCAACCACCATAATAGGTTGGCTTGGTGTTGCCTGATATCTCGGGCTTCCAGTCGCTCATGGTGTACTGCGAGAGTGTCTCGCCATCAAACTCATAGAGCTGGGCACCACCCTTTCCGTATTTGTAGATCAGCAGGGCACGATCGTAAGTGCCGTCAGCCTTCTTGATCTTCACAATGCGACGACCTGTCTGCGGGTCGATGCCATCCGTGGGATAGGTATACAACTGTGCCAGCGAATAGCCCTCGGTCGTGATGTTAGCACCCGTACTGCTTGAGTAGATAATATCGTCGGCCAGCTCCACCACCTTGTTCTTTACAAACGAGATATTGAAGTTGCTGGTCCAGAGGAAGTCCTTCTTCCTGATGATATCGCCGCCGATGGTAATCTCAATACCCTTGTTCTCCGTCTTACCGAGGTTGGTAGATACCGAGGCGCCTACGATACCGGTGGAATAGGCCTGCGAGGCATCCAGGATCAGATCCTTCGACTTGGCATAGAAGAAGTCTACATCCACATTGAAGCGACCCTTCAGGATAGAGGCACTGAAACCGATGTCGGCAGTACCCGTCTGCTCCCAACCCAGGTTGGGGTCGTTGATGCCCGATGAGATATACGATACATCGCCATTATAGGTAGAGGCTGTGTAGACGCTCTTCGAGGCATACCAGCCCACATTGGCATTACCTACCACACCGTAGCTGGCCTTCAGCTTCAGGTCGTCGACGATGCGACGCAGCGGACGGAAGAAATACTCGTCGGAGATACGCCATGCACCACTCACGCCATAGAAGTTACCCCATTTCCTACCCAGCTTCGAGAGTCCGTCACGACGCCAGTTGGCGGTGAGGTAGTAGCGGCTCTTCCAGTCGTACGTCAAACGGCTGATGTAACTGAACATGCTGCTCTCAGCAATGCTGCCCGAACCACCATAGGTCAGGTAAGCCGCCTCCACGTACATCTGACTGGGATTGCTCAGTGTCGTACCTGTGCGGGTCAGCACATGACGGTTGCTCTCCGTAGCCTCCACGCCTAACAGCACATCGAAGTGATGCTTCTTCACGTCAAACTGGTAGTTGGCGGTATTGGTCCATGTCCAGCTTCTCAGACTCGATGTACCCGTGCGACTGCTACCGTTGGGATAGCTGCCGCCATGCAGCGGGGTTCCGAACGACTCGTTCTGCACCAGTGTCCAGTCAATGCCGTAGAGCGATTTCAGGGTCAGGCCCTTAATCGGTACAATCTCTATATAGCCATTGGCAAGGATGCGGTTGGTCTTCGATTCGGCATACTGTCCACCCTCTATCAGTCCTAAGGCGTTGTAATAGAACACCTCCACTGAGTTGTTACCCTTACCCAGGTTACGCGGTGCCAGCTCCGAGGCATAGAACGTGCCGTCCTCGTTATGGGCAGGAACGTTAGGCAGGTCCACATAGGCCAGACGCGTCAGTCCACCCATGGCGCTGAGCGATCCGCCTCGTGAGTCGTCGGCTGTATGAATCTTACTATAGGTATAGCCGGTATTGAAACCTATCTTCACATACTTATTGAGCTTATAGCTACCATTACCCTTAAACGAGAATCTATCGTACTTGGCATCGATGGTGATACCCTCCTGCGTGGTGTAGCTGCTCGACAGATAGTAGGTGGCCTTGTCGTTACCGCCCTGCAGACTCAGGTTGTGGTTCTGCGAGAGTCCGGTACGGAATATCAGGTCTACCCAGTTGGTGTTCACAATGTTGCCATACTTGTCGGTCATCGTAGCATACGGCAGTTTATTGGGATCGCCGCCGTTGTTCAGCCAGCCCTGGTTCTTAATCTCCGTATACTGTTCCGCATTCATCGGGGTCAGCAGCTTCGTGGCTGAGTTGAAACCCAGATTATAGTCGTATGTCAGCTTCGCCTTGCCAGCCGTACCCGAGTTGGTGGTGATGAGCACCACACCAGCTGCCGCTCTCGAGCCGTACATAGCACTGGCGGCTGCATCCTTCAGGATGTCAATCGACTTGATGTCGGCGGGGTTGATGTCCGATATGGGGTTATAGTCGGTGTTCGATGCAATATTGCTGGTATTCACAGGCACACCGTCAACCACATACAGCGGTGTCACACTCGAGGTGATGGAGGCCACACCACGGATGTTGATGATAGGGGCTGAGCCTACCTGCGATCCTGAGGTGGATACCATCACACCAGCGGCATGTCCCTCCAGGATGTTATCAATACTGTTACCCGTCACACCCTTCAGGGCATCCTTGTTGATCGAGGTGATCGAGGCGGTCAGGTCGCGCACCTTGGCAGTTCCGTAACCCACAACCACCACCTCATTCAGCAGTCGGGTGTTCTCCCTGAGGAAAATCTCCACCGGCTCGCTGGTGTCGTACACCTCAATCTCCTGCGAGAGATAGCCCACGTACGATACGTCGAGGGTATAAGGTTCTTCACCGGATACCTGGAGCGAGAAGTGTCCGTCAAGATCGCTTACGGTGTTATTTCGTGTACCTCTAATCTGTATAGCTGCTCCGATAACGGGCTCCTGGGTACGGGTGTCGAGCACCCGTCCCTGAAGCACTTCCTGAGCCGTCGCGCTGATGGTTATTATCAGCGAGAAAACAAACAATGTCAATCTATTCATAAACAAAATCCTAAATCTTACTTTATAAACTCATGTGGTGTTGGTGTTATCATGGACGATAGCGCGACGATCCGGAAACGTTATTGCCGAAGAAGAGGGCATTAGCCAGAATACGTCCTGTGCTGAGCCAGTAGCCGCGATAGGTGGGCGACTCGCTGAACAGTACCACGGTTCCTGCTCCTACGTTGTCGAAGGCTATCACCGTCGCATCCTTCAGCAGCTTCTGGTTCTGCTTCGTCAGGTAGCCGCCTATCTGCTTGTCGCCCTTCAGCTGCAGCAGCGATGCGTATGGACTCTTCGGACGCGGCAGGATATAATTGCCCGTCTTCATGGTGTAAAGCTGACGGTTGTGAATGCCGTATGCCAGCGGATTTGTGATGTCGAGGTCGGCAGCATAGAGCACGCCACCAATGCGGCTTGGTCCGTTCTGCTCTCTCTGGGCGCTGTAGTCCAGACGCTTGTAGGCCTCCTTCTCGCTCTTCTCACCCGGCTTCTCCGCCTCGCCCTTCTTATCCTGAGCGGTGTTGAAGTGAGTGGCAATGCCGTTCTCGATGGCCCATTGCGAGGCGCGCTGCGATGTGATCAGCACACCACCTTCAGCCACCCAGTTCTTCAGGCGCTCCACAAAGCGCTTCGAGAAGTTCTGGTACGAACCGTCAACCAGGATAATGGCTGTATAGCGGTCCAGCGGTGTACGGTCGGCATAATCGGCAAATATCTTGGTCAGAGGGATATGGTAATGGTTGCCCAGCAGGTGCCAGGTCTCGCCAATGGCAGTCCAGTTAATGCCGCCATAGCCGCCTGTGCTTACGAAGGTAGCCACCACGGGCTTCTTTACCTCTTCTATATTGTCGCTACCCAGGTCAATGCCTTCACTGCTCAGGCTGGTCGATACGCTGTACACCTTCACGTCGGTGTCGGCTACCGACGATTGGATGACGCGATAGACGCTGTCGGCCGAGATGGTCTGATAAACCAGGGGCACCACCAGACTACCCGTTGCGAAGCTCTTGTTGCCAGCCTCTGCCGTGTTGGCGGTAAAGGTCTTATAGGCAGCCTTCACGTACACGCCCTTGTCCAGCAGACTGTAGAGCACGCGGGGTGCATAGAAGTCGGCATAGTCTATCACATAGGCAAACTGCGACTTGCTGAATGCCGTGGTCGAGGCAGCGGGCACCTCTTTTACCACTTCACCCACGCTCACGCCGGCGGCGTTCTTCACGAAGGGGAATCCATAGCCGTGAGCTGTACTCCAGGCGGTGATGTCCATGAATATGCTGTCCACGAATTCCGTGTGCTCCTCAAAGGCGGCGTTCACCAGTCGGTACTGGGCCTGAGCCAGGGGAATCACGTAGGCGTTGTCAGCCTTGAACTGCTTGCCGTCCTGCGTAAAATCCTTGGCCAGCTTGTGCACCTCAATCTTGTGGCGCAGCAGGTTGTCGAGGAAGAGGTTGGTAGCACCTTTGTTCTCTTTGTCGCCAAACACGATGAAGCCCTTTCCGCCTTTCTGCACGGCGCTCTTAAAGAACTCCTGCTGATGGCGCAGGAACACCTCTTTCTTGTCGGTTCCAGCCTTCAGGGCTCCGATGCTGGTTCTTACGTTGTCGCGGATGTTCTTGGCAAAGCGGTGCAAGCCCAGTGATGACTCCACCTGCACACCCTGCGAACTGCCCACCTCGAGTGTGGTGCCCACGCCACCCTGAAAGTCAGGATAGGTCGATCCGTAGATGGGCGATATATTGTCGTAGTTCTCTTTCGTGAAATACAGAGAACCGATTTTGTCAAGTTCTGCACCGAAATAGTCAGCCAGGATCACATTCAGTTTGGTATATGTGCTTTCAGGAATGGTATAGTTCCATGTGCTACGTACGGGCGATGGCTCGAAGTAGTAGCTGCTGTTACGCCCCATCTCGTGATAGTCGGCGTAGATGTTGGGATACCACTCATGATAATAGGCTGCACGGGCCTTGCTCTCGGGATGCACCAGCGAGAACCAGTCGCGGTTCAGGTCGGCATAGAAGTGGTTGCCACGTAGCGGCGTGAAACTCTGTGTATGCTCTATGTCGAGTGCATCGTCCACGGGCGGGATGGAGTGGAACGAGTTATAATACTGTGCTGCTCGCTCACGTCCGTCGGGGTTCAGTGCCGGCTCAATCAGTATCACGGCGTCGCCCAGACGTTTTACGATGTCGGCATCCTGTGTAGCCACGAAGTAATAGGCAGCCAGAACCGATGCGTCGGTACCTGCCAGTTCTCCGCCGTGTACGTTATAGCCCAGCTGGATCACCACCTTCTGGTCGTCGTAGTTGGCGGGGAATCCATAATTGGGATCCACCAGTTTCACGTGGTTCTGTCGGATGCTTTCCAGATTCTTAATGTTCTCTGGTGTAGAAATATGTAGGATTACATATTCGCGGTTTTCATGGGAGTGGCCTATGACCTTCAGTTGTGCGCGGTCTGATAGTTGGTCAAGCAGGCGGAAATACTCTACTACCCTGTCGTATCTTACGAGTTCCGAACCAATGGGGAAACCGAAGAAATCCTCGGGTGTTGGTATCGATGGGTTAAATTTGCTGTTACTGCCGAAGTAATACTCCGAATTATTGTTCACTGCCCAGGCTCCATTCAATGCCAGGCTTACTACCAATGCTATTGCTACTACTAATCTTTTCATATCCTTTTCGTTTTGTTTGTTTCTTACCTATTATTATATATACACTACCTTTCATGGTCGTTGCCATCATCATCTGGCAACGACAACCATTCTCCTGCATCTGCATTCGCATTCGCATCTGATTCATTGTTTTCATTTTCTCTAAATTTAAATTATTAATCCTTTTTTATGCTTTGTTTGCGTCGGCAAGTTCAGTGCAAGCCGAGTGCAATCGAATGTATTCGAATTGCCGAGGCGCCGCCTGAACTCGCGGTGTGATTTCAAATCACGCCGCAAAGGTACGGCGATTCCCGCACCCCCACAATCCCAATCATGGGGCATTCCGCATACCACATCTATGGTATTTCCACCAAAATCGCCCTAAAAAGCCCCATTTTCGGGCAAAAAAAGCCCCGTCACTTCGCAGCAACGGGGCCATTTTCGCGTATCTGGTTACAAATACCGCTTCTAAACTTATATATAGAATTCCGACGAGTCCACTAGTCCGGCGCGCAGGGCATATTTGATCACCTCGTGCGCGGTGTTCACGCCCAACTTGCGGAATATGTTCTTGCGGTGGGTGGTAATGGTGTGTATGCTCGAGAACCTCTCCTCGGCTATCTCCTTGGTGGTCTTACCCTGGGCAATGGCCTTCACAATCTCCGTCTCCGTCTCCGTCAGCACACTAGGGCGCTCCTCCTCTTCCTGCTGCTGACTGATAATCACCTCCAGGGCACGCTGACTGATAAAGCGCTCATGACGCTGTGCAGCCTTCAGGGCCTCGCGTACATCTCTTAATACACCATCCTTGAACACCACACTGAACTGATGCGATGAGTACACCACTCGGCGCAGGAATGCCGGCGTGAGTTCATCGCTGATCAGTATCCACTGCGACAGGACGAAACGCTCACCGATAATGAGCAGCTGGTCGGCATCGGCTATGTCGAACAGCGTAAAGTCGAGCAGCACGATGGCATTCTCATGCTCCTTCAGCAGTTCTACCAGTCCGGCCTTGTCGGTGGCTTTATGAACCACATGGCCCTCCTCCTGCCCTATCAGGCACTCCAGTGCGAACCTCGTCAGTTCCTGATTATCTGCCAAAATATACTGTCCCATATCAGTTAAGTTTCTATTCAGAATGCAAAAGTAGTGCTTTTGCATCAATTTGCCAAATATTTCTGCGTATTTGTTACAACTTGGCATATTTATTGAATAGAAATGCATATATTTGCATTTATATGTTAATCTGATATAAAAAGCAGGCCTTTAAAGTACAACTTGGCAGAATTTTTCCTATATTTGCGGTAACCAACGAACAAAGGAGGATCTGCTTATGTCAACTAAAAACGAAATTAAGAACGAGAACCCTAAGACCAACGACAAGATCATTGAGTCCAGTGCCCCGAAACAAATGCCATCCATTTGGTATACCTAACGAAATGAAAAAAAGCCCCATCACATCGCAGTGACGGGGTTTTCTTTTAATTCTCAGCAATGTTCTCTCTGCTGAGGGTCCATCCTTGTAACATCGCGAAATAGTCAATGTCGCGGGTGCCGTTTTCTTGGATGGCCATCGCAGCGGCAACCATCATCCAGCGGGCGGGACTCTCCATGGGGATGCCGATGGGCTCATCGGGCGGAATGCCCGCCAATCGCGACACATTCGAGATATACGCCTCGGTGTTGTTCTCATGCGGCGGCGCCCATTTCTGGATAATCATGCGGATGGTATAGAGGCGGTACTTATGATAGTAAGTACGCGTGAGCAACTTAAAGGCTGCCCGCCAGCCCCAT
Organism: uncultured Prevotella sp.; assembly: GCA_902798285.1. GTDB lineage: Bacteria > Bacteroidota > Bacteroidia > Bacteroidales > Bacteroidaceae > Prevotella. The sequence goes on along the minus strand of CADBVZ010000035.1, from coordinate 1,757 downwards.
TCCATCGACTTAAACACTACGAAGGCAGCATCGGTCTGCTTTTCTGCCTGACCCTGCCACTGATCCCTGCCTCTACGGATATTCAGTGGGTTACAATTTCTTAATCCTCTTGATAACATAATCTCAAAATCTAAATTCGAAAAACCTTAATGTCCCTATTGGACAGTTGGACAGTTGGACAGTTACGGCAATTCCTGAACCAATTTGCGGTAGAAGCCAAACTTCACATTGGTGCGGCGACGAACTACCAGCTCCTTGTTCTGATCGGCAAAATAGTTGAAAGCCATCTCGCCGAAGAAGAACTGCTGACACTTGTACTGGATATCCATTGCTAAGCGGCAGAGCTGCTTGTCAATATCATCCATGGTCAGGGTGCGGTGCTCCTGCCATTCATCCCAGTGACCTCGTAAGTCTCGTCGTTCAGCGGCTCTATAGGCAGCTCACCTTCCACCTTATCCAGTCTATAGGCCCATTGCTTCAGCGTTTCGTTGGCCTCCGGGGCTACTTCCTGATTACGCTGCGCCAGGCCCTTATCAGGCAGGGGAATCACAGCCAAGCGGGTGCTCATACCAGTACCGAAGTTCCTTTGGTTCACCTTGCGGTGAAGCGCATAAGGTGTTCCGGTATAGATGAAGTTCCAAAACACGTTGAACATACCCGTTACACTCTCCTGATTGGCATACATCTGACCATCCTCCTCGTTATGGAAAGCTTTCAGTTCCAAAATTTCTCGGTCCTTCCAATCGCCACCTTTATTATTTTTAGTGACGTTATCCAGCTCCGAGTCAAACGAGAAGAGGTGGAGGTTCAAGGGGTTACCCTGAATAATCTCAACGCAGGCCCTCATGTGACGGATAAACTCACCTGTAGCCGTTCGGGCAGGGTGAACACGGATAGGAACATCCGGCTTCTTCAAAGCCTCACCTTTCTGAGCCTTGGTAGAGGTGGTTCGTTCCGTGCGGCTCTCCTTATAGCGGTTCACCGCATCGATACCTAACTGATCAGCCTGAATCATCGGGTCAGCAATCTTTTTATAGAACTTCTCGATCACGTTCTTACCGGCACCCGGATCACCGATGATAAAGATGCAGTAGTTCAGTCGGCGAACCAACTCAGGATCGTACCAATAATGATACCAAGAGCGAGTCATCAGCGTGCCGAACAGAGCTGCACTCGAGAAGAGCACCGCTGGGCGCTTATGGGGATGGAGATTAATAAAGAGTTCCTTCAGACAAGGAAAATACTCACTCATCTTCTCCAACTCCTCCGCCCAACTATCCAGCGGCAGCATCGCATACACATCCTCGGGTTCAGAGCTGACAGGGGACAGGTTCCTGTCAGATACACTCTGCGCTTCCGGGCTGACAGGAACCTGTCCCCCGTCAGCTCCTGCCTTTGCCAGCGCCTCTTTCAATCTCTTCGGCATAAATTCCTTATACTTAAAGTCCATCACCGACTTCACCGTACCGCCAACATCCTCACCTTCATCAGCAAGACTCTGAACCCAGGGCAAAGTCATCACCCACTCGGTAATCTTCTTGGGATTCTTACCTAAGATGTAGCGCAGATGGCTGGCCAAATCCACAAGCGTGTTGTGGCGGTTCTGATCAAGAGAGGCATCCCCTAACCAAGCTTCAAAAATCTTGGCGAATGATACACCATTGTACTTCAGAAGCTCAGAAGGCTGCACGTTGTCTCCATCGAGTTCTGATAAAGACTGTTTGTCTTCTCCAGCATCTTGTACAGCGGATAAACCA
>CADBVZ010000034.1 GCA_902798285.1 uncultured Prevotella sp. | reverse complement strand
GTTGTCGAACAATCTCTTGGTAAACCTCGATGAGCTCGATGCTATTCGTCCCAGTCAGCATGCGGCTCTGAAGCAGGCCTTATCTGTAAGTAAGGTGAACGGTCGTCCTATTTTCGGTAAGACTCAGGAGGATCGTCTTCGATTCGCCTCATTTGTGGCCACTACGAACAACCCCCATCCGCTATCGGATGCAACGGGAAGTCGTCGCTATATCTGCTTGACGATTCCTGATGGCAAGCTGATAGACAATACGGGCGACATTGACTATGAACAACTTTATGCTCAGATAGTCTACGAGCTCAATGAGCTGAAGGCGCCGTATTGGTTTAATAATGAGGAGGTTGCTCGGATTCAGGAGCTGAATGTGGAGTATATGGGAAAGACAGATCTTGGGGAAATCATCAAGGCATGTTTCCGTAAACCGAAGGAGGGTGAGAAGCCTGTATCAATGAACAGCACGCAGATGCTGGCTATGATTCAGCATGAGTTCCCTTCTGTCAAGACCACCCAGAGCATGAGGATTCATCTGGGGTTGGCGATGAAGGAATTGGAATTTGAGCATTCCGATCGTGGCCATGTGGCTTATTACAAGGTTATTCCTCTGAAGAACCAATCAAAGGTGGCCTGAAAAAAGTGAGGTGTTTAGTGAGGTGTTGGGTGAGGTGATTCCCCAACACCTCACTCTCTAAAAGGCCCATAAACACAGACCTTCCAGAAGAAAAAGTGAGTTGGTGAGGTGATTGTTATTTATTTCTCATATACCAATTGAATGGTAATATGATCAGTTGTCATCTTGGGATAGACTCCCCAATAATAGGTGTAGAACATTTCAGCAACTACTGCCTCATGGAGCAAATGCAACACAAGCACATTGTTCTCATTTTCCTTAGTGAGGTATTGCTGATCCACTTTGACACCTCCAGTATATACTCGGCCTATGATGAGCGTATAATGTTCGAAGTCAATTTTTGGTAAGGCTTTGTCGCCTTTATATGCTTCTCGTAATTCCTGCTCATTATTTATCAAAGAATAAGCATTTGTTTCTTCTGAAACTGGAGTGAAAAAGGTTTCAACAGGCTGGTAGCAGGGCTGATTTGGAAGAGTCTCGTTGAAGAAAGAGACAACGGCCGGATCAAGTTTGTCTTCAATGACCGGAAATGTCTTGTTGGCATTTTCATCTACAGGCAGATTATCATCTTCCTCATTACTACTACAACCTGTCAGCAGGAAGAGGGCCGACAGGAAAAGACCTAATGTTTTGATTGTTCGCTTCATAAAACTATCTTATTGGTTTTATTATTATAACTGCAAAGATACGAAATCCTTGCATGAACTGGGTGTAAATTTAAGATTATTTTGCAATTGGCTGAATGCTTTCCTTTTGCTAGGCGATTCGTTAATCTGTGTTAATTATTAGGAAACTCGTGCAAGGTTTTCTATCTATCGCAGTTATAATAGTAAAAAGCATAGAAAATGAGAAGAACGATTAAATCTGTAGCAATCTTTCTAAGAGCCATCTTTTACTGGCCATCTGATGATTAGTAATGTAGTTAGAAAATAGGGCCATGATGAACACGGTAATAGTAATTCCATTAGAGCGCCATCCATAGAGCAGATGGCGCTCGTGTTTATTATCCTCCTTAAGGTAGGACCTTATAGCTAAAGCAATCGAAATTTGTGAACCCCATTGCTTCTAACTGTTTGCGACTCTTGTTAATATCGGCTTCTGTATTGTAGTCAGGAATAAGTGGCAGGCGAATGGTTATCTTCTGAGTGTCCTCATGAGCAGCCAACCAATGAAGATTGTCTATTACCTGACGATTGTCAATGGAGGTATAACTGCGATAGATTTGGGAATTCATATCTTTTACATCAATAAAATAATGATCGATGTAAGGGGCCACAGCTTCCAGATGCTTGCGGTCTGCGTTTAGGGATGTTTCGATGGTAATTCGCCATTCTTGGGGCATCAGTTTACAGAAGCTCACGATATCATCGCTTCTTAAAAGCGGCTCGCCCCCACCAAAGGTAATGCCTCCGTTAGTGGCCTTGAAGTAGAGGTCGTCTACCATTACCTCGTTCATAATATCCAGCGCATCCATCTGCCGCCACACGCCGTCTGGCCTAAGACATTGCTCATTCAGACAATACTTACAGCGCAGCGGACAACCGTGGAATGCCACGAGTGTAGTTACCCCCTGGCCATCAGTTGCCAGCCGATGTCGGCATATGCCTATCAATGGCGTTTTCATTTTAATCGGAACATAATAGGAATGGAATGTCGTACTCTAACGGGTTTCCCGTCTTTCTTACCAGGATTCCATTTAGGCATATTCTTGACCAATCGCACAGATTCTTTATCAAATACCTTCTCAATGTGTTTTTCTACCTTTACATCATTGATACTACCATCTTTTTCTATGATAAATGAAACAACCACTCTGCCTTGGATGCCATTTTCTTCTGCTAAAACCGGATAACGCAAATTACTTTCAAGATATTCCAACATTTTATTTTCCCCACCAGGGAAAGACGGCATTTGATCAACGGTTTCACCTATTTTTGCCATCGGAGCATCAGCAATAACAGGATCTGTAATAACAGGACCAGGCTCTTCAATGACACACACTGCTCCTAAGGTCTCCACATATGAGTCTTCTTTTTCTGGTACAGCGAATTCTGCTGTACGTTTCTTTATTTTTGAAGGATCTTTCTCTATAATTGCCGTATCCACTGGTGATTGATACTCCACATCGCCATCGATATGCTCAGAAGGTACTATGGTAGCTTTACCAACCGTTAAAGAACTATCCTCCTCATTGATAATAGCCGCATTTTTATTTTTACAACCTGTCAAGGCAGCAAGTCCTGCAGAGATACCAACCACAGCTACAGCCTTGCCCAATTGCTTGCGAAGATCCAGTTGCTGCTCGATATACTTCACTTCTGCCTCACAAGCAGGACAGGTACCACGACAGTCACCCTGATGATGACACTCTCGCGGCTCGTACTTAATGTCATTGGCATCGGCCACCTGTTTACGGATGGTCTTCAGCACCTTACAGATTGATTTTCCTTTCATCATAGCAGCATTCATTAATACAGCGCAAAGATAGGAAATTATAAGCATTCATCCAAATAAGTTGGAAGATTTTTATCATCGTTTGGTATATTCATATAACTGTCCACGTGGTAAAACCTTGCACGGGATGGCTTGAATCATGCAGAGGAATAAAACGATAAAGGAGAGTTTACGCATAAATTGTGCTCTTGACATTATAATAACTTCTCCATCTCTAATATTTCTTCCATATTTGTGGCAACGACTACGCTGTCTGAGTCTAAACGTTCGCGACTGATGAGCTCTAAGAAACGGTATCTTTGCATGTGCTCCCTATAAACAGGACGTACGGAGGGTGTGATGCTCAATCGCATACGGCAACGATAGTAGGTGTGATTTCCGTCATTTGTACTCCAGTCAACAAGATTCCTCGTATTCAAGCCAATGATCTCCAGTTCGCTGAAATTAATGGTCTCGCTACCGTCGGTTGTGGTGCCACTTAGGAAATGGTGGTATTCTGTTGAATAGGGTGAATTATAGAATTTTACCATTCTAAGATCCATCGTCACCTCACGTCTTCCTTCTTGACGGTAGCCTACGTATTCTTTACTCAACACATTCTTCAATACAAATGAATACTTCGAAGCATCGATAATGATTTGACCACTTTTTGCGAATCTATCAGTTGCATATACTTCAACCTTGTAGCGATACCCCTCCTCGTATTCAAATCCTTGAATTTCGCCTGGGTAAAACCTTCCAATACGTTCGCCATTATCATTTGTGGCTTCCATCTGGAGTTGCAAAGGCGCTTCTGCACCCCAATATGAAGAACCTATCACATATTCAGGCTCTATATACATTGTCCATACCTCGGTGTAGTTTTCTTCATCATCGCTACTACAACCTGTCAGCAGGAAGAAGGCCGACAGGAAAAGACCTAATGTTTTGAATGTTCGTTTCATAAAACTATCTTATTGGTTTTATTATTATAACTGCGAAGGGTCGAAAACCTTGCATGAACTGGGCGTATATTTAAGAAAGTTTTGCAATAAATAATAAAACCTATGAGGACATTCTGTATTGAGAAATCAACCTCGTGACTGCCTACCCAGGGGAACCAGACAACCATCCACCATCCGCCATTAAGAATCATCGTGATGATCTTACTCTTTCTACATTTTAGACTTACTAGACTCACGGAGTTTTTGATAATCCTTCAATAACTGTTGATCAAGTTTCTCTTTCTTCCTTAGTTTCAGATAGTTTTCTAATGAGTCTATTTTGCCAGAAAGATCTTTATTCTGATCATAAAAGTCTAATAATGTATGCATCACTCTTACGTATCCTTCTTCATCTATCCATTCATGATTCTGCGTTAGGCAGTAATAAGATGTTGCAGCAGTATAAGCAATCATATAGGCCATTTCATTCTGATTCGTGAGGAACTGGCCAATCATTTCATTTATTTCAATATGAACATCAGCAGTTGAATACGACCAATTGAGGATGTACTTCGCTGCCTCATTCATATTTGGAGCACTCAGCCTGTGAGTTAGGAAATAGGCACAACAGCGAAGAGCATCATTATTATGCATATGGCATATTTCCGGTGTTTTGAACTCTACGAGTTTGGGCAAGTCGACGTATCCTTCATTGCGTTCTTTAACAAGTTTGTCGATGCGTTCTTTCATATTATCCACCCTCTCCTTTTCACCTGCAGACTCATAGAACTTCTGCAAATATGCTAGTTCGTTGATATACTCCTCAGAATGTTCACCCATCAGTTTCTTGATAATACTGAGTGAACGTAATTCAAATTGAATAGCTTCTTGATAACGCTTATTCTCATGGCAAGTTTCAGCCAAGTGCAAAAGGATAGCAGCAAGATGTTCATCAAGTTTTCCTTTTTTCTCGTAAATACTAAGTGCTCTTCTACCTATCAACTCTGCCTCTTCTGTCTGTTGGGCAGCACTAAGATAAAAAGCGAGATTATCTAAGTAATAAGCAAAATCGCCATCTGACGAGCTGATATTTTCTTCGTATAACGACGTTGCCTTGCGAAGTGTCTTGATAGCTTCGTCAAGTTGCTGGTTCCTTGCATAATATTTTCCAAGGAACACCAAGCCTTCAATATATGTTGTATCCGTCTCGCCATGCAGTTCCTTCAAAATATCCAAACGCTTCTTCTGGGTATCTATTGCATCCGAGTAACGTTCCTGATTTACCAGTTTTGTTATTAAAGAATCCAACTTGTCTGCCTGCTGCTGAGACACTTGTGCAGATATTGGTGAAAAGTAAAATATACTCACCAATACAATCATCATTTTCTTCAATACAAGTTTTTTCATATTATCATCTGGTTTTAAATGTAAGAAGAGAAGGAATAATAACTATTTCTTTTTTGTCAGCTCTCTGTATATTGAATCTTGTTCTTCGGGGGAAAGGGAGCCATCTTTTCCTCCCAAGCGTAGTATTATTGTCGTGTCTGGCTTTACCAACTTAACATTCTTCTCACCTTTCTTCTTTATAATACTATCACCTATCTCGTAGTTGCTTTTTATATCCCAATAATCAGGGATATCATGATGAACAATATTGCCAGAATTATCTACACCTTCAAAATATAGCATATTCGACTCCTCACATGATAGTACTTTGAAATTATATTCTTTGGGCAGTATATACTCAACTATATCATTGTATGATGAAGTACATGATATTAAACAAAATAACAAAACATACCTGCCTATTACTTTCATGACTTAAACCATCTTTTAATGCTTAATGAGTTTTAATTGATGTGAGGTCGATGAAATAGTAGCTACTATTCTCTTGCGTGTTATAGCGGTTACCTGAGAATACGACATTAAGACCTTCCTTCTGGAATTCCTCAGCAAAGCCCTTCATTGGGTAATAGCGGGTCTTGGGATAGTCTGTTTGAATATACCAACCAAGATGGTCTTCATAGCGGATGGACCCAGTTCCATTTTCCACGAGCGTCTGATTCTTATAAGGCTTCACCTCGCAACTATAGGTGCGATTGGGCTCATTATCATCCGTCTGCTGGAAACGGGTAATATTGCAGAACAACCTATCGCCAGCCTTCATGTTCTTCTCTTCCCAATCGGAGAGTTTAAAGTGGCAGATGCTCTGTGCTCCTGGATGACGGAGATAGACGCTAGGGTATGTTCCCGAAGTGGGATACATGGGTACATCAATGATTTTCATCGTTACTTCTCCCTTACCATTATCAATTTCTATCAACTCTGCCACATAAGGATAGTCAGGACCATCAAACCATCTGTCGTCGCTAAACGGCTTATTATCGTCAAAGTCGTTGGTATAGAGGAAATAATCTGAACCACCAAAGTAGAGTTTCAGCTGGGAACCGTCTCTCTGGTATGACTTGATGTCTTCAATGTGTTTGTCGAAGAATTGAGCATCCTCAATAATAGAAAGGCCTTTTTCATGAAAACACGTGTCGAAGAGGATCTTATCGTCGACGAGAGTGGTCTTCATAAAACTGGCAGACTGATGATTCAGAGAGGAAGCTACCATATAATCATAATCGGGAATTACCTTCAGACTGAACTTGTAAGGTCCTACGATATAAGGATCTACCTGCCACCAATTGCCTTGGTATTGCCATCCCACAAGTCGCCATTCTCCTTCCAGAGGTTCCAGACTGGTAGTCTCTGATATGGTAAGCAGATCGAGGCAAGCGCGATTAACTATCTCACCATCATCCTCATCTGTGGTAGTAGCATCGCCTTCAATGCTCATATAATAAGCATCGCCCGAGAATCTGACTCCAAGTCCCTCCTTCTGAAAAGTCTTATCCATATTCTGGGGGTAATACTCATGAAAGAATTCATATTGCTGGCGTTCCGGCCTTACAAGATACCATTTCTGCAATTTCTTGTTATACTTCACGGTGGCCAACTTATTGCTGACTGTTCCTGCAAAAATGACATCGCAAAGACATGTGGCCGAAGGGCCGTCATCTTCTTTGGTACATGCTGAAAGCAGCATCATCACTATCAGGCAGAAGCCAAGAATTTTTATAGTTCTATTCATAAACCCTATTATTGGTACACTATTATAACTGCAAAGATACGAAAACCTTGCATGGGGTGTGCGAAATTTAAGAATCTTTAAGACTCACTCTGTATAATGATGTGGGTAGGCCTTACATGATTATTTAACACCCTATTGCTGGATGGCGCTTTTCTTTGGAATTGCCTTATCTTTTCAATCAAGGATTCAGAAATCGTACTTGCCGCTAAGGTTGTTCTTATAAGTAATGCTGAAACGGGCGCGTTCACCATTTTCGTAAAAACCATTGTAAATGATAATAGTATAGTTGCCATCATTTAATGGACCTATTTCGCAATAAAGATCATAGGGACAGATGCAGTTGACTCCTGGGTGTTCTTCTGTTTCTAAGAGTTTAATGACATTATCTTCTATAGTTGCCTGAGTTTTCAGTTCGCCAGGTTCACAATTGAAAGCAGCGTTCACATGACTGAGGGACAAGAACCCATCTTTCATACTCTTATATTCAACGTACTCCGGATAATCTGCGAAATATCCTCCTCTGGTTGTTGCCTCACCAACCTTCTTGCAGCCTGAGTTGGCAAAGTTTCTAACTTGAAATAACGAAGCATCAGTCGTTCCTTCATGATCATCGCTACTACAACCCGTCAGCAGGAAGAAGGCCGACAGGAAAAGACCTAAAGTTTTGAATGTTCGTTTCATATCCATGTTGTTTAATTGAGTTTATTTCCCTAAGTTCAGGCGGAGGCCGAGTTGGAGATTGAGGCTGGTGGGCTTGTCCTTGTAGAAATTGCTGACGTTGCTGCCATTATCGAAATAATGGCGGACGCCTGATTCTGCGTAGATTCCGAACTGGGGAATGATATCATATTGTATGCCGACGCTGCCATTAACCGACCATTGCATGCGGTCTTTCTTCATCTCCTGATCCACTCCGTCGGTATTGGCCGTAGCCTTCACATTCCATTCAGCCAGTCCACCTGCCGAAAGATATGTGTTAAGTCCGTGCCAACGCCAGAATGAGAACTGAATGTTCAGGGGAACACCTATATAATGGAGTGTCTGATGGCGGCTCACCTGATTGCTTTGCATGATAGTCAGGAAATCGGAGTTCAGTTTGGTGTACACTAATCCGGAGCTGAGGGCTAATCTCTTGGCGAGCGGATAGCTCAAGGTAAGTCCAAACGAGATGGGGTGGTCATGACTCTGCCTTTCTTCATAGCCTACCAGATAGACCACATCACCACGCGTAGAGGCCGCTTCACTACGGGTCATCGCGAAGTTGCTCAACAGCGACGGACTCATCTCCACACCATTACGATGATTATAATCGCCTAAGGCAGACGATGCATAGAGATTCATTGTTACCCTGCGGCTGGAGGGTTGCGGCCTGCGGCCTATCGTCCTCTCTGGCAGATAGTCATGATGGGGCCTCTTCTGCTCTACCTTCTCCTTATCGGTTTCCGTCTGTTTCGCCGGCTCTGACGTGGGCCGCATTACTTCAGGCTTGACGTCTGCGATATCCAACTCTTCTTTCTCCGCAGCCTGAGCCAGAGGCTTGTAAGCGCGATTTACAGGCTTACTAATAGTAGTGCGCGAGCTGTCGGCGATTGTTATGGCTGGCTCTATGATGTCGTTCTGGACAGATGCCTCCGCTAATGCTGGCGATGGCGCGATGGTATCGTCGGGCTCAGAATGATTCCAGAACAAATATGCTCCTCCTGACAATACGCCAACCAGCGATGCTGCCACCATCCAACGACGCAGGCTTACAACACGGGCATGCTGGCTCGCCTTCTTGTCGAGTGCAGCATCGATTCCCTCCCACAAGTCGCGCTGAGGCTCCTCGCGGTAGTTCTTCAGGTGGTTTTCCAACCTTTCGGCCCATTTCTCTTGTTTCATATCCCGTGTCGTTTTATATACTCTTTTGTCATCTTCGTCAGAATCATCTTTGCTCTTGTTAACTGGGAGGCTGACGACTTCTCCTTGATGCCTAATCTTTGGGCGATTTCCTTGTGAGAGCAATGTTCAAATACATGGAGATTGAGTACCAATCTGTAGCCCGAAGGCAGTTGCGCAATCATTTTTGTGAGCACCTCTGGCGGTATGCTTTCTATGTCGGGCTCCTCGTCGGCTATGTCTGGGATGGTGCCCGTAAAGCTGATTCGCTCATGGTGTCTCACGAAATCGAAGGCCTTGTTTACTACCGTTCTCCCAATCCAGGCCGTAAGCGAGCCCTCGCCTTGGAAGTTGAATCGATGGATAGAGGTGATAATGTTGATGAAAGCATCCTGTACCACATCCTCCACGTCATAATGCTCAGGAATATACCTCAGTCCTATCGACATGGCATATCCTTTATAGCGCTCATAGAGCCGTCTCATCGCTTGGCGGTCTCCGGCTTTTACTGCTTCTAACAGTTCTTGCTCAGTTTCCAAAGGAGGCGTTCTATAATCTATATATACTTGTAAATTTAAGTTTCAATTCAGGATTGTATTTCTTGATAACCTGTTCACCATTCTCTTGGCTCTCTATCTGCGATATTGTCAGTACACAGGAAAAACTCTTGCCCTTGATATCTAAGACAGCCGTAGATTTATCAGGTACTACGCTTACTATGACGGGGAAATAGTTCCCCTGATCGGTAGTAACAACAAAGAAGAGATAACGTATGGTGTGGTTTTGCCCTGGGGGTAGCTCAAGGTAGATCCCGCTTGCCGATACACCGATACATCGATAGTCATAACCAAAAAAGGCCGCTAAACAATCCTGATTATTGCCACATTTTTTTAATGTCTGGAAATACAAGGAATCCTCATCGTGTAAAGTGGCTCCGGTAGGTATGTCGTTTGTGATTTTGGTCACTTTCACCTGTGGGGCTACCTCTTTTACCAGAGTCCTGTAAGGAAACCCATAGAAAGCCAATATATTCCGACTATCCGAGGTACTGGCCTCGACATTTAAAGTATCAACAGACACGCCATCAACTGACCAGACACCCCTGAAATAGCATGTTAACTTCGGTATGGTGTTTGAGGGGATGGTATCGTTTTTCTTTTTTTCTACCTCCGTAGTATCCTTTTTGACTAAACCTTCATTAGTTTTTTTTCCGTATTGCGATTCCGCTTCGCCCCCTTCCTCCTTGCCGCAGCCCATAACAAGAGCTGTCAGCACCAACAGCACCAATGGCATGATTCGCTTTAAGTTCATTCTTTGTTCTACCATACGCTCTATATCTTTTTATTATTATAACGTAGAAAGGACTAAAATACTGCATTAAAGAACCTTAAAAATGCAGGATGGGGCGCTTTTTTCTTAATGAATCTTAAATCTTTGGTTTTCCATGCAAGGTTTTGTACTTTTGCAGTTATATCTATAGACAAACATTAAACAGATAGAAAAGATGAAGGCAAAAGTGATTCTGATGTTGCTGTTGGCGGGGATGCTTTCCGCTTGTTCGCTGGACGATGACGACGACGAGTGGACGTCTACCATGGAAACATGGGAGATAAACATCGAGCCGGAATACGTGATGGGCTATTCCTACTGGGGAGCCTACACGAGCATGGGTAAGCAGATGGAAGGCGTTAATGATAAGGGCGAACAAATAGGGAGATTTTTCCCCGGTGAAATCGAAGGTTTTACCTTTGAAGAGGGTTATCGCTATAAGCTGTTGGTGTATGCCACGAGCACCGATCCGAGGATTATGGATGCACCCAAATACCACTTTAAATTGAGAAAGCTGCTAAGCAAGGAGTATGTGGGTGTTCGCACAGAGGGTCGTCGCGAGGTGACGATGGATGTCCGCAGGGTGGTGATGCTTCCTGATTCACTTTCTTCCAACGGCTTGTATTATCTAACGGGACGAAATGTTGATGGCGACGAAAAGCTCGACATGATTATAGAGGAAATCATCGGAGCCAATTATGATATGTTCATAAAATACGATGAGGCAGACATTATTCATAAGTATGCTTGTCGTATGCGCTTGAGCATCACCCCATCGGAGCGTTATTTTTGTGGGAAACATCGTTTCCGCGTTCGACTGGAGGAGTTGATTAGTCAGCAGGAAGCCCCAGAAGATAGTGTGGTGGTGGCTGCTACTTATGATGAATTTGAATCAAAAGCTAAAGAATGGTATTAAGATATGAAGAAGCTGGTATTGTTATTAATAATAGGTGTATTGATTACTGCATCGTGCTCGAATGACTCAGAAGCCGACTTGACTGCTGATATTGTTGATAATATGAAGCAGATGCAGGATTTGGTAAATCGTTATGGAAAGGGTTCTTACGACATGATATGGATTGTAGATAAGTATTGGGCTGATACGGCTACGTTCTCAACACAAATGGATCCTTATTACACAGTCATTTCTCATTTTCCAATGAATCATTTCCTAAGTATTCTCTATAGGGAAAAAGATCCTGAAGTCTTTCATGATGAACATTTCAAATATAATCATCTATCATATTGGCTGATGGACTTGTCGTATGTAGGATACTCAACAAGCAACGCCTACCTCTCAAACGGCACATGCACTCCTCGTACTTATTTTAAATGGGATGATGTTGAATATCAATGTCAAATGTGGATAAACACTACGAGTTTAGTAGGTGAACAATCTGCCCTTATGTATGATGTAGAAAACGATGTATGGTCGGGCTTTGTACCCTTGGACAGCCTTTCCGTTACAAATATGGAGACGTTAGAAACAAGAACATGGCGTAATGAATATCATTCATCGCGCATGTCGTTCCAAACAAAAGGAAGGAAAAAATAACGGAGGAGGACTGTGGAGACAGAACGACAACTGCTCGACGCGATATTAGGCGGAGAAAGCCAGGCGATGCGACGCCTGTATGACCGCTTTTCAGGATATACTATGGCCATAGCGCTGAGGTATGTTCCTGATCGCGACGATGTAAGGGACGTGTTGCAGGACAGTTTCGTCAGCGTTCTGACCTCCATCCGCCAGTTCGACTATCGAGGCGAAGGCTCGCTGAAATCCTGGGTGGCCAGAATAGTAGCCAACCGCGCCTTAGACTGGGTGAAGGAACACGAACGAGTGACCATGATACCAGATATACCCGAGGAGGCCATAGACGATGGAGTGCCAGACGTGGACGAGGTGCCTCCCGACATACTTGACCAGATGATAGGAAGGCTCCCGGCGGGATGCAGAATGGTGCTCAACCTGTACGTCTTCGGACAACTCTCGCACAAGCAAATAGCCCAGCAACTGGGCATCAGGGAAACCTCCTCTGCCTCACAGTTCTTCCACGCGAAGAAGCTATTAAGAGAAATGATTAGCGAATATTTAAACTCACAAAAGAGATGAAACAGGAAGATTGGACACAGCGGCTACGCGATAAGCTGGCAGACCACGAGGAGTCTGCTCCAGCTGACTTGTGGGCTGGCATTGAGGCCCGTCTGCAAGCGGAGGGTGTACTGAAGCCTTCTGAGCCTGAGACTCCTAAGGCCCGTTTCATGTCCTTGTGGGGCAAGCGCATTGCTGTGGCAGCAGCCTTTATCGGCGTGCTCACCTGCAATGGCTATCTGATGTGGGAAATAGGACAAAACGAAAAGGCCAAGAAGGCCGAAGCTTTAGAGGCCTCCGTAAGCTCGATGAAATCGGACGTTCTGGCGAAGAATGAAGAGAAATCGCCGATTTCATCGGAATCGACAGATGAGACACCTCAGAATGATATGGTGACCAAGAATGTGCCCCAGCGTGTAATGAGCGCTCAGCCAACGAAGCTCTTGGCACAGGAGGTTACTACGGCGCAAGAGGAGATACTCCAGAATGTACCCGAAAAGGCGGAGGAACCCATCAGGGAAGAGGTAAAATCGCCCATTTCATCGGAGCCTAAGGCTAAGGAGCCACAGCAGACGCTGCCTAGCGAACAGGATCAGATTCGCCAGCTCGACGCCAAGATAGCCGAGGCCACGAGGAAGAGCCATCGCGGAAGGATAGGCTTCGGCCTTTATGCCCAGGCGGGCTCTGGCAATCAGATGAGTGCCAATGGTGTGATGATGAGTCCGTCGATGGCTGAGAACTATAACTTCCACGATAATCTGCTGGTTCGCCATTCGACGCGTGCAGCCAACAGCGAGGTGATCTATCTGGCGAACTACGAGGAACAGCAGAAGCATTATCAGCCCATAGCGTTTGGACTGACCACAAATATCCCCATTTCATCGAGACTTTCGCTGACTACGGGCTTGGTATATACCCGATTGCGTTCTGACTTTGTGAGCATCATGGGCGGCATTCCATTGACCAAGGAGCAGACGCTGCATTATATTGGTGTGCCTGTGAATGCGCAATATCAGCTGTGGAAATGGAAGGGGCTGAGTGTTTACGCCTCGGCAGGCGGACAGGCCGACTATAATGTGAAGGCCAAGACGAAGCAGGAGGGTGTGGATTATCCCGTATCGCGCGACGGCCTGCAGTTCTCGGTTCAGGGCGCCCTGGGCATCGAGTATGACGTGATTCCACAGCTGGGCATCTATGTTGAGCCTGGCGTGAAACACTACTTTGATAATGGCAGCTCGGTGAAGACCTTCTTCAAGGATAAGCCCAACAGTTTCAACCTGCAGATAGGTCTCCGCCTGAACCTGGGCAGACCGAAAAAGGAATAAGCTATTGAAGTTTTAACCTAAAGATAACATTATAAATGAGGTGAAAACCAAAAATTCATCGTATCTTTGCACTCGGAAAGTGTAATAGACTAGATGAAGAAGGCATTGATGTATCTGTTGTTGGCATTCGGAATCATTCTCGGAGTGCTGTTCGTAGGCGGGGCCGTGATAGGTTTCGTCGCAGGATTCATCGATGGATTCCAGGGGAATGAAACCGGCACCACCTCTGTCTTGAATATGATGACGGTAGGCGGTTGCTGCATGATCCTGGTGCTGGCGCTGGTACTTAACTGGGTGTTCCTCCGTCTGGGCTATGCCTCTTATTCCGTGGGCCGCATTCCCCAGAACGTCCGTTGGAAGGTGATCCTGGCCTTAGCTATGGCTATGTCAGGACTGGCTGTGCTTTATTGCATCGTATATAATCCGATAATAGAGCCCGACGGCACGATCATCACGGAGCCGGATTCCACCACGCGAAAGACTTTTCTCTGGATGAAGACCCATCCGCTGGTTAGCATCCCGATGATCATAGTGATTGAGGCAACGGCTAATCTGGTGATCTATGGTGCTGTGCTCCGCGAGATACTGGAGTGGAAGCATCGTCCTGCCATTGTGATAACCGTTTATGCAATTATCATGGTATTGGTGTCGAAGCTGTATAACAGTCCGTTGCTAATACTGCCAGCGTTTATGATGGCCATGTTGGAGGGTTGGGTCTACGAGTATTCCCGTAGCGTGATACCTGTGATTATAGGCGATGTGGTGTTCTGGCTGGTGTGGCTCTTCCTGATGGGCACCGTTCTCTCAGGGGCGTGGTTCATCCTGGTGGCCCTGTTGGTGATACCAGGTGCATGCATCACGCTGAGACTGATGGAACCTTACAAGCCCATCGACTAATTCTCGACCAACAGCTGAAGGCCGATACCACGAATGGTCTTCAGATTGATTCTTGGCTCATCGGCCAGCAGTTTCCTGAGTTTATTGATGAAAACATCGAGTGAGCGCGAGGCGAAATAATCGTCCTCCGTGTTCCAGAAGCGGCTCAGTATGGCTTCGCGACGTACCACATTGTTCTTGTTCTCGGCCAACAGCTGCAGGATCTGTGCCTCGCGGACGGTGATGGTCTGTGCCTCGCCGGTATCGTCGTTGCGCAGGGTGGCGTGATCGGCATCGAGGGTGAACTTGCCCAGCTTGTAATGGCTGGTCTCGTTCTGCGTCTTGGCGCCACCACGCATCTTCATCAGAGCCTGTATGTGGGCATCGAGTTCCTCAGGAACGAAGGGCTTCTTCACGTAGTTGTTGATGCCCAGGCGATAGCCGGCCTTCACATCGTTGGGCGAGGTGAGGGCAGAGGTGAAGATGATGATCACGTCGCCATCGGTCTCGCGGATGCGTTCCACCATCTCGAAGCCGTTCATCACGGGCATGTCGATGTCGGAGATGATGACGTCGGGATGCGTCTCCTCCCAGGCCTTCACACCTTCCTTGCCATTCTTGGCGGTGGTTACCTCGTAGCCGCCTATGATGTCTTCCAAACCAGTCTTCTCGATGTAAGCCAGCGATTCATCGTCTTCTACTAACAATAGTTTAATCATACGTTCTTGGGGATATAAAGAGTGAATTCTGAATAGTTGTCTTTCTCGCTCGATACAGTCACCTTGCCACCATGGGCCTTCATCACCTGATCGACATAGTTGAGTCCGAGGCCGAAGCCCGAGACGCCACCCGTGCGGTTCTTCTCGTGGATGGCAGCACGTCCGAACTTGTCGAAGATGATCCTCTGCTCCTCCTTCGAGATGCCGATGCCGTTATCGCGTACCTTTAATAATACATGCTTATCGGTATCGAGGGTGCTGATCTTGATCTGAATCTCGTCCTTCGAGTATTTGATGGCGTTATCGAGCAGATTGGCAATGGCTTCCGTGAGATACTGCTCATCGGCCCATACGTTTCTTACCTTCAGGTCGCCCGTTATCTGCAGAGGTTTGGTGGTCTTGGTCTTGGCCTTGTCCACCAGGTCGTCGATGATGGGCTCGAGGTCGATCTCGTTCTTGCTGAGTATCAGTTTCTTGTTCTCCAGCTTCGAGATGGTAAGCAGTTTGTTGACGAGTGCCAGCAGATGTTCGGCCTCGTCCTCGATGATGGAGTAATACTTCTCCTTGATCTGGGGCTTGTCGTCCACCTTGCCGCTATGCAGGAAGTGGGCGCCCATGATGATCGATGAAAGCGGGGATTTCATGTCGTGGACCATCGCATAGGAGAAGTCATTACGCAGTTCGGCCATCTGCTCCTGTTCGGTAATGAAGCGCAGCAACTGGATGATGATGATGGCGAAGAAGCCCAGGATAACGGCGCTGATCAGGAAGAGCGGACTCAGCTTGCGGGCCAGTTCGGGGTAGGGATTATTGAGCGCTAACTGTAGAGCCCTCGACTGATCGCGACGGATGCTGACGGGTTTCGTCAATATGGACCACGACGAGCTGCGCTCATTGTTCTGGCGCAGCACATTCCTATTGGAATCGACCTCCTGAATGGTAACGTCGCGATTGATATGGGCTACGCTCAGCAGGGAATCGACAAACATGGCCACCGTTTCGAGTGATATCTCTGAGTGATACTTACGGCTAAGGGCATCGTTCATACCTTCGACGGAGGAGGCGAGCGATAGGTTGCCTCGTGCATCGGGCAGACTAAGTGTATCGCCAGTAGTCACGATGTCGGCTCGCTGGTAACTCTCGTAGAACATGGCCCAGGTGAGTTGGTTGCCTGCACGCTCAGTCATGTCTCGGGTAACGGAGCGATAGGTCATCCACATATAAAGCGCCAGCAGCAGAAGAACTGCCACGGCACTCACCATCGACACATATTTATATTTATTGCTATGCATAACCGATGGCAAAGGTAAGGCTTTTTTCTTAAACCACAAAACATTTAACCTAAAGATAACATTCGGATAACTTAATGTTATTGCAACTTTCCGTACCTTTGCAACGTCAAACAGATAAAATAACAATTAAAACTCAAGAGATATGGAAGCAATTATCACAGCCGCAACAGTACTGACCATGTACTTCAACGCAGTAAACAGCAATGAGCCCAACTACATGTACAATGGTGACATGGAGGACGGAAAGGTAAACAAGATTGAAGTTTACGAGAAGAACGCCAACGCGCAGATGACCCAGAAGATGGAGTACTGCTACGAGTATGACGAGCAGGGACGCCTCACGAACAAGGAGATGCTGAGCTGGGACGAGGCCAAGAAGCAATGGACCAAGAGCACCCGCCTGAGCTACAAATACTTTAAGAATGGCTACAACGTGGAGGTGAGCCAGTGGAACGCCAAGAAGCAGGCTTACGATCTGCCTTCAGAGGTAACACTCTATCGCCAGGTGGCTCCCAGTCTGACATCGGTTAAGACCTATAAGATGAACGAGACTCAGGACAATATGTACCTCACCAGTCGGATGATGGTGATGGATTCGCTCGACAGTCAGTTGCTCGCTACCACCCGATAATAAGTTTTCTCTCTCTCTCTAAAATATAAAAACCCTTAAATGGGTATCAGAATCCGTAATCTGCGTAGGTGGATTACGGATTTTTATTTGTATCTTTGCAGCGAGCTATAACAATACAAAACGATGAAGTTAATTAAAGACAAGAAATTCGGCGGTGAGCGACCCTTGTTCGCTTGCCATGACCTGCGATTGGAGAATGTAACCATCACCGATGGTGAGTCGGGCATTAAGCAATGCCAGAATATGGAGGCTTACGACTGTAAGTTCTATGGCAAATATCCCTGGTGGCACGTGGATGGTGCCTATATCGAGAACTGCTACTTTGCGCTGGGCTCGCGCTCGGCCATCTGGTACACCAACGATCTGGTGATGAAGAACTCGCGAATAGACGGACCGAAGTTCTTCCGCGAGATGAACAACCTGACGCTGGAGAACGTAGAGATAACCGATGCCGACGAGACCTTCTGGAAGGTGAACGGCATCAAGATCAAGAACGTAAAACTGCATGGGGGCACTTATCCTTTCATGTTCTCTGAGAATATTTATGTTGACGGACTGGAGAGCGACTCGAAATATGTTTTCCAGTATTGCAAGAACGTGGAGGTGCATAATGCCAATATCCTGACGAAGGACTCTTTCTGGGAGTGCGAGAACGTGACCATCTATGACTCTGTACTCGATGGCGAGTATCTGGCCTGGCACTCAAAGAACGTGCGCCTGGTGAACTGCCACTTGGCTGGTGAGCAGTTGCTCTGTTATACCCAGAACCTGGTGCTCGAGAACTGTACCATCGACCCCATGTGTGACCGTATGTTCGAATACTCTACCGTTGAGGCCGACATCAAGGGTCATATCGAGAACATCAAGAATCCCACGAGCGGACATATTATTGCCGATTCCATCGGTAGTATCACCATAGATGAGAACGTAAGAGAGCCGAATAATTGTGTGATAGAGGTGAGAGGTGAGAAGTAAGAGGTTAGAGATATGAAGTACAACTTTGACGAATTGGTGGAGCGCAGGGGTACGAACTGCGTGAAATGGGATGAAAGGCCACAGGTAGGCGAGCGCAGCTCGGGAATGAGTCTGTCGGCCGATGTGATTCCCCTCTGGGTGGCCGACATGGATTTCAAGGCGGCTCCAGCTATCTTGGAGGCCGTTAAAAAGCGTGCAGAGCATGGTGTGTTTGGTTATAACATCGTGCCTGAGAGCTATTACGAGGCTGTCATTTCCTGGTTCCATCGTCGTCATCAATGGGAAATCCAGCGCCAATGGATACTCTACACCACAGCCGTTGTTCCTGCGATGTCGTGTGTCATCAAGGCGCTCACCATGCCAGGAGAAAAAGTGCTCATCCTCTCGCCAGCTTATAACTGCTTCTTCTCGAGTATCAAAAATAACGGCTGTGAGGTGTTGGAGTCGCCCCTGAAGGCCGTGGATGACTCCTTCGAGGTGGACTTTGACGATTTCGAGGCTAAGTGTGCCGATGAAAAGACCACACTCTTCCTGCTGTGTAATCCTCATAACCCTTCAGGCCGAGTCTGGACAAGAGAGGAATTGCAACGCATGTACGACATTTGTCAGCAGCATGGCGTGAAGGTGGTAAGCGATGAGATTCATTGCGAATTGGTGATGCCTGGGCATCAGTTCGTGCCCTTTGGAACGATTACCGACAATTGCGTGGTGATGAACTCGCCCTCGAAGAACTTCAATACGGCTGGTCTGCAGATTGCTAACATCATCTGTTCGCATCCCTCATGGCGTCGCAGAATCGATCGTGCCATTAATATTAATGAGGTGTGCGATGTGAATCCCTTCGGTATAGTGGCGCTTCAGGCGGCTTATAACGAGAGCGAGGATTGGATCGATGAACTGAACCAGTACCTCTGGGGAAATTATCAGCTTTTGCGCGATTTCATCGGCGAAAACCTGCCCCAATGGAAGGTGTGTCGTTTGGAAGGAACCTACCTGCCTTGGGTGGATATCTCGGCCATGGGCATCACTTCGCAGGAGCTTTGTGACCGATTGCTGGCTGAGGCCAAGGTATGGATTAATCCAGGCACGATGTATGGGCCCCAGACGGGTGAGGGATATGTGCGTTTCAACATTGCCATCCAGCGCAGCCGGCTCTTAGATGCCCTCCAGCGTATCAAGGCATATTTAGGGTAAAACCAAAACAATTTGTTTTGCCTTGAAAGAGATAGTTCCTTTGTGTGTAAAAGACTATCTTAACGAGGGCAAAACAAATTGTTTTGCTTGAAGGGGGATCATCCCTTAGTTAATCAGGAATATTTTCGTCAGTCCGTTGTAGGTGGCCTTGATGGTAGCGCGACCTTCTACAATAGGACTTATCTCGAATTTCACCGATGGATCGGAGGCTGTGGCTGTGAGTTTAGAGCCATCGCCGATCTTGCCATATACCTGATAGCGCGTCTGGTCGGTATAGCCATTCAGATTGGTGAAGCGGATAGGTGTCGATGGAATCACCAGTTTTTGTCCGTCGGCCATGATGGTTACCTGAGGCACAACAGGGGCTTCGAACTGCTCACCAGCCTTTGAGAAACCGATACCGTGAAGGTCGAAGAGGCCCTGCGGACGCTGGGGACGACGTGGTCCCCATTGTGGGCGCTGGGGAGCCTGGATGTCGGCACCCTCGGCCACGAGGTAGATGGCATGCTTGCCCTGCAGTCCCTCAACGGCGGGCACAGGCTGCTGATAGATCTTAGGTGACTTCTGTGCATCGGCTGGGATATCGAAAACAGCGATTTCATCGCCTTTCCAAGGATCGTCCAGCTTGACGTGGATCTTAAAGGCACCATGTCCGCCTGCTGTCAGGTTCAGGTTTAATACGGCGCCATCGCCCTTCTGGATGCCAGTAAAAGACTTGAGGCCTTTCACATCCTGAGCCAGACCGCCAAAGCCGAAGTACTTGAAACCGACGATGCCCGTATTGGTAATGCCAGCCAGGTCCATAGAGTTATTCCAGATGTCGTGGTTGTCCTGCATCCACTCGTTGCTATTGGTGCCGCCAGTCATGAAGCAGGCCAGACCAGCAGAGTAGTACTGATAAGGAGGCAGACCGAAGATCTGGAAGCCCTCGGAGGTGACTTCTGCACCTGTATATTCGTTGCCATCGGCGGCTTTTGCCGTCCACTCATTATCCTTGGCATAGGGGTCGTAGCCTGTAATCTTCACTACACCACCCTTGGCCACGGGCTTCTTGTCCCAAGTAATCTTAACGGGAGCCACCATGGCCTGACGGGCAAAGCCGAAGCCGCGTGGCGGACGGTGATAGAATACATACCACTGGCCGTTGATTTCCTGAATCGAGCCGTGGGTGTTATGACCAGCATTGGTGGTGATGAGTTGTGCATCGCCTTCGCCAGCAACCACACCACGCGAGTCGACCAATACGCCACCTGAGCGCCAGGGCCCTAAGGGCGAATCGCCAAAAGCATAGCGCAAGGCGGAATTGGTATTGCCCAGACCGTATTCCTTGCCACTATAGCCAGAGAACACCATCACGTATTTATTGCCTACCTGACGAATTGATGAGGCCTCGAAAAAGTTGAAATCGAGTGGGTTCTGACCCTCGTAAAGGGCTTTATACTCAGAGCCTTCCTTGTCGAGCAGACGACCATCGGCGCTGCTGGCAGGGATGAAGGGATCGATCAGCTGAGTGCCCTCACGCTGGGAGTACATGGTGTTCTGATCGAGTTCGCAAGCCGTAGAGTGCTGAAAACCGTAGAATACATAAGCACGGAAACCCTTATCGTAGTCAGGATCCTTCTTATTAGTGATATTCTCGATGAACACGGAGGGATCGAAGTCGATGAGAGAGCCGGGAAGACATTGGCGACCATCCTCAGTCAGATTAATCGGTGTGAAAGGACCGTTGGGGCGATCGCTCTTGCAAACCATCGGCACGCGACGCCACCCACGGGAGTGGGGGTAGAGGTAATAAGTTTTCTTGCCCGTAGCCTTGTCCTTCACTTCCACTAGATCGGGGGCAAACATCGTATCCCATTGACCGTCAACGTAGTGGGTGAATATCGGGCCTTCGTCGCGCCACTGGCTGAGGTCCTCAACGGGAGCCGACCACATGCGGATATCGCTACCGCAGTAGGCCGAGTAATTGGTGTCGTGCGAGCCGATGATATAGGCTCTGAACTTGCCAGGCTGGTCGGGATCCTCGAATACACGCGGTTCGCCATCGGGCAGATGTTCCCACAAGGGGAGATAGGGGTTCTGCGCCTGAGCCGAAAGAGCGGCCAGGAGCAGGAGGGGAAGAATGAATAGTCGTTTCATATTTGTAAGTGTTTAGTGTTACGTGTAAAGATGCCTGCAAAGTTAGGAAAAAACGGGCTAAATAACAAATTTAGTGGCGTATAATTTTGTTTTTCCGCCTTTTCTACGTACCTTTGCAGCCGAAAACCACGCGCCCTGATAGTTAAATGGATATAACAAGGCTCTCCTAAAGCTTAGTTCCGAGTTCGATTCTCGGTCGGGGTACTGTGTTGTTTTTTAGTAATTCCTGTTGGAATTCGCGTGGTGTACATCCCTTGAAATGCTTGAAGTTGCGGTAGAAGGCGCTGCTGGAGGTGAAGCCCGACTTAGTGGCTACTTCACTCAGATGTATCTCGGGATTATTCTCAATCATCTCTGCCGAATAATCAATACGTTTGCTGTTGATGAATTCCGAGAACGTGAGCCCCATCTTCATATTGATGGTATGGTAGATATAGTTGCGATTAGAATTCAGTAACTTTGACAACTCATCGATTTTCAGGTTGGGATTCAGGTAATACTTCTCTTGATCCATCAGCTTCAGGAGTTTATCGCCAAGATTATCCTTGATGTCATCGGGAATAAAGGCGTCGTCTTCTATCTCGTCGATATCGATATCATTGATATAGAACTGCTGGTGTAAACCTACGTGACCAATGATCAGGAGTAGGATGGAGAAGGTGGTCAGGGGAACAGCAGCCAACCAGATGGATTCGTTGAAATGGGTGCGTCCGATGGCGTTGCATACGAACGAAGCGATAGATGCCAGCACGAGGACAATCAACAGGGATCTGATAGAGCCGGCCGTTTTACCTTCAGTATCAGAATAGTAGTTTTTTACCAAATGGTCGTAATGACTGATGCGCTTCCATCCGAAATAAAGTACGGGCGGTATCTCCAGCGCGTGAATCACCTTGACAGCCGTATGCGCCACGCCCTGCCACCATGCCAGACCGCTTAGACCAGAGAAATCATTGTGATACAGGTTGTACTCGATGAATGCCACCATTTCCGCATGGTCCATCAAGAGATAGAGAAAACCTACGGTTAGGAAACAGATGATGGCAGGCAGCAGATAGTAGAACTGCCACAGCCTGTTGGGGCGCCGGATGGTCAGTTCCTCAATATAGATATAGAATAAGGGATAGACAGCGGGATTGCAGAAACAATAGACGGTATCGGAGAAGGGGATGGCCTCCTTGATGCCGTTAAAGAAGATGAAGTGTCCAGTATAAAGCAATGTGGCCGATGCCATGAAGAAGAACAGCCTGAGTTGTGGACGGTTAGCCTTTATTCTCAGGTGTAATGCCAGAAGTGCGGTCATGATGCCACATACCAGCATGGGTAGTGATGATAGTAATATGAAAATCACGGCTGCAAAGATACGAAATAAATCTGATAACCATCAAAAAAATAGGCCGCAACTTTTCAGTCGCAGCCTATTATATATATTAATAAGGTGTATGCCTTATTTCTTCTCGGCAATTTCTTCTTCCTTGATCGTGCGGCCTAAGGTAAGATAAGCCGTAGGAGCAGCGATGAAGAGTGAAGACAGGGTACCGAAGATAACACCCAGGATCATAGCGAACGAGAACGA
Organism: uncultured Prevotella sp.; assembly: GCA_902798285.1. GTDB lineage: Bacteria > Bacteroidota > Bacteroidia > Bacteroidales > Bacteroidaceae > Prevotella. Next base: position 28,789 of record CADBVZ010000034.1, on the reverse strand, counting down.
GCGGATGCTATCACCACCGAGGATGAAGATAGCCAACAGCACGATCAAGGTCGTTACTGAGGTGTTGATGGTACGAGCCAGCGTCTGGTTCAATGAGTCGTTGAACAGCTGCTGACGATCGCGCTTGCCATAGAGACCGATGTTCTCACGGATACGGTCGAATACTACCACCTTATCGTTGATAGAGTAACCGATCACCGTCAGGATAGCACCGATGAATACCTGGTCGATCTCGAGTGACATGGGAACCCAACCCCAGAGTACTGAGTAGAAGCCAATTACTACCAATGCATCGAGAGCCAGCGCAACAGTAGCACCTACAGAGAAGGCGAGGTTGCGGAAGCGGAGCAGGATGTAGAGGAAGATGGCAATCAGGGCAATGATCACAGAGATGATAGCACCATATGTGATATCTTTAGCCACAGAAGGACCTACCTTAGCAGAGCTGATGATAGAACCACCCTCGCGGACATCAGGATTCTTGAATGCCTCAACGTCGGCCTGGCTTACGAGGTTAGCCTTCTTCAGAGCATTGAAGAGGATAGTCTCAGCCTGGTCGTCAACCTCAGGATTGTTAGACTCGATATCCCAGTTGGTAGAGATACGAACGGTCTTGCCGTCGGTACCCAGGGCAATCACAGAGGTGTTAGCCTCCTGGTTAGCCTTCTCACCCATGGTGTTGATGAAGGCACCGGCCATAGCCTTACGAACCTCCTCAACGGGAGTCTCCTTATCGAGGGTCACTACATAGTTACGACCACCGGTGAAGTCGATGCTCTGGCTCAGACCGCGAACGGCGAATGAGATGCAGAACAGGATGGCAGCCACACCCCAGATGGTGAAGGTCTTCTTGTACATACCCATGAAGTTGTAGTTGGCCTTCTGCATGAGGTTCTTTGAGTAACCAGTTACGAAGGTGAGGTCGGTCCACTTATCCTTCTTCAGCATGTAGTCGTAAACCACACGTGTCAGGAATACGGCGGTGAAGAATGATACGAGAATACCAATGATCCAAGTGGTGGCAAAGCCCTTCACAGGACCTGTACCGAAGTAGAGCAGGATGATACCTGTGATGAGTGATGTGAAGTTAGAGTCGAAGATAGCGCTGAAGGCGTTAGAGTAACCCTTGTTGAGGGCTTCCTTCACGCTGAGACCCTTCTTCAGCTCTTCCTTGATACGCTCATAGATCAGCACGTTAGCATCCACAGCGGTACCCAGCGTCAGCACGATACCGGCGATACCAGGCATAGTCAGAGCAGCCTGGAACGAGGTAAGGATACCCAGCGTGAAGAACAGGTTGAACAGCAGAGCAATATCTGAGAGGATACCTGGGATGAAGCCGTAAAGCATGATCATGTAGACCATCAGCAGCACGAAGGCTACGATGAACGAGATGACACCCTGCTTGATAGACTGAGCACCGAGTGAGGGACCAACAACCTCTTCTTGTACGATGCGGGTAGGAGCCGGCATCTTACCAGAGTTCAATGTGTTAGCAAGGTCCTTGGTATCTTCGATAGTGAAGTTACCAGTAATCTGAGAGTTACCACCATCGATCTGAGTGAGGATACGGGGAGCAGTATAAACGGCGTCGTCGAGCACGATGGCTACGGCCTTACCGATGTTCTGCTTCGTAATCTGGCTCCAGCGACGGGCACCGTCAGAGTTCATCTGCATAGATACGCAGGGACGGCCGGTGTTGGGCTCGAAGTCGTCCTTTGAAGAGGTGATAACATCACCCTCCAGTGGAGCGCGACCTGAGGGCTCGGTAACCTTCAGAGCATAGAGCTCGAAGATATCACCCTTTGTATCCTGACCACCGAAGTCCTCGGGCTTAGCACCCCAACGGAGCTTCAGCTCTGCGGGCAGGATCTGACGAGCGAGGTCAGAGTAGATAATCTTGTTAATCTCAGCGGTATCGCGGGCATTGGCGTAACCAACAACGGCGAGGGTGTTACCCTGTGTGGGCTGGAAGATAGAGAACAGGGGGTTCTGCTTCTTGGCAGCCTCGAGTGCCTTGTTGTCCTTAGCCTTGTCGTCCTTCTTGGTGAGCTTAGCAGCCAGGTCGCCAGCAGCAGCCTTCACGGTATCAGCTGCAGCAGCCTCAACAACTGTTGTGTCCTCTTCAACCACCTCACCGCCAGTAGCAGCGTAGCGCTGGTTCAACTGAGTCAGAAGCGGAGTGATCTCATTGCTGTTGTAGGTCTCCCAGAACTCAAGGTTGGCAGAACCCTGGAGAAGCTTACGAACACGCTCGGGCTCCTTGATACCAGGCATCTCAACCATGATACGGCCACTCTGACCTTCGAGCTTCTGGATGTTAGGCTGAACAACGCCGAACTTATCGATACGGTTACGTACTACGTTGAACGAGTTGTCAACGGCGCTCTGCACCTCGGCACGGATGGCGCTCTCTACTTCAGAGTCGCTCGACTGGGTGCTGACCTTGCCCTTCATCTGCTGGGTAGCAAAGATGGCGGCGAGGGGACGGCCGTTGCCTTCCTGTTTCCAATACTTCACGAACAGAGAAACGAAGTCTGCCTGACTAGTCTCCTCTTCCTTCTTGGCGAGCTCCATAGCCTTCTTGTAGGCTGCGTCGGTCTTGTGGTCAGCAAGTACGTCAACCACATCAGGTACTGACACCTCAAGAATCACATTCATACCGCCCTTCAGGTCAAGACCCAGGCCAATCTCCATCTATGGCGTGTCACGAATGAGAAGGAAAGGTAGAAGCAGCACACGAGAATCAGAAGCACTGCGATAAATTTTACAATTCCTTTGTTTTGCATTTTGATTTTAACTGTTATTTATTTATTATTTATTCTGTTCGCGTATATTTGAGCGTGCAAATATAGGCATTTTTTTAGACAAGGAAAAATTTATTGGCGTTTTTCCTTGATTTTTTAAGGTTTATCGGCTAATTTTAGCCTGCAAATGATAGGATAATGGTCACTTGCATCCATTTTTGAGTCTATTTCGCAATTATAGGGTGTGAAATGGTCGGAGCAGAAGATGTGGTCGATACGGAAGAAAAATCCTTTCTGATTATATGACAAACCGATGCCACATCCAGTCTCTTTGTAGCAATCTGTCAGCCCTTGTGCGATGGTACGGCGGGAGTAGCTGATGGGGTTGTCGTTAAAGTCGCCACACACTATCAACGGATATTGACGATGGCTCTCGATATACTCATGAACAGCCTCTGCCTCGGGGGCTCGTTTGGCAGCATATTTACCAAGTTTTCCTATCAGCATCATCGTTTCAGCCTTGGCAGTATCGCGCTCCATCTTGCCTTTTAACATACGCTTGTAGACATCGCGGTCCTCATTTGATAGATGCGTTCCTTCCAGGTGGTTGTTAATCACAATCACCGTGTCGTTGTTAATCTTCAGATAATAGGCCACAGATCCGTTGCCAACGGAGTTATAGGGTATGCGTTCTTTTTTCAGGATAGGGAATTTTGTGTGTATGCCCACGCCATTCATGCCATTGGGATCGTTACGGAAGATGGTGGTGTCATTATAGGCATATATCTTTTTGTACCATTGGAAACAGAACCGCCGCCAAGTGTCGACATCCTCCTGTAGGCATACGATGTCGGCATCCTGATCCTTCAGATAGTCGTAAACGGTTTCGAAACCATATTCATATTTGTAGTTGCCTCCATATTGGCATACGTTATATGACAAGAGTTTGATAGTTCCCTCGGGTACCGTCTGCGACTTGTGGATGGGCATATAGATGGTGAGAGGTACATATACCAAAGCATAACCCACGATGGGAATCCAAATCTTCTTCCATTTGAATGTAAGCCAGAAAAAGAGAAACAGCAGGTTAACCACAAGAAATACAGGGAAGGTCATACCCATGCATGAGAGCAGGGGATGCTCCTGAGGATTCAGATGGTCGGAATAGCCAGCCAGCACCATCAGCAACACCGTTGCTACATTGGCACCAGCCACCAGATTAATCGTAAACGACTTGAGTTGTTTAATCATCGCTGGTTGCTTGCATCGAAGAGTTTTTTCTTTTCTTCCTTGGTCAGGCTGTCATAGCCACTCTTACGAATCTTGTCGAGAATGGCATCAATCTCCTCCTGATTCTGATGTTTACGGGCATTGAACTCGCGATCGTCCTCTTTCGAACCACCCCGTTCGGCATGCATATTGTTGCCCCGTTGCTGTTGGCGCTGTTCAAAGTTACGCTTCAGATTCTCGAAGAACTGCTGACCCCGTCCACGATCAAAACCAGAACTGGGATGACGATTCCAATAGCGAATCATCAGGAATCCGAACAACATACCTCCTAAGTGGGCCGTATGGGCTACGCCGTCGCCACTCGATCCTAATGCAGAGAAGAACTCGATGGCCACATAAAACAGTACGAACCATTTTGCCTTGATGGGGAAGGGGAACGGGATGATAAACAAGCGCTCGTTGGGGAAAGTCATTCCAAAAGCCAGAATAACGGCATAAACAGCTCCCGATGCACCAATCGTAGTCCAGGCGTTTAGTTGATGACTCAACTGCTGGCCGATGGCGAATATTTCACCAAAACTCACGTTTGGATCCTGTTCTGAAATCATCATATAGAATGAGCCTAACTGAGCTATTTCCTGTAATAATCCTGCACCGATACCACAAGAAATGTAATAAAAAAGGAATTTCTTGGGTCCCCATACATTCTCAATCACGCAACCGAACATCCAGAGTCCGAACATATTACTCAGGATATGCATGAAATTGGCGTGGAGGAAAAGATAGGTCACCAGTTGGTACAGGTGGAAGTCGCTGGCCATGAAAAAGTGCAGACCTCCGACGTTTGCCAAATCGAACCCCCGTAATTGGAGTACGAATGTAGCGAAGAATGCGATTAGGTTAATAATCAGCAGATTCTTTGTAATAGTGGGTATGCGGAACATCATATTGTTTTCTGTTTGTCGTTTAACGTTTTGTTCTTTTTCTCATTATGTGCCTTATTGCACGTTTTGGGCGCAAAATTACGAAAAATATCTCTTTTTTATGCCAAAAAGAGCGCGAAGACAATTATTTTTCATTAAAAAAGTAATTTTTTCCTTTTTTTTGTTGTTTCTTTGAATACTTTCTACTATATTTGCCGTGAAATTCGACTATATATTAGTTATTACTATTAAATAATTCATTTTAAAATTATCTCAATTATGAACAAAACAGAATTGGTAGAGAAGATTGCAGCAGGTGCAGGTCTCTCAAAGGTAGACGCCAAGAAGGCTCTCGATGCAACAGTAGCAGCTATTAAGGGTGCTCTCGTAGCAGGTGATAAGGTACAGCTCGTAGGTTTCGGTACTTTCAGCGTAAACAAGCGCCCGGCTCGTGAGGGTATCAACCCCGCAACCAAGCAGAAGATTAAGATCGCTGCTAAGAAGGTAGCTAAGTTCAAGGCTGGTGCTGAGCTCACAGCTGCTCTGTAATCTTCGGATTGTAAATAAAAATTAAGGGGTTCCAATCGGAGCCCCTTAATTATTTATTGTATCTCTTTATTTAGGCTGCTTGCCAATGTAGGCGAGGATACCGCCATCAACATAGAGCACATGGCCGTTTACTGCGTCAGAAGCATGAGATGCGAGGAACACAGCGGGACCACCCAACTCAGAAGGATCGAGCCAGCGGCCAGCAGGTGTCTTGGCGCAGATAAATAAATCGAACGGATGACGGCTACCGTCTGGCTGACGCTCACGGAGAGGAGCTGTCTGAGGAGTAGCGATGTAACCCGGACCAATACCATTACACTGGATGTTGTACTCACCATACTCAGAGCAGATGTTGCGAGTCAGCATCTTCAGACCACCCTTGGCGGCTGCGTATGCAGAAACTGTCTCACGCCCCAGCTCAGACATCATAGAACAGATGTTGATGATCTTACCTTCGCGACGCTCCATCATCTCAGGGATAACGGCTGCGCTAACAATATAAGGAGCCACAAGGTCTACATCGATGACCTGCTGGAACTCAGAGCGCTTCATTTCGTGCATAGGAATACGCTTGATGATACCCGCATTGTTAACAAGGATGTCAATCTGACCTACCTCAGCGTGGATCTTCTCCACAAGTTCCTTAACGGCGTTCTCGTCGGTCACGTCGCATACATAACCCTTCACGTTCTCGATACCAGCCTCCTTGTAGTTAGCCAGGCCACGCTCAAGAGCAGCCTCATTGATGTCGTTGAAGATGATGTTCTTAATACCTGCAGCTACGAAAGCCTTGGCAATGTTGAAACCAATACCGTAAGAGGCACCTGTAATCCAGGCGTTCTTACCTTCGAGTGAAAATAAATTTGCCATAATTCTGTTTGTTTTAGAAGTTTATTTTAAATCAGTAATTTCTGAAAAGTCCTGGTCGCCATAGTCGAGATTCTCGCCACCCATACCCCAGATGAAGGTGTAGTTATGGGTAGCAGCAGCGCTATGGATGCTCCATTCGGGTGAGAGAACAGCCTGTTCGTTGTGAAGCCAGATGTGACGCGTCTCCTGAGGCTCTCCCATAAAGTGGCACGCAGCTTGATCCTCGGGCAATTCGAAATAGAAATAAGCCTCCATTCTGCGACTATGTACATGGGCAGGCATCGTGTTCCATACAGAACCAGTAGCCAACTCGGTCATGCCCATCTGTAGTTGGCAGGTAGCGAGCACCTGGTTCACAATCATCTTGTTGATGTTACGCTCGTTCGACATCTTAAGGCTTCCCATATGTGCCACAACGGCATCCTGCTTCGTAATCTTCCTACAAGGATATGCAGCGTGGGCAGTGGTGGAGTTGAAATAGAACTTGGCTGGGTTCAGAGCGTCATTACTGCTGAAGGTGACATCACGGTCGCCACGTCCGATATAGAGAGCTTCTTTATAACCCAACACAAAAATATCTTCGCCCACTTTGACTTTTCCTGAGCCACCTACATTGTAGATACCAATCTCACGACGGGTGGTGAAGAAATCTGCCTTCAGAGGATCAATAGCCTCCAGTTTCAACACTTCACCAACGGGCATCGCGCCACCAACGACCATACGGTCGTACATCGAGTAAACCATATTCACCTCGTCAGAGGCAAACAGCTTTTCTATCAGGAAGTCGCGGCGCAGGCGGGCTGTATCGTAATGCTTGGCATCCTCCGGATGGGCCGCGTATCGTATTTCGTAGTTAGTTTTCATATCCTTCCTCGTTTGTTGCCTGCAAAATTACGAAATAATATGTGGATGGCAAAAAAAGAATACTTAAAAAAGAAAAAAACTACTGAAAACGTTTTCGCGCGTACATTAAATATATGTGGAAAGTTGGACGACTCGGATTCGAACCGGGAATGACAGAACCAAAACCTGTAGTGTTACCATTACACCATCGTCCAGGATGCGGTTGCAAAGGTAGTGAAAATTTGGCATACCGCCAAATTTTCACTTATCTTTCTTACTTTACAATCAGCAAGTAGTAGTTCTTTTTGCCTTTTTGGGCCAAAAGATATTTGCCATCGATGAGATCTTCGGCAGTAATGGCACGATTCTGATCGGCCAGTTTCTCCTTGTTAAGTGAAACGCCACCACCCTGTACCATCTTACGCATCTCACCCTTTGAGGGGAATACAGGAGCTGCTGTAGTCAGCACCTCGATAGCGGGCTGACCCAACTGATCCTTGCCAATCTCGAACTGAGGTACACCATCGAACACGTCGAGGAAAGTCTGCTCATCAAGTTTCTCAAGATTCTCTTTAGTAGACTTGCCGAAGAGGATGTTTGATGCCTCAATAGCGGTGTCGAGAGCCTCCTGAGAGTGAACCATTACTGTTACCTCCTCAGCCAGACGCTTCTGGAGGATACGACGACCAGGATCCTGCTTGTGCTCCTCGATAAGGGCATCGATAACGTCCTTCTCGAGTGAGGTGAAGATCTTGATATAACGTTCAGCATCCTCGTCGCTCACGTTCAGCCAGAACTGGTAGAACTTATACGGAGTGGTGCGGGCAGGATCGAGCCAGATGTTACCGCTCTCTGTCTTACCGAACTTCTTACCGTCGCTCTTGGTAATGAGCGGACAGGTAAGGGCAAAGGTCTCTACCTCGTTACCTAGCGTGCGACGAATCAACTCTGTACCAGTAGTCATATTACCCCACTGGTCGTTACCGCCTAACTGCAGTTTTACGCCATAGTGCTGATAGAGGTACAGGAAGTCGTAACCCTGCAGCAACTGATAGGTGAACTCTGTGAAGCTAAGACCGTCGCGAGCCGTACCATTCAGGCGCTGCTGTACACTTTCCTTAGCCATCATATAGTTCACGGTGATATGCTTACCCACCTCACGGGCAAAGTCGAGGAAAGTAAAGTCCTTCATCCAGTCATAGTTGTTAACCATGATAGCTGCATTGGGCTCTTTTGACTCGAAGTCGAGGAACTTGGCAACCTGCTTTTTGATGCACTCCTGATTATGATAGAGAGTCTCGTTGTTGAGGAGGTTGCGCTCCTGGCTTTTGCCAGAGGGGTCACCGATCATACCTGTAGCACCACCTACTAGGATAATGGGACGGTGCCCACAACGCTGCAGGTGACGGAGCATCATGATACCACACAGGTGTCCGATGTGCAGTGAATCAGCCGTGGGGTCAGTACCCAGGTAGGCTGTCACCATTTCTTTCTGGAGCAGTTCTTCTGTTCCTGGCATCATCTGTGCCAGCATACCGCGCCATTTCAGTTCTTCAACAAAATTCTTCATATATCTTTTTTATTTTTACTTTTATACTTTATATATATTATTATGGAACCGGGTCGTATCCACTGCCTCCCCAAGGATTACACCTTAAAATACGCCAGATGGCCAATCCGAGTCCCTTGATGGGGCCATGCTTCATGATAGCTTCCTTGGCATATTCACTGCATGTGGGCGTAAATCGGCATGAAGGCCCAAGCAGGGGAGAAATGCACAATTGGTAAAAGCGGATGGGGAGTACCAAAAGGCAAGATAATATGTGGGACAGCCATTTCATGATTTCTTGGCTATGCGTTGCAGGATACTGACGACCCGCTTTTCCACTTCTTCAGTTGGAAAGTGTCTATCGGACAACCAGATAAAGGCAATTAGCAATTCTTTGCCTTCCACTACGCTATCACTGAGCAGTTGCTTGTGGCAACGATATGCCTCTCGGACTTGACGCTTTACCCTGTTACGGTCAACAGCATGCTTGAACCGTTTCTTGGGTACGCTGATGAGAATCTGTACGGGGGCATGACCTTCCTGGTGTTCCGTCTGCATGTAAACAGCCCTTAGGGGATAGGCGGCCAGTGACTGGCTACTGCCTTTGCCGAAGAGCGTTTCTATCAGCCTTCCGCTGACGATGCGCTCCTGTTTCCTAAAAGTAGGAGCCGCCATCATAAGTCCTAACCTTGTTTCTCCAGCAGATAGTGTTGCAGAGCACCAGTCATTGAGGGATATTTCTCAGAGGGGGCCTCGATGTCCAGTCGGAGTCCGGCATCCTTAGCAGCCTTAGCTGTGGTGGGGCCGAATGTTGCAATAGCAATCTCTCCCTGTTTGAAATTGGGGAAGTTCTTGCAGAGTGACTCGATTCCGGAAGGACTGAAGAAAATCAGCATATCATAGTCGAACGTCTTAACCTCCTCGGGGGTGAAGTCGTTGCTGACAGTCTTATACATGATACACTCTCTGTGCTGCAGCTTCTTAGAGTCGAGCAGGATGGAGAGCTTGTCATTGTGTACGTCACTCATCGGAACGAGGTATTTCTCAGCCTTGTGCTTTACCATTGTAGGCACGAGGTCATCCACACGGCCTGTCTCTCCGAAGAACACCTTGCGCTTACGATACTGCACATATTTCTGAATATAGAGTGCAATGGTTTCTGTGACACAGAAGTATTTCATATCCTCGGGAATCGTCACTCTCAGTTCCTTGGCCATATTGAAGAAATGGTCGATGGCGTGACGCGAAGTGAAAACAACGGCCGTATAATCCAGGATGTTCACTTTCTGTGCGCGGAAATCCTTAGAACTAATTGGCTCCACCTTAATAAATGGGCGGAACACCAGTTCAACTCCGAACTTGTTCGCAATATCAAAGTATGGCGACTTCTCACTTGTTGGCTTGGGTTGTGAAACCAAAATCTTCTTGATCATCTGTGTCCTAATAATTTACTTTCAAAAAATGCGTGATTCCTAAAAGCCCGCCCCAAAGCATGACTAAAGGTATCATTTCGAGGGCACAAAAGTACAAAATAATCTGCAGAAAAAAACCTTTTTGTTTAAAAAAGATGATGTAAGTCTTGTAAAATGTCAGAATTTTGGCTAAAGCGAGTATAAAAATGCAGTAATTGATGGCATTTTGCATAGAAAACTGGAAATATGCCAAAAGTAGTACCAAGGGGAATAAAAGGACCCCTTCCAGGGACACTATGAAAAGTAGATTACCTAAGAAATGTAAATTCTTCTTACGTTCAAAGAAGATATTATTGACTAAAGTATACAGTAATCCCTTCAGTAGGAAGTAGCCGAAGATCATAAAGGCGAAGATAGCCAGAAGCCCATATTCCGATGATAGGATGAAGGTCTCGGCAATCCTGCGGGTAGCAAAGAAGTAGAAGAGGAGTGCGTAGTACAGGCTCGTGATCACTAGAAAGACAATCTGGAACTTGATTTCAGTACCCGTTTCTGTAAAACCCTGGTCAACCTTAGGGGTATAGAAGAAGTTTTTGGCCTGATGGATCATGAAACTAGAGATACGCGACATGGCGAACATGATAAGCAGGAAACTAGCAATGAGCAATCCTGTGACAATGTTGTCGTTGTGGATGGCATATGGGATTGGGTCGCCAGCCACTCCTACTCGTCCGCCTTCCAGTTCAGGATGGTAAAGCGTGTCGGCAGAGAAGAAATTCTCGCGATAGTATTGTGGGATGGAAACCTGCTTCAGGTCGCGTGGTACTTCATGACCAGGCAGGTGGAGTGTGTCAGGCTGTTCGCTATAGTGTATCTCTCTCGGTTCGAACCATGCCTGGATGGCTGAGTCCTGTTGGGCAGGGGTAGCATCTTTCGGCAATAACCGCAGCACCTGATAGGGTGTCTGCGGTTTTGCCGGTTTCTGCGCCATCGAGTCGTTAGTTGCGAATGACGATGACGTGTTGCTATAGATACTATCCTGCTGTAGCATAGGTTACAGTCCGAACTCTTTGCGGATATCGTCCACACGGTCCAGTTTCTCCCATGTGAAGAGTTCCACGTCGATCACCTTGGTCTCGTGGTAGTGGCTGGTGAAGGTTTTCTTCACCACTTCCGATTTGCGTCCCATATGTCCATAGGCAGCAGTCTCGCTATACATGGGCTGGCGCAGTTTCAGCGTGCGTTCGATGGCTTTCGGACGCAGGTCGAAGAGCTTCTCAATCTTCTTGGCTATCTCGCCATCGCTCATCTGAACATTGCTTCTTCCGTAGGTGTTCACGTAGATGTTCATGGGCTGAGCCACGCCAATGGCATAGCTTACCTGTACGAGCATCTCGTCGGCCACACCAGCGGCCACCATATTCTTGGCGATATGGCGGGCTGCATAGGCAGCGCTACGGTCTACCTTCGAAGAATCCTTACCTGAGAAGGCACCACCACCATGGGCACCCTTACCTCCGTAAGTATCAACGATGATCTTACGACCTGTCAAGCCTGTATCTCCGTGGGGACCACCAATCACGAACTTACCCGTGGGATTCACGTAATACTTGATGTCGAAACCAAAGAGGTCGAGCACCTTCTGTGAATGGATCTGCTGCTTCACGCGGGGGATAAGGATGTTGATCACGTCGTCCTTAATCTTGGCGAGCATTTTCTCATCCTCGTCGAATTCGTCATGTTGAGTAGAAACAACGATGGTGTCGATACGCTCGGGGATACCCGTGTCGCTATATTGTACTGTAACCTGACTTTTAGCGTCAGGACGCAGATAAGTCATCTCCTTGCCCTCCTTGCGGATGTCGGCCAAAGTACGCATAATCAGGTGTGCCAGGTCGAGTGATACGGGCATATAGCTCTCCGTTTCGTTGGTGGCATAACCAAACATCATACCCTGGTCGCCAGCACCCTGCTCGTCTTCATTGCCATTGTCAACACCACGGTTGATGTCGGCACTCTGCTCGTGAATGGCACTCAGGATACCGCATGAGTCACCGTCGAACTGGTACTCTGCCTTGGTATAACCTATGCGTTTAATGGTATTGCGGGCAATGGTCTGCAGATCGATATATACTTCGCTGCGCACCTCACCCATGATCACTACCTGACCTGTAGTTACAAACGACTCGATAGCACAACGTGCCTTCTCGTCGTAAGCCAGAAACTGGTCAAGTATGGCGTCACTAATCTGGTCGGCCACTTTGTCGGGATGGCCTTCTGATACTGATTCTGATGAAAATAAATAGCTCATTCTCTAAATTCTTAACTTTAAAAACTTAATTTGTAATTACTCTGCTGGCAGCATAATCACCTCAGCACGGTTTCCTGCTTTCAGCAGCTCAGCCATGAAGGCGCTGATGCTTTCGGGTGTCTGGGCGTTCACCAGCTTCTCGAAGTCGCTGTGGAAGTCGATGCCATATTTGCGCCATCCGTTCATGATGCTCAGCCAGTAGCTATTCTGCTTAACCTGGTCACCATGCTCCTTCAGCATATACTCCTTTACCTTCTGCAATTTCTCGGCATCGCAGGTCTTGGCCAGGGAAGTTGCTTCGTCGCGCAGAATCATGATGGCGGTATCAGCCTTCTCGGGCTTCATAGGACATACAGCGAATACCTGTGCTGTGGTCTCAAAGTCATCACGATCTACGCTCGCCATGGCTTGTACAGTATAGGCAGCACTGGCATCCTCGCGGATCTTCTTCAGGTACTCCATGCTGAGAATCTGTCCTACCATGTCAATCTTGATGTCGTTCTCTGCTGTCATAGGAATATCCTTCGAATACCATTCCATAACGGCATAGGCCTTTGGCGTCTCACCTTTATGTTTGAAGTTGTTGACGACAATGCCCTTGAAGTTGGTCGATACCTTCGGACCTTTCACCACCTTCTTCTGAGCAGGCAGCGAAGCGAGGTAAGTCTCAATCAGCGGACGGATGGTTTCCTCGTCGTAATTGCCAATGATGGTGAAAGTAAAGGCAGCTGCATTGGCTGTCTGCTCCTTGGCCATCTCCAGAATACGGTCATAGCCTACCTGTGCCAGGTCTTCCGTCTTCAGCGCCTTGTTGCGTGGGTTGTGGTTGGTCAGCGTGGCTGTCAGCGAATCCTGAAGCACTGACTCGGGCTGCAGCAGACGGTTCTTCAGCTGTACCTCGGTGGTCTGCATCAGGTTGTCATATGACTTCTGGTCTTTGGCAATGTTGGTGAAGTATAGATAAACCAACTGTAGCATAGTCTCCACATCCTTCGGCGTAGAGCTGCCGTTTACATGTACACGGTTGGTTCCAAGTGACATCGAAGCCCCAGCAATCTTGCCTGCAAGCGCTTTCTCCAGTTCGGTGTGCAAGAAGTTACCCAGACCACTGGCCTCAATCACGTCGTCGAACATCTTGATGTTGGCAAAGTCTTTCTCTCCGTAGAGACTTGATCCGCCGAAGCCTTCACTACGCAGCAGTACCTGGTCTTTCTTAAAGTCGGTCTGCTTCAGTATTACCTTGGCACCGTTTGAGAGCTCCAGCTCTGTATAGCCGAACTTCTCGTTCTTGGTCTCCTTGGTGATAGAGCCCTTCTTAGGCAGGGTGGTCATCAGAGGCTCGTCCTTCACGTTGTCCACGTATGCTTCAATCTGGGCGGCGCGGGCATCGGCGATAGCCTTTTTCAGTCCTTCCTCCGTAGGATAGGTAACACCTTCCTTTTCAGTATTCAAGCTGTAAACCACGAGGTTGCTGTCGTTGGGCAGAACATATTCCTTGATCAAAGCGTTTATCATGTCCACAGACAACATGGGCACCAGCTGTTTCATCGTGGTGTAGGTGTAGTCAATGCTAGGAATGGGAATATTGTCTAGGAAGTTGTGCACATACCTGTTCACAAACGAGGAGTTATAACGCTTGTCCTTGTTTGAGTACTGCTTGTCGAGAGCGCTGGTGTAGTTCTGCTTGTAGCGGTTGTACTCTGTAGCGGTGAATCCGAAATCAGCAGCACGGCGCAGTTCTGTGAAGGCAGCCTTAACGGCTTCCTCCGTTTGTCCGTCCTTCGGATAAACATCGAGCTCGAAAGCCTCTACATTGTTTGTGAGGATATAGTCGCCGTAGGTAGCCGATGATCTCAGGAACGGACTCTCGGGTTTCTCGGCATATTCCTTCAGTCGGTCGTTCAGCATCGAGATGGCAGCATCCTTCATATAGTCGGCCAACAGGTATGCCAGTGTACCCTTCAGCGAGTCGGGGAAGGCCTCGTGCTTCATCATCACCCAAACTTCATTGGTGCGCTGTTCCTTATCCTTGTCGATTACGTAGATGGCCTCTGCATTGTCGGGCACAGATTCCTTGGTTATCAGGGCGCGATTCTCTGGCAAGACGATGGGCGAGAAGAGATCCTTGATCTTCTGCTCAATCTTGTCTACATCCACATCGCCCACAACGATGATACCCTGATTGTCGGGACGGTACCACTTCTCGTAATACGACTGCAGGAACGGACGTTCGAAGTTGTCGATAATCTCCATCAGTCCGATAGGCATGCGGTAGCCATATTTCGAACCAGGAAAGAGTTTGGGCAGATCTCGCTCCAGCATTCGCAACTGGGCACTGGTGCGCAGACGCCACTCCTCGTGAATCACGCCACGTTCCTTCTCAATCTCTTCCTGCTCTAGCAACAGTCCGTCGGCCCAGTCGTAAAGTATCAGCAGACAAGAGTCGATGATACCCTCGCGCGTCGTGGGTACGTTGCTGATATTATATACCGTCTCGTCTATCGAGGTGTAAGCATTCAGATCGCCACCAAACTGGATGCCCACGCTCTCACACCAGCGCATTAGTTCATTGCCTTTGAAGTGCTTCGATCCGTTGAAGGCCATGTGCTCCAGGAAGTGGGCCAGTCCGCGCTGGTTGTCGTCCTCCTGGATGGAGCCGACCTTCTGTGCAATGTAGAACTCGGCACGATTCTCGGGCCAGTTGTTGTGACGGATGTAATACGTCAATCCATTGTCCAATTTACCGATGCGAACATCGGGGTCAACGGGAATTGCTGGCATCTCTTGTGCCATCATTGCTACACTACTGGTCAGCGCCAGCATGAGACTAAGGAATAGTTTCTTCATACTCTTAAAGTTGGATAATCGACAATTTCGCTGCAAAGGTACGATTAAACGAGCAAAAAGCAAAACAAATCCTGATTTATTTTGCTTTTTCGAGTGTGAGTACCTTCGAGTGAGGCTCAAAGGTAGTGCAAATCGAGCGAAATACAAAGAAAAATGCCATTTTTCTTTTATTTCCGAGATGTAGCCTACCTTCGGCGAAGCCAAAGGTACAAATAAACGAGCGAAGCTATTTCTTCATGTTCCTAGGATGATGCTCCAGAATCTCACGTCTTAGGGTGGAGGTGTCGAGGTGGGTGTAAATCTCCGTGGTGCCAATGCTCTCATGACCTAAGAGGGCCTGAATGACGCGAAGGTCGGCACCACCTTCGAGCAAGGCTGTGGCAAACGAGTGGCGCAAGGTGTGGGGCGAAATGGTCTTGGTGATACCAGCCTCAACGGCCTGACGCTTAATCATGATGAGAATCATGGTACGTGTGAGGTGCTTGCCATAGCGATTCAAGAATACATAATCTTCCTCGCCTGGTTTGATTTTCATGTGGTTACGATCGTCGAACCACCATTTCAACTCTTCGATGGCTCGATGTGAAATAGGTACCAAGCGTTCTTTGCTGCCCTTACCCAATACTCTCACAAATTCCTCATCGAAATAGAGGTTAGTAAGTTTCAGGTTCACCAGTTCGCTGACACGAAGTCCACACGAGAAGAGCACCTCGATGATGGCCTTATTTCTGTGTCCCTCCCATTTCGAGAGGTCGATACTGGCTTCTAAACGATCCACCTCGGCTGTGGAGAGCACCTCAGGCAGATGATCGCCTATCTGTGGCGACTCTAACAATTCCGTGGGGTCATCGTCGCGATAGCCATCGAGTTGCATATAGTGATAGAACGAGCGAATGCCACTCAGAATACGACATTGCGAACGGGGATGAATGCCGATATCGTGGAGTCCGGCTGCGAAATGATGCAGGTCTTCAAGTGTTACATCGCGCACATCCTTCTCCTCACGTTCTAAATAGTCGAGCAATTTCCGCAAGTCACGCTGGTAGGCGTCGAGCGTATTGGCCGACATATTGCGCTGGAGTTTCAAGTAGCGCACATAACCTTTCACGATATCCTTGCTGCCCTCCATTACGACACAAGCAATCGTTTGGCAAAGTAACGTACAGGATACCATACTGAGAGAAATCCTACTATCAGTACGGTGAAGAAGATGAGGATGATATCCTCAGGATGAACGCTTACGGGGTAAGCGTTGATGATAAACGATCCGCTCGAAGAGCCGAGGCCCACAAGTCCGTATTGCTGCTGAACCCAACAGAGCAGGAGTCCCAAGGCAATACCGATAATGGCTCCGATGGCAGAAATCATTCGTCCCTCGAAAAGGAACACACGAACAATCTGCTTATCGCTGGCGCCCAGATTGCGCAGGGTTACTACATCGTCTTTCTTGTCGATGATAAGCATGGAAAGCGACCCGATGATGTTGAAACAAGCCACCATCAGGATGAATGTCAGGAAGATATAGGCAATGAGCTTCTCTATCTTCATAATCTTAAAGGTATCATCCTGCTGTTCGAAACGGTCCTTTACTGCGAACTTGTCGCCACAGAGTTTCTTGATGTCCCTCTTCACACTATCGAAATTGCTGCCTGGTTTCAGTCGTAGCTCCAACGAGGAGAGCATGCCCTGCTGAGCGAAGATACGACGGGCAAAGGCGATGCTGGTGAGGATATACTTCTGGTCATACTTCGATTGCTTCACATTAAACAACACACCTGGCGAATAGAGCTCATCCTCCTCGAAAGCCTCTTCAGGATTAGCCATATCGAGTTGTCCCTCGCGCCTTGGAGCATAGATATGAATGGGCTCGTCGTAAGTATAACCCGTGCCCAGTATCTCGGCCAGACGGATGCCTGGGATGCCATAGTCCATATCGGCTGCATGCAGACTGAACTCTCCGTCACCCAGCAGGATATCGTTGATATGAGTGAGTTGGTCGAAGTTATCCTCTACGCCCTTGATGACCACCATGGCCTGACGGCCTTTATAGATGGCCAGCGCCATATCCTCCACACACTCTGTAGCCACATCGATCTGCGGCAGCTGGCGTATCTCCGTCAATACGGGGTCATCGGCGGCTACCGTCTTGCCCTCTACAGGCACCACCTTCAGTTGTGGGTCGATGTCCGTGAAGAACGAGGCTACCAAATCGTGGAATCCGTTAAAAACGGAAAGCGTAACCACCAGCGCCATCGTAGCCACAGCGACACCTACAATAGAGATGCCGCTAATCACATTAATAGCGTGAGTGGACTTCTTGGAGAATAAGTACCTACGGGCAATAAAGAAGGGAAAATTCATATTTCACTTCGTTCAATATGCACTTACTTCTTTAGCAGCTCGTCAATTCTCTCGATATAATCCAGCGAGTCGTCGATGAAGAATCGCAGTTCGGGGATGATACGCAACTGGTTCTTGATACGAGTGCCCAGTTCGAATCGGATAGATTTGGCGTTGGTGTTGATATTAGCCAAAATCTCCTCGCCCTTTTCGCTGGGGAACACACTCAGATAAGCCGTGCAGATGCTCAAGTCGGGTGATATCTTGGTTCGTGTTACTGATACCATCACGCCATGCATAGCACGTGTCTGCTGCTGGAATATCATCGAAAGCTCCTTCTGGAGCAGTCTGGCAATTTTGTTCTGTCTTGTTTCTTGCATTACTCTAAAATCTTAATTCTTATTTCTTTCTGATAAGGGTTAAGCCGTCGCGCAGAGGGAGTATCACTTGTTCCACCCTCGCGTCTTGGGCTATATAGTCGTTAAATGTCTCGATGCCTTGCGTCTGGTGGTCCTTGTCGTAGGCGTGATCAATTACGTGGCCATCCCATAGCGTATTGTCAGCGAGGATGAATCCTCCAGGTCTGAGAATGGAGAGCACCATCTCGTAGCAATCGCGATAGGTACGCTTATCGCCATCCATAAAGGCTAGATCGAACTCTATTCCAAGTTTTGGAGCCTCCTTCAGCGCATCGCCTATGATGAAACTGATCTTGCTGGCCACCTCGGAGCCTTCTATCCACGGACGAGTGAAATCCTCCATCTCGTCGTTGATCTCGAAGGTGTACAGATGTCCGTCGTCATCAAGTCCCTCTGCCATCGATATAGCGCTGTAGCCGCTGAACGTGCCAATCTCCAAGATGTTCTTCGGACGAATCATCTGCACGAGCATCTTCAGCAATCGCCCCTGCAAGTGTCCGCTGGCCATCCGCCCATGAATGGTGTGGATATTCGTGGCGCGCCACAGCTTATAGAGGTACTCCGGCTCTGGCTCCGTGTGGGCGAGGATGTAGTCGTCGAGCGTCATTTAAGTGCTTCGATGGCCAATCGGTAAGAATCGAGTCCGAATCCGCAGATCACGCCTTTGCAGGCAGCCGAGATGAGCGACTTGTGGCGGAACTCCTCGCGCTGATGCACGTTCGAGATGTGAACCTCGATGACAGGGCACTTTAGACTGCGGATGCAGTCGTGCAGAGCCACACTGGTATGTGTGTATGCCCCAGCATTCAGCACAATGCCATCGTAACCTCCGAAGAAACCAGTCTCCTGCATCCTGTTAATCAGTTCGCCTTCCACGTTGCTCTGATAGTAGTCTATCTGCACGTCGGGAAACAGCTTGCGCAACTCGGGCAGATAGCTGTCGAACGACTCCGTACCATAGATGCCCGGCTCGCGCTGCCCTAGCAGATTGAGGTTCGGTCCGTTGATAATCTGAATCTTCATTTTTATCTTATTATATATAATATAGCTTTCTTAATTGAATGGCAAAGGTACGAATAAGTGAGAGAAATTCCAAATTTTATGAGTTTTTTTTGTTTCGCGCGCGAACATTTATATAATAATAACAAAATAATCCACCCTCAACTTAATGTGTATGCGCCGTTTAAAGTCCGATTTTAGTCATAGTAAAGTGGGACTTTCCTCGGAGTAAACCTCTAAATTCTCCAGAGAATTCAGGACTTTCCTCGGAGCAAAGTCTGGGTTTCCTCCGAGCAAACTCTGACTTTGCTACGTACTTACTTTATCGTATCGTAGACACAGGTTCACAATTACTTGCGACAGGAGTGAGAAAAAGTTTCGTCATCTTATGTTCAGAGCACGACATACTAAGACTTAAATACTTATATTAATTATATTATGCATAATATAATTAAATTATTAGGTACTATTATAGGATGACGTAATAATTTTCCCTTCCTGTCGCAAGTCATTGTGAACACTATGTAAAAACAGTGCCTTTTCTATTATCCTAATGTGATGTTTTCGACCTCGATGGATTCGTGGAGGAAAAGTTGGGCTTGCTCCTTGAACTTGTCGGGGTTCTCGGTGGTGAGGTAACGGGTTGAGGCGTTCTTCGCGCAACGTTGCTCAATCTGTGGATGTCGTTCCAAGTACTGTTTAAGACTCTCGGCTACGTATTCGCCTTGAGGAATGACGCGAACACCTGCGGGGAGATACTTTAGAATCTTCGGCATGAGTAGGGGATAGTGCGTGCAGCCGAGGATGATGGCATCAATCTGTGGGTCGAGATGCATGATTTGATCGATACGCTTCTTCACGAAATAATCGGCACCAGGAGAGTCGGCCTCGTTGTATTCTACGAGGGGTACCCAGAAAGGGCAGGCCACGCCTGAAACCTGCAGATCGGGGTGGAGCTTCTGGATTTCGAGGTTGTAGCTCTCGCTCTTGATGGTACCTTCGGTGGCGAGCACGCCAACGTGGCGCGAGTTGGTAAGTGAACCGATGACCTCGGCCGTAGGACGGATGATGCCTAAGACGCGACGCTGAGGGTCCCACTTAGGCAGGTCGTTCTGCTGAATGGTGCGCAAGGCCTTGGCTGAGGCTGTGTTACAGCCCAGGATAACGAGGTGGCAACCCATCTCGAAGAGCTTCAAGACGGCCTGACGCGTAAACTCATAGACCACGTCGAACGAACGTGGTCCATAAGGGGCACGGGCATTGTCGCCCAGATAGAGATAATCGTATTGGGGGAGCAGCTGACGGATGCCGTGAAGAATGGTGAGTCCGCCGTATCCGCTGTCGAAAATGCCGATAGGTCCTGGACTACTTGAGAGCATTCTGTACCAGCTGGTTGATATCCTCGCCCATGGCGGGGTTGATGAAGGGCAGAGCCTTCTGGTCGGTATCTACGATGAAGGCATAGCCACGCTCACGACCGATATTGCCAAGCGTCTCGATGAGTTTGATGCGCAGAGGGGCCATGGCTTCCTGTTCGGCCTTGGCCAGCTCCTGAATGCTGTTCTGCTTGAACTCGATGTTCTTCTGCATGAGCTCTTGCAGTTCAGTCTGACGCTTCTGGAGAATGGTCTTGGGGAATTCGCGCTGGCCTTCGAGAAAATCCTCGTACTTGGCGTTGAACTCATCCTCCACACGTTTGGTTTCAGCCTCGTATTGCGTACGGAGGTCGGTCATCTGCTTCTGTACAAGGGCATATTCGCCCATAGACTGCAGGGCAGCCTCGTAGCTGAGGAAACCAAACTTCATGGTGATGTTTTCCTGAGCCGATGCACTCAGGAAAACACACATGAATGAAAGTATGATAGCTATTCGCTTCATATTACTTCAAACCAAGCTTTGCCTTTACCTGTGCAGTAACATCGGTAGAGAGGGTAGAGCTGATGTAAGGCAGGGAGTTGTCCTCCATGATGTAAATGAAACCGCCTGTCTGACCAACTGACTTGATGGCCTCAAGTACCTTAGCCTGAATGGCCTGCATCTTCTCGGCAGATGCCTTCTGAAGAGCCTGTTGGTTGTCCTGATAGCTCTGCTGGATCTTCTGATACATCTCCTGCAGCTCGGTCTGACGACGCTGCTTGATGTTCTCGGGCAGAGTGGCCTGCTCCTTATCGAAAGCCTCGCCCTTCTTCTGCAGTTCGTCCTGCATTGACTTCAGATCAGCCTCATACTGCTGCTGGAGGGCATCGATCTCAGTCTTAGCCTTGTTATACTCAGGCATGGCCTGGATAATCTCATTGGTGTTCACGTGTCCGAACTTACCCTGTGCATTGGCGGTGGTGAAACCGCAGATTGCGCAAATGGCGCAAATAATTAATTTCTTCATTTTCTTATTAGTTAATTATTAATTTTCAATTATCAATTAGTTAGAGTATCCGAGTTTGCGGAGTACCTCTGAAGAGATGTCGATCTTGGGCGAACCATAGATGATGCCCTGATCGCTGGCACGATCGAGTACCAGCTGATAACCGCGCTGATCGGCAATGTCCTTGATGGCATTGTAAATCTCGTCCTGGATAGGATTCATGAGGGCGGTGCGTTTCTTGAATAGCTCGCCATCGGGTCCGAAGTACTGCTTCTTCAGGTCGGCAGCTTGCTTCTCCTTCTCGACGATGGCATCCTGCTTGGCTTTCTTCTGCTCTTTGGAGAGGAATACTACCTCATTCTGGTAGTTCTTATAGAGCGTCTGAGCTTCGGTGTTGAGGGCGTCGACCTCAGCCTGCCATTGCTTAGACACCTGGTTCAACTGTTCGTTGGCACGCTCGTAGGCAGGGATATTCTTCAGGATATACTCCATATCTACCAAAGCGAACTTCTGCGCTGAGGCTGATGTAAGGCCGCAGATGGCGCAGATTACACAGATAATTAGCTTCTTCATATGCAATTTCGTTTTATTGATAACATCTGTTAGACGTAATTACTTCCGAATGGTTTTAATGATAAACAACTCTTAACTGTTTTCTTAACTCTTAATTCCAGATTCTTAATTATCCTAGAACTCTTGGCCGAGGATGAAGTGGAAATTGCTACCGCCTCGAGACTGAGCACCCGACTGGTTGGTATATACATTGTCGAAGCCATAAGCCCAGTCGATACCCATCAGACCCACCATCGGGAGGAAGATGCGGACACCGACACCTGCTGAGCGCTTCATCTTGAAGGGGTTGAAGTCCTTCGGATTAGCCCATGCATTACCGCCCTCAAGGAAGCCAAGTCCGTAGATAGTAGTATTACCCAGCATGAACGGATAGCGCAACTCAAGTGTAAAGCGGTCGTAAGCATAAGAGTTGTACGACGAGATGCTATGTCCCTTCATCATCTCCTCATAGGCTGAAGAGTAGGAGAGCGATCCGTTTTCGTAACCACGCAGACCGATGGTCTCTTCTGCATAACCATATGAGTAGCCACTCATACCGTCACCACCTACGTAGAAGGTCTCGAACGGTGAGCGCTTATCCTTGTTGTAGGAACCTAAGAGTCCGAATTCTACGCGCGTCATCAGCACGAAGCACTTCTGATCGCCGGTAAGGGCTGTAAAGGTACGGCTCTTAAACTTCCACTTGTGATACTCAATCCAGCGGTATACATCCTGCAGTTCATCCTCGTAGGTGGCTGAGTTCTGATTCTTAGCCAGGGTGGAGTAGTCCTTGCCATCGAAGAGTGACCAGGGTGGTGTCAGAGTAACAGAAAGCATGAACTCTGAACCACGACGTGGGAACAACTGGTTGTCGGTAGAGGTACGCGACAGGGTAAGACCCAAGTTGATGTTGTTACAGTTACCGTTGTGGATATAGAAGTAACTCCAGTCGCGCAGCATATAGCGGGTATAACCCAGTGTGGCTGAGAACTGGAAGTAGTCATCGGGCCAGCGCAGACGTTTACCCCATCCTACAGAAGCACCGAAGACGGTCATCGTCTTGTCGTCGTCGAGCATCGACTCGTAGTTGTAGTAGTAGGGGTTATAGCCACCATAACCGTAGCTATACATGGCGTAGTTGTTGTAGAACGCGTTGTTACGATAGTAGCTGGAGATATCGGACTGGTGAGAGTAGTAGGCTCCGACATTAAAGCTGTTCGGACGCTTGCCACCAAACCAGTTGGTACCGTAGTTGGCGCTCAGCGAGCTATAGTACGAACCGTTGGTCTGGAAACTGAAGCCCAGTTGCTCACCATCGCCGTAAGGCAGGATACCACGGTGGAGCTTATTCTTGCCGAAGAGGTTACGGATAGAGAAGTTGTTGAACTTGATACCAATCTTACCAATGATACCCGTCTGTCCCCAACCGAGTGAGAACTCCAACTGGTCGTTCGACTTCTGCTCGAGCTGCCAGTTGACGTCAACAGTACCATCTTCGTAGTTAGGCTTCACATCGGGATTTACCTTCTCAGGATCGAAGAATCCCATAGAAGCGATATCACGGGCTGAACGCATGAGGGCTTCCTTGTTGAAAAGGTCGCCTGGCTTTGTGCGGAGCTCGCGGCGAACCACCTCTTCATACAGGCGGTCGTTACCATAGATACGTACATGGTTCAGGTGAGCCTGCGGACCCTCGGTGACGCGCATCTCAATATCGATAGAGTCGCCATCGATGTTAACCTCCACAGGGTCGATGTTTGAGAACACATAACCGTTGTTATAGTAGTAGTTGCCTGCGGCATCATCGTCCTCTCTCAGGCGCTTACCCATCTGCTTCTGGTTATACACATCGCCCTTCCTCATGCCAAGTACGGCATTCAGATAATCGGTGGTTACAACGGTGTTGCCCACCCAGGTAATGTTGCGGATGTAGTATTTCTCGCCTTCGTCGACCTTAACATAGATGTTGACGTGCTTGTCGTCATAACTATAGACAGAGTCTTCAATAATTGAGGCATCGCGGAAACCCAGTTCGTTGTACTTCTCAATCAGAGCCTGCTTAGCTTCCTTATAACGCTCGTCGGTAAATTTCTTCGACTTGAAAATGTTCGTAATCTTATTGGCTTCGTGAATCTTACCGAAGGCACCCTTGCTGATAAGCGAACCCTTGATCTTGCTATCTGTGAGTTTATCGTTTCCGTCGAAGATCAGCTTGTGTACGCGCATCTTATCCTTCTTGTCGATATTCACGTCGAGGATAACTTGATTAGTACCTTCCTGTTCATTCTGAACGATGTCGATCTCGGCATTCTTGTAACCCTTGTCATCGAAATATTTCTTAGCCAGGATCTTGGCACGGTCAATGATATTACGCGTGAGACTCATGCCTTTTACCATACCCAACTTGGCCTCCATATCATCGCGCTCGGCTTTCTTGATGCCATGATAGCGGATGTCGCTGATACGGGGACGCAGACCCAGGTGGATACAGAGGTATACCTTATTACCGACGATAGAGTCGGCTGTAATGCTAACCTTCGAGAACAGACCGTTGCGCCAGTAGCGTTTTACTGCCTCTGTAATCTGTGAGCCAGGTACTTCTACTTCCTGTCCGACGGAGAGTCCAGAGAGTCCTGCCAGTACATAATCCTCATAGCCATCAACACCCTCAACGGCAATACCGCCAATCTCGCAGGTGCGTGGCGTTCCGGCATAGGAGATGTCGGGGTTGATGATCTTGTCCTGAGCAGAAACTGTTAAAGATAAAAAGGTAAAAAGGCAAAAAGGTAAGACACCTTTTACCATTCCTTTCACCTTATTTATAATAATATATAATAACACTGTCTCTTTTTACTTTTTTACCTTTTTACAATTTTTCCTTTTCCTCTGCCTCAATCTGGGCTTCCGTCTTTCCGAAACGGCGCTGGCGGGTCTGATAACTGATGATGGCCTTATGGAGTTCCTCTTCAGAGAAGTCGGGCCAGTAGCAGTCGCAGAAATAGAACTCTGAGTAAGCGCACTGCCAGAGCAGATAGTTGGAAATACGAACTTCACCACCAGTACGGATAAGCAGATCGGGATCGGGCATCCAGTTGGTCCACAGATTCTGGTCGATGGTCTCTTCTGTGATGTCGTCGATGCTCATCTCGCCACTCTTCACTTTATCAGCGATAATCTTCGTGGTGTTTACTAACTCTTGCTTCGATGAATAAGGCATGGCGATGGTCATGGCCATACCGTCGTAGCCAGCTGTCTCCGCCATCATTGAGTTCAGCTTGTCTTGAACACTCTGCGGAAGCCTCTTCATATCGCCCACGACGTGGAAGCTCACATGATTGTCATGGAACAACTGCATCTTGAAGAAACTGAGCACCAGTCCCATCAATGCCTCCACCTCATAGGCGGGCCTGTTGAAGTTTTCTATGGAGAAGGCGTAGACCGTCAGGTATTTTACGCCTAAGTTAGAGCACAAGGTAGTAACAGCTTCCAGGTTGTCGAGTCCGGCTTTATGTCCGAATGTACGATCCAACCCACGGTCCATGGCCCAGCGTCCGTTGCCGTCCATGATGATGGCAATGTGCTGAGGAATGCGGTTCATGTCCAAATTCTCTTTCATATATCTTAATCTCTATCGTTATTACACGTTTTACATTTTGCCCAGATGTCGTACGAGAGTGCCACGAGGAAGACACTATAGCAGTCGGTGTTTTTAAACAGTCCGCTACTCTCGATGCCGTACACGTCGCTCTGGCCGTCCAATTTGTCGCTCGGTGTGATGCGCATCGCCCATTCTGCTGTCAGGTTCAGTCGCTGTCCGAGTTTGTATCTGATGCCTACACCAATGGGCAGGTTCACTGTTACACCGCTATGGTCTCCTCCATAGAAGGTTGCCCCAAGTCCTGCGGTGATAAAGGGTGTCAGGCGTCGTGCTCCCCTGTATTCCTCTCCTGTGCCATAGGCCCAGAAGTTGTATTCAAAACGCAGGTCTGCTTCCGTGAGACTATGGTTAAATTCATATCGCTCTGTCGGATACCAGGTACTGACGTTATCGCTCGACCCTTTAATCTTTCCTGTTCCTATATCCATGGCCACTGCCATGCGTGGATTCAGTCTGTATTTGGCGAGGATGCTAGCCCAAGGCTGAAAGCCTTTCACCAGACTACTGTTAAAATCTCCCACATAGTTTATCAATCCTATGCCAGCGCCCAGTTCCATCCTGTATTCAGGCTCTTCCTGTGCGTGGGTGGCTATCGTGATTGCCACCATGAAGATCGCCGTCAACAGTTTCCTCACGCTATTCTATGATTTTGCCTCGCCATACTTCACCGGTGTCCTTGCCTACCAACCAAAGATAGCCCTCGTCGTCGGCCAAGGCTGTGAGGTTGTAGGTACCGATATTGCTGGGGAGTGTATATTCGGAAGTCGTCTTCCAGGTGATACCCTGGTCGCGGCTTACATAGATATTTCCGTCATTGCCGATGGCAAGAGGCATGCCATTGTAATAAACCAGATTGAGGTTGTCCATCTTCGGCAGATAGTATTTGTTATAGCTTTCTACAGGCAGGAATACCCAGAAAGAGGGTAGACTGCGATAGGCGTGTTCTGAAATCTTGCGCCATACCACGCAGGCCTTGCCGTAGAGGTCGCTTGTACCAATCATCAGTTGATAGTCTGTCGAGTCGTTGGCTGCAAAGGGCCATGCAGCAAAAGCAACATTGTTTGAGGGCAACAACTCTGCGTTCTCATCAATAAGATCTTCCTCCCATGTATTGCCCCAGTCACTGCTTACCATCAACTTCCTGTTGCTGTCGTAGGCATAGCCTTCCTGATTGTAGGCACCAATGAACTGCTGGAGACCTGCGGCAAATACGTTACGTTCCCAAATGATCCTTTGGTAGTCAACGGGCACGTAATACGCAGGCATCTGCTGCCATACCATTTGTCCGCTCTTAACCTGATGGACATTAACAGTTAGCTCATAAGAACGATAACCACTACCATCGGCTGAATATACACGGAGGTCTTTTATCTTGGTGAAATCAATGGAGTCGGTGCTGACATAGTACATTAGGGAGTCAGAACCAGTGGTTGTGGAATAGTTAATGACAACCGTACCACTGTTCACGCTGGTTATGGTAGCCAGCACGTGCTTCATGTCGCAATCCACGGGCAGTGAGTCAGTATTGTATATCTTATGCTGATACTGATCAATAGTAAATACGACAGGATTGGCAAGGGTCTTCTTGTAAACAGAATCCTTACCCGACTTAGAGGTGGTATGTACATAGCGGTTTACAGCTGACAGACTGAAAGTCTTAATGGCTGTGTCGCTGGAATACTCTGTGTTGCTACTGTCGTCAGAACCAAGACATGAGGTCTGTAACAGCATGCTCACCATGACTAGACAGAGCAGTTCGATATATCTTTTCATTGATCAATAATCTGTTTTATCGCAATTTGGCTGCAAATTTACGCACATTTCCTCAAATATGAGCGATTTTCACCTTATAATTAAAGAAATTATGTCATAATTTGACCGATTTTAAGTTAGTTTAGTGTTTTCAGATAAAAAAGAGCGTGGTATGACTCACTCACCCCACGCTCCTTTCAACGGATGTTAGTTGTTGTTATCGAATGTTGGTGTGCATCAAAGTGATGATGCTCAGTGCCGAAACAATCGCAACCGACGCCAACATGACCGTCGTTTGAAAATCTAATAACATAATCTTTACCTTAAAAAATCTAACTACTAACCTAATGAATAACGATATAATCTCTCGATTACGAGTGCAAAGGTACGAAGATTAATTGAGAATTGAGAATTGAGAATTGAGAATTTTGGGGGTGTTTTGTTGCTTATTGACTTACATCAAAAAAATAGGCTGCACCTTGCGGCACAGCCTATCACTGTATTTAATTGACAATTTATAATTGACAATTGTTTAGAGCTTTGGACCAGCAGCGACAAGTGCCTTACCAGCCTCGTTGCCCTCGTACTTCTTGAAGTTCTTGATGAAACGACCAGCAAGATCCTTGGCCTTCTCCTCCCACTCAGCAGCGTTGGCATAAGTGTCGCGAGGGTCGAGGATAGCGGGGTTCACGTTGGGCAGAGCTGTGGGCACCTCGAAGTCGAAGTAAGGGATCTTCTTGGTCTCAGCCTTCAGGATAGCACCATCCAGGATAGCGTCGATGATACCACGTGTATCGGGGATAGAGATACGCTTGCCAGTACCCCGAAGCAAGCAGAGAAGGTAGGAGTGGGCTCAGTGATACCACGCTCTGTACCAGCCAGCTTAGCTGTGAAACCAGAGAGGAAGTAGTACTTGGTCTGCTCCGGAGTCAGGATAGATACTGGGGGCAGTACGCCGAATGCATCAGCAGAGAGGAAGATAACGTTCTTAGCCTCAGGACCAGCGCTCTTCTTGTTCACCTTCTGGGCGATCTTCTCAATGTGGTTGATAGGATATGATACACGAGTGTTCTCGGTAACGCTCTTATCAGCGAAGTCAATCTTACCAGCAGCGTCAACAGTTACGTTCTCGAGCAGAGCGTCGCGCTTGATAGCACCGTAGATGTCGGGCTCGTTCTCCTTAGAGAGGTTGATAACCTTAGCGTAGCAACCACCCTCGAAGTTGAACACACCCTCGTCGTCCCATCCGTGCTCGTCATCACCAATCAGCAGACGCTTAGGATCGGTAGAAAGAGTGGTCTTACCTGTACCAGACAGACCGAAGAAAATAGCGGTGTTCTTACCCTCCATATCGGTGTTAGCAGAGCAGTGCATAGAAGCGATACCCTGCAGAGGCAGATAGTAGTTCATCATTGAGAACATACCC
>CADBVZ010000033.1 GCA_902798285.1 uncultured Prevotella sp. | reverse complement strand
GGAAGTAGGCGATTTAGCGAGAGCAGAGCCATGCTTGCATGAGCTCTGCCGAGCGTGAGCCTACTCGACGCGAAGCGTCAAGTAAGCGATTAAGCGAAAAACAATCTATCCTTTAGACAAGTAAGGCACCTCACAACTAGAGGTGCCTTATTATTGTATGATGGCTTAGATAGTAAGCCATTTATTTCCAAATCTTTTTGTTGGCTATGCGCTGGGCTTTGGCCTCAGAAGTAGGGGAGAGTGTGCCTTTCAGGTAGGACTCGATGATGAGACCTGCTATGGGGGCGGCCATATCTGCACCAAAACCTCCATGCTCGATATAGACGGCAATGGCGATTTTGGGATTGTTCATTGGTGCGAAGGCGATGAAAGCGGAATGGTCCTCACCTGGATTCTCGATGGTGCCCGTTTTACCACAAATGGAATAAGAAGCCTTGATGCTGGTAGCCGTGCCATTCTCCACAGCGAGTCGCATACCTTCTACCACAGGGGCGTAGGCTTCTTTTGCTACCTTTGTCTGACGCTTGGTAAGATAGCGCTGGTTCGTAGTTTTTTTGTGAATATGAGGCACATAGAACCAACCACGATTGGCTATGGTTACAGCAAGGTTGCAGAGTTGCAAGGGAGTGCAGGTGACATCGCCCTGGCCCATACCCGCCCACCAGATGGTTTTGCCATCCCAACCATCCATATAACGACGATTCAGATAGTCGGCACCAGCCAGGAGTCCACCTTGTTCGCCTTGGATATCGATGTACATTGGTCCGCCAAGTCCCATGGATTGCATATAGCTTCGCCACGTGTTGATAGCTTCTTCTTTCGACTCGTACATAAACTCGTCGTTGATCATAGAGCCGAAGTTCACGATAAACCAGGTGTTACAGCTCTGTGCGAGAGCGTCTTTCAGGTTTAGGGGTGAACGATGCTTATGGCAGCCTACCTTGATGTTTCCATCGGTGATGCCACTATTACATGTCATCTTGGTATCTGGTGTGACGAACCCCTCTGATAGGAGTGTGAGGGCTTGGGCTGTCTTAAAGGTAGAGCCAGGGGCCTGAGGCTTACCAATGGCTTGGCGAACATCAGGACCTTGAGGGGTGTTCGTTGCCAGACAGATAATCTCTCCATTCTCAGGATTGATGGCCACGATGCTACCCGTCTTTCCCTTCAGCAAACGCTCGCCTAACTGTTGCAGCATCGGACGAATGGTCAGAGGCCCATCCGTAGGAAGCCCTTGTGCAAGGGAACTCAGGCCTATCAAAGACAATATTAATATAATAAGGTACGCGCGAGGACGATTCATCGTATTATTTGTTAAGGAAATCCTGGAGCATGCCCGTCCAGTCTTCGTTGTTCTGGGGGCAGAGGGTGTGGATGCCCAATTGTTGGGCGGCTTCGCAGTTCTTCGTGCTGTCGTCTACGAAGAGCGTTTCTTCTGGCGAGGCGTTTTGTCCTCGAAGCATCATTTGGAAGATGTCGGGCGAGGGCTTCATGACGCCACACTCATAGCTGAGGTACATGTGGTCGAAGAAGTGTGCGATGGGATGGCCCTTTCCATCGAAATCGTTGCC
This sequence comes from uncultured Prevotella sp., assembly GCA_902798285.1. Lineage (GTDB taxonomy): Bacteria > Bacteroidota > Bacteroidia > Bacteroidales > Bacteroidaceae > Prevotella. The sequence goes on along the minus strand of CADBVZ010000033.1, from coordinate 24,492 downwards.
AGCCCACATCATCATAAAGGGGTTGGTGTTGGAGAGCAGACAGACCTTGTAGCCCTCGTTACGAAGTTGCTGGAGCATCTCGAGGTTGCGCTGGGGCACATGGTCCACATACCCATGCCAAGCCTCGTAACACTCCTGAAGGGTGAGCTCGCGACCAATCATCCGGCTCAGCTCTGCCCTGAACGTTTCGGCATCGATGCGCCCTGACTCCAGCTCAGCGAAGATGCCTTTCTGCTGAAAGGCGTCGAGCCGCTGACGGGCATCTGTGAGTCCGATGCGCTCGAACTCACGGATGGCTCCCTCAAGACTCAGGGCGAGCACCACGCCGCCCAGGTCGAATGCGATATTGGTAATTCTGTTCAAATGAAATTCTTTTTAAAGTGCTTCGAGCATGCGCTTGATGACTACCGAACAGCTGATTTCGCGGTTGGCAGCCTCAGGGATGACGAGACTGTTGGGACTTTCGATGACATCGTCAGTAACGATGAGGTTACGACGTACGGGCAGACAATGCATGAACTTTCCATTGTTGGTCCACGACATGTGCTCCGTATCTACTGTCCATGACATATCCTTGGAGGTAATCTTTCCATAATCGGCCAGATTCGTTACACCAGGGTTACTCCAGTTCTTGGCGTAGATGAAGTCGGCGCCCTCGAAGGCTTTCTTCTGATCATACTCTACACGGGCATTGCCCACAAACTTCGGATCGAGTTCGTAGCCCTCGGGGTGGGTGATGACGAGGTCGACATCCTCAGCGGCATTCATCCACTGGGCGAACGAGTTAGGCACAGCCTGAGGCAAGGCACGACAATGGGGAGCCCAGGTCAATACGACCTTCGGACGCTCAACCGTCTTATGCTCCTCGATGGTGATAAGGTCGGCAAAGGCCTGGAGAGGGTGAACGGTAGCTGTCTCCATGGCGAAGACAGGACGACCAGAGTACTTAATGAACTGGTTCAGCACGGTCTCAGCATAATCGTACTCACGATCGGTGAGTCCAGCGAAACTGCGCACACCAATCAGATCGCAGTAGCATCCCATCACGGGGATAGCCTCGAGCAGATGCTCGCTCTTGTCGCCATCCATGATGACGCCACGCTCCGTCTCCAGTTTCCATGCACCAGCATTCACATCGAGCACGATGACATTCATGCCCAGATTCATGGCTGCCTTCTGGGTAGAGAGGCGTGTGCGGAGTGAGTTATTGAAGAAGATCATCATCAAGGTCTTGTTCTTGCCCAGATGCTGATACTTATAACGATCGTTCTTAATCTCAAATGCTTCGGCCATCGCCTTATCCAGTGGGCCGAGGTCTTCAACGTTGATAAAACTCTTCATATCTTATTATTTTTATAAATTACTTTGTTATGCTTTGAGGCACATGATGGTCATGTCGTCGTTAGGTTCCGCTCCGTTGCGATGGCGCTTTACCTCTGCTTCCATCAGCTCTACTACATGGCGGGCATCATTGAACTTCGTATGTCGCAGTATATCGAGCATGCGGTCATCGCCAAACTGCTCCTGCTTGGTGTTCTCCGCCTCATTCAGTCCGTCGGAATAGATGAAGAGGGGGCGACCCTTGATGGATTCGATTTCCTCGCCGATAAATTCGAGATCTGGCCATAGACCGATAGGTGCATTGGGCTCCATCTCGAGGAACGATCCATGTAGCTCATCGCCTCCGATGACTGGGGGATTGTGGCCGGCATTGCAGAAGTGGAACAGACCTGTGATGAGATTCAACTGACCAATGAACATGGTGATAAACATGCCATTGTCGTTCTTCTCAGTCAGTTCCTCGTTCAGGCGTGTGGCTATGTATGCCGGCATCTGGTGCTGCTTGGCCAGGGCGCGGAACAGACGGATGGTCTGGGCCATGAATAGCGAGGCTGGCACTCCCTTACCTGATACATCACCCAGACAGAAATACAGGATGTCATCTTCGAGCAGATAATCATAGAGATCGCCACCAACCTCCTTGGCCGGGGTCATCGAGGCATAGAGATCCAGGTCGGGGCGCTCGGGGAATTCGTGTGGCACCATCGACATCTGGATTTCTCGGGCAATACGTAGTTCGCTCTCAATGCGCTCTTTGGCGGCGGTGGTCTGTTCCAACTGTTCGTAGGCAGTCTCCAACTTGTCGTAGGCTACAGTCAGCGCCTTCATATGACGGCTGCGACGATACAGATAGATGCAGAGGAAGGCGATGATAAGTGCACCCACACCGATGGCTGTCCAAAGGGTGATGCGCTCCATACGTTCCTTATTCTGTTCCAACTCGAGTTTTGACTTATACTCGCTCAACTTTGACTGATGTGCCTGGCGGTCCAGACTGTCGTTCTTAAGTTTGATGGAGGCGTTGCTCAGTTCTATGTCGCGGTTCTTCAGTGTAAGGTTGAGTGCCTCTTCTTCCAGTCGGCGTTGTTCCAGTTCGTCCTGGGCATGAGCCAGTTTAAGCGACTGGTTATGCAGCAACAGCTCTTTGGCCTGGTTCTCGGCACGGATAACGTCGAGCTGCAGGGTGTGCTCGGCAGTCTGCTTGCGTGTCTCGGCAGAGTTAAGAGAGTCGCACAATAGCTTATATTGCTTGAAACATGTAAGAGCTTCATCCCACTGGCCCAACCATTCATAGGCATGTGACATCATCTGGTATCTCTCTTGAGGATTTTTTATCTCTTTGGCCAATTCCAGCATTTGCTTGTAGTCGCCGTTCACTTGGGCATGGTATATCTCAATGAGATTAGTGAAAGCTGAATTATAATTGTATTTCTCTTTAGCCTTCTTCCATTCCTCATAGGCCCGGTTAAACTCCTCTTTGTGATCGACTCCTTTAGGCATCATGGCGGCCATACAACGATAACTCCAAGCATCCACGATGTTAGACGCTATGATGTTGGGTTCTGCCAGAGCCTTGTCGGTCATCTCAAGAAGTTTGTCTTTCTGTTGCCTGTTATGGTATACTTTAGCCGCTCCGATATAGGCTGGTGACGCATTGACGTTGGGCAGATACTTCTGTTTGTACTCGATGGCATTCAGATAAAGTTTCAGGGCTTCTTCTTCCATCTTAAGCGAGCTGGACTGGTTGGCATTGGTTACTGAAGAATAATAGATGCCGAGTTTACTGTCGTGCTGCTTGGAATACTCGTTCATCGCCTTGGCTATGTCCATGCCCTTCTGGCGATCGATCTTTGTAAAGTTGAAAGAAGCCTGATTAGCCCATGCGCGATAGAAGAGTCCCTCTTCGCCAGCCTTCAGAGCGGCCTCCTTCAACCGTTCGGTTGCGTCCATGAACTCGTCAACGTTACGCGTGGGGTAAAGACGATACATCTCCTTCTCCAACTGCTTGATGTCGGCAGCTGCAACTTTCTCCTGCGCAAGCATCTGTAAGGGTAAGCAGAAAAGAAAGTAGAGTAGGATCAGTAAAGGCCTGGACTTCATCAGATACGTTTCTATGGGCGGGTTTGGCCTTCGCCTTCGATGAGCCACTTGTAGGTGCAGATCTCTTCGAGGGCCATAGGACCACGGGGACCCAGTTTCTGGGTAGAGATACCGATCTCGGCACCAAGGCCGAACTGGGCACCATCGGTGAATGAGGTAGGCGCATTCCAGTAGACACAAGCCGCATCGACATGAGCCTGGAACTTGCGGGCCGTCTGCTCGTTCATCGTAATGATACTCTCGCTATGGCCGGAGCCGTTATCATCGATATGCTCGAGGGCCTCTTCGAGCGAAGCAACGGTCTTGATGGCCATCTTGTAATCCATGAACTCTGTGCCAAAGCTATCATCGGTGGCATGATTCAAGAGGTGAGAGGTGAGGGGTGAGAGGTGAGAGGATAGTGCTGCGTATGATTTCTCATCTGCATAGAGCGTAACAGCTGGGTTATGCTTCAGCAGAGGCTCTACCAATGCGGGCAGATCCTGAAGACGACTCTCGTGGATGATGAGACAATCGAGGGCATTGCACACAGACACTCTGCGGGTCTTGGCATTGTTGATGATGGCCTTACCCATCTCCAAGTCGCCTTCCTCGTCGAAGTAGGTGTTCACCACACCAGCACCCGTTTCGATTACAGGGATGCGTGCTGTATCGCGAACAAAGTCGATGAGCTTTCTGCCTCCACGGGGGATGCAGAGATCTACGTAGCCCACAGCATTCAGCATCTCGCCAGTAGCCTCATGGGTTGCGGGCAACAAGGCCACAATATCTTTCGATACGCCATATTGCTCCAGTATCTCATGAATCAGGGCTACCTCTTCGCGATTCGAGCAATCGGCATCCTTGCCACCCTTCAGCACACAGGCATTACCACTCTTAAAACAGAGCGAGAAGACATCGAACGTTACGTTAGGACGGGCCTCGTAAATCATACCAATCACACCAAAAGGTACACTGATACGACAAAGACGAAGTCCATTAGGCAATGTTTTTTGCTTGGTGATGTGTCCAAGAGGTGTGGGCAGAGTGGCCACGTTGCGCATGTCCGATGCGATACCCTCCAAGCGACTATCCGTCAGCTGAAGACGATCGTAAAGCGGATTCTCCTTCGACATCTTGGCCAGATCCTGAGCGTTGGCCTCGAGTATTCTTGTCTTATTATTGATGATAGCATCGGCAACGGCATTCAGAATGTCGTTACGTTGCTCGTCGCTCAGTAGAGCCAGACTTTTGCTGGCGCGCTTCACTTTTTCAAATGTCTCTTTCAGTTGCATGTCTCTTCTATGTTAAGAATTCTGTGTGGGGTGTTGTCTCTGGATTCTCAATGAGGTCGATGAGAATGTCATCGCGAGTGCCATTTGCAATGATGACATGAATGCCAGCCGACTGAACATTGCTGGCCGTATGATACTTAGAGTGCATGCCTCCACGTCCGAAGGCACTCTTCTCCGTCTGGATGTACTTCGAGAGGTCGGTACAAGGAGCCACGGTGCGAATCAGTTTTGAATCGGGATCATCGGGATGGCCAGTATAGATACCATCGATGTTAGAAAGCAGAATCAGCGAGTCGGCCTTCATCATCTGTGCGATGAGGCCAGAGAGTTCGTCGTTATCCGTAAACATCAGCTCAGTAACACTCACCGTGTCGTTCTCATTTACGATAGGCAGTACGTCGTTCTCTAGCATCACGGTCATACAGGCCTGTTGGTTGCGATACTGCTCGCCGGGCTTGAAGTTCTCTTTCATGGTGAGCACCTGACCCACGTGGATGCCGAACTCGCGGAACAAATCATAATAGAGCCCTACGAGCTTTACCTGACCCACGGCCGAGAACAACTGACGCTGTTCTACCGAGTCGAGTGAGTGATCGACTGTAAGTTCGCGTCGGCCACAAGCTACGGCACCTGAAGATACGAGGATGACCTCGATACCCTGTTTGCGTAACCATGCTATTTGGTCGACGAGGGCCGACATACGGGTGACGTCGAGTTTACCGTCCTGACGAGTCAGAACGTTCGAACCTACCTTGACAACGATTCTTCTTTTCATATCTACTTTACTCCTTTTCTCCTTACTCCTAATAAAGAGCTACATCTTTGATATGCTCAATTTCTGGTGTCGAGCCTATTGTTCCAACGATGCTGATAATGTCGAAACGAACCTTGCGGCCCAGGCGATGACTCTTTACGTAATGGTTGATGGCCGACCGAAGACTCAACCTTTTTTTATAGTCGACGGCCTCTTCAGGGTCGCCGTACAAACGGTTTCTGCGAGTCTTCACTTCCACAACGACAAGTGTGGTGCCTTCTTGGGCGATGATGTCAAGATCAATATGTCCCGACTTCCAGTCGCGCTCGATAATCTCGTAACCTTTCTTCTCAAGAAAGTCGGTTGCGAGATCCTCGCCCCACTTCCCTAGTTCGTTATGTGCCGCCACAACTCTAAAGTCTCAATTCTAAAATCTCGACTTACTTCTCCGCGTCTTTCCTGCGGATCTCCACACGGCGGATCTTTCCGCTGATGGTCTTGGGTAGTTCGTCGACGAATTCGATGATACGTGGGTACTTATAGGGAGCCGTCTCCTTCTTGACGTGCTGTTGGAGTTCCTTAATGAGATCCTCGCCAGCCTTATCCTTCCACTCCTTGCCGAGTACCACAGTGGCTTTTACCACCATACCGCGGATATCGTCGGGCACACCTGTGATGGCGCACTCTACTACGGCGGGATGGGTCATCAGGGCGCTTTCCACCTCGAACGGACCAATACGATAGCCCGAACTCTTGATCACGTCGTCAATACGGCCTTCGAACCAGTAGTAGCCATCCTCATCGCGCCAAGCCATATCGCCCGTATGGTAAAGTCCGTCGTGCCAAGCCTCGCGTGTCAGCTCAGGATCGCGATAGTATTCCTTAAAGAGTCCGATAGGCTTGCGGTCGCCCACACGAACCACGATCTCACCCTTTTCACCGTCCTCGCAAGGCGTACCGTCTGCGCGGATCAGGTCGATATCGTATTGGGCATTGGGGATACCCATCGATCCAGGCTTTGGCTCCATCCAGGGGAAGGTGCCGAGGGTCATGGTGGTCTCGGTCTGTCCGAAGCCTTCCATCATCTTAATACCCGTCTTCTCGTAGAACTTGTCGAACACGGCGGGATTCAGAGCCTCACCTGCTGTACAACAGTACTCCAGACTCGAGAGGTCGTACTTGCTCAAGTCCTCACGAATCATGAAACGATAGATCGTTGGAGGTGCGCAGAAGCTGGTTACTTTATATTTCTCAATCTGACGTAACAGCGTGTCGGCATTAAACTTCTCATGATCGAACACGAACACCGTTGCACCAGCAAACCACTGACCATAGAACTTACCCCATACAGCCTTACCCCAACCAGTATCGGCTACGGTGAGGTGGAGTGAACCCTCGTGAAGGTTATGCCAGAATACACCCGTTGACAGATGTCCCATGGCATAGAGGTAGTCGTGAGCCACCATCTTCGGTTCACCACTGGTACCACTGGTGAAGTACATAATCATGGTGTCTTCGTTGTTGTTAACGAAGGCGGGGCGCTCAAACTTGGGAGCCTTTACCACTTCCGACTGATAATCGCGGAAACCCTCGGGGATGGGCTTGCCGTGGTCGGTAATGGCGATGTATTGTTTTACTGTGGGACTTTCTGTCATGGCCAGACGTATCTGCTCGCAAACGTAAGCATCGTCTACACAGATGATGGCCTTTACCGAGGCACGAGTGTTACGGTATACGATGTCATGCTTCGTCAGCATGTGGGTGGCGGGAATCACGATGGCGCCAATCTTACAAAGGGCCAGCATCACAATCCACCACTCATAGCGGCGCTTCAGAATCAGCATCACAGGGTCGCCCTTGCCAATGCCTAACGTCTGCAGATAGGCCGCAGCTTGGTCGCTCTGCTCTTTCAGTTGTGCGTAAGTAGCACGTATCTCTTCGCCCTGGTCATTGGTCCAGAGCAGCGCCAGTTTTTCAGGTGCCTCCTCTGCCCACGCATCCATCACGTCGTAGGCAAAGTTGAAGTTCTCGGGGATGATGAACTCCAGGTTCTTGTTGTAATCCTCTACAGACTTGAAACTCGTCTGCTTTAAAAATCTTTCTACCATAGTTTAGTTTTAATCTACTGTGAATGCTAAGAATCTTACGGGTTTGTTGCCCACGGCCAGCATGCCGTGTGGCTTGGTGGAGTCGAAGTAAATCGAGTCGCCTTCCTCCAGGATGATGGTCTTACCAGCGATGTAGAGCTCCATCTTACCCTCGAGTACGAGGTTGAACTCCTGGCCCGGATGTGTATTCTTATAAATGGTGTGTGCCTCGGGCTTGGGCTCCACGGTTACGATGAATACATCGGCCTTGTGGCCCACGAATCCTCCCACCAGACTCTGGTACTTGTAAGCCTTTGTACGCTCAATACTCATGCCCTGACCCTTACGAGTTACGTAGTAGCTCTTCATGTGGGGAGCCTCGGCAAAGATCAATTCCTCCGTCGATACGCCGTACTTCTTGGCAATTTTCATCAGATTAGAGATGGTGATATCGAGTTCGCCAGCCTCTATTCTCTCATACTTCTCAGCTGAGATGCCGATGGTTTCGGCCATCTCGCTTACGGGGATGTCGAGCACGTCACGCAATCCGCGCAAACGCTCGCCAATTTGTTTTAACTGTTCATCCATAATATCTCTTAATTTTCAATTTTCAATTCTAAACTCTCAACTATCTCAGGTCCTCCACCTTAAAGTCCTTATACTTCTCCTTGGGGAATACGAAGATGCTATCGTCGATATTGCCCGCCTGGAAGTCGGATATGAAGATGTTACACCAGAAGATGCTTACCTTGATGCGTAAGCGCTTGGGGTAGTAGTTGCCTTCTGAAATGATGGCCTCTACCTTCTTCATCTTCACCTTCGCGCCTGGCTTGGCTGTCAGGGTTATCAGGAATCCCTCCGGATCCTTGGCGATAGCGTAGTTGTAACTGTCAGGGTCAAACTTAAACATCTGGAGCTTTTCGTCGGCTTTGTTCACCTTCGGATCGTGAAGTTCCACCACTTTCTTGTTGGTGCGGACTACATGCTTCAACTTTCCATCGCTGTAGATGATGGTGTTCTTATGCTCCGATCGCTCCTTGTCGCCCTTATTACACGATATTCCTTCTTCCTTGTAAAGGTGCAGAATGTCTATCTTATAATGGAACCTTACGCCCTCATCGCCATAGATGCGATTCCAAGCCGTATTGAATATACGTTTGGCCTGACGGGCATTGGGGGTATCTTGGGCCATAGCAGTGAATAATGAACAGTGAATAGCGAATAGTATCACTACCACTCTCATTACATGCTGCCATTTAAGTGCCCTTTTCATGACTAGTCACAAATTACTTCGCTCCTGCTTTCAGTCCGCGAATCACAGCCGATGTGAATCCTGCATGCTCCATCTCGTTAAGACCCTTGATGGTTACACCTCCAGGTGTGGTTACCAGGTCAATAGCGGCTTCGGGGTGCATACCGCTGGCCTCCAGCAACTCTACGGCTCCCTTCATGGTCTGCATCACGATCTTCTTGGCATCGTCGGCCTTAAAGCCCAGTTCCACGCCACCCTCCGAGGCGGCACGGATATAGCGCATGGCATAGGCAATACCACAAGAGGCCAAGGTGGTGCCAGCGGCCAGATGCTGCTCGTCGGTGATGAGCGTATGACCCATCTCGTCGAAGATGCTCACTACCGTCTGGGTGTTCTCCTCCGAGGCATTCACAGGTACGATGAAGGTCATCGATGCCATCTCAGCAATGGCAATATTTGGGATGACGAGGAAGAGTGGGGGACATTGCTCGCCCAACCAACCCTGGATGCTCTCCGACGATACACCGGCAGCTATCACGATCAGAATCTGCTTCTTGGGGTCGAGTTCGGGCTTAATATCTTTCAGTACACGCTCCACGAGCCATGGCTTTACTACCACACATACGATGTCGGCTGTATCAGCGGCCAACTTATTATCGGTGGTTACGCTCACGCCCGTCTTGGCGAATTTCTCCACCACGGCTTGTGAGGGATCACTTACGGTAATATCTTCGTTCTTAAACTGCGTGCCTCTGATGAGGCCCTCAACGGTGGCGCCACCCATGGCACCAGCACCAATCACTGCTATTTTCATTTTACTTTTTTACCTTATTACCCTTTTACCTTTTAATCGTCTTCTTCCGGCTGTACTCTTATCAGTCTCTCGATAAAGTCGTCGGCCTCTGCCTTGCTGAGACAGAGTGGTGGCAGCAATCTCAGGATATTCTGTCCGGCACAACCCGTAAAGCAATGCTCATGCTTGATGAGTGGCTTGCGTACCATCTTATGAGGCATATCCAGTTCGATGCCAATCATCAGTCCGCGGCCACGAACATCCAGAATGTGCGATGAGCCGATGCTCTTGATACCTTCTATCAGGTAATCGCCTATCACGCGGGCATTCTCCACCAGACCTTCGCCCTCGAACACGTCGAGTACAGCCAATGCTGCTGCACAAGCCAGATGGTTGCCGCCGAAGGTAGTACCCAGCTGACCATATACAGGCTCAAAGTCGGGCGATATCAGCACGCCGCCCATGGGGAATCCGTTGGCGATACCCTTGGCCACGGTGATGATGTCGGGCTTGATGCCCAGCCACTGGTGGGCGAAGAACTTTCCGCTTCGGCCATAGCCACACTGAATCTCATCGCAAACCAGTACGGCACCATAACGCTTACAAGCATAGGCCAAACCCTGCGCAAACTCTGGTGTAGCCATCTGAATGCCACCCACGCCCTGGATACACTCCAGGATCACAGCTGCCACGCCACCCTTCGACAACTCACGAACCCATGGCTCCAGATCGTTCAGGGGCAGATACCTTACGTGGTGGTTATCATTGATGGGGGCGATGATCTTCGGATTGTTCGTTACCTCCACAGCCAGCGATGTACGTCCGTGGAAGGCCTTCTCGCAAGAGAGCACACGCGTGTTGCCGGTCTTGAATGAAGCCAGCTTCAGGGCGTTCTCATTGGCCTCGGCACCCGAGTTGATCAGGAACAACTGGTAGTCGTCGTAGCCGGAAATCTTGCCTAAACGCTCGGCCAACTCCACCTGAAGCTTGTTGATCACCGAGTTGGAGTAGAAACCTATCTTGTTAAGCTGCTCCGTTACCTTCTCAATATAGTGGGGGTGAGAGTGTCCTATCGAAATGACGGCATGTCCGCCATAGAGGTCGAGATACTCTTGTCCGTTCTCGTCCCACACCTTACAACCCTTGCCCTTTACGATGTTCACATCGAAGAGCGGATATACATCGAATAACTTCATAAGCGTTCCTTTCTATACCTTATTATATATAATCGGTTGCAAAGTTACGGCAAATATCCGACAATCCCTCACTTTCCTCCATCTTTTTGTATAAAATCGTCACATTATTGTCCCTTTTGCCTACAATACTGCATAATTATGCTGCATATGCACGTATAATTATTGAAACACGTTAATTTCTGATAAAAACGCGACCGATGAGAGAAAAAGTTACTATCTTTGCACTCAGATATATTATAAATAATGTGTATGGATATGAGAAAGACAAAGATCGGAATCATGGCTCTTGCGTGTCTGTTACTCTTAAGTTGCGGCAACTTAGGAGCTTTGATGAGTGGTGAAGGTGTGGCCAATGCCATTACGAGTGTTATCGGTCTTAACAAGGTGCGTCCTCAGGAGTTGCTGGGCACTTGGAGCTATGGTGGCCCTGGTTGTGCCTTCATGAGCGAGAACCTCTTGGCAAAGGCTGGTGGCGAGATGGCCGCCGTACAGATTGAGCAGAAGCTGTTGCCCTATTACCAGCAGGTGGGCCTCTCGGCTAATAATACGATGATCTCGTTCAAGGAGGATGGCACGTTCTCCGCCAAAATTGGTGGCGCGCCTCTCTCAGGCCAGTTCACGTTCGACGAGCAGAGCCAGAAGATCACCCTTAAAAACCTGCTGTTCAGCACCAGCTGCTACACCAAAAAGGAGTTGGGTGGTATCTCTATTCTGTTCGAGGCCAACAAGCTGCTCACCATCCTGCAATTGGCCTCTGCACTGAGTGGCAGTAAGGATCTTCAAACCATTGGCGAAATCAGTAAAAACTACGATGGCGTACGCATAGGATTCGATATGAGAAGATAAATTTGCAAAAATATGCAGAAATATTTGGTCGGATGCAAAATAATATGTAATTTTGCATCCGATTTCTGAATAAATATACTGCAATGAAAGTAAAGAACAACCGATTAGAGGCTTTGCGACTCATCATTTCGAGTCAGCAGTTAGGTAGCCAGGACGAGCTGTTAAATGCCCTTCAGAAGGAGGGTTTCAAATTGACACAGGCCACGCTGAGCCGTGATCTGAAACAGTTGAAGGTGGCCAAAGCCGCCTCCATGAGCGGCCATTATGTGTATGTATTGCCCAATGAGACGATGTATAAACGCGTGAGCACACCCAATAGCATCCGCGAGATGATGAAGGTGCCCGGATTCGTAAGTATCAACTTCTCGGGCAATATGGGTATCATCAAAACGCGCCCCGGCTATGCCAGCTCTATCGCATGGAACATCGACAATAGCGATATCCCTGAGATTCTGGGCACCATAGCTGGCGATGATACGATATTCATCGTCATCAAGGAAGGCGTTAGTCATCAGCAGGTCGTTGAGGCATTGAGCGATTTCGTGCCAAACATGAAATAAATCATAATATATAATGCAAATTGCATCATGGAACAAGAAACTGATATTGAGGTATTAGTTGCAGGACCAGAGCACGAGAAATACGTCGACACGATCCTGGACACTATAGCCGAGGCTGCCAAAGTGCGCGGCACCGGTATTGCCAAGCGAACACATGAGTATCTGGCCAAGAAGATGATGGAGGCCAAGGCTGTGATAGCCCTCACCAAGGAAGGACAGTTCGCAGGCTTTAGTTACATCGAGACCTGGGAGAACCAGCAATATGTCACCACCTCCGGTCTGATTGTACATCCCGACTTCCGAGGCCATCACGTGGCCAAGCGCATCAAGGATATGACCTTCACGCTGGCCCGCACCCGTTGGCCCCACGCCAAGATTTTCTCGCTCACGAGTGGCGCAGCTGTCATGGCTATGAACACCGCACTGGGTTATCAGCCCGTTACCTTCGCCGATCTTACCGACGATGAGGCTTTCTGGAAGGGTTGCGAGGGCTGTTGTAATGTGGACGTCCTGCATCGTACGGGCCGTAAATACTGTATTTGTACGGCTATGCTCTACGATCCCACGGAGCATCTGCCCGCCAAGATATCCGATGAGGTGCTCGAGCGCATCCGTAAAATCGATGGCAAGGCAGAGTGATTAAAATGAAAATAGATAAAAGGTAAAAAGAAATAAAGATATGGCAAACAAGAAAGTAGTAGTCGCATTTTCAGGAGGACTCGACACCTCTTACACAGTTATGAAACTCACCCAGGATGGATGGGATGTTTATGCCGCATGCGCCAATACGGGTGGTTTCAGCGACGAGCAGTTGAAGAAAAACGAGGAGAACGCCTATAAGCTGGGCGCTAAGGCTTATGTCACCCTCGATGTCACCCACGAGTATTACGAGAAATCGCTGAAATACATGATCTTCGGTAATGTGCTTCGTAATAACTGTTACCCCATCTCCGTATCCAGCGAGCGTATCTTCCAGGCCATTGCCATCGCCCGCTACGCCAAGGAAATCGGTGCCGATGCCATCGCCCATGGATCAACAGGTGCTGGTAACGACCAGATTCGTTTCGATATGACTTTCCTTGTGATGGCCCCTGGTGTGGAGATCATCACCCTCACTCGCGATAAGAAGCTCACGCGTAAGGAGGAGGTTGACTATCTGAACGAGCACGGTTTCTTTGCCGACTTCACCAAGCTGAAGTACTCTTATAACGTAGGTATCTGGGGTACCTCTATCTGTGGTGGCGAGTTGCTCGACCCCACACAGGGTCTGCCCGAGGATGCTTACCTGAAGCACGTTACTGCCAAGGAGCAGGAGTCGCTGCTGAAGATTCAGTTCGAGAAGGGTGAGATTGTAGGTGTGAACGGCGAGAAGTTCGACGATAAGGTGAAGGCCATCCAGAAGATCGAGGAGATTGGTGCCTCTTACGCCATTGGCCGCGATGCCAACGTGGGCGACACCATCATCGGCATCAAGGGCCGTGTAGGTTTCGAGGCTGCAGCTCCTAAGCTCATCATCGAGGCTCACCGTCTGCTCGAGAAGTCTACGCTCTCTAAGTGGCAGCAGTACTGGAAGGATCAGGTAGCCAACTGGTATGGCATGTTCCTCCACGAGAGTCAGTACTTGGAGCCCGTTATGCCCGATATCGAGGCTATGCTCAGCAGCAGCCAGCGTAATGTCACTGGTACGGCCATCCTGAAGCTCCGTCCTTACGGATTCGAGACGGTAGGTATCGATTCTGCCAACGACCTCACGAAGTCGAAGCTTGGTGAGTATGGTGAGACTCAGACCGGCTGGACCGCCGACGAGGCCAAGGGCTTTATCAAGGTTAGCTCTACGCCCCTCCGCGTTTATTACGGCATCCATAAAGACGAGAAGAGATGATTCGAATTGGAATATTAGGCGCAGCCGGTTATACGGGCGGAGAGTTGATTCGTCTGTTGCTCAACCATCCCGAGGCTCAGATTGTCTTTGCTAACTCAGAGAGCAACGCAGGCAATCTGGTGAGCGATGTTCACGAAGGCCTCATTGGCGAGACCGACTTGAAGTTCACCAGTGAGATGCCATTCGATCAGGTCGATGTAGTGTTCTTCTGCTTCGGCCATGGCAAGAGCGAGCAGTTCCTCAAGGAGCATACCATCCCCGCTGGCGTCAAGATCATCGACTTGGCTCAGGACTTCCGTATCAAGGGCGATCACGATTATGTGTATGGTCTGCCCGAAATCAATAAGGAAGATATCCAGCAGGCACAGCATGTGGCCAATCCAGGTTGTTTCGCCACCTGTATCCAGGTAGCCCTGCTCCCCGCCGCCCATCTGAATCTGCTGAAGGACGATGTGGCTGTGAACGCCATTACCGGCTCTACCGGTGCTGGTCAGAAACCCGGTGCCACCACCCATTTCTCATGGCGTAATAATAACCTGAGCATCTATAAGCCCTTCCAGCATCAGCATATCGCCGAGATCCGTCAGTCGCTGAAGCAGGTGCAGGGTTATCTCGATGCCGACATAGATTTTATCCCCTATCGTGGCGACTTTGCCCGTGGTATCTTCTGTACTGCTGTCATCAAGACGCCCGCCCCCGTCGAGGATGTTATCGAGACCTATAAGGAATTCTATCGCGATGCCGCCTTTACCCACTATAGCGACAAGGCCCTCGACCTGAAGCAGGTGGTAAACACCAACAAGGCCCTGGTACATGTCGAGAAGTACGGCAATAAACTGCTCGTTACCTCATGCATCGACAATCTGCTGAAGGGTGCCGTAGGTCAGGCCGTTCAGAATATGAACATCATGTTCGGCATCGATGAGACTGCCGGCCTCCGATTAAAAGCATCTGCATTCTAATGATGACCTTCGTTATCATCCTGCTCATCCTTATTTCCATCGCCGCCCTCATCTCTGCGGCCTATTACGAAACGCCCTATCTCAAACCCCTCGTCGACAAATGGCTGAACAAGGGGCAGGGCTCCAAGGTTGAGCCGCCGTTGTGCGACTTCCCCACGAGCGACGACGCCAACGGACAGATGATGCGAAACATCCTCCAGCTGTTCAATGAGAAGCAATTATACCTTAATAGTTCCTTGACCACCTCCGACGTGGCCAAGGAACTTGGGTTACACCGCAATCAGATCTCCGCCTGCTGTAATTCCCAGAATCTGCGGTTCCCCCAAATCGTCAATACCTACCGCGTCAACTACGCCAAACGTATGATGCGCCAACATCCCCACATGAAACTCAACATTATTATCTCTGAGTCGGGTTTTGCCAACGAAACTTCGTTTTATCGCACTTTTAAGACCATTTGTGGCATGACTCCGGCCGAGTGGAGAGCAAAAAAACACTGATTTTTGCAAATTGTTAGTCGAAAATGTGAATTTGCACGGTCACTTTTGCAACTTTTTGTTATCTTTGCAACATTAAAGACTAAAACTTGTTGCAAAATGAAAAAATCATTTATCTATTTAACCTGTACATTATGCCTGGCTTTTTTGATGGCATGTAGTGGAAACGAGAGTGCGGACCAGCTTAAAAAGCAAGTTGACTCCCTTCTGAGTGTTAATGCCCAGTATCAGGGCGATCTCACTAACATGAACGAGTACGTCGACATTCTTGCCGAGGGCCTCGACACCATTGCCAAGCAGGAAGGTACACTCTTCTATTCTAATAAAGGTAAAGAAGGCACGATGGTCGATAAGGCCCAGCTGAAGAAGAATCTCGCTGCCTTTGCCGAAAACCTGAACGAACTCCGCGAGAAAGTTAAGAGTCTGGAAGGCGAGCTCAGCAAGAAGGGCGCCAATATGGCTAAGCTCCAGAAGCTTATTGCCGTGCTCAACCAGCAGATCGAGGAGAAGGACGCCATGATTAAGCGCCTCCAGACCGAGATCGAGCAGAAGAATGTCAGCATCGCCAAGTTGCGTGGTGAGGTCAGCTCGCTCACTGAGGGTAACACCGCTCTTACCGAGAAGGTTCAGGCCCAGGAGCAGGAGATAGCCGCCCAGTCGGCCAAGATCAACACCGGCTATGTAGTCATGGGCTCTAAGAAGATCCTGAAGGAGAGTGGTATTATCGAGAAGAAGAAGGTAAACTATGGCAATCTGCCTCAGGAACTCTTCACAAAGGTCGATGTCCGTTCGTTCGGCGGCTTGCAGATACCTTGTGGCAAACCCAAGATGATTTCGGATGTTCCCTCGTCATCTTATGAGTTTGTAAAGACCAGCAAGACCTCTTCCGAGCTCCATGTGCTCAATCCCGAAGTCTTCTGGAGTAGAGGCAAGTATATCGTGATTCAGACAAACTAACATATTGCAATAACACCTATTTATTAATCTCAAAAACTACAACATTATGAAACAATTCAGATTTTTGACGATGGCTGCGCTCATCGCATTTGGAACCGCAGTATGCGCACAGAACGTGATTACGCTCGACGAGATGCAAGCTCGTAAGAAGCAGCAACAGCAGCAACCCCAGCAACAGCAGGTTGTTCAGGAGAAGGTTAGCTACAGTAGCTCTTCTGATAACGAAGCTTTCGGAACATTCTTCTTGCAGTACAATCCCACATGGATGTATTCTAAAATGTCTTCTGGTAGCTACTCTGCATCTAATACAGAATTGATTCATGGTTTCTCTCTGGGTTACCTCGAGTCTATTCCTTTAGGCGATATTCCTCTTTACATCGAGTTCGGTGGAGCTGTTCAGTACTTCTTTAAGAGCATGACTCAAAAGGGTTATGATTATGACTACGATGATTATGATTGGGATGAATACCTCTATGACGACTTCGGCGGCAGCTCAAATCACAAGGTTAAGTTCAGTATGCTCTCTGTAAAGATTCCTGTAGATGTGATGTATTCTTTCGACGTTAGCGATGGCTTTAGCATCCAGCCTTATGCTGGTATCTACACCCGCATCAACATCATCGGTAAGGAGAAGATTGGCGACGAGAGTATTAATATCTTCTCAAAGGACGATATGGGCGATGATGGTGCCTACAACCGTTTCCAGGTAGGTCTCCAGGCTGGTTGTAAGTTCCGCATCGGTCAGAAGTTCACAGCAGGTATCGGCTACTACAGAGACATTGCTCCCAAGTTATTCAACTACAGTGAGCACGGTGCCAAGAGCAGTGTTATCTTCCATGGTCTCGACATTACCCTCGGTTTGAATTTCTAATCACACCCTATAAGGTATAAATTAAACCTTTAGATTCTACGGCATGTTGTTGGTGGCCATGAAAATGGCCACCAGCAGGGCCGCTTACTGAAGGTATCTATCATGTAGAGGAGCTTTGAAACCTCAGATGTTGCCTTCAAAAATGTAGTAAAAGCGATGCCAATAACTATTTTATTAGCCACAAATTTAACAATTTTATTAACTTCCAAACAAAAACAATTATGAAGACATTAAGGTTTCTCAGCATGATGCTGATGGCTGTGGGCATTTCCTGTATGGTTTCCTGCGGCGATAGTGATGGTAGTAGTGATGATAACGGTAATGGGGATAGCTCTTCTAACATTGGGGCGTTTATCAACACCAACCCAGAAATCTCCACGCAGTTTATATTCTCCAATAAAAAAGGTGAGATGGCTGTGATTAGTGGTCAGAAAGATGCCCAGGGTGCTCCTACAAAGATAGAATCCATGGTTGTTAAGAACGCAGACGAAGCGGAAAAGACGTATATCTATTTGAATAGCAACCAGCTGATAGAGCGTATCACGGCTCCCAACGGCGTAGAAATGACGTTCGACTGGGTGGGTGCCCATAAGGCTGCTGTGACGTTGGTTGATCCCAGCACAGGTGAGCAGTTGAACACGGTAGTCGACTTTGCTAATCAAAAAACTTCCACACGTGCCATTAACTATGATGCCCCAATGCGTTCTGGTGAGGCCAAAATGACGCTGGAGCCTACGAAGCATGAGGATATCTCTGTGCAGCAGGCTGCAATGACTAGAGCAACACAAGGCTTCACTGGCAACATAAAAGTTGAGGTATGTAATGCTCCTGCCGATGTTCACAATGTCTATGTTGAAGTCTTCAATGCTTTCATTGGCCACAACACGATGCCTAGCAAAGGGGCTCCCATACTAGTTTTTAAAAAATGTGATAAAGTAGGCACGGGCCTTTATCAATTCCATGTACCCGACAACTATAGCGGTTCAACAAATATCGGGACTATTTGCTCAAAAATTGATGCAATTCTTTCAACAATATGTAATTTAAACGCTTGGACTGCTCCCGGCTCTGGTGCCAAAGAATATCTTTGCTCAGCTATTTCTGTTGCCATTACTACTGCGGGTGTTGGTATATCCGCCCCTGTTGCTGCAGCTTTCGGCGCGGCATGTTTGGTAGCTGCTAAGTCTCTTGATACTGCCTGTTCGTTAGCAAATGGCGGTGTACCCATTCCTGACGAGTTCAGTGATACCATTGAGGGACTTTCCACAAAGCTTTGCAATTTGCTGAAGGAGTATAATGCCAGTATGGAAGGAGTTTTTGTTCAGCCACATGTTTACTATGCTGGTAAGGATAATTACTTCGACGGAACCTGGCTGACAAGCACTCAGAAATATGACGAAATCCTATCGTTCGGCGAATTCCCGGCCATCAACTCGTTCACGCTGAATCCTTCTGCGCCATCTGCAGGTCAGGGTTATAAAGCCATAGCTAAGCTGTCTTGTATGAAGAAAGGTACAAAGATTGTAATGGACATCGTTGGTACCGATGGCTACCAAAAGACTGAGACGACCACAGTTTCTGATGACACTATTGGCGAATTTACCGCTACAATGTCTGTCCCAGGATCATATGCAGGTGTGCAAGATCAAGTGAACATCAATGTTACAACACCTGATGGCGCAAAACTCCACAAGTCAGCTTCATTGGTATTTGGCAAGTAATGATGAATAGATTCTTTTTGATTCTACTAACTTTCGGATTGGTGGCCTGCGGAAACAGCGGAAACGGCGGCCGCCAGTCCGAAAGGATTGTAATAGAGGATGCAGACTACGACTTCGGCGTGGTGGCCGACACCGTACATGTGCTGAAACATCAGTTTAAGATTGAGAATGTGGGAGCTGACACCTGCCGCATTGTCAAGATAGAGAAGAGCTGCGGCTGTACGAAGGTAAGGGAGTCAGCCGATGTTATTCCCCCTGGCGAGGCCGTATTCTTGGACGTGGAGGTTGACTTAGGCATTAACTACAGTTTCTTTGAGCGCGATATAAACATCTATATGGATCATCAGGCTGAGCCCTATACCATCTTCGTGAGGGCTTCGCGACAGGTTCCCAAGGCGATGGTCGAGAAAGTGTTCCCAGTCAGGATCTCTGATGAGTTGAGAGCTAATATGCCCTTCCTCATCTTGACCTACCTTCCTCATGGCGAAGTCAAAACCCACTTTCTGAACATCAACAACTCCTCGGATAAGGCTGTAAAGTACACGGCACGTCTCATTGGAGCACCCTCATACGTCAGTGTGTTCCACGACGACGAAATACCTGCCAACGAAACAGGGCGAGTTATTATCACATCCGACATGAAGGATGTGAAAGACGAATGGGGTGTGCTTAGATACACGTTGCGCATAACGTCGGGTAACGATAGTACGGATATTCCCGTTGAGGGCATCATCACGCAACAGTTGACGACAAGCGAGACGCATGCCCGCATCATGATGCCTGTCACTGCCTTCTCCATTGACCCCGCACACAAACCTTGTACCAAGTTTGTGGTTGCCAATGTCGGGGAGGACACACTACACATCAGGAATCTGAAGGTTGCCAAAGGAGCTGCTCAGAAGGTCACGATAGGTTCGCACAGCCTTGCTTATCAGCAGAAAGACACTATCAGTGTATTTCTGGCGCCCGACCAGAAGGAAGAGGTCATCATCGGCATCAGCACCAACGACCCGATAGAGCCCTACAAGGAAATCAGAGTCTTCTGCGAACCCTCGAAATAAAAAACCATCCCCGGTCTCTATAAGGTCGGGGATGGTTCTTTACATACCCATGCAACTGGTAGTGCCGAGGGCGGTAAGGATGACTGTAGCGATCGATGCGATGATTTGCAACGCCCATTTAAGTGTTTCTTTCTTAGTCATCACTCACCTCCTTCCTGATGGGTGGCGGTCGCATAGGAGGCGATGGGAATCTTCTCCTGATACTTCACCTTCTTGCCGTTCACGGTCTTCTCCTTCGAACTGACCACGTAGGCACTCTTGAAGGTGCACTCCTTCTTCAGGGCTCGGCTGGTCAGCGCATCACCCTTGGTGTTCTCAGGGGTAAAACGCAGATTCACAGAAAATGCAATTACTTCACTTGCCATAGTTATAAAAAATTGATTTAAGGATTAAACAATAATTTAAAGTTGTTTCAAAGCTATTTCCAGCGGTACCAATTCTATCGAAACTTTTGTATCAGCTTTATTTCTAAAACCGATGCAAAGTTACAAATAATATTTGAATCTACCAAATATTTTCGTAATTATTTTTAAAATATCTGAAAAATTTTTTCCTCCTTAGTTCAGGAGAGGTTAGGGGAGGTCTAATCCGCCTAAAATCCCTTTTTTAAATTTTTAAAAACGAGGTTTTCTCCGACCACGCTGAGACACTAGGACGCAGTGACGCAGTGACTTCTGCATTTTCTACACTGCGACAAAATACCTTATATTAGATTTATATATTATATATATATTATAATATATATATAATATATAAATTATTAGTCCAATGATTAATAACCATCCATTCATCCATCCATCACTTTTCTCCATGGTAAATAACAAAAAGTCACTGCGTCCTAGCGTCACTGTGTCCTAGCGTTGCTATAACGCTGAGACGCTAGGACACAGTGACTTTTATTAATTGAAAATTTAGATTTATGAATTTAGAGTATGAGTAATGTAAGTATGAACAAATCGATGCGCCTCTCCGAGCACTTTACTCTCGGGGAGGTATGTAAGAAAACCACAAAATGGCTGATGGCAATATCCGCCCCAAGGATAACCGAAGGAAGATAGCCTTCCTTATCCCATAAAAACCATCAGTTCATAAAAACTCCCCGCTCTGATTCGTTTTCAGAGTGGGGGAGTTTGCATTTGTTCAGGGCTTTCAGGATGTTTATTCTGAGATCTTGACGATGAGCGAGGTGTCGCAGCGGCGGAGGATCTCGATCATCTTATCCTCGTCGAAGGAGATGCAGCCGCCAGTATATGGCTTATAGCCTTTGCAGTGAATGAAGATGTTGCTGCCCTTCTCATGATCGCACTCGGCGTTATAGTCGGTAGTCAGTCCGTAGTTATACTGAGGCACGAGGTTGTACATATCCTCACCCTTACAATCATGTTTCACCTTCGAAAGGTCGATAATCTGATTGTACCATTCGCAGTCATCATCACAGGCATAGATGGTGGGGGTTACGTCGATATAATCGAACTTGCAACCTTCGGGTTTGGCTTTCACGCCGAAGGCCTTTACCACATGGAGTATTCCCGTGGGCGTCTTACTGTCGCCCTCGCGAGTCTTGCCAATGCCGTTTTTGCCCACATATACGGGCGTGGTAAACAGCACTTCGCCATTGATAGTGAGTCGAGCCGTGGCCTCACTGCCCTTGACGTTATAAACTTCCAGCAGCTGTCCTTTCTTGTCAGCTGGATTGTCTTCGTTGCTACATGAAGCTAATACGCTTGTGCCGTAAAGGGTCAGGATGGCGGCCTTCATCCAATTCTTAAACTTTCTCATTTCTTTTTCTTATCAATCTTGGGCTAATTATTTAATAACGCCACAAAGATAGTGAAAACCGAGAGAAATACCAAATAAATCAAGATTAATTTGGTTTTATATCTATTTTTCTTTATCTTTGAGCTAAAGCTCGAAGATAGGCTGCATCTCAAAAAAACTCAAATATAATTTGGTTTTTTATTCGATTTGCACTATCTTTGCAGCTGGCAATCATTCATTAATTAAACGACTTATGAAATACTATCAACTGTTCTTAACCGTGGCTCTCGGCTTGGCTGCCAGGCTGACTGCAAGTGCACAACCTTATGATTTTCAGAACACGAAGCTCAGCGATGACAAACGTGTGGATCTGTTTGTGAAACATCTGACGCTCGACGAGAAGATGATGTGGATGTCGCCCATGCTGGGCACTCCACGGCTCGGCGTGCCTATCTATGGCTGCTACGAGGGTCTGCACGGACTGGCCTTGGGAGGCCCCTCGCGTCATAACGGCGTGAAGACCGTTGACGGTAAGGAGGTGCCCAACGACCTGCCTACCACCATATTCCCTCAGGCCTACGGCATGGGCGCTACATGGGATCCGCAACTGATTCAGCGTATCGGCGAGATAGAGGCCGAGGAGGTGCGCTGGTATGCCCAGGGCAACATAGCGAAGCGTAAGGGCTTGGTGGTATTTGCACCGAATGCCGACCTGGCGCGCGATCCCCGTTGGGGACGTACGGAGGAGAGCTTCGGCGAGGATCCTTATCTGACGGCTCAGCTCTCTGTGGCGATGGTGAAGGGTCTGCAGGGCAATGATCAGCGCTACTGGAAGACGGCTGCTCTGATGAAGCACTTCCTGGCTAACAGCAATGAGGACGGTCGAGACTCGACATCGAGCAACTTCGACGAGCGATTGTTCCGCGAGTATTACTCATATCCTTTCTATAAGGGTATCACCGAGGGCGGAAGTAGGGCGTTCATGGCATCGTATAACAGTTGGAATGGCACACCGATGTGCGTGCATCCGTGTCTTGAGGAGATCACCCGAAAGGAGTGGGGCAACAATGGTATCATCTGTACGGATGGTGGTGCCTATGGCATGCTGGTGAGTGCCCATCATTATTATCACGATCTGACTGCGGCAGCTGCTGGTGTGGTGAAGGCCGGCACGAGTCAGTTCCTGGATCGTTTCCAGCCTTACCTGAAGGAGGCCGTAGAGAAGGGCCTAGTGACTGAGGCCGAGATAGAAAAGGTGATCAAGGGTAATATCTATGTGGCCCTGAAACTGGGACTGCTCGACGATAAGTGTCCGTACGCCGAAATAGGCAAGGACTCAACGGCTATGCCGCCCTACGAGCGCGACGAGGTGAAGCAGTTCGTGAGAGAGGTGACTGCCAAGAGCGTGGTATTGCTGAAGAACAACGGTATCCTGCCCATCAAGGGTGTGAAGAAAATAGCCGTGGTGGGCCCGTATGCCGATAAGATTGTGTACGATTGGTATAGCGGTACGGCGCCTTACGAGAACACCATTCTGAAAGCGATGCAGGAGGCTGGAAGGGAGTATGGCATCGAGATACTGTATGCGCCTGACAACCAGTTCGGACGTGCCGAGGCATTGGCTCGCGAGGCTGACATGGTATTGGTGTGCACGGGTAATCACCCCTACGGCACTGATCGCACGTGGAAGGTGTGTCCTGTGCCAAGCGATGGTCGCGAGGCCAACGATCGCCACTCTCTGCAGTTGCCCGATGAGGATGAGATACGCCGACTGCAGGCCATCAATCCCAATACGGTGCTAGTGCTGGTGAGCAGTTTCCCATACGTCATCAACTGGAGTAACGAGCACCTGCCGGCAATTCTGCAGGTGACCCACTGCTCGCAAGAGCAGGGACATGGTGTGGTGGATGTGCTGATGGGTAAGGTGAACCCTGCCGGCAGAACCACTCAGACGTGGGTGAAGGATATCCTGGACCTGCCAGAGATGATGGATTACGACATCCGTCATGGGCGTACCTATATGTATTTCGAGGGTACACCGCTGTATCCCTTTGGCTACGGACTGAGTTATACCCGCTTTGAGTATGGCGAGGCCAAGGTGCTGAAGCAGGATAAGCAGAGGATCTATGTAACGGTGCCAGTGAAGAATGTGGGCGAGATGGATGGCGACGAGGTGGTGCAGCTCTACGTGAGCTATCCCGAGTCGAAGGTGGAGCACCCCAAGCATCAGCTCAAGGCCTTCAAGCGTGTGACGATTCCTGCGGGGCAGACGTGTGATGTGGTGCTCGAGGTGGCCAAGATCGACTTGACCTACTGGGACGAGACAAATCATACCTTTGTGCCTGAGAAAGGGAAGATTTGCTTCGAGATCGGCGCTTCTTCGGCTGATTTGCGCTCTTCGTGCTCGTGCATGTAGTTGCGGGCGACGAGGTTTTGCAGATAACTTCTCCTCTTATATATAATATAATAAGGTGTAGGCCGTTTCTTGATTTGACATAAATCAAGAGGTGTAAAAATGTCACGCAATAATTGAAAAAAAAGATGGAAAAGTTTTGTTGGTTCGGAAAATCTTCGTACCTT
>CADBVZ010000032.1 GCA_902798285.1 uncultured Prevotella sp. | reverse complement strand
GCGTAAGGTCTGTGCCTACTTCCAGTGCCGTCTTGGCCCGATGCGAGTAGGTTACTGGGGCTTGCTGCAGGTGTTTGCCGACGTGCTGAAGATGCTCATCAAGGAGATCTTCATCGTGGATCGTGCTGATAAGCTGCTCTACCTCGTGGCTCCGCTTCTTGTGATTATCGGCTCTGTAGGTGCCTTCTCGTTCCTGCCTTGGAACAATGGTGCTACAGTGCTCGACTTCAACGTAGGTGTGTTCCTGCTCACAGCCGTTTCTTCAATCGGTGTGGTAGGTATCTTCCTCGCAGGTTGGGGTTCTAACAACAAGTACTCAGTGGTTTCGGCCATGCGTGGTGCTGTGCAGATGATCTCTTACGAGATGTCGCTCTGCCTCTGCCTGATCACGGCTGTGATCCTGACAGGTACGATGCAGATGAGTGGTATCGTTGAGGCACAGACAGGCCCTTGGAAGTGGCTCATCTTCCAGGGACACATTCCTGCCCTGATTGCTTTCTTCGTGTTCCTCATCGCAGGTAACGCTGAGGCCAATCGTGGCCCGTTCGATATGGCTGAGGCTGAGAGTGAGTTGACCGCCGGTCACCATACAGAGTATTCTGGTATGGGCTTCGGCTTCTTCTACCTCGCTGAGTTCCTCAACCTCTTCATCATCGCAGGTATCGCTGCTACAGTGTTCCTCGGTGGTTGGGCTCCTGTGAACATTGGTATCGAGGCCTTCGATGCAGTGATGAACTACATCCCTGGTATCGTTTGGTTCATGGGTAAGGCCTTCTTCCTGGTTTGGATTCTGATGTGGATCAGCGCTGCTTAATCTGGTAATCATGACTGTAGTGGTCGCTCTCGGCCTATATATTAAATAAGGTATAGCAATGGAAGATAACAAAACATATTTCGGAGAAATCGGGCACGGCCTGAAGACTTTGGCCATTGGTATGAAGACCTCCTGGAAGGAATACTTCAAGGATTTCTTCACCAACAAGTCTACTGAGCAGTATCCCGAGAACCGCAAGACCACACTCCACGTGGCTAAGCGTCATCGTGGTCGCTTGACCTTCAAGCGCAACGAGGATGGCAGCTACAAGTGTACGGCTTGCACATTGTGCGAGAAGGCCTGTCCTAATGGAACCATCAAGATTACAGCCCACATGGCTGAGGATCCTGAGACAGGTAAGAAAAAGAAGGTGCTCGACGATTATGCGTACGATCTGGGCGACTGCATGTTCTGCCAGCTCTGTACCAACGCCTGCAACTTCGACGCCATCGAGTTTACGAATGATTTCGAGAACGCTGTGTTCGACCGCTCAAAGCTGGTGCTCCATCTGAACGAGGAGGTTTACCAGGGTGGTTCGCTGCCTAACCTCATAGAGGGCGGCGCCGAGTGGGAAATCGGTAAGTTTAACACTAAAACGAAGTAACGCGTTATGGGTAATACAATTATGTTCGTGATTCTCGCGGTGTTCATCATCGGCTCAGCGCTGATGTGTGTCACCACGACGAAGATTATGCGAGCCGCAACATTCATGTTGTTTGTGCTCTTTGGTGTGGCAGGCATCTATTTCCTGCTCGACTACACCTTCCTTGGAGCCGCTCAGATCTCTGTATATGCCGGAGGCGTTACGATGATCTATGTGTTCGCCATTCAGTTGGTGAGCAAGCGCACCCTTCAGGGTCTTGAGGAGCGAGTTAAGAGCAGCAAGATGATTGCTGGCGGTCTGGCAGCCTTTGCCGGACTGGTGGTAGTCTCTCTCATTCTGCTGAAGACTGGCTTCTACACTCAGGCAATTGCCAACGTAGAGGTGCCGATGAAGGAAATCGGTATGGCCCTCGTTGGTTCAGGTATGCCTTTCGAGTTCATCTCAGTATTCCTGCTGGCATGTATCATCGGAGGCTTGGTAGTAGCAAGAAAGGAGGATAAGGCATGATTCCCGTTGAATGTTATTTCGCACTCAGTGCCCTGTTGTTCTTTATTGGTGTCTATGGTTTCGTGACCCGTCGCAACCTGATCGCCATGCTCATCTCTGTCGAGCTGGTGCTCAATGCAGTCGACATCAACTTTGCTGCCATCAACCGTCTGTTGTATCCCAACGGCATGGAAGGCATGTTCATGACTCTCTTCGTGATCGGTGTTGCTGCTGCCGAAAGTGCTGTGGCCATCGCTATTATCATCAACGTGTATCGCCGCTTCAAGAGCGACAGCGTTGAGGCTATCAAGAATATGAAAGGATAGTAGTTAAGATTAAACATTAAAGATTAAACATTATGTTTGAATATACAATCTTTATAATGCTTCTGCCGCTGCTGTCGTTCATCGTTCTTGGACTGGCCGGCATGAAGATGTCGCACAAGTTGGCCGGCTACATCGGCACTTGTTCACTCGGTATCGTAACGGTTCTCTCTTACCTCACGGCTTTCCAGTACTTCGGTATGGATCGTGTGGATGGCGTTTACCAGACGATTGTTCCGTATAACTTCACATGGTTGCCCCTGGGCAATCTGCACTTCGACCTCGGTATCCTGTTGGATCCTATCAGCGTCATGATGCTGATTGTGATTTCAACCGTTTCACTGATGGTTCATATCTACTCATTCGGCTATATGCACGGCGAGAAGGGCTTCCAGCGTTACTACGCTTTCCTGAGCCTCTTCACCATGTCAATGCTAGGCTTGGTACTGGCCACCAACATCTTCCAGATGTACATGTTCTGGGAGTTGGTAGGTGTATCATCTTACCTGCTCATCGGCTTCTACTATCCTCTGAAGCCTGCCATTGCAGCCTCTAAGAAGGCATTCATCGTCACCCGCTTTGCCGATATGTTCTTCTTGATCGGTATTCTGACCTTCGGCTACTTCACCGATTCGTTCAGCTTCTGGTTCTCTGACCAGGGCACCGATATCGTGATGGGCGTTGGCACCACACCGTTCATTCCTGGCAACATGCTCAAGGCCATCACTGCTGGCGGATTCATCATCCCCACAGCTTTAGTGCTCATGTTCATTGGTGGTGCTGGTAAGAGTGCCATGTTCCCCTTGCACATCTGGCTGCCCGATGCCATGGAGGGTCCTACGCCTGTATCTGCCCTGATCCACGCTGCTACCATGGTGGTGGCTGGTGTGTTCCAGATCGCCCGTATGTTCCCCTTGTGGATCCAGTATGCCCCTGAGGCCCTGTCAATCGTAGTCTGGGTGGGCGTGTTCACTGCTTTCTATGCCGCTGCTGTGGCTTGTGCCCAGAGCGACATCAAGCGTGTACTCGCCTTCTCCACCATCTCGCAGATTGCATTTATGATGGTGGCCTTAGGTGTCTGCACTGTTGGTCATGATAGTCTGTGGGACAATCACGCACAGCTCGGTTTCATGGCTGGTATGTTCCACCTGTTCACCCACGCCATGTTCAAGGCCTGCCTCTTCCTGGGTGCCGGTTGTATCATCCACGCTGTTCATAGTAACGAGATGGCCCTCATGGGAGGTCTGCGCAAGTATATGCCCATTACGCATATCACGTTCCTCATCTCTTGTCTGGCCATTGCAGGTATTCCCTTCTTCTCGGGCTTCAGCTCAAAGGATGAGATTATCACTGCCTGCATGCACTACAGTCCTGTGGTAGGTTGGATCATGACTGGCATCGCCGCCATGACTGCCTTCTATATGTTCCGTCTGTACTACGGCATCTTCTGGGGTACTGAGAATGTGGAGGCCCACG
Organism: uncultured Prevotella sp.; assembly: GCA_902798285.1. Taxonomy (GTDB): domain Bacteria; phylum Bacteroidota; class Bacteroidia; order Bacteroidales; family Bacteroidaceae; genus Prevotella. Next base: position 25,059 of record CADBVZ010000032.1, on the reverse strand, counting down.
AGCACCACACGCCCCATGAGGCTCCGCTCTCAATGACCATTCCTCTGATTGTACTCTGTATCATCACTGTTGGTGTGGGTGTTTACACCACGCTTGGCGGCTTCCTCGGCTGGGGTGGCTCGTTCGGCAGCTTTGTTACTGCCAGCGGTGAGGACTATACGATTCACTTCGATGCGCAGATCGCTGCTACCTCTACGATCATCGCTATCCTGAGCATCTGTCTCGCCACCTATATCTATAAGGGCGACACTCAGCCTATTGCCGATCGTCTGTACAAGCAGTTCCCACGTCTGCATCGTGCTGCCTACAAGCGTTTCTATCAGGACGAGATCTGGCAGTATGTTACACATCGTATCATCTTCCGTTGCGTTTCTACGCCTATTGCCTGGTTCGACCGTCACATCGTTGATGGCACGTTCAACTTCCTGGCATGGGGTGCTAACGAGGCTGGTGAGAGTATCCGTCCCTGGCAGAGTGGCGATGTTCGCCAGTATGCCGTTTGGTTCCTCACTGGCACGGTTGCTCTGACGTTGATATTGTTGTGCATCTAAATCGTAAATTGTAAAACGTCAAATAGAAAATTACAATTATGAGTATATTAAGTGTTTTCGTATTGATTCCAGCCCTGATGCTGTTGGGATTGTGGCTTGCCAAGAATCTCAATCAGGTGCGTGGTGTGATGGTGACTGGTGCCAGCTGCCTGTTGGCTCTCTCCATCTGGCTCACGATTTACTTTATCCAGGAGCGTGCCGCAGGTAATACGGCCGAGATGCTGCTTACTTATAGCGTGCCCTGGTTCAAGCCGTTGAACATTGCCTACTCGGTAGGTGTCGACGGCATATCGGTAGTCATGCTGCTCCTGTCGAGCATCATCGTGTTCACAGGTACCTTCGCCTCGTGGCAGCTCAAGCCGCTTACCAAGGAGTACTTCCTCTGGTTCACGCTGCTCTCCACGGGTGTGTTCGGCTTCTTCATCTCTACCGATCTCTTCACCATGTTCATGTTCTACGAGGTGGCTCTGATCCCGATGTACCTCCTGATTGGTGTCTGGGGTTCAGGTCATAAGGAGTACTCGGCCATGAAGCTTACGCTCATGCTGATGGGAGGATCTGCCCTGCTCATCCTCGGTCTGCTGGGCATCTATTACTTCAATGGTCTCTATAGTGGCTCTTACACCTTCGAACTGACCACGATTGCATCCAATCACTGCATTCCGAGCGACATTCAGAACCTGTTCTTCCCCTTCATCTTCATCGGATTCGGTGTGCTGGGCGCCCTGTTCCCATTCCACACATGGTCTCCCGATGGTCACGCTTCAGCGCCTACGGCAGTATCCATGCTCCACGCTGGTGTGCTCATGAAGCTGGGAGGTTATGGCTGCTTCCGCGTGGCTATGTATCTGCTGCCTGAGGCTGCCCAGGATCTCTCTTGGATCTTCCTCATCCTCACCACCATCTCCGTGGTGTATGGTGCCCTGAGTGCCTGCGTACAGACCGACCTGAAGTATATCAATGCATACTCGTCAGTGTCTCACTGCGGACTGGTGCTCTTCGCCCTCTTGATGATGAGTCAGACAGCTGTCACTGGTGCTGTGCTCCAGATGCTGTCTCACGGATTGATGACGGCCCTCTTCTTCGCCCTCATCGGTATGATCTACGGTCGTACCCACACCCGTGATATCCGCGAGCTCGCTGGTCTGATGAAGATCATGCCTTTCCTCTCTGTAGGTTACGTCATCGCCGGTCTGGCCAACCTCGGTCTGCCAGGCTTCTCAGGCTTCATTGCCGAGATGACCATCTTCGTTGGTTCGTTCACTGCCCATCCGATGGACGGCGACCCCAACACCTCGTTCCGCATGGTGGCCACCATCATCGCCTGTATGTCGATTGTTGTAACGGCAGTCTACATCCTGCGTGTTGTTGGTAAGATCCTCTATGGCGAGGTTGAGAACAAGCACTTCCTCGAGCTCACCGATGCTACATGGGATGAGCGCGTTGCAGTGATCTGCCTCATTTTCTGTGTGGCTGGTCTGGGTACGTTCCCCTTCTGGGTGAGCGACATGATCTCGCCTGCGGCAGGCAGCATTCTTCATTCAATTGGTGTCATGTAAAAGTTAGGAGGACTTAAGATATGAATTACGGACAATTCTTAAATATGATGCCTGAGGCATTACTCGTTCTCTGGCTTTTAATCGTGTTTGTAGCCGACTTCAGTCTGATGAAGAGCGAGCGCAAGGTCAGCGTGCTTGGTAAGCTCACTGCCGCCCTGCTGCTGTGTCAGACCATCCTGATGTTCGGCATCCAGCCCTCTGAGGCTTTTGGCGGACTCTATGTATCGTCGGCTGCCGTGAATGTCATGAAGACCATTCTGGCCTTCGGTACCTTCATCGTAGTGGTAATGGCCCAGCCTTGGGTTGAGACCCAGAAGCGCCTGGCTGGCGAGTTTTATATGCTCACGCTCAGCACCCTGCTGGGTATGTATGTCATGATGTCTTCAGGCAACTTCCTGCTGTTTTTCCTCGGTCTCGAGATGGCCTCAGTGCCCCTGGCCTGTATGGTGGCCTTCGATCGCGATCGTAACGACAGCGCCGAGGGTGCCGCCAAGTACATCCTCGTGGCTACCTTCTCCAGCGGCGTCATGCTGTTCGGTATCTCGTTCATCTATGCTGCTACGGGTACGCTCTACTTCGACGATGTGGCTGCTGTCATCACGGCTAAGCCCCTCACCATCATGGGTCTGGCCTTCTTCTTCAGCGGTCTGGGCTTCAAGATTTCGCTCGTGCCCTTCCACTTCTGGACGGCCGACACCTATCAGGGAGCCCCCACACCTGTTACTGGTTACCTCAGCGTCATCTCTAAGGGTGCTGCCGCCATCACGCTGTGCACCATCCTGATGAAGGCTTTCGCTCCCATGGTCGAGTATTGGGACTACATGCTCTATGTAGTGATCGTGCTCTCTATCACGGTGGCCAACCTGTTTGCCATCCGTCAGTCAGAGCTCAAGCGATTCATGGCGTTCTCCAGTATCTCGCAGGCCGGCTACATCATGCTCGCTGTTGTGGGCAATTCTCAGCTGGGCATCGCCTCGCTTACTTACTATGTACTCGTTTACATCGTAGCCAATATGGCCGTCTTCACCGTTATCAATGTGGTGGAGCGCAACAACGGAGGCCGCACCGACATGGCAGCCTACAACGGATTCTACCAGACCAACCCCAAGCTCTCGTTCCTCATGACGTTGGCTCTGTTCTCGCTGGCAGGTATTCCCCCGTTCGCAGGTATGTTCTCAAAGTTCTTCGTGTTCATGGCCGGCGTTCAGAACGGTCAGCCTCTGGCTTACTTCGTGGTATTCGTGGCTTTGGTCAACACGGTAGTGTCACTCTACTACTACCTGCTCATCGTGAAGTGCATGTACATCACGAAGACCGACAGCCCGCTGCCCACGTTCAAGAGCGACTGCTACACACGTACGGCTCTCGCCATCTGCACTGCCGGCATCGCCCTCTTCGGCGTTGTCAGCTGCATCTATGAGTGGATCGCCGCTGCAGGCATGTAATTTATGAAAAAGGTATATAAGGCACATATCCTCTTTACCAAGGAGCGTACTGGCTTTGAGGTGCTCGAGAATGGTTATGTAGCCGTCGAGGATGGTTGCGTGGTAGGTGTATCCACCAGCCTTTCCTCACTTGATTGCGATGAGCAGACGGTCACCGACTTTGGTGACTGCCTGCTCATTCCGGCTATGAACGATATGCACGTTCATGCCCCTCAGTATCGCAACCAGGGCATTGCTATGGATCTCGAACTGCTGCCTTGGCTGCAGAACTACACCTTCCCCGAGGAGAAGAAGTATGCCGATGCAGCCTATGCCGAGCGCATGTATCGCCGTTTCATCCGCGACATGTGGCGCTTTGGCACCATGCGTTCTTGCGTGTTTGCCACCATCCATACTGCGAGTACCCGTCTGCTCATGAACCTCTTCCGCGAGGCTGGCATGGGCGCCATGGTGGGCAAGGTAGCCATGAATCGCAACTGCCCGCCCGAACTTATTGAGTCGGTCGAGGATATGGTAGCGGGCAATGAGGCCCTGATCGCCGAGTTCCCCCAATACTCACCTCTCACCTCTCACCTCTCACCTCTGGTTCGTCCCATCATCACCCCGCGCTTCGTACCCTCGTGTACCTCCGAGATGCTGCAGGCCTGTGGCGATTTGGCCGCCAAGTATCAGTTGCCCGTACAGTCTCATCTCTCCGAGAACATGGCCGAGATACAATGGGTTCACACCCTCGAGCGCGAGAGCACCAGCTATGGCGATGCCTATAACCGTTATGGCCTCTTCGGTCAGACGCCTACCATCATGGCCCATTGCGTATGGACCGCTGGCGAGGAGTTGGAGTTGATGAAGCGCAATCGTGTCATGGTGGCCCATTGCCCCACGTCTAACCTCAATATCGCCTCCGGCTTGGCCCCCATCCGCACCTTCATCGAGGAGGGTGTGCCTGTAGGTCTGGGCAGTGATATCAGCGGTGGACATGATCTCAGCATCTTCCGCATGATGGTCTACGCCATTCAGGTCAGCAAGATGCACTATCAGCAGAACCACGATCGCGCGTTCCTCACGCTCCCCGAGGTCTTCTGGCTCGCCACCAAGTCGGCCGGCAGTTTCTTCGGACGCGTAGGCAGTTTCGAGCCCGGTTACGAGTTCGATGCAGTGGTTATCGACGATCATGATCTCAATCACGACAATTACTCCTTGCTTCACCGCTTGGAGCGCTTTATCTACCTTGGCGATGATCGCCACATCACCCATCGCTTCTGCCGCGGTCAAGAAATCCCCGAGCCGAAGATTATTTAGGTAATTCTGTAAAGAATATATGCCTAAAAAAGTGCCTCTCTGTTAGTTCGATCTAGAACGACAGAGAGGCACTTTTAGGTTGGTTTTGAGTTAGATACTTACATACTGGAGGTTTCACAGTGTGTAACAATGTGTTTAGATATCACTTTAGGGTCGTTTAGATAGTCTTTTTCAGTCGTTCGAATATCTTCTATATAGTGAAAGACTATATTTGAACGAGTGAAAGATGCCGTTTCGATGGGTGAAAGACTATGTTTCGATGAACATAAAGTGACCCCCTATTTCGTCTAAAAACGTAACCCGTTAGCTATCAGGTAGTTAACAAAAAGGCTCAAAACTTGCGTATTTGCAGCCATATGACTACTTGCTGGCTAAAAAGCCAGTATTATTTGCCAATTTGTCAATATTATTAATATATCGCTTACCCTATCAGCTTGAGGATCTGCTTCTCGGAGGCGTTGGGGAGGAGGGTGGTGAAATGGGCTTTGAGGCGGGCGAAGGATTCCTCGGGGGTGCGAGGGCAACGGCAGGCCTCGGGGCCTAACAGGCGCTCGGGGAGCGTGAGGAGCGACCAGCCCCAGCCGTATTCGTGGTTGTGCTTATCGAGGGGGTAAACGAAATCTTCAGTGATGATGCGGCACTGCATCTGCAGACGGGTGATGTAGCCATCGAAGCGGCTGCGCATCTTAGGGCCTGTGAAACCACAGGCGGCGCGGAGCTCGCGAGTGATGAGACTGCCCTCCTGACCAAGGGTGAAGAGGATGGCCTCTTCGATGCTGCCCTCGGCAGGGGCGGCATGGCGGCTGCGACGAAGGTTGCAGAGATCGGGCCACCAGTCGAGACTAACGAAGCCCGCCTTGCCTGCGAAGAACTTGCCATACACGCAATGGCCATCGGAAACGATGGGGCCCTTCCACTTCCACAAGGGCCAGTCCCATCCGCCATCGGGAAAAACCACATAACGACACTCATCATCGACCAGCTCCTCGGCGGAATAGCCGGGGATGCCGCTATCGAGCAGGGGCAGGAAGCCTATCTGCTGAATGAGCGCCATGAGCTCAGGACAAGAGTGAATCTGGGAGGGAATCATTTCAATGCTTCTTTAAGAAAACGGGGGGTGTAGCCTTTCTTCGACTTGGCCACCTGCTCGGGGGTGCCACAGGAGAGGATCTGACCGCCCTTGCGACCGCCCTCAGGACCGATGTCGATGATCCAGTCGGCGAGTTTGATAACATCGAGATTGTGCTCGATGATGATGACGGTGTTGCCACGATCCACAAGGCGCTGCAGCACATCCATGAGGATGCGGATGTCCTCGAAATGCAAGCCCGTGGTGGGCTCGTCGAGGATATAGAGCGTCTTGCCGGTATCGCGCTTGGCGAGTTCGGTGGCGAGTTTTACGCGCTGGCTCTCACCACCAGAGAGGGTGGTGGAGGGCTGGCCGAGCTTGATATAGCCGAGGCCCACATCCTGAATGGTCTTGATCTTGCGGAGGATATCGGGCACGTTCTCGAAGAACTCCACGGCCTGATTGATGGTCATATCGAGCACATCGGCGATGGACTTGCCCTTATAGCGTACCTCGAGCGTCTCGCGATTATAACGCTTGCCATGACACTCCTCGCAGGGCACCTGGATATCGGGCAGGAAGTTCATCTCGATGGTCTTATAGCCATTGCCGCCACAGGTTTCGCAGCGGCCACCCTTGACATTGAACGAGAAGCGGCCGGGCTTATAGCCACGGATCTTGGCCTCGGGCAGATTGACAAAGAGCGAGCGGATATCGCTGAACACACCGGTATAGGTGGCAGGATTGGAGCGCGGCGTGCGACCGATGGGGCTCTGATCGACATTCACCACCTTATCGATGAGTTCCAGGCCCTCGATACTATCGTAAGGCATGGGCGATTTGAGCGAGTGATAGAAGTGTTGCGAGAGGATGGGCTGCAGGGTTTCATTGATGAGGGTACTCTTGCCCGAGCCGCTGACGCCAGTGACGAGGATGAGACAGCCGAGGGGGAACTCCACGTCAATTTGCTTGAGGTTATTGCCCCTACAGCCTCTGAGTATCAGGCTGTTACCGCTGCCCTTTCGACGCTTCTCGGGGATGGCAATCTGCTGCTGGCCGTTGAGGTACTGGGCCGTGATGGTATTGGTCTTGAGCATCTCCTGGGGCGTGCCCTGGAAGACGACCTCGCCACCCTTGCGACCAGCACGGGGGCCAATGTCGACGATATAATCGGCATTGAGCATCATGTCCTCATCGTGCTCTACCACGATGACGGTATTGCCAAGATCGCGCAGTTCCTTGAGCGAACGGATGAGTCGCTCGTTATCGCGCTGGTGCAGACCGATGGAGGGCTCGTCGAGGATATAGAGTACATTGACGAGTTGCGAACCGATCTGAGTGGCCAGGCGGATGCGCTGGCTCTCACCACCTGAGAGCGAGGCCGACTGGCGATTGAGCGCCAAGTAGTCGAGACCTACTTCGAGCAGGAAGTCGAGGCGAGTGCGGATCTCCTTCAAAATCTCCTTTGCGATTTTGAATTCGTTAGGGGTTAGTGGTTGGGGGTTAGTGGTTAGAGAATACTCTGCGTCAGAGATATCTCTAGCTTCTAGCTTCTCACCACTAGCTTCTAGATCTCCGATCCACGATCGGAGATCTGATATATCCATCGAGGCGAGTTCGGAGATATTCTTATCCCAAACACGATAGGAGAGGGCCTCACGATTGAGACGCTGACCATGACATTCAGGACACTCGCACTCAGCCAGAAACTGATCGGCCCACTTCTGACCGGCAGCACTCTCATCGTTCTCCATGACATTGCGCAGATACTTGATGATGCCATCGAACGAGACGAAGTAATCGCTGGTGGTATGGACCACCTCCTTGCTGATGCGCACATTTTCGAGCGACCCATAAAGCAGCTCCTGCATGCACTCGTCGGGGATGTCCTGAATGGGCGTTTCGAGGTCGCACATTTCCGAACTGCGTTCGCCTGCCCGTAGCCTTTCGTACTTCTTCAGGATGGCTTCCACCTGCCAGAAGATCATCTGATTCTTATACTTGCCGAGAGGCGCGATGCCGCCTTCGCGGATGCTCAACGAGCGATCGGGGATGACTTTCGCAAGGTCGATCTGATTGATAACGCCCAAGCCTTTGCAATGCGGGCAAGCCCCTTGGGGGGAATTGAACGAAAAATTGTTAGGCGCTGGGTCTGAGTAACTTATGCCCGTAGTAGGACACATCAATCTCTTGGAGAAATGCTTCACAGAACCAGTGTCTTTGTCGAGAATCATGATGAGTCCTTCGCCCTGTTTCATGGCGATGGCAACCGACTTCTTGAGGCGCTCTTCGTCGCCCAGCGAGACGGCCAATTTATCGATCACCACCTCGATATCGTGGTTCTTATAACGGTCTACTTTCATGCCGCTGGTGATCTCCATCATCTCGCCATCGACACGGATATTGAGGTAGCCCTTGCGGCGCATGGCCTCGAAGAGTTCGCGATAATGACCCTTACGACTCTTGACCAGCGGAGCAAGAATAAAAATGCGATGGCCGGCATAGTCGTGGAGGATCATGTCGAGCACGCGCTCCTCAGTATACTTTACCATCTCCTCGCCAGTGGCGTAGCTGTAGGCTCGGCCAGCACGGGCAAAGAGCAATCGCATGTAGTCGTAAATCTCGGTAGTGGTGCCAACGGTGGAGCGGGGGTTCTTATTGGTAGTCTTCTGCTCGATGCTGATGACGGGCGAGAGGCCTGTAATCTTATCGACATCGGGGCGCTCCATGCCACCCAGGAAGTTGCGGGCATAGGCCGAGAAAGTCTCGATATAACGCCGTTGACCCTCGGCAAAGATGGTATCGAAGGCCAGCGATGACTTGCCTGAGCCACTGAGACCCGTAATCACAGTGAGGGAGTTGCGGGGTATCTCCACATCGATGTTCTTCAGGTTGTGGACCCTCGCACCATATACATTAATTTTATCGTCTTGTCTTTCCACTTAATTACCTAATTACCTAATCACCTAATCACATTTACTTTTTCACTATTCACTATTCACTTCTGTTCATACCCTCTGAGCAGGTTGACGTCCTTACGGATGTTGTAGGTGCGCCCATCGATACCCCTCGCCTTGACGAGTACGAAGTACACACCATCGGCCACATCGCGACCATTATAAGTGCCGTCCCATCCCTTATCGGGATCAGTCCACTCAAAAAGCTTCTGCCCCCATCTATTAAAAATGTACGCGTGGAAATCCTCGATGTTCTGACAGGTCTTGGCCTTGTACTCATCGTTATGACCATCGCCATTGGGCGAGAAGGCATTGGGGAACACCAATTTGCTCTCATAACCAGTGACGGCGACGGAATCCTCGACCTCTTCCTGACAGAAGGCCAGCAGGGGCATCAGTGCCACGAGAAGGGATAAGAAAAGACGTTTATTGCTCATTTTTATATGCATTATCGTGCAAAGATACGAAATAATTTGTATATATCAAAATTGTTTTGTACTTTTGTAGGCGAAAAAGGAAAATTTAGAGTTTATGACACGACTTTTAAGATACTACACGCTGATAGCAGCACTCTTCCTGGCAGTGGGAATTACCTCGGCTCAGGTGACGGAATCCATACGTGGACTGCACAAGGTGAAGAAGAAGGAAACCATCTTCGGCATCTCCAAGATGTATGGTATCACGATAGACCAACTCATAGAGGCCAACCCTGAGATGAAGACGCCCGACTACGAGCTGAAGAAGGGTACGATCTTAAAAATTCCGTTTGCCACCATGCAGTTGCAAACGCAGGAAGCGCCGAAGCAGGAGACACCAAGCACCAACGATGTGCGCAATCGCGAGATAAGACTGGGCGTGATGCTGCCACTGCACGATATCAATGGCGACGGCAAGAGGATGGTGGAATACTACCGTGGCGTGCTGATGGCCTGCGACAGTGTGAAGAAACTGGGCATATCGGTGAATGTGCATGCCTGGAACACGCCTGAAGACTGGGATATCCGTCAGACACTATTGGACGAGAATGCTGCCAAGTGTGATATCATCATCGGTCCGCTATACTCCAAGCAGATGGATGCCCTCTCGAGCTTCGTGGAGAAGCACGACATTCAGCTCGTGATTCCTTTCTCGATCAATGCGCCACAGCTGACCACCAATCGCCACATCTTCCAGATTTATCAGACGCCCAACGAGATTACGGAGGCATCGGTAAACAGATTCGTGGAGCAGTTCCGCGATTTCCACACGGTAATCATCGACTGCAACGACTCTACGAGCCGAAAGGGTGCGTTTACCACTGGCATCCGCCGACAGATGGAGCAGAAGAACATGACCTACTCGCTGACCAGTCTGAAATCGGACGAGGATGCTTTCTCGAAGGCATTCAGTCGTTCGAAGTCGAACGTGGTGGTGCTGAACACAGCCCGTTCGCAGGAGTTGGGCGTGGCCTTCTCGAAGATCAACGGACTGAAGGTAATGGTGCCTGAGCTGAACATCACCATGTTTGGCTATACAGAGTGGCTGATGTACACGCAGAGATATCTGGAGAATTTCTATAAGTACAACACGTATATCCCGTCGACCTTCAACTACAATCCGCTGACGACGGCCACCCAACGCATAGAGCAGAAATACCGCTGGAACTTCCATAGCGACATGCAGAACCGACTGCCGAGACTCGCCATTACGGGTTTCGACCAGGCTTACTTCTTCCTGCGCGGACTGCATAAGTATGGCAAGACATTTAATGGCGCCGCTGGTATGCTGGGCTATGCCCCAGTGCAGACACCGTTGCAGTTTGAACGCTATGGCAATGGCGGACTGAGAAACAACATGCTGATATTCGTGCACTACGCTCCTGACCATCGCGTGGAGACGATCAAGTTCTAATAGTAAATAGGAAAACTATCAATGAGAAATATGATGAAAGGGCTGTTAAGGTGTGTGGTAAAGGTTTTACCTATTTACCTTTTTACCCTTTTACCTTTAAACGCATCCGCCCAGATCGGCAAGTACCGCTCGGACTTCGCCTTGGGTGTGAATGGCGGCTATATATTAAGTAATGTGCAGTTCGTGCCTAAGGTGCCCCAGAGTATGCTGGGCGGCATCACTGCTGGTATCACGGCCCGCTATACCTGCGAGAAGTATTTCAACAGCATCTGTGCTGTGACGGCTGAGTTGAACTACGCCCAGATAGGTTGGAAGGAGAATATTCTGGATCTGAACGATCAGCCTGTGCCCCTGCATACCGATCCCACGCAGAATCTGTACTATACGAGGAAGATGACTTATGTGCAGGTGCCCCTGCTGGCCCGCCTGGGATGGGGTAGGGAGCGCAACGGATTCCAGGGCTTTATCCAACTGGGTCCGCAGTTCGGCTATTTCCTCAGCGACAAGATCGACAGCAACTTCGATGTGCACGATCCTGCTTTCAATCCCGATATAGATGAGGAGGGCTACTTCAACCCAGAATACAAGTATGGCAAACTGAGAGCCAGCCATGTGGTGGCTCAGGACACGATGGCCGTGAAGAACAAGTTCGACTATGGTATCGCCGTGGGTGCAGGCTTGGAGTACAGCAACCGCCATGTGGGCCATTTCATCATCGAAGGCCGCTACTATTACGGTCTGGGTAACATCTATGGTGCCACGAAGCGCGACTACTTTGGCCGCTCCAACTTCGGCAACATCGTCATTAAGTGTACCTACCTCTTTGACATCATCAGAACCAAAGATTCTAAAATTAAATAACTATGTTTGAAGGACAACCAAAAGGTTTATTTGCGTTGGCACTGGCCAACACAGGTGAGCGATTCGGCTACTATACGATGCTCGCCGTATTTGCATTGTTTTTGAGAGCCAACTATGGATTGTCGCCCGCCCTGGCTGGTACCATCTATAGCGCGTTCCTCATGTTAGTGTATTTCTTCCCGCTGATCGGTGGTATCATGGCCGATAAGTTCGGATTCGGTAAGATGGTAACAACGGGTATCATGATCATGTTTGGCGGTTACCTGCTGCTGTCAGTTCCCCTTGGTGGTGACACGACGGCACTGGTGGTAATGCTGGCTGCCCTGTTGCTCATCGGATTCGGAACGGGTCTGTTCAAGGGTAACCTCCAGGTGATGGTGGGCGACCTGTACAACGATCCGAAGTACAAGGACAAGCGCGACTCTGGTTTCTCCATCTTCTATATGGCCATCAACATTGGTGCCCTGTTTGCACCTACGGCTGCCATTAAGATCAAGGAGTATGCAGAGACGGCTTTGGGCTACTCAAGCAACGACGCCTATCACTTCTCGTTTGCTGTGGCTTGTGCCTCGCTGATCCTGTCGATTGCTATCTACTACATGTTCCGTTCTACCTTCCGTCATACGGAGGGAGGCACGAAGAAGGCTGCCGCTGCCGATGCCGCACCTGTAGAGGAGCTGTCGAAGGAAGAGACCTCGCAGCGCATCGTGGCCCTGTGTCTTGTATTCGCTGTGGTCATCTTCTTCTGGATGGCATTCCATCAGAACGGATTGTCGCTGACCTACTTCGCTGACGAGTTTACCGCTCAGTCGGCTGAGGGTTTGCAGGCCATGTGCTTCAATGTGTGGAACCTCGTGGCTGTGATCTTTATCGTATATGCACTGTTCTCACTCTTCCAGAGCAAGACAGGTAAGGGTAAGGCTATTTCTGCCATTGTCATCTGTATGGCTCTGGCATTCCTCTGCCTGTCATACGATGCAGATGGCAGCATAACTGTTTCTGCTCCTATCTTCCAACAGTTCAACCCCTTCTATGTGGTGGCTCTGACGCCAGTATCGATGGCTATCTTCGGTGCGCTGGCTGCGAAGGGTAAGGAACCCTCTGCTCCGCGTAAGATTGCCTATGGTATGATTGTGGCTGCAGTGGCTTACGCTCTGATGGCCTTTGGCTCATTCGGACTGCCCATGCCTCAGACGGAGATGGGTCCCGATGGCAATCCTGTAGCAGTACATGTGGCCAACGTGACGCCCAACCTGCTGATCATGGTTTATCTGGTGCTGACCTTTGGTGAGCTGTTGCTCTCGCCCATGGGTATCTCGTTCGTATCGAAGGTGGCTCCTCCAAAGTACAAGGGTATGATGATGGGTGGTTGGTTCGTGGCTACGGCTATTGGTAACCAGCTCGTTGTGGTTGGCGGTCTGCTCTGGGGCGCTGTTCCCCTCTGGGTATGCTGGAGCGTATTCCTGGGTGTCTGCCTCGTGGCTGCCATCTTCATGTTCGCCATGATGAAACGACTCGAAAAAGTTTGCTAATAATACATATTAGATAGATGAGCCTCATTCCATTTTTGGTGCTTATCGCATTAATCTCATGTTGCGTTGCCGTATTCGGCAGCGCAACATTGGATGGTGCCTCGCAGGTGTCGCTGTTGGTGGCATCGGCTGTGAGTGTGCTGATAGGCCACTTTACAAAACGCCTGGAATGGGAGAATCTTGAAAAGGAACTAACGGATAAGATTGCAAGTTGTACGCCTGCCATCATTATCCTCTTATTGATTGGTGCCATCGGTGGCACATGGATGGTATCTGGCATCGTACCCACGATGATCTACTATGGTATGCAGATTATCCGGCCTGAGGTGTTCTTTGTGAGCAGTAGTCTGCTTTGTGCCTTGGTGAGTCTGATGATTGGCTCGTCGTGGACCACTGTGGCTACCATTGGACTGGCCTTGATGGGAATCGGAAAGGCACATGGTTTCGACGATGGCTGGATAGCCGGTTCTATCATCACGGGTGCTTACTTTGGCGATAAACTGTCGCCCTTGAGCGATACCACGGTGCTGGCCTCGAGTGTGTCGGGCACGCCGTTGTTTACGCATATCCGTTATATGCTTTTTACCACTGTGCCCACGTTCTGCATCTCACTCACCATCTTCCTGATAGCAGGTTTCACGATGGATGTGCAGGGGCATGGCAATGTGGCGGAGTTTATGGATGGACTGCAGCATACGTTTGTCATCTCGCCATGGCTATTGATTGTGCCTGTGCTGACGGGTATCATGATTGCCCGAAAGTGGCCTTCGATGGTGGTGCTGTTCATGGCCATTATGCTTGCTGCGATTGTAGGACTGCTGGTGCAGCCTGATTTGGTGAAGCAGATTTCGGGTCATTCGGGCATGCTGGCCTCGTATAAGGGCATGATGCAGGTATGCTATGGCTCGACGAACATCGAGACGGGTGTGCCTATGCTGAACGAACTGGTGCATACGAGTGGTATGGCTGGTATGATGCCTACCATCTGGCTGATTATCTGTGCCCAGACGTTTGGCGGCGCCCTGACGGCTACAGGCCAGTTGCAGGATCTGATGCGTATCGTTCTCCGTTGGGTGAGGGGTGCTGCTTCGTTAGTGGCCTCGACAGTTGGAACGGCTATCTTCTGTAACATCGCCATGGCCGACCAGTATCTGTCGATTATGCTCTCTAGTTCCATGTTTAAGGATACTTATCGTGAGAAGGGCTATGAGCCTCGTCTGTTGAGTCGTAGCTGTGAGGATGGTGCCACTGTGACCTCGGTATTGGTGCCTTGGAACACTTGTGGACTGACGCAGAGCACAGTGCTGGGTGTGGCCACGCTGACCTATCTGCCTTATTGTTTCTTTAATTATCTTTCGCCCCTGATGAGTATCTTTATCGCCTCCATCGGTTGGAAGATTAAGCGGGCAGTCGTCCCAATGAATAAGGAATAATGAAGAAAGTTCTTTTGTCATTCTTCATTCTTCATTTCTTCTTTAGCCCAGCAAGGGCGCAATCCCTGACTTTTGTAGAATTGAACTGCGAGAACCTCTTTGATTATCGCCATGATGAGGGAAAGGACGATTCTGAATATCTGCCTGAGGCTACGCGCCATTGGACCAAGAAACGCTATTGGCGCAAGTTGAACAACATCGCCCAGGAACTACTGTCGACATCGGATGAAGGCATCCCTGATTTGATAGGGTTGTGCGAGATAGAAAATGACTCAACGATGCACGACTTGGTTCGCAGGTCGCTATTACGGAATGCAGGCTATGAGTACCTCACGACTTCCTCGCCCGATCTTCGTGGCATCGATGTGGCGCTGTTGTATTCGCCTTTCTCGTTTGCACCTATCCGTAGCTACTCTTTGAGGGTGATACCTGTGGAGAAGATGCGACCTACACGTGATATACTCTATGCTTGTGGGGAAATTGCCTCAGGTGACACGCTCCATGTGTTTGTGGTTCATCTGCCCAGCCGTTTTGGAGGTGAGCGTTATAGTCGTCCATTCCGTCAGGCTGCTGCCAATCGTCTTTGTGAGGCTGTGGATTCTATCTATGCCGTTTCTTTGCAGCCTCAGATTCTGATAGCAGGAGACTTCAACGATGGCGCAGAGAGTGAGATCCTGCAAGGAATCTGTCGTCATCGTCTTCATAATCTCACGCAACAAGGTGAAGCTCCTGAGGGTGTACATGGCACTTATCGCTATCAGGGAGAATGGGAGAGCATCGACCATATTCTAGGCTCGCCTTCGATATCAAAGAAAGTGGAATCAGCACGGATTCATGCCCCCATGTTCCTCCTTGAGGAAGAACGAAAATACGGAGGCTTCAAGCCTCGAAGAACATACAACGGCATGCGCTATCAACCAGGCTATAGCGACCACCTGCCTTTGGTAGTTCGGATCAAGTGGTTATAACGCCATCATCACATTGTGCTTTTCAGTCTCGGGTTTGAACTTCGGACTGAAGAGATCGCGCTCAGGTTTGTATTCCTTGGTTTGGATGCCTGCCAGATTGAAAAGCAGATGGCAGATGTTGTCGGTCGTAAACGCCTTGTCGACAGCTTGGCCGATGGTTTGCCACTCTGCTTCATGCTGCTGCTTCCATTTGTCGTTAGCCCAAACAATGAAAGGCACCTCTACCTGGTATTTGATGATGTTAGGATCGCTGCTGGTGCCTTCATCCAACATGGTTCGTCCGCAATAGTCGCGATAATCGTAAACCTCCTCGCCATGATCGGAGAAATAAATAAGCACTGTATTGGTGTCGCTAAACATATCCATGATGTGCTTGATAACCTCGTCGTTATAGCGGGTGGCATTGTCGTAGTCAACAACCTCCTGGCGACTGATATCCGTCAGGAAAGCGTGCTTATAGGGAATATCGTCGAAGGTGTATTTCAGATATTTCTTCTCGTGGGGATATTGTTCGCTGGCGCACATGTGCTGACCATATAGATGGAACATTACCAAATTGTGGCTTCCCATCTCTGACATCTTCTTCTGCTCAAAATCTGAAACGAGTTCATTATCATAAGTGTAGCAATCCTTATTGATGGCAGTATATGATAACTCTTTAATCTCATCGTTGAATATGATGGAATTAAGCGTGAAATTCCATGGCTCGTTCTCGTTGGTCTGATACTGGTTGTCCCAAAGCCACACATCGTAGCCTGCTTTCTTGAAGATGGCAGGGAAGAATGGAGCATCGTGCCATCTCTCGCCTTCGAAGACACTGTTACAACAGAACATATTCTTCAGCACAACACTTGTCATGTTGAAAGGGGCTTGTACATGGGTAAATGCGTAAAGATTGCCTTTCTCATGCTCTTCGCATTGATATGGATTCGTATCAAGTGGATAGCCATAGAGTGGAGAGTGGTATTTGTTGTACGACTCGCCAATCACCAGTACGATATTCAGAGAGTCACCCTCAATGGGTTTAACATCTGCCAGACTATTTTTTGTGGCCTCAATCATGTATTTCAGGTCCTCATCAGCAAGACCTATGGCTGCAAAGGAATACAATAGGTTAGGCATAGGCATAATATGGTAGTATTTCTTCTCCCTAATCCATATTTCTGAATCGTATGCACGTTTACTACTGGCGAGATCCCAGTATCTCTGGATGGTTCCTATACTTCCAATTAATCCTATCAGCAGCACCACAGATATGATACACATCGGAATAGTCTTCGAAGCGAACTTGGTAATTCGCTTATTGAAATATTCGCCAACAATCGTCAGAGTTAAAAGCACTCCAACAACGAATAGCGTCTTATAAGTACCAGGGGTAAAGAAGTACTTTTCGAAGAAACCACTTACTTCTTTACTGTTGGTCTCGAACAGAAGAAGTATGATGTTTGGCGCTATATCAGAGTTAAACTGGTAAAGCAGATAGCAATTAAATGTGTAGATGATAAACAACACGACATAGAAGAATACCTTCAGATGGATCTTCCTTAAGAAATATGAGCACACACAAATCAAGTATGCCATGAAGATCATCTCCGTAAAGTCTTTCATGATGTCGGAGAACTCTACTTCGTGAAAGAGGTAGAAGTGATAAGCTACATCGAATGCTCCAAGTAGGAAGATGGAGATGATAAATAGTGTGAGATTCGTGATGACTGGTAAAAGAATTCGTTTCATATCGCTGTTATTTTCTGATATTAGGCAATTGTAGGCCGTAGCCTTTTTGGCGATTGACGTAGAACATGGCAACGGCGGTGAGGGCTGCACCTAGGGCTGTAAAGCCAAAGATGAGCATGGATGTGGTATAGGTGGGGTCAGTCTCGTTGGCTCTGCCCACGAACATAGGTATGATGGCACGTCCGAAGTTCTGGATGAAGAATATCATCGAGTAGGCTGTGCCTAAACATTTTAGGGGGATAATCTTGGGTACACAGGGCCACAGGGCAGCTGGGGCCAATGAGTAGCCAATGCTAAGAATCACCATCAGGGCGATGGCTACAGCGGAGCCTCCGCCATATCCCTCAAATCCAGCAGGGATGGGCAATGAGAATCCGAAGTGTACGAAGGTCAGCATCAGGGCTCCTGTGATGACGAGTGTCACGCCCTTGCCATAACGATCGTAAACCAGTCCGAAGAGTGGTGTCATCAGGATGGTGCCGAATGGTGCTATCGATGAGAAGAAGCCTGCGATGTCGGGATCAACTCCATATTTCATCACCATGAGTTTGGTGGAGAACTTTAGGAAGGGCGAAACGGCAGAGTAGAAGAGCACACAGAAGAGCGTAATCAGCCAGAAGCCTGGATTTCGTAAGGTAACGAGAATGTCGGAAAGGCGGAATTCGTCTGAAGAGTCCGTTGAAGAATCAGATGCTTCCTTAGAATTCCCAAGGTTGTCTAATCGACGATCCATCACGCAGAACACTAGGAATGCCAGCAGTCCGATAATGAGGAATGCCAACGAAACCAGCAGAGGTGTCGATAAGGTGAAATGGCGAGCAATGGGGGCGGAGATGCTCAGGGCTGCTGCTGTGCCAAGGCGAGCCATCGCCAACTGGATGCCCATGGCCAGAGCCAACTCATGACCAGTAAACCAACGTACCATAGCCTTCGAAACAGTAATACCAGTCATCTCGTAACCTACGCCAAACACGGCGAAGCCAAACGAGGAAACAGCCACAGACATGGGCAACTCGAAACCAAAGAACGAGACCATTTCAGTACCAAAGTCGGTGGTTACACCATAAAGCTTCAATAGGGTGCCCACCACCATCAGGCTGCAAGCCAGAACGCCTGTAAAGCGGATGCCCATCTTGTCGAGAATCAGTCCCGAGAAGAAGAGCATCAGCAGAAAGACGTTAATCAGTCCACTTGAACCTGAGAAGAATCCGTAGTCGCTGGGTGTCCAACCAAGTCCACCCTGACTACGTGGAGCCTCCAACAACGTCTCGAGGGGCGACATCACATCGTTGACGAAGTAACCCATCATCATGGCAGTGGCCACGATGAAGAGTACTGTCCATCTGGCGACGGGTGAGTCGTTGAGTCGTTGTCGGATAACCTCTGTCATGTAATCACCTTTTCACCTATTCATATTTACTTTTTCTTCACAGGATCGCAAGTCAATCCACAACCCAGTTTCTTGAAGATTTTACGATCCACCTCCGAGAGCATTACTGTGGTATGTACCTGACAATCACGCAGTTTTGGTAACTGAGCTAAAGCCTTGCGACAATTCTCGTCGTGGGTTGAGAGCACGCTGAGGGCTACGAGCACCTCGTCAGTATGCAGACGGGGATTCTTGCCTCCCAGATATTCAATCTTTGTTTTCTGAACGGGCTCGATGAGGCTCTGTGGAATCAGTTTGGCCTCGTGGTCGATCTCTGCCAGATGCTTTGTGGCATTGAGCAATAGGGCAGCACTACATCCCAGTAAGGGCGATGACTTGGCTGTGATAATGGTGCCATCCTCTAGCTCCATAGCTGCAGCATCATGACCACTCTCGATCTTCTTCTCGTAGGCAGCTGTGGTAACAGGACGAAAGGCAGTTGTAATCTTCGCCTGATTGAAGAGCATACGGATCTTGTTCACCTCACTCTCATTGTCAGCGCCATCAGCCATTTTATTAGTAGCATCGTAGAAACGGCGGATAATCTCATCCTTCGAAGCCTTGCAGCATACATCGTCGTCGCAGATGCAGAATCCCACCATGTTCACACCCATATCCGTGGGCGACTTATAGGGATTCTCGCCATAGATGCCCTCGAAGAGTGCATTCAGCACAGGGAATATCTCGATGTCGCGATTGTAGTTCACAGCCGTCTTGTTGTAAGCCTCCAGATGGAAGGGGTCGATCATGTTCACATCGTTCAGATCGGCTGTAGCAGCCTCGTAGGCGATGTTTACAGGATGCTTCAGGGGCAGGTTCCATACAGGGAAGGTCTCGAACTTGGCGTAACCAGCACGGATGCCACGCTTGTTCTCATTGTAGAGCTGAGAGAGACATGTGGCCATCTTGCCGCTTCCAGGACCAGGAGCCGTTACAATCACCAGTGGACGAGAAGTCTCCACGTAGTCGTTCTTGCCAAAGCCCTCGTCGCTGGCGATGAGCTCCACATTGTGGGGATAGCCATCGATGGGGTAGTGGAAGTACGACTTGATACCCTCGCGCTCCAGGCGATGACGGAATTGATCAGCAGCATGCTGTCCGTTGTAGTGGGTAATCACTACAGAGCCTACGAAGAAGTCGCGACGCATAAACTCATCACGCAGACGAAGCACATCCTCGTCGTAGGTGATGCCCAGGTCAGCACGTACCTTGTTCTTCTCGATATCCTCAGCGCTGATCACGATGAGAATCTCGATGCTATCGCGCAACTGACCCAGCATGCGGAGCTTGGAGTCGGGCTTGAAACCAGGCAGCACGCGTGAGGCATGGTGATCGTCGAACAGCTTGCCACCCAACTCCATATACAGTTTTCCGTCGAACTGGGCGATGCGCTCGCGGATATGCTCTGACTGAATCTTCAGATATTTATCGTTGTCGAAACCTATTTTCATCATTGTAGTCTTATTCAGTTATGTTGGGTAATTCAAGTCCAATTCCTTTCTTCTTGTCCACCACCTTCAGCACGAAGCCGAGGATGAGGGCAGCCACACCAAGCGATGCGAGCATCACCAGCGGAGCCGTATAGTCGAACTGTGTGGGATCCGTTACGCCAGGATTCGTCTTGTCGAGCACCTTGCCGATGAGCAGGGGGAACAGCCAGAGACCAATGTTCTGAATCCAGAAAATCAGGGCGTAAGCAGAGCCTATCACCTTGGCATCCACCAACTTAGGCACAGAAGGCCAGAGTGAAGCAGGCACCAGTGAGAAGCTGGCTCCCAGCACAAGAATCGTGGTGTAAGCGATGATGATGCCACCAACGGGACTACCCTTGAAGGCAGGCAGCACGAAGGCGAAGGTGAGGTGACAAGCAATCAGCAGAATGCTTCCCAAAACGAGCATCGATGCAGCCTTTCCGTGATGGTCGAGATAGCTTCCAAGGATAGGTGTGATGAGCACAGCCAGCAAGGGGAACACAGCGAAGATCGACTCAGCCGACTGGCGCATGTAACCCATATAACAATAGGTGATGAGAGCCACGATTGAGAGGCCAAGCAGACCATACTTCAGGTTGGCCTTCTTCTGGAAGTTCGATGCGAAACCTGCAGCAGCCACAATCAGCATGATGACATACTGAACGATGGTAACGCTCGATGAAGCCCAGAATGAGTCAGCATTAGGAGCTGTGAGCGTGAGGTTGCACTGGAGCATATTCACAGCATACTTCTGGAAGGGGAAGATAGCTGAATAATAGAGCACACAGAGCAGAGCTACAATCCAGAACCCGCTGTCTGTCAGGATCTTACCAAGATCGCTCACCTTAAACGGATCGTCCTTCTCCTCAGCCTCGCCAGTCTGACTATCAAGCTTCTGATCCATGAAGAAATATACGATGGTCATGATAAGTGCGATACACATGAGCACCACTCCGAAGGCTACTGAACGGCTTACGCTTACCTCGCCACCCAAGCGGGCGAAGAAAGGTGAGAAGATCATACAGGTGGCCACACCCAGACGAGCCAGAGCCATCTCAGAACCCATGGCCAGCGCCATCTCGCGACCCTTGAACCACTTCACGATTCCACGCGAAACAGTGATACCAGCCATCTCGCATCCGCATCCGAAAATCATGAATCCGCAAGCAGCAAACTTAGCAGAAGCAGGCATACCCTCATAGAAAGGACTTACGCCCAACTCATCGAAAACGGGAATGTAGTTAAGGTTGTTCGTGAACCAAGCCTCGAGGCCTGTACCCATGAAACTCTCGCTCACGGCATACCATTTCACACAGGCACCAACCAGCATCACAGCTGCTGAGAGTACGGCAGTAAAACGAACGCCCATCTTGTCGAGAATGATACCTGCGAAGATGAGGAAGAACACGAACACGTTGAGGAACACCTCCGAACCCTGCATTGTTCCGAATGCAGTAGAGTCCCATCCGCGAGTCTCCTGCATCAGGTCCTTGATGGGCGAGAGGATGTCCATGAAGATGTAGCTGCAGAACATCGCGAGTGCGAGCAGCAGCAAAGCGGTCCACCTCATTCCGGCGGAGTCGCGTAAAGTTTTTTGAATTGCTTGAGTCATTATATTATTTCTTTATATTTTCTGTCTATAGGTTTGCTCCGACTAAAGTCCGACTTTACTCCGAGGAAAGTCCAGGTTTACTCCGAGTAAACCTCCACTTTGCTCCGGGCAAACTTTTCGGGCTGTTTTGGGGCGTTTTTACTTGTCAGAAACTTTCAACCAACGGTCCAACCAGTCGAAGAAGGTCCTCTGCCACAGCACACCATTCTGGGGCTTCAGAACCCAGTGGTTCTCATCGGGGAAGATGAGTAACTCGGCAGGAATGCCCTTCATGCGAGCAGCATTGAAGGCCGACATACCCTGGGTATAGTTGATTCGATAGTCCTTCTCGCCATGAATGCAGAGGATGGGCGTATCCCACTTTTCAACCATCTTATGTGGCGAATTGTGGTAGGTCTCCTTGGCGTTGGGCAACTGCGGACGATGCCAGTAAGCCTCGTCGTATTCCCAGTTCGAGAACCAATTCTCTTCTGTCTCAGTATACATGGCTGCCAGATTGAAAGCACCATCATGGGCTATGAAAGCCTTGAAGCGCTTTTCGTGGATACCAGCCAGATAGTAAACCGAGAAACCTCCGAACGAAGCACCTACAGCACCCAGATGATCCTTGTCTACATAAGGCAGATTCTCAGCAGCATCGTCGATAGCTGCGAGATAGTCCTTCATGCACTGACCAGTCCAGTCTCCTGAGATTTCCTCGAGCCACTCCTGTCCGAATCCAGGCAGTCCACGACGATTGGGCGCTACCACCACATAACCCTGAGAAGCCATGATCATGAAGTTCCAACGATAGCTCCAGAACTGAGAAACAGGACTCTGAGGACCACCCTCGCAGAAGAGCAGAGTGGGGTACTTCTTAGTTTCGTCGAAGTTAGGTGGCAGAATCACCCAGGTCAACATCTCCTTACCATCGCTGGTCTTCACCCAACGCTGCTGAACAGTGGGCTTGGCCAACTGGTCGAGAATGTGCTTGTTCTCGAAGGTGAGCTGAGCAATCTCAGTCTTCTCGGGCTTCTTGAAGTTAGGAGTTACGATATAGAGGTCAGCAGGCGATGTGAAGTTATGACGTTCCATCAGCAGCTGCTTGCCATTGTTCATCAGGTGGATCGATCCGAAGTCATCCCATGTATTTGTGAGCTGCTTCAGTTCGCCCTTCCAGTTGATGGCATAGAGGTTTTCTGTAGCATGCCAAACGCCAATGAAATAGATCATCGCATCCTTCGAGTCGCTCCAAACGAAATCATCAACGTTTGAATCGAACGACTCTGACATATATTTCTTTTCGCCAGTTGCTAAGTTATAGATACACAGACGGTTACGATCGGCCTCATAGCCATCGCGCTCCATCGAGAGCCAAGCCACATACTTGCCATCGGGCGAGAACTGAGGGTTGGTGTCGTAGCCCACATTATTCACGAGATTCTCCTTGGCGTTCACACTCTGATACCTCAGAGAGGTGGTCGGATCAACCTCAGGATCCTTATATCCCTCGGGCTTACAGAGGTTCTTTGTCTCGCGCGTACCTATTATATATATATAGATGTCAGAATCCGTCGAGATGGAATAGGCCAGACCCGTCTTCTTGCGACAAGTGTAGGCGATGGTCTTTGAGTCAGGACTCCAAGCCAACTGCTCGATGCCACCGAATGGCTCCATCGGACACTCGTAAGGCTCGCCCTCGAGGATGTCGATGCCATCCTTGATGCCATCCTCAGTCACATCAGCCACGAAGGGATGCTGAATCGACTCCACATAGTGGTCCCAGTGGCGATACATCAGGTCAGTTACCAAGCGACCTGAAGCCTTAGGCAGATCATCG
The DNA here is from genome assembly GCA_902798285.1 of uncultured Prevotella sp. GTDB lineage: Bacteria > Bacteroidota > Bacteroidia > Bacteroidales > Bacteroidaceae > Prevotella. The sequence continues at coordinate 1,429 of CADBVZ010000032.1, read as the reverse complement.
GGGTTCTTCTTGATCACCTCGTGGAAATCGATGGAGTGGAGCAGAATTACCTTCTTGCCATCAGGCGAGAACTTGAATCCTTCGATATCCTTTGAGGTCTTCGAAATCTGCTTGCGATCAGAACCATCGGGGTTCATCGTCCAGAGCTGTCCACCAGTGAGGAAGGCTATCTTGCCCTGATACCAAGTAGGATCAGTCTCACTCTTCTGACCTGTAGTCAGCGTGGTGTTTCCTGTACCATCAGCATTGATGATGGCTATCTTCTGCTGACTCTTGTTGGCTTTCACGCTGTAATAGCCAACCTGGTAAACAATCTGCTTACCATCAGCCGAAGCCTCGGCAGCACCAATGCGCCCCATGGCCCAAAGGGCCTCAGGGGTCATCAGGTTGCTTTCGAGCTTGATATTCTGCTTTCCGATTTTCACGTCGTTATCTGCTTTTACGCTACCTGGCAGCATCAGAGCTACTAAGGCAACTAAGGTTGTTAGCTTCTTCATATTGTTATCGCTTTTGATTCATACGCTGCTTCTGCATCTCCTCTGCCTGCTTCTGCATAGCCTCCAGACGGGCAGCAAGTCCGCTGGTTTTCTTCTGCGGATTGTTCTTGTTCTCCTTGTACTTAGCCTCGAGGATGGCGAGCAGTTTCTCGTCGTTCGTTGTCTTGCGGAGCACCCACATGATGGCAGCTGAGAAGAACAGCGAGATGAAGTAGTAGAAGTTAAGACCTGAGCTATAGTCATTGAACATGAAGAAGAACATCACTGGCATCAGGTACATCATCCACTGCATCATCTTCATCTGCTCAGCCTGCTGACCTACCATCTGGTCCTTCTGCTGGCGCATGGTCATGTAGCTATAAAGCACATTCGATACGCAGAAGAGGATACAGGTCAGAGAGAGGTGGTCGCCGATACCCCAGATGTTCGTGCCCCACTCGATGATGGGGTCGTAGGTGGAGAGGTCGTCGATCCAAAGGAACGACTCGCGGCGCAGCTGTATGGCGTTAGGCACGAAGAAGAACATGGCCATCCAGATGGGGAACTGGATCAGCATCGGCAGACAGCCTCCGAGAGGTGAAACACCATACTGCGAATACATCTGCATCATGGCCTGCTGCTTCTTCATCGAGTCCTCAGGCTTGTCGTACTGCTTGGTGGCCTCGTCGAGCTTCGGCTTCAGCACACGCATCTTGGCACTCGACATATAGCTCTTCTTCACCATCGGGAAGGTGATGACCTTCAGTAACAGGGTGATCAGAATCAGAACGATACCCATGCCAAAGCCCCATGAAGTGAGCCAGTCGAACACGTAGATGGTAAACCAACGGTTAATCCAGCGTACCAGCCACCAACCTAAGTAAACAAGCTGCTCCAGGTCGAGATCCTTGCCAAAGGTGCTCTGCTGCTCCACATCCTTAATCAGACGGAAG